>NZ_JBIARJ010000008.1:180308-334302 GCF_042889825.1 Streptomyces sp. NPDC002467 | reverse complement strand
GGGGGGTGTGTTTGTGTGTGGGGGTGTGCGGGGGCGCGCGCCCCCGCCCCCCCCCCCGCCCCCCGCCCGGGGGGGGGCGGGGGGCCGGCCCCCCCCCCCCCCCCCCCTCGCCGTGTTCCCGCTACTTCACGTCCTCCCCGGTGATCCCCAGGCCCGGGAGGATGCCCGGGAGGAGGGGTGGGAGGGTGATGTCCGGCTTGGTTTCGGACGGGCCGCCCGAGGCCGGGGGTGTGGACTGGCCCTGCGGCGGGTTCAGCAGGTTGCCCGTGCCGCCCAGGAGGCCGCCGGCCGGGGGCGTGGTGCTGCCCGACGGGGACGGCGCGGGGCTGCCCGAAGGCGTGCCCGGTGCGGGGGTGGACTGCTGCTTGCCACCGGGGGTACCCGGTTTGGCGGGGGAACCGGACGGACCGGTGCCGCGCGTCTGCTCCGGGGGCTTGGGGAGCAGGCCCTGGAACGGCGCCACGTCTTCGTCTATGGCCTGGAAGACCGACTCGACGTCGCTGCCCACGTCGCCCAGCTGCGGCGGGAGCTTCTCCCGCAGCTTGCCCCACGCGTCGCGGTGGGCGCGGGAGAAGGACGACAGCGCCTGGATCGGGCCGAGCGAGCCGTCCCGGTCGTGGGCGGCCTGGAGGAGCCGGTGGCCCTCCTCGGCGTCGTGCTTCATGCCCGCGAGGGCCCGGCGGATCGCGCCGAGCGACTCGTGGTCCAAGTCGCCGATGCGGCCGCGCTCCATCAGCCTGCGGGCTTCAGACAGACGGCTCGACGCCTGGTCGAGATAAAGCTCGCCCCGGTCCGAATCGTCGTCGGCCATGCCCAGCTTCAGGTCCTCCATGCCCAGCTTCACGGGGTAGAGGTGGTCACCGGGCAGGGCGTCGGAACTGGCAGCGGCCACTCCGCTGAAGGCCCCCGCGGCCACACCCACGGTGAGGCCGCCCGCTGCGATGCCCTTGGACCAGCGGGAGCGGGGCCGCAATTTCCGGAGCGGGGTCGCCCGGTGGGCGCCGCGGCCGGTCCGCTGTTCGGGCAGTTGAGGGTCGGCGGCACCGCCTCCGGCCCTCTCCTCCAGCACCATGGCCTCCATGGCGGCAACGAGCTGGGCTCGCTGCACCACTTTGACCTCTGGGTCCAGCACCGGGCGCGGCATTCGTTCGCCGAGCACGCTCGCCAGGGCCAACAACCGGTCGTGGTCGGCAGGTTCGGCAGGTGCCTCGGACTGCTCGGCCGCCGGGTCCGGTTCCGAAAAGTCGGACGGGGTCCGCTCCTCCAGGGCCTGGGCGAAGGCGTTCGCCCGCCGGTGCGGAGTGACGTTCGCGATCACTGGCGGCACCTCCTCTCGTCATGACGATCGACTCCCCAAGGTGTCCGGAAGGTTGCCTTCCTTGAGCACATCCACACTTTCGAGTGAGCGGCTTCGGGCAGGGCGTGTCCACAGGGAGCCTGCATTCCGCACAACGAGCGTCGCGGCACTTGGGTTACGGACGAAGGATGATCGGACCACAGCGTCATCGAGAGGTCACCGAATGTGTTGTCAGCAAGCGTCTGAAGTCAGCGGGCGTCGTCCGGGAGGAGGCGGGCCAGGGTGCGGACCGCCCGGTACTGGAGCGTCTTGATGGCGCCCTCGTTCTTCCCCATCACCCGGGCCGTCTCGGCGACCGAGAGGCCCTGCAGGAAGCGCAGTGTCACGCATTCCTGCTGCTGCGGATTGAGTTTCCGTACGGCCTCCAGCAGGGCCGCGTTGGAGAGGGACTCCAGGACGGAGTCCTCGGGACTGCGCTCGACCTCGTTCGCGTCGAGCATCTCGCCGGTGGTGACCTCCAGCCGGAACCGGCTGGACTTGAAGTGGTCCGCCACCAGGTTGCGCGCGATCGTCACGAGCCACGCACCGAAGTCGCGGCCCTGCCAGGTGAAGGTGGAGATGCGGCGCAGCGCGCGCAGGAAGGTCTCGCTGGTGAGATCCTCCGCGGTCGCCTTGCCGCCGACGCGGTAGTAGATGTAGCGGTACACCGTGTCGCTGTACTGGTCGTACAGGCGGCCGAAGGCCTCGGCCTCGCCCGCCTGGGCGCGCTCGACCAGGTCCATCATGCGGGCCTGGTCGCTGTCCGCGGTGGGACGGCGGGGTGTGGGGGTGGTCTGGGTGCTCGTGCCGGCGGAGCCGCCCGACCCTCCGGCCGCGCGCCCTCGTCTGCCCACCGTCGCTCCGCCGTCGGTCAGGGCGTAGCAAGGTCCGGCCGGGCCGAAGCCGGCAGGGACCGCGGCGGCGAAGGCGGGGACGGCGTACGCGGTGGGGACGAAGCCACGCAGGTGGTCGAGGACCGTTGCGCGCAGCGTAGCCAGGCCCGAGGCGTCAACCCCGACAGGTGGGTACACGGGACTCCCAGAGGCAGAGCTTCCATCACGTGCAGTGCGGGACCGTTCACCCGTCGTGGCGACAGATGGCCGGTGGCATGCGTTTGAGGAGAATAACGCTTCGTACAGGCAGCGCTACACCCAGTTGCTCAAATCACCGATTCCGACACTTCTGTTGCGTGTCGAGGGCATATTCAGGCGCAGTTGGTGATCGATTCTTGATCACTTGGGTGCACGGAATGGGCGCTTCCGGGGGGTCCGCGACCGAGTCGGGCGGGCCCGCGTGGCCCGCCGGAGCCGGGGGTAGAGCTGGGGGAATGCCCCGCGCCCGCGGGCCCGAAACGCGGGCGGAGCCGCCCCGCGGCGGGCGGGACGGCTCCGGTGCTGGTGGCGGCCGGTGTGAGGCCGCCGGGGCGGTGGTACGGGGGGTGCCGGGTTACTTGCGACGGCGGTGCAGGGCGATGGCGGCGGCCGCGCCACCGGCGATCGCGCCGACTCCGGCGGCTGCCGGGACGCCGACCTTCACGGCCTTGCGGCCGGTCCGATAGTCGCGCAGTCGCCAGTCGTTGGTCCGGGCATGCTTGCGCAGTTTTGTGTCGGGATTGATCGCGTACGGATGCCCGACCAGCGACAGCATCGGGATGTCGTTGTGCGAATCGCTGTACGCGGCGCAGCGGGCGAGGTCCAGCCCCTCGGCGGCGGCCAGGGCGCGGACCGCCTCCGCCTTCGCGGGGCCGTGCAGCGGTTCGCCGACCAGGCGGCCGGTGTAGACGCCGTCGACGGACTCGGCGACGGTGCCCAGCGCCCCGGTGAGGCCGAGGCGGCGGGCGATGATCGTGGCCGTCTCCACGGGGGCGGCCGTGACCAGCCAGACCTTCTGGCCGGCGTCGAGGTGGGCCTGGGCGAGGGCGCGGGTGCCGGGCCAGATGCGCTCGGCCATGTACTCGTCGTAGATCTCCTCGCCGATGGACATCAGCTCGGAGACCCTGTGTCCCTTGACGATGGACAGGGCGCTGTCGCGGGCGTCCTGCATGTGCTCGGGGTCCTCGACGCCGGCGAGCCGGAACCAGGCCTGCTGCCAGGCGAAGCGGGCGAGCTCGCGGCGGCGGAAGAACTCGCGCTTGTAGAGGCCGCGGCCGAAGTGGAAGATCGCGGCGCCCTGCATGACGGTGTTGTCGAGGTCGAAGAAGGCGGCGGCGAGGTCGTCACCGGCCACGGGGAACTCGGCCTCTTCCTCTTCTTCCCCGAGGGCTTCGAGATCGGTGTCGAGATCGAGGTCGGATTCCGTGAGGTGCGGTGATTCGCCGAGTGCGGACTTGCGGGCGGCCTCGGCCGAGGCCTCGCCTGCCAGCACGCTGCGCGCTGTCGCGGAGCGTCTACGGGGTGTGAGCCATCCGAGAGCGGCCATGTGGCGAGCATAGCCACTGTGTTCGGGGGTTCCCGAACCGATGGGAAACGGAGGCGTTAACAGTTCGCTTCGCGGCGGCCGAGAATGGGGGCATGAGCCCTTTGTTGCGCCGTAAAGAGAAGAAGCGTCCCGAGGAGCGGATGGTGACGCTCATCGGGAAGCCGGGGTGCCACCTGTGCGACGACGCCGAGGAGGTCGTGGCGAAGGTGTGCGCCGAGACGGGCGCGCAGTGGGAGAAGAAGGACATCTCGCAGGACGAGGAGCTCTACCGGCTCCACTGGGAGCAGATTCCGGTGGTGCTGGTCGACGGCGAGCAGCACACCTTCTGGCGGGTGAACCCGGACCGGCTGCGGCGGGCATTGGGGGCCTGACCCCGTTCCTGGTTACCATCATGGGCGATTTGCGGGGTCTGGGGGCGTCTGTGTGAGGAGTGTGTGCGGTTTTGCCCCCTTTTGGATTTGAACGGGTTCGGCGCACCCTTGACGCCACTCCCATACGTCGCGGTTGCGTGACCCCGGTCACTTTGGTCGGACAAATTGGACACAATCTTTGTGCACGCGTTCACAAAGGCATAGCCTGCTGTCGACGGGGCGGTCCTGGGACAAGTGACCGCCTGCAGCCCCGCTCATCCCGCAGGAGCATCGTGGCAACTGGCCGAACTCACCGACCGGCGACCCGCAGCCGAGGTATTCCCGAGGCCACTGTCGCCCGGCTTCCGCTGTACTTGCGTGCCCTCACCGCGCTCTCCGAGCGATCGGTGCCCACGGTGTCCTCCGAAGAGCTCGCCGCAGCCGCCGGAGTCAACTCCGCCAAGCTGCGCAAGGACTTCTCGTACCTGGGTTCCTACGGCACCCGCGGCGTCGGCTACGACGTCGAGTACCTCGTCTACCAGATCTCCCGCGAACTGGGCCTGACCCAGGACTGGCCGGTCGTCATCGTCGGCATCGGCAACCTCGGCGCCGCGCTCGCCAACTACGGCGGTTTCGCGTCGCGCGGGTTCCGCGTGGCCGCGCTGATCGACGCCGACCCGGCGATGGCCGGAAAGCCCGTCGCCGGCATGCCCGTCCAGCACACCGACGACCTCGAAAAGATCATCGAGGAGAACGGCGTCTCGATCGGTGTCATCGCGACGCCGGCCGGTGCCGCCCAGCAGGTCAGCGAGCGGCTCATCGCGGCCGGCGTGACCTCCATCCTGAACTTCGCGCCCACCGTCCTCCAGGTGCCGGACGGCGTGGACGTGCGCAAGGTCGACCTGTCCATCGAGCTCCAGATCCTGGCGTTCCACGAGCAGCGCAAGGCCGGAGAGGAAGCGGCGGCCGCCGCCTCCACCGGCGGCTCCTCCGTGGGCGGCGCCGCCCCCGCCGCGGCCGTGGTGCCGCCGGCCGGCCGGGCCGCCGCCGAGGCGCGCAAGGGCAACCCCGACGGTGACGTCCCGGCGGTGATGCCGGCATGAGTCTGCTCGTCGTGGGGCTGAGCCACCGCAGCGCGCCCGTGAGCGTGCTGGAGCGCGCCTCCCTGTCCGCCGACGCCAAGGTCAAGCTGCTGCACGACACGCTGGCGGCGGAACCGGCGGCCGAGGCGACGGTGCTCGCCACGTGCAACCGGATCGAGCTGTACGCCGACGTGGACAAGTTCCACGCCGGTGTCGCCGAGCTGTCCACGCTGCTGGCACAGCACAGCGGTGTCGCGCTGGAGGAACTCACTCCGTACCTCTACGTGCACTACGAGGACCGGGCCGTCCACCACCTCTTCTCGGTGGCGTGCGGGCTGGACTCGATGGTGGTCGGCGAGGGCCAGATCCTCGGCCAGATCAAGGACGCGCTGGCGCTGGGGCAGGAGCAGCACACCGCCGGGCGCCTGATCAACGACCTCTTCCAGCAGGCACTGCGGGTCGGCAAGCGGGCGCACTCGGAGACCGGGATCGACCGGGCCGGGCAGTCGCTGGTCACCTTCGGGCTGGAGCAGCTCGCCGTGCACGTCCCCGTGGGGGAGTGGGCCGCGGGCAAGCGGGCGCTGGTGATCGGCGCCGGGTCGATGTCCTCCCTGGCGGCGGCGACGCTGGCGCGGGTGGGTGTCGCCGAGGTCGTGGTGGCGAACCGGACCGCCGAGCGGGCGGAGCGGTTGGCGGAGATTCTGGTTGCCTCGGGCACCGGGGTCGCTGCCCGTTCCCTGCCGATGGCCGCGGTTGCCGATGAGCTGACACGAGTCGACGTCGTGGTGTCCTGCACCGGGGCGACCGGTCTGGTGCTGACCGCCGATGACGTGCTCGCGGCCGTGTCCCGTGCGGGGCTGGACGTGGCCGATGCCGCCGGTGCGGTGCGGGTCACCGAACGGGGTTCCGCCCCGGACCCCGCGCCTCAAACGCCGGCGGGGCTGGATGTGCGGCTGGACCCGGAAGTCGTGGCGCGGCTCGTGGCTGCCGCCAAGGCGGGCGGGCGGCTGGCCGACGCCGGGGCGGCGCGGACCATTTCGGCTGCCGCCGGGACGGACGGGTGCCCTGTCGGGCTCGACGACTTGGCCGCGGATCCCGCGCGGAGCGCGAACGGGCGGGCCGCTCTGACCGGGGTCGACGCCAACGCCCTCGAACTGCACGGGACCTGGGCCGATCAGGGTGAGGCCGCCGCTCAGCGGCAGCCCCGCAAGAGCGGCCGGAGCCAGGCCGACGGGGCGGCTCCCGTGCGGCTCGCGCTGCTCGACCTCGCCATGCCGCGGGACATCGACGCCGCCGTGCACCGGATCCCCGGCGTGCGCCTCGTGGACATCGAGAGCCTGGCCGAGGCCTCCGCCGACGCGCCCATGGCCGCCGACGTCGACGCCGTGCGCGGCATCGTCGCCGAGGAAGTCGCCGCGTTCGGGGCGGCGCAGCGGGCCGCGCACATCACGCCCACCGTCGTCGCCCTGCGCGCCATGGCGGCCGAAGTCGTCGCCATGGAAGTGGCGCGGCTCGACGGGCGGCTCCCCGATCTCGACGAGCGGCAGCGGGCCGAGGTCACCCAGACCGTGCGCCGCGTCGTCGACAAGCTCCTGCACGCGCCGACCGTGCGCGTCAAGCAGCTGGCGAGCGAACCCGGCGGCGCCGGGTACGCCGACGCGCTGCGCGAACTCTTCGACCTCGACCCTCAGACGGTGGCATCCGTCAGCCGGGCGGACGCGGCCGATCCGAAGAACGACGACGACCCAGGACGGGCATCATGAACACAAGTCCCGACCAGCCGCTGCGGCTCGGTACGCGGCGGAGCAAGCTGGCCATGTCGCAGTCGGGCCACGTCGCCGACGCGGTACGGGCGATCACCGGCCGTCCCGTGGAGCTCGTGGAGATCACGACGTACGGTGACGTGTCGCGCGAGCACCTCGCCACGATCGGCGGGACCGGCGTGTTCGTCACCGCCCTGCGCGACGCGCTGCTGCGCGGCGAGGTCGACTTCGCCGTGCACTCGCTGAAGGACCTGCCGACCTCCCAGCCCGACGACCTCGTGATCGCGGCCATGCCGCTGCGCGAGGACCCGCGGGACGCGCTCGTCGCCCGGGACGGCCTGACCTTCGAGCAGCTGCCCGACGGGGCCCGGATCGGTACCGGTTCGCCGCGCCGCACGGCGCAGCTCAACGCGCTGGCGCTGTCCCTGGGCAAGCGGATCGAGACGGTGCCGATCCGCGGCAACGTCGACACCCGCATCGGGTTCGTGCAGGCCGGCGAGCTCGACGCCGTCGTGCTGGCCGCCGCCGGGCTGAACCGGATCGGCCGTGGTGACGAGGCGACCGACCTGCTGTCCGTCGACAACATCCTTCCCGCCCCCGGCCAGGGAGCCCTGGCCGTGGAGTGTCCCGCGTCCTCCACGGACCTCATCGCCGTGCTCGGCAAGCTCGACGACCCCCACACCCGGGCCGCCGTGACCGCCGAGCGTTCCCTGCTCGCCGCCCTGGAGGCCGGCTGCAGCGCGCCCGTGGGCGCGTACGCCGATCTGCTGGCCGACGGCCGGAATGTCAATGAAATGCGCCTGCGCGGCGTCGTCGGCACCCTCGACGGCTCGACGCTGGTGCAGCTGTCCACCACCGGTCCCGTGCCCCAGTCGTACGACGAGGCCATGGCGCTCGGCCGCGAACTCGCGGACGAGATGCTGGCCAAGGGCGCGGCCGGTCTGATGGGGGAGCGAGCGTGAGCCCCACAAGTCCGAACACCTCCGCCTATCCGGCCTTCGCCGCACACGGGCACGTCACCTTCCTCGGTGCCGGCCCCGGCGACCCGGGTCTGCTGACGCTGCGCGCCGTGGAGGCGCTCGCGGCAGCGGACGTACTGATCGCGGAACCAGAGGTGCTCGACGTCGTACGGACGCATGCGCGCGCGGGTGTCGACACGCCGCAGCTGACGGTCGCTGACGAGGCGTCAGCAGCCGCCGGGCTCCCGGTGATCCGCGATGCCGCCAATCTTGTCATGGAGGCCGCGCGCTCCGGCAGGCGGGTCGTCCGTGCCGTCACCGGCGACCCCGGACTCGACGGCAGCGCGGCCGAGGAGATGCTCGTCTGCGCCACCGAGGGCATCCCCTTCGAGGTGGTCCCGGGCGTCGCGACCGCCGTCGGCGTGCCCGCCTACGCGGGTGTGCCGCTCAGCGACAAGAAGGGCGCGGACGTCCGCTTCGTCGACGCCCGCAACGCCTCGGCGCGCTGCTGGAGCGAGGTCGGCGCGAGCGACGGCATCCTCGTCGTCTCCGCGACCCTGGAGACGGTCTCGGCCGCCGCCGCCGAGCTGGTGAGCGCCGGGCGCAAGCCCGACACCCCGCTGACCGTGACCGTCGCCGGCACCACCACGCGCCAGCGCACCTGGCGCGCGACGCTCGGCACGATCGCCCAGGTGTTCAAGCAGGGCAAGGTGCTCCCCTCGCCCGAGGGCGCCCGGCCCGTCATAGCCGTGGTCGGTGAGCACGGCGCCGCCGCGTGCCGCGAGGAACTGGCCTGGTTCGAGTCGAAGCCGCTGTTCGGCTGGCGGGTCCTCGTACCGCGCACCAAGGAGCAGGCCGCCTCGCTCTCCGACCAGTTGCGTTCGTACGGCGCGGTGCCCCACGAGGTGCCGACCATCGCCGTGGAGCCGCCGCGCACCCCGCAGCAGATGGAGCGCGCGGTCAAGGGCCTGGTGACGGGCCGCTACGAGTGGATCGCTTTCACCTCCGTGAACGCCGTCAAGGCGGTCCGGGAGAAGTTCGAGGAGTACGGGCTCGACGCGCGTGCCTTCGCGGGCATCAAGGTCGCCGCGGTGGGCGAGCAGACCGCGGCCGCGCTCGTGGAGTTCGGCGTGAAGCCGGACCTGGTGCCGAGCGGCGAGCAGTCCGCCGCCGGTCTGCTGGAGGACTGGCCGCCCTACGACCCGGTCTTCGACCCGATCGACCGCGTGTTCCTGCCGCGCGCCGACATCGCCACCGAGACGCTGGTGGCCGGGCTGATCGAACTGGGCTGGGAGGTCGACGACGTCACGGCCTACCGGACCGTGCGCGCGTCGCCGCCGCCGGCGGACACGCGCGAGGCGATCAAGGGCGGCGGCTTCGACGCCGTTCTCTTCACGTCGTCCTCGACCGTGCGCAACCTCGTCGGCATCGCCGGCAAGCCGCACAACGTGACCGTCATCGCCTGTATCGGGCCGGCGACGGCCAAGACGGCGGAGGAGCACGGCCTGCGGGTGGACGTCCTCTCCCCGGAGCCGAGCGTCAGCAAGCTCGCGGAGGCCCTCGCCGAGTACGGCGCGGCGCGCCGCGAGGCGGCCAAGGAGGCCGGCGAGGCGGTCTTCCGGCCGAGCGAGCGTCGACCGGGCGCGCGGCGTCGCCGTACGACCTGAGGGTCGCCGGATCGAGGGAAGGGCCCGGGTGCCGTGTGCGCCCGGGCCCTTCCGCGTCCCCGGGTCCGGGGCGGCGGTCCGGCGGATACTGGGTGCATGCGGGCCGCCTGCGGCTTTCCGGTCCGGCGGACCACGGCCCGCCGCCGGCGGAGGACGGCCCCGGCCGTCGCGGCGGCACTCGTGGCGCTGGTGTGCGCCGCCCCGGTGGCGGTGGCGGGCGGCTCCGGGGACGACACGGGACGTACGGTCACCCTCGCCGGAGGGCGCGGCGTGCATCTGGAGTGCCGAGGGACCGGTTCCCCGACGGTGGTGCTGGTGTCGGGTACGGGCGGCGCGGCGGACGAATGGACGCACGTCGCCGTCCACGGCGCCTTGGAGCCCAGCGCCAAGGCGGTCCTGCCCGAGGTCGCCCGGTACACCCGGGTCTGCGCCTACGACCGCCCCGGCACCACCCGGGCCGACGATACGCCGACCACCTCGACCCCCGTGACGCAGCCGACGTCGGCACGGGACGGTGCGGACGACCTGCGGGCGGTGCTGGCCGCCGCCGGAGAGCGGGGACCGTACGTGCTGGTCGGCGCCTCGTGGGGAGCGATGATCACCGAACTGCTCGCCCGCACCGACGCCCCGGCGGTGGCCGGCCTGGTCACCGTCGACGGGGCCTCGCCGCATCTGCGCGACACGATGACCCCGGAGCAGTGGTCGGACTGGATGCGCCTGATCGGGACGAGGCCGAAGGGGAAGGGGCCGGAGGTCCCCGACTACCCGGCGGCCATCCGCGAGATCCGCGCCGCACCGGCGTCGCCGAAGCCCGCCGTGCCCGCGGTGGTGCTCACGTCCGACCACCCGTGGGACCTGAAGGTCGGGCGGACCGGCTCGACGTGGCCGGCCTGGCTGGCCGCGCAGGAGCGCCTGGCGGCCGAACTGCACGCCCGGCACGTGACCCGTACGGACAGCGGCCACGGGATCGCCGTCGCGCAGCCGGCTCTGGTCTCGGACGCGATCCGCGAGGTCGTCGACGCGGCCCGCGCCGCCGGCCGGCAGGCGCCGACCCGGTGAGGGCCCCGGGTGCCATATCAGCACCGCACCCGGCAAGCCCTGCGTTACGTTGCCCCCATGGGGATGACGGGGGAGCCGGATCGGGAACAGTTGCTGCGGGCCGTGGAGGGCGGGTCCCCGGAGGAGCTCGGGGAGCTCCTCGACGCGGGCCCCGGCCCGTCGACGGCGCCGGAGCTCCGTGAGGAACTGCTCGCCACGGCGCGCGGCTGGTACGAGGAGGGCCCGGAGGCGCGGCTGCGCCGGCTGACGGGGGCGGTGGGCCCGGCGCGCACCCGGCAGGTGATGGAGGGCCCGTTCCACCACGCCACGGAGATCACCCTCGGCGGGCGGACCGTACGGGACGGGCACGGAGGGATCCTGACCCTGCTGGAGTGGACCTTCCGGATCCTGACGCCGGTGGAGGAACTCGTGGCCCGCGCGGTGCGGCACGGGGACCCGGAGCACTGCGACTGGGGTCGGTCCGCGTTGATCTTCGACTTGCGCCAGAGCCCCGAGACCTGGGCGCAGAAGGTGGCCTTCCACCGGCACCCCGACCCGCTGCGCCGCCTGTTCGTGGCGGAAGTGCTCGGGGCGGAAGCCTTCAACTACAGCTTCGTGCAGCACGCCCGCTGGTACGAGCGGGAACGCCTCAAGGTGCTCGCCGCCTGGGTGGAAGTGGAAGACGACGGCGGAGTGCTGGCCGAACTGCTGCGCGTCATCGGGAACGAGGACTTCCCCGGCGCACGGGCGCTCGGGCTGCGGCAGGCCGGGCACGCCGACCCGCGCGTGCGGCGCCGGGTACCGCCGCTGTTCGGCCGGCCGCTGGACCCCGACACGGCGCGCACGGTGCGCGAACTGGCCGGGGACACCGACGCCGGGGTCCGGGCCGAGGCGGCGCAGGCCCTGGGTGAGGAACCGCTGTCCCCTGAGGACCGCGAGGTCCTGATCACCCTGCTCCGGGACGAGGACCCGCAGGTCCTGGCCAGGGCCGTGTACACCGCCGGCCACACGGGGGACCGTACGCCGGCGGTCACCGAAGCCCTCATCGAACTCCTCGACTCCGACGAGCAGGAGACCCGGCTCGCCGTGGCCTTCGCCCTGGCCTGCCGGAACGACCCGCACACGCGGGAGGCGTACGCCCGGGTGGGGCCGCTCGGCCCGGAACTCGCGGGCGACCACCGGGTGGACGGCCTGTGGCGGTGGAAGACGCGGAACGCTACCCAGGAGGGAACTGAGTAGCCGCACGGATCCCGGGGGCGGGGCCGGCGCGGTTGAGTGTGCTCATGACCGATCTTGAGCTCGACCGGGACTCCCGCGCCTTCATCGCCCCGCTGGCCTCCACGCTGCTGACGCTGCCGCTGGGCCTGGTGTCCCTGTTCTTCGCGGGCCTCTCGCCCATGGCGTGCGACTCCTGCAACGGGCAGGCCGCCCACGACTTCGACGCGAGCTTCCAGATCGCCTGGCTGGTGCTCATGGCGGGGTTCGCGGTCGTGCTGGCCCTGCTGGTGTGGTGCTGGGCCCTGCCGTGGCGCAAGGCCAACGCCGACCGGCGGTTCGGTATCGCGATCGCCGCGCCGGCGGTGGTGCTGGTGAGCATGGTGGTGTTCTGGGCGCTGCTGGACCTGCCGTAGCCGTTGCCGTCGCCGTTGCTAGGGGAGGAACTCGTAGTACGGGCCGTCCGGCGCCCAGTTGCGGGAGCAGAGGGTGACGTCCCGGCCCTTGAGGTAGGCCAGCAGCCACTCGCCGAACGTCATCTCGTACAGGGTCCAGGCGGGGCTGTCGAACTCCTGGACCAGGGTCTGCCAGGGGGAGGCGGGGTCTTCGGGCACGCGGAGGAAGACCGCCTCGCCGGTCTTGGCCGAGGCGACGGGGAGGAGCTCCCCGGCGCCCGCTCCGACCGGGCTCGGGAGGTACTCGACCATGTCCTCTTCGCGCCAGAGGTCGAGGTCGAGCCTGATGTCCTTCCCCAGGTTGTGGAGGAGGTGCGGGGCGGGGTGGTTCAGGTAGAGCTGGTCGTTGACCACGACCGAGCCGTAGGCGTCGACGATCTCGCGGAAGTCGGCGGGGAAGGTGGTGCCGAGTTCCTGTTCCAGGTCGAGCCAGGGGGTCGGGTCGGTCCAGTTGAACCGGGGTTCGCCGAGGAGGGCGGTTATCTCGGGGAGCGTTGCCATCCCGGGCCCCCTAGGCGCTGACCCAGGCGGTGAGGCCGGTCCACGCGGTGGGGGTGAGGGTGAGGTTCGGGCCGTCGGTGACCTTGGAGTCACGGACGTGGACCTGGTCTGCGGGGCAGGTGGCGAACTCGACGCAGTTGCCGCCGTCGCTGCCGCTGTGAGAGGACTTCCGCCAGGTGTAGGCGGCTTCCAGGCAGTTGCCACCTTCGCTGCCGCTGTAGCTGGACTTGAACCACGTGAGTGGGGTGCTCATGGATCTCCTAGCAGCTGGTCCAACAGGTCCCTGGTTTCCACGGGGTTGAGGGCCTGTGTCCGCAGCATCGCATATTTCTGGGCAAGGATGCTGACCTCGTCGAGACGGGAGACGACCAGGCTGCCCCGTTGGGTTTCGAGGTACGCAATGTGTTCGTGTTCCGCCGTTTCCAGCAGGACGAACGGGCCGTCAAGGGCTGGATGGGTGGTTCGCGCGAGGGGGAGTACCTGAATGGTGACGCCTGGCAGGCGTGAGCAGGTCAGGAGGTGGCGGAGCTGTTCATTGAGCACGTCGCGGCCTCCGAGCGGGCACCGGAGGACAGGCCCCCAGATCACAAAGCTCGCCAGGATGGGCTGGGGCCGGTGCAGGGCCGACTGGCGGTCGAGGCGGGCGGTCGTCTGCGCGGCCAGGTCGGCCGCAGAGTAGAGAGGTATGCGGCTCTGGAAGACGGCTTCGGCGTAGGCCTGGGTTTGGAGAAGGCCCGGCACGACCTGGTTCTCGTACGAGGAGACCGCCTGAGCCCGCTGCTCCAGGTTGATCAGTGGCTCTGCCCAGGGCGGGATCACGTCGATCTGGGGCATCTTGTGGGCGGCGACGGTCAGGATGCCGGGCAGTCCGAGTTCCCGGTCCGTCACCTCCGCCACGTCGGGCATCAGCGGCCGTCGCCCCTGCTCGATGGAGGCGATGCTCTCCTCCGTGAGCCCGACCAGTTTGCCGAGTTCCTTCTGTGTGAGCCCTTTGGCAGTCCGGGCGACGGCGACCATCTCTCCGACCATCTTCATTGCCGTGCCATTGGGACGTGTCCTCTTGCGTGGTGGCATGAACGTGAACTCCCCGCCTGATTAGGCGAACTACCCGTACCAACCCGTACTGAACTCCGGGTACGGGTCTCCGTACTGCAAGAGGGTAGTTACGCGCCGCGACCATCGACCCGTGAACGTGGAAATCCAACCCGCCCTGCTGCGCGAGCGTTTCTACCCCCGCAGCCGCCAAAGCGTCGCCTCTGCCAGGGAGTTCGCGCGTGTGACACTTCACGCGTGGGGTGTCACACCCCGCCACGACGACGTGTTGCTCTGCGTGAGCGAGCTGGCGACCAACGCCCTGCTGCACGGCGTGCCGTCCGGCCGTGGATACCGGCTGCGGATGCGCCGTTTCGAGGGCGCCGTACGGGTCGAGGTGCACGACAGCGGGGGTGGGCGGCCGCGGATCGAGGATCGGGACACCGGGGCCGAGGGCGGGCGGGGGTTGTTGCTGGTCGCGGCGGTCGCGGACCGGTGGGGGGTCGGGGTGCGGGTGCCGGGGAAGGTGGTGTGGTGCGAATTCGCCACGGACACGGGGCCTACGCTTGACCCGACTGCTGTCGAAGCTCGAAGAGGCGACTGAAGATGAGCGCGTACGGATCCTTCCCCGGCTCGCGGCCCCGCCGGCTGCGTACGACCCCTGCCATGCGGCGCATGGTCGCGGAGTACCGGCTGCACCCCTCGGACCTGATCCTCCCGGCCTTCGTACGGGAGGGGATCTCCGAGCCGCTCGCGATCTCGGCGATGCCGGGTGTCGTCCAGCACACGCGGGACACGCTGCGGAAGGCGGCCGTCGAGGCGGTCGAGGCGGGCGTCGCGGGGATCATGCTCTTCGGCGTGCCGGCGGACGAGAACAAGGACGCGCTCGGCACGGCGGGCACCGAGCCGGACGGCATCCTCCAGGTCGCCATCCGCGACGTGAAGGCCGAGGTCGGGGACGACCTGGTGATCATGTCCGACCTGTGCCTGGACGAGTACACGGACCACGGTCACTGTGGCGTCCTCGACGAGAACGGTCGCGTCGACAACGACGCGACGCTGGAGCGGTACGCGGAGATGGCGCAGGTCCAGGCCGACGCGGGCGTCCACGTGGTGGGCCCGAGCGGAATGATGGACGGCCAGGTCGGCGTGATCCGCGACGCGCTCGACGAGACCGGCCACGAGGACGTCTCGATCCTCGCGTACACGGCGAAGTACTCCTCCGCCTTCTACGGGCCGTTCCGCGAAGCCGTCGCTTCCTCCCTCCAGGGCGACCGCAAGACCTACCAGCAGGACCCGGCCAACGCCCGCGAGTCCCTGCGGGAGCTCGCCCTCGACCTGGAGGAGGGCGCCGACATGGTGATGGTCAAGCCGGCCGGTCCCTACCTCGACATCCTCTACCGGGTCGCGGAGTCCGTGGACGTGCCGGTCGCGGCGTACCAGATCAGCGGCGAGTTCGCGATGATCGAGGCGGCGGCGGAGAAGGGCTGGATCGAGCGGGACCGGGCGATCATGGAGACCCTCCTCGGCATCAAGCGGGCCGGCGCGGACACGATCCTCACGTACTGGGCGACCGAGGTCGCCCAGTGGCTCCGTGAGGCGCGCTGACGCCTCGGGGTCGGCTTAGAGGCGGCCTGCCGCCGGGTGGTCCGGGCCCCAGCCGGAGGCCGACGTGGCCGAGGACTTCGCGGGGGCCTTTCCTTCGTCCGGGAAGTCCTGGCCGCGCCCGCTCGCCGCGGCCAGGACCGCCGCCAGGGCGAGGGCGCTGAGGGCGGCGAGGAGGGCGCTCTTCGTCTTCATGGCCGGGAGCATCTCAGGGGTGCCCCGGCGGACGGAAGGGTTCGTGCGCGGTGGGTCGCCGAGCGGCCCGACCGCGGAGTGGATTTCGTGTGTCGGTCGTGAAACCGAAGCGGGTCGGCAGGCGTCCCTGAATCCGTACGCGCGTCCGGCCGGTTACGGGGGTC
Source organism: Streptomyces sp. NPDC002467 (assembly GCF_042889825.1). Classification (NCBI taxonomy): domain Bacteria; kingdom Bacillati; phylum Actinomycetota; class Actinomycetes; order Kitasatosporales; family Streptomycetaceae; genus Streptomyces; species Streptomyces sp. NPDC002467. The sequence continues at coordinate 318,522 of NZ_JBIARJ010000008.1, read as the reverse complement.
CGGCCGGACGGCGTACGCGGCTCTACGCGCGCTGCTAGCCGAGCGGCAGGTCCAGGTACGACGGGGTCGCCTCGGGCGAGGTGAACGCGAGGGTCGCCCGCGGCAGGTTCGCGTCCCCGTAGAAGGGGTCGCGGGCGTCGATCACCAGCAGCAGGCGGTGGCCGCGCGGTACGTCGTACGCCGTGGCCTGGAGGTCGATGTCCGCGCTGACCAGGCTGTCGGGCGCCGAACCCAGGTCGGTGTAGGGGGCGTGGGTGACGATGTGGCCCGTCCCGTCCGGGGCCGTGTCGAGCAGGTACGCGATGAACGTGGAGCCCGGGTTCGGGGCCCGGTACGTCACGCGCAGCCGCGGGGTGCCGCGCAGTCGGGTGGTCTCGCGGGCGGGTTCCGAGGCCCAGACGGCGGCGACGGAACGGTCGATGGTCCCGGTCGGGTAGACCTTCGGGCGCCCGGCGATCTCCGCGTATCCGGACTCGACGACCTTGTCGGCGACGGTGGCCGGGGTGTCGATCCCGCACAGGACGGTCGCCGTCCAGCCGGCCTCCGGTTCCTCGGCGAGTTCCCCGCTGCCCGCCAGGTGCAGCCGGTGGACCCGCTCGGTGAGGGAGTGCCAGGTGGGGCGAGGTTCGAGGGTCTTGTTCCACATGACCTCGCTGACCACCTGGCCCTCGTCGGCGATGCCGTTCTCGATGTCCCTGAGATGGTGGTCGAACCAGCGGTGGGCGTCCGTCCAGATCCGGTTGGGCAGGCCGACCATGCCCGTCATCTCGGGCCCGGAGTGGTCGCCGATGGACAGGACGAGGCGTTTGGGGCCGGTGAGTTCGTTGAACATCTTCAGCGTCTGGTTGGTGGGGAAGAGCGTCTCGTGCCAGGCGTGCGCGAAGAGGACGGGCACCTGGCGGCGGTTGAGCTCCTTGATGTGGGTGAGGGGCGAGCGCTGCTCGGCCCAGCGCAGGGTGCCCTCGATGTCGCGGTTGGCGAGGACGTTGTCGAAGGCGCTCCGCGTCTGCGGGCTCAGCCGCGCCTTCGCGGCCGCGCCGAGCAGGGCCCGGACGGCGGCGACGTGGCGCGTGGAGTTCTCGTAGAACGCCTCGCCGAGATCGCCCCAGGTGCTGAGCGCGACGACGGCGCTGACGCGGGTGTCGTGGGCGGCGACGAGCTGGCTGATGCCGGAGCCGTACGAGTCGCCGAGGAAGCCGATCTTCGTCACGGGGCCTGTGGTGCGCTCGATGAGGTGGTCCAGGGCGCGGCTGCCGTCGGCGACGTCGAGGGGGCCCGCCACTTCGACGCAGCCCTCGGAGGCGGCGAAGCCGCGGGTGGTGTAGGCGAGGACGTTGTAGCCGCGGGCCGCGAAGAGGGTGGCCTGGACGGCGTAGAGGATCCAGCCGTAGCTCGTCCACGGGGACGGCATCACGATCAGGGGGCGCGGCAGGCTGCCGGTGTGCCGCCACATGCCGGCGTCGAGCAGGTCGCCGTCGGCGCCGGTCACCTTGGTGCGGGTGAAGACGGCGACGGAGCGGGCCTCGGCGACCTCGGCGGCGCGGGCGGGGGGAAGGCCGGTGACGTCGCCGGTCTCCAGGGCGGCGACGAAGGCGGCGAGGGCGGCGGCGTCCAGCTCGGGATAGAGAGATCCGGGGGTGTCGGCGTGGTCGGCGGCGGTGGGCGAGCCGGGGGAATGGGCGGGTGGGGTCACGGCGGTACGTCCTCTTCGTCGGGCGGCAGCGAATGCCGGCGAGTACATGAACGTGTGCGTGCGCCCGGGCCCGGAGCGGAACGCCCAGTATCGACGGGACATCCGGTGACGTATCGCTAGTTTCCGGATTCCGGCCTGAATCGTCCCCCGGCCTCCGGCCTCCGCGCCCGGTCGGCAACGTGCCCTTGCCCGAGGGGGGTTGGGGCGGCCGGCGGGAACGCGTCGGCTCCCGAAGGCTTGCCAACAAAACATGCAAGCGTGCTTGATTGTTTTGCTCGGGGCTGCCAGTCTTCCCTCACGCCGAGAGGGGAGCGCACCGTGCCCGAGCCGTCCGTCGCCGCCGTTTACGCCGATCTGCGTGAGGAGAGCCGTGAACTCGACGCCTTGGTAGGGGAGTTGAGTGGGCGGGAGTGGGTGCGGCCCACGCCCGCCCCCGGCTGGAGCATCGCCCACCAGATCGCCCACCTGCACTGGACCGACCGGGCCGCGCTGCTCTCCCTCACCGACGCCGCCGCCTTCGGGCTGATGGTCGAGGAGGCGTTGAAGGCCCCCGACTCCTTCGTCGACGAGGGCGCGGAGGACGGCGCGAAGCTGCCGCCCGCCGAACTGCTGGCCCGCTGGCGGGCCACCCGTACCGCCCTCGACGAGGCGCTCGCCGCCGCCTCCCCGGAGACCCGTTTCCCCTGGTACGGGCCGCCGATGAAGGCCGCCTCGATGGCGAGCGCGCGGCTGATGGAGACCTGGGCGCACGGCCAGGACGTGGCCGACGCGCTCGGCGTGCGCCGCGCCCCGACCGCGCGGCTGCGGCACGTGGCGCGGATCGGGGTACGGGCCCGCGACTACGCCTTCGCCGTACGCGGACTGGCCGCGCCCACCGAGGAGTTCCGGGTCGAACTGGAGGCCCCCGACGGCTCCGGGGTGTGGTCGTACGGGCCCGCCGACGCCGCACAGCGGATCACCGGCCCGGCGCTCGACTTCTGCCTGCTGGTGACCCAGCGGGCGCACCGCGCCGACCTCGCCCTGACGGCCACCGGGCCCGACGCGGACCGCTGGCTGGACATCGCCCAGGCCTTCGCGGGACCGGCGGGGGCGGGGCGCGAGCCGGGGGCGTCCCGATGACCGGACGGCAGGGGGGTGTGGTGCGGCGACCGCTGCGGATCGGGAACGCCTCCGGTTTCTACGGCGACCGCTTCGACGCGCTGCGGGAGATGCTGACGGGCGGCCCGCTGGACGTGCTCACCGGGGACTACCTGGCCGAGCTGACCATGCTGATCCTCGGCCGGGACCGGCTGAAGAACCCGGACCACGGCTACGCCAAAACCTTCCTGCGCCAACTGGAGGAGGGGCTCGGCCTCGCGCACGAGCGGGGCGTACGGATCGTCGCGAACGCGGGCGGACTCAATCCGGCCGGACTCGCCGAGGCCGTGCGGGGGTTGGCGGCCAAGGTGGGGGTTCCGGTGACCGTGGCCCATGTCGAGGGCGACGATCTGATGCCGTACGCCGAGGGCGCGTTGACCGCGAACGCCTATCTGGGTGGCGGCGGGATCACCGAGTGCCTGCGGGCGGGCGCGGACGTGGTCGTCACCGGGCGGGTGACGGACGCGGCGCTGGTCAGTGGGCCGGCGGCCTGGTGGTTCGACTGGGCCCCGGACGACCACGATCGGCTGGCGGGAGCGGTGGTCGCGGGCCACGTCCTGGAGTGCGGAACGCAGGCCACCGGCGGCAACTACTCCTTCTTCACCGGGCACGACGTGCGGCGGCCCGGGTTCCCGCTGGCGGAGATCGCCGAGGACGGTTCGTCGGTGATCACCAAGCACCCGGGCACGGGCGGCGTCGTCTCGGCCGGGACGGTCACGGCGCAACTCCTGTACGAGACCCAGGGCGTGCGGTACCTCGGCCCGGACGTCACCGCCCGCCTGGACACGGTCCGGCTGAGCGGGGACGGGCCGGACCGCGTGCGGATCTCGGGGGTGCGGGGGGAGGCGCCGCCGGACACGCTGAAGGTGGGCGTCACCCGGATCGGGGGCTGGCGCAACGAGGTGGTGTTCGTACTGACCGGCCTGGACATCGAGGCGAAGGCGGCGTTGGTGCGGGCGCAGTTGTCCGAGGCGCTGGAGGGCGTGGCCGAGGTGGCCTGGACCCTGTCCCGCACGGACCACGAGGACGCGGGGACGGAGGAGACGGCGAGTGCGCTGCTGAGGCTGGTGGTCCGCGATCCTTCGGCGGAGCGGGTGGGGAGGGGGCTGACGTCGGCCGCGGTCGAGCTGGCGCTCGGCAGTTATCCGGGGTTCCATGTCACGGCTCCGCCGGGGGCTGCGCAGCCGTACGGGGTGTTTGCCTCCTCGCTGATCGCGGCCGGCTCGGTGTCGCACGTGGGGGTGCTGGGGGATGGGACCCGTCTGCCGGTGCCGGTGTCCGCTGCGCGGGCCTCTTCCCCCACCCCGCCCCTTCCCGAAACCGGGGCTTGCGACCCCGGCCGCCGCTCCCGGGGCTCCGCCCCGGACCCGGCGGGGGCTCCGCCCCCGGACCCCCGCGCCTCAAACGCCGGCGGGGCTGGATTTGTCCCCGGCGGGGCCGGGGTCGCCCTGCGGGCACACGAGCCGCACTTGGGGGACGGCAGTAGCCCGAATCCAGCCCCTCCGGCGTTTGAGGAGCGGGGTCCGGGGCGGAGCCCCGGTTCGGGAAGGGGCGGGGTGGGGGAGAGCCCCGCAGGGAGCAGCGACCTCGCCGGGGGGACGACCCGCGCCCCCCTGGGGGCGGTGGCCGGGGCCCGGAGCGGGGACAAGGGCGGGGACGCCAACGTCGGGGTGTGGGTGGGGAGCGACGCCGCCTGGGAGTGGGTCGAGCGGACCCTCACCGTCGAGCGGTTCCAGGAACTGCTCCCCGAGACCCGGGACCTCCCCACAACCCGGCATGTGCTGCCGAACCTCCACGCCCTGAACTTCACCATCGAGGGGATCCTCGGCGACGGCGTCGCCTCCGGGCACCGTTTCGACCCCCAGGCCAAGGCCCTCGGCGAATGGCTCCGGGCCCGGCACCTCGACATCCCGATCCACCTGCTGAACGCACCCGCCCCGGAGGGGAACGGCTCATGACCCGTCTCGGTACCACCGTCGACCCCCGCGCCCCCGAGCACGCGCAGGCCCGTACCGCCGCCCTCGAACGACTGACCGCGCTCGACGCCGAGCACGCCAAGGCGCTCGCCGGGGGCGGCGAGAAGTACACCGCCCGGCACAAGGACCGCGGCAAGCTGCTCGCGCGCGAGCGGATCGAGCTGCTGCTGGATCCGGACACGCCGTTCCTGGAGCTGTCGCCGCTCGCCGCGTGGGGGAGCGACTACCCCGTCGGCGCCTCCATGGTGACCGGCATCGGCACGGTCGAGGGCGTCGAATGCCTGGTCACCGCCAACGACCCGACCGTCCGCGGCGGGGCCAGCAACCCCTGGACGCTGAAGAAGGCGCTGCGGGCCAACGAGATCGCCCTGCAGAACCGGCTGCCCGTCATCAGCCTCGTCGAGTCCGGCGGCGCCGATCTCCCCTCCCAGAAGGAGATCTTCATCCCGGGCGGCGCGATCTTCCGCGATCTGACCCGGCTCTCGGCCGCCGGGATCCCCACCGTCGCCGTGGTGTTCGGCAATTCGACCGCCGGAGGCGCGTACATCCCCGGCATGTCCGACCACACCGTCATGATCAAGGGCCGTTCGAAGGTGTTCCTCGGCGGGCCGCCGCTCGTGAAGATGGCCACCGGCGAGGAGAGCGACGACGAGTCGCTCGGCGGCGCCGACATGCACGCCCGTACCTCGGGCCTCGCCGACTACTACGCCCTCGACGAGCAGGACGCGATCCGCCGGGCCCGCCGTGTCGTCGCCCGGCTGAACCACCGCAAGGAACGGCCGGAGCCGGCGCCGGCGGCCGAGCCGCTGTACGACCCGGAGGAGCTGCTCGGGATCGTCCCGGAGGACCTCAAGACGCCCTTCGATCCGCGTGAGGTGATCGCGCGGATCGTCGACGGGTCTGATTTCGACGAGTTCAAGCCCTTGTACGGGCCGAGCCTGGTCACCGGCTGGGCCACCCTGCACGGCTATCCGGTCGGCATCCTCGCCAACGCGCAGGGCGTGCTGTTCAGCGCCGAGTCCCAGAAGGCCGCCCAGTTCATCCAGCTGGCCAACCAGCGCGACATCCCGCTCCTCTTCCTCCACAACACCACCGGCTACATGGTCGGCAAGGAGTACGAGCAGGGCGGCATCATCAAGCACGGCTCGATGATGATCAACGCGGTCTCCAACTCCCGCGTGCCGCACCTGTCCGTGCTCGTCGGAGCGTCGTACGGCGCCGGGCACTACGGCATGTGCGGGCGGGCCTACGAGCCCCGGTTCCTCTTCGCCTGGCCGAGCGCCAAGTCCGCCGTCATGGGGCCCCAGCAACTCGCCGGCGTGCTGTCCATCGTGTCCCGGCAGTCCGCGGCCGCCAAGGGCCTGCCCTACGACGAGGAGGCCGACGCCGGGATGCGCGCCTTCGTGGAGGCGCAGATCGAGTCCGAGTCCCTTCCGATGTTCCTGTCCGGGCGGTTGTACGACGACGGAGTCATCGACCCGCGCGACACCCGCACCGTCCTCGGCCTGTGCCTGTCCGCCGTGCACAACGCCCCGGTCGAGGGCGCCCGCGGCGGCTTCGGCGTCTTTCGGATGTGAGCCCGCAGATGACCAATGCCATTGCTTCCGCTGCCCCCATCGGCTCCCTGCTGGTCGCCAACCGGGGGGAGATCGCCGTGCGGATCTTCCGTACGGCCCGCGCCCTCGGCCTGGACACCGTCGCCGTCCACTCCGACCCGGACTCCGACGCCCTGCACGTGCGCAGCGCGGACAGTGCCGTACGCCTGCCGGGCGCGGCCCCCGCCGACACCTACCTGCGCGGCGACCTGATCATCAAGGCCGCTCTGGCGGCCGGTGCCGACGCCGTCCACCCCGGTTACGGGTTCCTCTCCGAGAACGCCGACTTCGCCCGCGCGGTCGAGGCCGCGGGGCTGGTCTGGATCGGGCCGCCGCCCGGGGCCATCGAGGCCATGGCCTCCAAGACCCGGGCCAAGGAGCTGATGCGCGCCGCCGGGGTCCCGCTCCTCGACCCCGTCGACCCGGCTTCCGCCACCCACGCCGACCTGCCGCTCCTGCTCAAGGCCGCGGCGGGCGGCGGCGGGCGCGGGATGCGGGTGGTGCGCGACCTCGACCAGCTGAAGGCCGAGCTGGACGCGGCGTCCGCCGAGGCCCGTTCGGCCTTCGGGGACGGCGAGGTCTTCGCCGAGCCCTACGTGGAGCGCGGCCGCCACGTCGAGGTGCAGATCCTCGCCGACGCCCACGGCACCGTCTGGCCGCTCGGCACCCGCGACTGCTCGCTCCAGCGGCGCCACCAGAAGGTCATCGAGGAGGCCCCCGCGCCCGGCCTGCCCAAAGCGCTGCGCGAGAACCTCCACCAGGCCGCCGTGGCCGCCGCCCGCGCCGTCTCCTACCGGGGGGCCGGCACGGTCGAGTTCCTGGTCACCGCCGACGGCCGCCCGTACTTCCTGGAGATGAACACCCGCCTCCAGGTGGAACACCCCGTCACCGAAGCCGTGTTCGGCATCGACCTCGTGGCCCTGCAGCTGCGCGTCGCCGAAGGGGCGGCCCTGCCGCCGGCGCCCCCGGCGGCCGGCGGCCACGCCGTGGAGGCCCGCCTCTACGCCGAGGACCCCGCCCGGGACTGGCGGCCGCAGACCGGTGTCCTGCACACCCTCGCCGTGCCCGGGGAGGTCCGCGTGGACACCGGATTCACCGACGGGGACACCGTCGGCATCCACTACGACCCCATGCTCGCCAAGGTCGTCGCCCACGCCCCGACCCGCGCCGAGGCCGTCCGCGTCCTCGCCCACGCCCTGTCCCGGGCCCGGATCCACGGGCTCACCACCAACCGGGAGCTCCTCGTACGGTCCCTGCGCCACCCGGAGTTCACGGCCGGGCGGCTCGACACCGGCTTCTACGACCGCCACCTCGCCACTCTCACCGAGGACGCCCCCGACGCCACCCTGGCGGCCCTCGCGGCGGCCCTCGCCGAGGCGGCTCCCGCCCCGGGGGCGTCGCTCGCCGCGCGGCTGGGCGGCTGGCGCAACGTCCGCTCGCAGCCGCAGACCCGGCGCTACACCTCCGGTGGGTCCGAGTACGAGGTCGCGTACCAGCCCGTGGACCATCCGGGGGTGCGGGTCCTCTCCGCCACCCCGGAGCTCGTCACGCTCGAAGTCGACGGTGTCCGACGCCTGTTCCACGTGAAACAAAATTCGAACAAGCCCGAGGTCTACGTCGATTCGGCCCTCACCGGCGCCCACACCCTCACCCCCGTCCCCCGGTTCGCCGATCCCCAGGACCGCACCGAACCGGGCTCCCTGCTGGCCCCCATGCCCGGCACCGTCGTCCGCGTCGCCGAGGGCCTCGCCCCCGGCCGGCCCGTCACCGCCGGGCAGCCACTGCTCTGGCTGGAGGCCATGAAGATGGAGCACCGCATCCTCGCCCCCGCCTCCGGCACGCTCACCGCGCTCCACGCCGCCACCGGCCAACAGGTCGAGTTCGGCGCCCTGCTCGCCGTAGTCCAGGAGGAACCGCAGTCATGAGCCACACCATCGAGTCCGAGGAACACAAGGCCCTGCGCACGGCGGTCGCCGCGCTGGGACAGAAGTACGGGCGCGAGTACCTGGCCCGCGTGGCCCGCGAAGGCGGTCACCCCGACGAGCTGTGGGCCGACGCGGCCAAGCTCGGCTACCTCGGCGTGAACCTTCCCGAGGAGTACGGCGGCGGGGGCGGCGGCATCGCCGAGCTGTCCATCGTCCTCGAAGAACTCGGCGCCGCCGGCTGTCCGCTGCTGATGATGGTCGTCTCGCCCGCCATCTGCGGCACGGTCATCTCCCGCTTCGGCACCGAGGAGCAGAAGCGCGCCTGGCTCCCGGGCCTCGCCGACGGCAGCCGCACCATGGCCTTCGGCATCACCGAACCGGACGCCGGCTCCAACTCCCACCGCATCACCACCACCGCCCGCCGCGACGGCGACGACTGGATCCTGAGCGGGCGCAAGGTCTTCATCTCCGGCGTGGACATCGCCGACGCCACCCTCGTCGTCGGCCGCACGGAGGACGCCCGCACCGGGCGGCTCAAGCCGTGCCTGTTCATCGTGGAGCGGGAGGCCCCGGGCTTCGGCCGGACCGTGATCGACATGGAACTCCAGGCGGCGGAGAAGCAGTTCGAGCTGGTGCTGGACGAGGTGCGGCTGCCGTCCTCGGCGCTGGTCGGGGACGAGGACGCGGGACTGCTCCAGCTCTTCGCGGGGCTCAACCCCGAGCGGATCATGACGGCCGCCTTCGCGATCGGCATGGGGCGGTACGCGCTGGCCAAGGCCGTGGACTACGCGAAGACCCGCCAGGTGTGGAAGGAGCCGATCGGCGCCCACCAGGCCGTGTCCCACCCGCTCGCGACGGCGCACATCGAGCTGGAACTGGCCCGGCTGATGATGCAGAAGGCCGCTGCGCTGTATGACGCGGGGGACGACATGGGGGCGGGCGAGGCGGCGAACATGGCGAAGTACGCGGCGGGGGAGGCGTGCGTGCGGGCGGTGGACCAGGCGGTGCACACCCTTGGCGGGAACGGGCTCACCCGGGAGTACGGGCTGGCCTCCCTGATCACGGCGGCCCGGGTGTCCCGGATCGCGCCGGTCAGCCGGGAGATGATCCTGAACTTCGTCTCCCACCAGACCCTTGGGCTCCCGAAGTCCTACTAGCCCCTGTCCAGCTGCGCGGAGCCGTTCCCCGGGCTCTTCCCGGCCCCGGTCCTCAAACGCCGGACGGGCTGAACAGGCCCGGGGCTCCGCCCCGGACCCCGTGCCTCAAACGCCGGCGGGGCTGGATCTGCCGGGCCCGGCCCCCCGGCTCCCGCCCCAGCCCCGCCAGGGCCCCGCAAGGGGGTCCGGCAGGGGCCAACCCCCGCCGTAACTCCGCCGAGCTCCCCGCAGGGGTCCGGCAGGGGGTCCGCCCCCGCCGTAACCCCGCCGAGCTCCCCGCAGGGGGTCCGGTAGCGTCCCCATCGCCCGACACCACTCCGGAGGAGACATGACACCCGTTCACGCCGCGCGAGCGACCGGCGTCGCCACGCTCACCCTCGACTCCCCGGCCAACCGCAACGCGCTCTCCGCCGACCTCGTCGCCGCCCTCCGCGCGGCCCTCGCCGACGCCGGGGCGGACCCGGAGGTCCGGGCCGTCGTGCTGACGCACACCGGGACCACCTTCTGTGCCGGCGCCGACCTCAAGTCGCCCTGCGACCCCGCCGACTTCCTCGCCCTGCTCCGCGAGATCGCCGAACTCCCCAAGCCCGTCGTCGCCCGCGTCACCGGACACGTCCGCGCCGGCGGACTCGGACTGCTCGGGGTCTGCGACATCGCCGCCGCCGGGGCGCAGTCCTCGTACGCGTTCACGGAGACCCACCTCGGCCTCGCCCCCGCCGTGATCTCCATCCCGCTGCTGCCGCGCCTCGACCCGCGCGCCGCCGCCCGCTACTTCCTCACCGCCGAGGCCTTCGACGCCGCCGAGGCGGCCAGGATCGGGCTGCTGACGCTCCACTCGGAGGGGGACGTCGACGCCGCGCTCGAACCCGTCCTCGCCGGGCTGCGCAAGGCCTCCCCACAGGGCCTGGCCGCCACCAAGTCGCTGACCGCCGCCGCCGTGCGCGAGGCCGTCGCCCGTGACGGCGCCCGCCTGACCGAGCTGTCCGCGGGACTCTTCGCCTCCGACGAGGCCCGCGAAGGCATCACCGCCCGCTTCGAACGCCGGAACCCGTCGTGGGCCCTGTGAGCGAGATCCAGATCCGGCAGGGCCCCAAGCAGGCACGCAGCCGCGTCACCCGCCGCCACCTCCTGGAGGCGGCCGTCTCCTGCCTCGCCGAACACGGCTGGGCCGGCTCCACCGTCGCCGTCGTCGCCGAGCGCGCCGGCGTCTCGCGGGGCGCCGCCCAGCACCACTTCCCGACCCGCGAGGACCTCTTCACCGCCGCGGTCGAGTTCGTCGCCGAGGAACGCTCCACCGCCCTGCGCGAGCTCTTCCAGGCCGGCCCCGTCGCCCGCCCGGCGGCCGTCGAGGCCATCGTGGACCTGTATACCGGCACCCTCTTCCGGGCCGCCCTCCAGCTGTGGGTCGCCGCCTCCAACGAAGAGCAGCTGCGCCCCCGCGTCACCGAGCTGGAGGCCCGCGTCGGCCGCGAGACCCACCGCATCGCGGTCGGGCTGCTCGGCGCCGACGAGTCCGTCCCCGGCGTACGGGAGACCGTGCAGGGCCTCCTCGACATGGCCCGCGGCCTCGGCCTGGCCAACGTCCTCACCGACGACACGGCCCGCCGGGCCCGTGTGGTGGCCCAGTGGTCCCGCGTCATCGACGCCACCCTGGCGGGAACGGGGTGAAAAGCGCGAGGGCGCCGCACCCCGTTGCGGGGGGTGCGACGCCCTGACGGCGACGAGGCGGGGGCGGGTCAGGCCGTCTCGGCCATGTCCGCGTAACCCGAGATCTCGCGCGGGTCGCGCCGGCTCGGGCCCGTGTAGCGGGCCGACGGGCGGACCAGGCGGCCCGTGCGCTTCTGCTCCAGGATGTGCGCCGACCAGCCGGCGGTACGGGCGCACGTGAACATCGAGGTGAACATGTGCGCCGGGACCTCCGCGAAGTCCAGCATGATCGCGGCCCAGAACTCCACGTTCGTGGCGAGCACCCGGTCGGGGCGGCGCGCGTGCAGCTCCTCCAGCGCGGCCTTCTCCAGCGCGGCGGCGATCTCGTAGCGCGGGGCGTCCAGCTCCTTGGCCGTACGGCGCAGCACGCGGGCGCGCGGGTCCTCGGCGCGGTAGACGCGGTGCCCGAAGCCCATCAGGCGCTCGCCCTTGTCCAGGGCCTTCTTCACGTACGCCACGGCGTCGCCGGTGCGCTCGATCTCCTCGATCATGCCGAGGACGCGGGACGGCGCACCGCCGTGCAGCGGCCCGGACATGGCGCCGACGGCACCCGACAGCGCGGCCGCGACGTCCGCACCGGTCGAGGCGATCACCCGGGCGGTGAACGTGGAGGCGTTCATGCCGTGCTCGGCGGCAGAGGTCCAGTACGCGTCGACGGCCTTGACGTGCTTGGGGTCGGGCTCGCCCCGCCAGCGGATCATGAACCGCTCGACCACGGACTCGGCCTTGTCGATCTCCTTCTGCGGCACCATCGGCAGGCCCTGACCGCGCGCCGACTGGGCGACGTACGACAGGGCCATGACGGCGGCGCGCGCGAGGTCGTCGCGGGCGGTCTGCTCGTCGATGTCCAGCAGCGGTTTCAGACCCCACACGGGGGCGAGCATCGCGAGCGCGGACTGCACGTCGACCCGGATGTCACCGGAGTGGACCGGGATCGGGAAGGGCTCGGCGGCGGGCAGACCGGGGTTGAACGCACCGTCGACCAGCAGGCCCCAGACGTTCCCGAAGGAAACGTGGCCCACGAGGTCCTCGATGTCGACACCGCGGTAACGGAGCGCACCACCCTCCTTGTCGGGTTCGGCGATCTCCGTTTCGAACGCGATGACTCCCTCGAGACCGGGTACGAAGTCGGACATCAGGCGGCTCCTCAGATAGTGCGAACACGCGCGGCTCCCGGCGTGATTCGCGGTCCGGCGCGGTCATCCCCGTTGATGCCCGGCACGGCCGATGGTCACCCGTGTGGGACCGTCGGACCGGCCCCAAGATTTTGTCGGCTCCGGATGCGGTGCGGAAGCGTGACATACGGCACACCGGTGACGGTCCCGCTGCGGCAGGATGGCCGGGTGACCGACCAGGACCTTGATCCCGCCACCATGCGCAAGCAGTACCGCTCGGAGATCGTCGAGGAGGAGAGCCTCGCCGAGGACCCGATGCGGCAGTTCGCCAGGTGGTTCCAGCAGGCCGCCGACGCCCACGTCTTCGAAGCGAACGCGATGATCGTCTCGACGGCGACGGCGGACGGCCGTCCCAGCTCCCGCACGGTGTTGCTGAAGCAGTTCGACGACCGCGGCTTCGTCTTCTTCACCAATTACGACTCCCGCAAGGGCCGGGAGATCGCCGAGAACCCGCGCGTGGCGCTGCTCTTCCCCTGGCACCCCATCGCCCGGCAGGTCGTCGTCACCGGCACGGCGTCCCGGATCGGCCGCGACGAGACGGCGGCGTACTTCCGCTCCCGTCCGCACGGCTCGCAGCTGGGAGCCTGGGCGAGCGAGCAGTCCAGCGTGATCGGCTCCCGCGCGGAACTGGACCGCCGGTACGCGGAGCTCGAAGCCCGCTACCCGGAGGGCGAGCAGGTCCCGGTCCCGCCGCAGTGGGGCGGGATCCGTGTGGTCCCGGACGAGGTGGAGTTCTGGCAGGGCCACGAGAACCGCCTGCACGACCGGCTGCGGTACGTCCTGGACGCGGAGGAGTGGCGCGTGGAGCGGCTCTGTCCTTAGCGGCATCCGAAAAACAGACGACCCGCGGGCTCGGGTCTCTCCCCTGCAGTGGGAGAAGCCGGCCGGACGTACCGGCGAGCCCGCGGGTCGGGTGACTGCTGTGGATTGGCGCTCGGCGATCCCGCCGGGCACCGCACTGGGTGCGTGCGACGACGGGCGCTTAGCCCGCAGCCACCTCACGCGTCCGGTTTCCGTACATTTCGGGAACCACCTCCCTTCTCGTGTACGTCAGAGCCTAGGCAGGCGTCCCCGTGGCCACAACCGTTTTATTTCCCCGCCGCTCCGGGGCCGGGGTCCGCCTGGACGGAGCACGATCCGAGGGGGAGACATGCCGCAATCGGCGCTGCCGCGGGAGTACCGGACGAGATCGGGGAACTGGGTCGTGATCACCGCGATCGTCGTCCTGTTCGGAGGGGGCTGTCTGAAGACCGCCGACCTGCCCGTGTCCGACGGGATCAAGTGGCTGATCATCGGACTGTTCGTGGCGCTCGGAACCTTCGCCGTCCTCAGCAGGCCGCGCAAGTACACCATCGTCGACGACCAGGGCATCGTCATGCGCAACTTCGGTCGCCCGCGCCGGATCCCCTGGGACGGCATCCACGAGTTCCGCACCGTCGCCCTGCAGACGTCGGCCGTCGGCGCCGCCGTGCCCAAGGTCATGACGTACGCCTACCGGGCCGACGGCCGGGGCGTCCCCCTGCCGTGCGTGGACAGCACGGAGCTGCCGGACCTCGCCCGGGAGGTCGCCGCACTCCGGTCCCTCCTGCACGAGCGACGCCGGCCCGACTGGGCGCCGGACCCGAGGGCGGAGCGGCGCATCGCCCGCCGGACGGCCTGGTACGACGGGCTCTACCGCTGGTCGTCGGGTTGGCGGGTGTTCGCCGTGGGCGCCGGCATCGCCGTGGTCGTTCTGGCGGGGGTCTTCGGCGCCGTGTTCCTCTTCGGCGACCGCTGACCGGGTTTCCCGGACCCAATCCGCGGAAAGCAGTGTGGGCTGCGTCACGTTCGCGTTCAATGATCTGACGTGCCGCACACGCGAACACCTGCAGGGGGTGCCAGGTGAGTGCTTCCGGACGTAACGAGACCGCCGACGATCTGCTCGCAGCGCTGCTCGACGGGATGGACGCCGCCCTGTGCGCGTTCGACTCCGACGGCGTGATCACCCACTGGAACCGCGAAGCCGAGCGGATCCTGGGCTGGTCGGCCGCCGAGGCCGTGGGGCGCAAGGGGTTCGAGGGGTGGGCGGTACGGCCCGCCGACGCCCAGGACGTGCAGGACAGACTCATGGCCGCCCAGGACGCACCCGGGCGGCAGGTCCACGAGTTCGCCCTGCTGACCAAGGACGGCGGGCGGGTCCTCGTACGGACCCAGTCCGCCGGTGTGCCGGGCGCGGACGGGAAGCCCGCGGGGGTGTACTGCGCGTTCAGCGAGGTGCACGCGCAGATCGACCTGGAGCGGTCCATCGCGCTCAGCGAGGCCCTGATGGAGGACGCGTCCTGGGGCGTCGTCCTCGTGGACGTCGACCTGCGGCCCGCCGTGGTCAACGCGCACGCCGCACGTGCCTTCGGCACCGGCCGCACCGTACTGCTCGGCAGGCCCCTCGGAGAGCTGCTGACGCAGGGCGTGGAGGAGCTGGAGGGCGCCCTCCAGCACGTGCTCGCCGAGGGGGCGCCGCCCGCGCCCGTGGAGATGTGGGTCTCGGTGCGCACGCCCGAGGGGGTGCGGCGGCGGTGCTGGAGGTGCGGGTTCCTGCGGCTGGCCTCGCCGCTCGCCGAGGAGCCGGTGCCGCTGGGGGTCGGCTGGGTGTTCCAGGACGTCACCGAGGAGCGGCAGGCGCAGCTGGACACCGCGCAGCTGCGGTTCCGCGCCCACCAGCTGCACCGCGCGGGGCGGGCCGCCGCCGAGTGCGAGGACCCGGCGGAGGCGGCGGCGGTACGTCTGGACTTCGCCCTGGCGGGCTTCGCCGAGCACGCGCTGCTGGACGTACTGGACCCCTCGGTGGGCCTGGAGCGGCGCAGGCTCGTACGGTCGGCGGCCTCGCCGCCGGAACTGCCGGGGCCCGGTTCGATCCCCGTGCGGTACGAGGCCGGTCACCCGGCGTTGCAGGCGCTGGACCGGATCGGTTCGGTGCGCGCCAGTTCTCCCCGCGGGGAGGCGGACCCGGAGTGGGCGCGGGCCCGCCAGTGGCCCGAGGGCGCGGCGCACGGGCTGTGCACGGTGCTGCGCAGCCGGGGGCGGACCCTGGGGGCGTTGACCTTCCTGCGCGGGCCCTCGCGGCCGGCGTTCGAACGCGCGGACGCGGCGTATGCGGAGGAGGTGGCGGCGCGGGTCGCGGCGGACCTGGACCTGGCGGGCCTCGACCTGGACCAGAGGCGGCCTTGAGGTCGGCTTGAGGCCGCTTCAAGGTCGCCCCGGCCGCCCGGAGGCCGCCCGGCGGGGCCGGTCAGTGCCGGAAGAAGATCCGGTCGCCGTACTCCTGCATGACGCGGCCGTTCCATTCGTGGCCGCCGTCCACGTTGCCCGAGCGCAGCAGCGGCGGCTCGATGCCGCGGGCGACGAGTTCGCCGGCCGTCGCGGCCATGACCGCCTGCATGATCGCGCTGGTGACGACCGTGGAGGCGGGGGCGAAGGGGGCGTCGATGCCGTCGAGGCTCAGCTCGGCGTCGCCGACCGCGATCTTGCTGTCGAGGACCACGTCGCAGTGGTCCTTCAGGAAGGTGCCGGAGACGTGCCGCGACTTGGTTCCGGTCGCGTACGCCACCGAGGTCACGCCGACGACCTTGAGGCCGAGGGCGCGGGCGTTCATGGCCATCTCGACCGGCAGGGCGTTGCGGCCGGAGAGGGAGATGATCACGAGGACGTCGCCCTCGGAGGCGGGGCTGCTGTCCAGGACGGCGCCGGCCAGGCCGTCGACCCGTTCCAGGGCGCTGCCGAGGGTGGCGGGCATGACGTCGACGCCCGCGGTGCCGGGGACGGCGAGGAAGTTCATCAGGGCCAGGCCGCCGGCCCGGTAGACCACGTCCTGGGCGGGCAGCGAGGAGTGCCCGGCGCCGAAGGCGAAGAGCCGGTTCCCGGCGGCGACGGCGTCGGCGACGAGCGCGCCGGCCTCGGCGATGCGCGGCCCCTCCTCGTCCCGCACCCGCTCCAGCAGGCCGATGGCGGCGTCGAAGAACTGACCGGCCAGCTTGCTCTCGCTCATACGCCGATGGCCCTTCCGAAAGGTGGGGGTGGGGTGCGTGCGTGTTCGCCGCTCACCGTGCGGTCTGGACCAAGGGCGTGTCAATACGAACGTCAATCCTGTGGCTCGACATGTCGGGGACATGTCCGGGACGGGCCTTGACGCTCGACACGGGACGGTTGTCGGCCCGATGCGTCAGAATTGGGGGCAGGGCCAGCGCACGCAATCCGAGGGGCACGAATGTCCGGACTGATCGACACCACGGAGATGTATCTCCGCACCATCCTTGAGCTGGAAGAGGAAGGTGTGGTCCCCATGCGCGCCCGGATCGCCGAGCGGCTCGACCAGAGCGGCCCGACGGTGAGCCAGACGGTGGCGCGCATGGAGCGCGACGGCCTGGTGGCCGTGGCCAGCGACCGTCACCTGGAGCTGACCGACGAGGGTCGGCGGCTGGCGACGCGCGTGATGCGCAAGCACCGGCTCGCCGAGTGCCTGCTCGTCGACGTCATCGGCCTGGAGTGGGAGCAGGTGCACGCCGAGGCCTGCCGCTGGGAGCACGTGATGAGCGAGGCGGTGGAGCGGCGGGTGCTGGAGCTGCTGCGTCACCCGACCGAGTCGCCGTACGGGAACCCGATCCCGGGGTTGGAGGAGCTCGGGGAGAAGGCCGAGGCCGACCCGTTCCTGGAGGACGGCATGGTGAGCCTGTCGGAGCTCGACCCGGGCGCCGAGGGCAAGACCGTGGTCGTGCGCCGGATCGGGGAGCCGATCCAGACGGACGCCCAGCTGATGTACACGCTGCGGCGGGCGGGCGTGCAGCCCGGCTCGGTGGTCAGCGTGACGGAGTCACCGGGCGGGGTGCTGGTCGGCAGCGGCGGCGAGGCCGCGGAGCTGGAGGCGGACGTCGCCTCGCACGTGTTCGTGGCGAAGCGCTGACACGAGCCGGTGCACTGACACCGGCGCACGGGCAGTGGTGCACTGAACCGGTGCACTGACGCCGAACCGCTGACGCGGGCGGCTCCGGCGTGGTGTGGTGTTCTGTGCCGAGACGTGGTGTGTGGACGGTCCCGGCGCCTCGCGGCGCCGGGACCGATCCTCCCCTGGTGACCTGGAGCCCCGAGCTCTCAAGGTCTTCCCCTTCGGACCGTCTTCCCCGAGCGGCCCGCCTCCCTGTTGAAAGGATCTCCATCGGCAGCGGCGGCCAATCCTTGAGCAAGGTCACTCGAAAGAGCGGTGTTGCCGACGAGAAGTCCGTTTTCGAATGAGGGTTCGATAGTCTGGCCGGGAGCGAAGGGGGTGCATCTGCGGTGGTACAGCGCATCGATGTGACAGGGGCCGATGGTGTGCGCCTGGCCGCCTGGGAGTTCCGCGAACCGGCCGCCGAGGCGGACCCCCGACCGGGCGTGCTGTTACTGCACGGCCTGATGGGCCGCGCCTTCCACTGGGCCTCCACCGCCCGCTGGCTCGCCGAGCACCGCCGCGTCGTGGCCCTGGACCAGCGCGGACACGGCCAGAGCGGCCGCCCGCGCAGCGGCCCCGCGCCGCACACCTCCCTGGGCCGCGAGGCCTTCGTGGCCGACGCCGAGGCCGCCGTCGAACAGCTCGGCCTCGCGCCCGTCACCCTGATCGGCCACTCCATGGGCGCCCTCACCGCCTGGCAGCTCGCCGCCCGCCGCCCGGACCTGGTCGAAGCCCTGGTCATCTGCGACATGCGCGCCTCGGCCCTCGGCGAGGCCTCCCAGCGGGAGTGGGAGGAGTGGTTCACCCGCTGGCCGCTGCCCTTCCCCACGCAGGACGCGGCCCGCCGCTGGTTCGGCGAGGACGACCCCAGGGTGGAACGCCCCGACCCCGGCCGCGGAGCCTTCTTCGCCGAGGTGATGCACGAGGCCCCGGACGGCTGGCGCCCCCTGTTCTCCCGCCGGCAGATGCTGACGGCCCGTGAGACCTGGGTCCACGACGCGCACTGGGAGGAGCTCGCCCAGGTCCGCTGCCCGACCCTGGTGGTCCGCGGCCTCGACGGCGAACTCGGCCGCGCCGAGGCCCAGGAGATGGTCCGCGTCCTCCCGGCCGGCCAGTACGCGGAGATCCCCGACGCGGGCCACTACCTCCACTACGACCAACCGGCCGCCTGGCGCGCGGCCCTGGAGCCCTTCCTGGAGGGGGTCGGGGCCCAAGCGCCCTGAGCCCGGGGCCGGTCGGACCGCATGGCAAGCTGAAACGGCCAGGTGTGCAACCTGATGTGATGGTGCATCCGTTTCGTGAAGGGGGGGCCGTGTGTCATTCGAGGAGGAATGGGCGGGGTTCAAGGCAGACGCACTCACTCGTCAGCCGGATTCGGTGCAGATGCGCCTGAACCGGGCCCCGGCGGGCGAGACCCGGGGCGACGGCGACGTGCCGGCGGGCGGGGCGGGATTTTCGATCAATGCCCGCTCTGTCAACGGCAGTTCGCATCTGCTGCTGGAGATCGCCGGCCTGCTCTACGAAGGCCGGATGGACGGCGAGAACGCGACGCAGTGCCGCGTACCCCGCGCTCACGGTGATGTCGCGGCGAGCGTCGACACCTTTGCCAGGTTCGCGAAGGACCAGTACAACGACATGGTCGTGCTCCTCGCCTCGCTGTCCACCAAGCTGAAGTCGGCCGGAAACGAGCACACGGCTGTCGACCACGGTGTCCAGGCCCAAATGAACTCGATGGTGGATCGCGGGCGGTACGTCGCCCCGGAAAGCAGGTGACGGGGTCCGTGGCCTATCACAAAGACGTCGCGTTCCTCGAAGACGCCAACCCCGCACTCATCGACCGCAACGCCGCCGAGTTCCGGCGGCTCCACACGCTGATCGAGTCGGCCGACGACGCGTTCCGCAAGGCCGCCAAGGTGGAGTGGGAGAGCGAGGCCCGCGACGCCTATGTCAAGCGCCTCGACGAGAGCAAGAGCCTGGCCGAGGCCCTCTCCGGAGCCTTTCGCCAGGCCGGCTCGGCCCTGGCGGCGTACTCCGACGCTGTCACCACCGCCAAGGGGCACTACAAGAACGGCAAGCACACCGAAGGAAGGCTCTCCGAGGTCATGTCCCGGGAAGCGCAGCCGATCACCCCGGCGGCGCGGGCCGCGGAGCCGCTGCGGCGGTGGGAGGACCTGCGGGGCACGAGCGGGGTACTGGACTTCTTCGCCGAATTGACAGTCGACGTCGATGCGATTCGCGAGGAGGCCGAGGGCTACTACCGCCAGACCAAGGACCACTTCGGTGACGCCTTGCGGGTGGAGTCCGAGGCGAGGGACAAGTGCCTCGCGGACATCAAGGCGGCGTACGTCTCGATACCTGATTTCCAGGGAACCGTGCCGGATGCGGAGCAGTTCCTCAAGGGCCTGGGTCCGCTGCGCGCCGAGGCGCGCGAGGCGAGTGACGACCCGTACGTACAGCTCCCCGGATCGGGGCCGAAGATCGATGGGATACCGGCGACGGGCAGCCATGTGGTCGTCTCCGAAGTGCTCATGCGGATCAACAATCGGCTCGACGGACTGCCGCCGGCGCAGGGCAACAACTACTGGCTGCCGTCCGATTCCGATGACGGCCGCCGCGCGTACATCTACGCGAACCGGGAGCTCATCAAGGACGCGGCGACCGCATCGGGCCTGCCGCCCGAGATGCTTGCGGGCATCGCCTGGCAGGAGGCCGAGGGCAAACCGCGGATCGTGGACGACGCGGCCTACCAAGGGCGAAGGATCCTGCCGGGGACCGAAGACCCCGATCTGACCTCGATGGGCCCCCTCGCGGTACAGGTGCGCCGGGCCGCCGAGGTCCTGGGGTACGACCCGCACCACCTCACCGACGCCCAACGCGATCAGGTGGTGGACGCGCTGAGGGACCCGGCGAAGAACATCTACATCGCCTCCGAGTACCTGGCCCAGCTCAAAGCGGAGAGCGGCTTCGCGGACGTGCCGCCGGAGAAGATGACCCGGGAGCAGATGAGCGAGCTCGCCGCCCGCTACAACGGCGGCCCCTACCATCAGAGCGATCAGGCGCAGGGATACGGTCAGCGTTTCGATCGCACGGTGAACGACGCGGGGAGAGCGCTGAGTGAGCGGCATGGGTGAAACCACTCGGAAGCCGCCGGGGGGCGCTTCGCCGATCGGGTCGGCCGTATGTGCCGTTGTACTGGTCCTGGGGCATCTGGCGACGGGGTACTGCGGTCTTCTCGCCTACACGATCGAACCGGACGGCCCTTGGGACACCGACGCCGGCGCCTACTCCGGCTTCGCGGCCGGGACCGGGCTGGCCTTCGCCCTCGTGTTCGCCCTGCTCACCTGGGTGTTCGTGAAGGCCGAGTGGCTGACCAGGCGATGGTTCGTGGTCCCGGCCGTGCTGGCCCTCGCCTTGGGCGTGCGGTTGCTCGCCGTCCTCGCCACCGCCTGACCCGCACGGGCCGGGCACACGCCGCGGCCGGAGCACGTACGGCCCTCCCGGAGCGGGAGGGCCGTCGGTCTGGAGGTGCGGGGGCGGGTCAGCCCTTGCTGACCGCCTGGAGGATTTCCGGGAGTTTGCGGGCCACCGTCGGGGCCGAGATGCGTAGGCCCGCCCATGTGGCCAGGGTGCCCCAGGCGACGCCCACCGGGAGCAGGAGCCAGCCGATCGACTGCTGGTCGGTCACGGCGGCCCAGACCGTCAGGGCGATCACCGGGGAGCTGATCAGCGCCGAGGCGAGGAGTCCGCCGAAGATGCCGCTCCAGGCGAGTCCCGCCTGACCCGGGGCGACGTTCTTGAAGGCGCCGTCCGACGGGATCGAGTACGGGAACCGCGCCGAGGCCAGGGCGCCCGTGCAGAGCATCGAGCCGAGCAGTCCGAGGGCCAGGCCCAGGGCGGCCGGGAAGCCGGCCCAGTTGTCGACCAGAGCGGCCGTGAGCGCCGTGACCAGCACCGTGTACGGGACGGTGACCAGGGCCGTCGCAAGGGCGCGGGCGCGCAGTTCCACATACGCGTCGCGCGGGGTGGAGATGGTCTGGGCGACCATCCAGAAGGCGGAGGTGTCCTGACCGAACTGGTTGTACATCTGCACGCCGAGCATGCCCGCGCCGAAGCAGGCGAGGTACACGGAGCCGGTGCCCTGGAGGGCGTTGAAGACCGGGACGATCACGCCGATCGCCAGTGCCGTCACCCACGCCGACTTCGTCTTCGGATCGCGCACGACGTAACGCAGGGTGCGCTGCATGGCCGCGCCCGTGCGTCCGCCCGGGAGGAGGGACCAGAAACCGCCGCCCGTGCCGCGGTCCTTCTCGGGCTTGGCGGCAGCGATGGTCGAGCCGTCCGGGGTGACCATCAGCTTGGTCAGGCTGCGCTCCCAGAACCACAGCAGCCCGGCGAGCGCCGCCAGGGTCACGGCGAGCTGGGCCGCGGCGACCCCGTACGAGCCCTCGCTCGCGGAGTCCACCATGCCGACGGCCGTCGCGGGCGGCAGCCACCGCACGACCGCCTCCACCGGCTCCAGCTGGGCGAGCCCACCCGCCTGGAACAGGCGCCGACTTGCGAAGTTGACCAACTGGCCGCCGAGCGCGATCAGCAGACCGCTCAGCAGCGCCAGGTCGCGTCCCTTGCGGCTGGTCAGCAGCCGCACGTTGGCCGTGGCCACCGCGCGGGCCAGGGCCACGCAGCCGAGGATCAGGAGGGGGACGGCGAGGACGGCGGCGGCGATGCCCGCGCCGCCGTGCGCGACCGCCACGACCGAGCCGATGGCCAGGCACAGGGTGAACAGCGGCCCGATGCCGACCAGGGAGGAGGCGAGGAGGGCCCGTACGAGCGGCCGCGGGCGCAGCGGCAGCATGACCAGCCGGCTCGGGTCGAGGGTCTCGTCGCCGGTCGGGAAGAACAGCGGCATGAAGGCCCAGGCCAGCGCGATGATCGCGGCCAGCATGACCACGACCGTGCCCGCGTGGGCGTGGCCGCGCAACAGGGCGAGGCCCAGCGTGAGGAAGAAGCCGACCACGAGGGTGAAGGCCAGGGTGCCGAACCAGGCGGCCTTGCGCTTCGAGTTGCCCTTCAGCCCGTTGCGCAGCAGCGACAGCTTGATCCGGATGAAGATCGGCGTCAGCGGTACCGCGGCGGTGGGGGAGGCGGGCGCGGCGGATGCGACGGATGTGGCGGAGGCGGCGGTCATCGTGCGGCCGTCCCCGAGCCGGAGCCGGAGGGGGAAGAAGAGCCCGTGCCCGCGCCGCCGCCCAGCCAGTCCAGGGAATCCCCGGCCGCGGCGCGCCCGTGCGCGCCGACCAGTTCGAGGAACGCGGCCTGCAGCGAGGGCGCGGAGCCCCGTACGTCGGCCAGCGGGCCCGCGGCGCGGATCTGGCCGGCGGCCATCACGGCCACCCAGTCGCACAGCGACTCGACGAGTTCCATCACGTGGGAGGAGAAGACGACCGTGGCACCGGACGAGGTGTAACGTTCCAGCACCCCGCGGATGGTCTGCGCGGACACCGGGTCCACGCCCTCGAACGGCTCGTCCAGGAACAGCACTTCCGGGTTGTGCAGCAGCGCGGCCGCCAGGCCGATCTTCTTGCGCATGCCCGTCGAGTAGTCCACGACCAGCTTGTGCTGCGAGCCCGCGAGGTCGAGGACCTCCAGCAGCTGCGTCGCCCGCTTGTCGGTCTCCTCGCCCGACAGGCCCCGCAACCGGCCCATGTAGCCGAGCAGCTCGCGACCCGACAGCCGCTCGAAGAGGCGCAGCCCCTCCGGCAGGACGCCGATCCGCGACTTCACCTCGGCCGGGTCCGCCCACACGTCGTGGCCCGCGACGAACACCCGCCCCATGTCCGGGCGCAGCAGGCCCGTCACCATCGACAGCGTCGTCGTCTTGCCCGCGCCGTTGGGGCCCACGAGACCGATGAACTTGCCCGCCGGCAGTTCCAGGTCGATGCCGGAGACGGCCACCTGGTCCCCGAAGCGCTTCCACAGACCTTCCACCCGCACGGCGGACGGCGCGGATCGCGCACCGTCCGTCCCGTACGTCCCGCCCGTCGCATCTGCCTGGTCCGGCATGTGCGCCTGCCTCTCTCCACGTCCCCGTTTGGTCGTACTCGTCGTTCGTTCCTCACCATAGGAGGAGGGGGAGGGGGGCGAGCAGTTACTTATGTCATCAGTTCCCAGGGTGAAATCGCAGGTGCGCGCGCCGACGGGGGACCGGCCGGCCGGCCGTCAGCCCTGGCGCCGCCTGCGTTCCGCGGCCTCGCTGCCGCAGGCGTACGCCAGCGCGTCGATCAGCTCCTCGGTGTCCGGCAGCCACCGGTTCGCCGGAGTGGGCCGCCGCGCCCACTGGACCGAGCCCCGGCCGCCGAAGCGGGTCGGCGGCGCGGCCACGTACTCGCCCTCGCCACGCGCCACCAGGTCCAGCCCGGACGGCGACCAGCCCGACTTCCGCACCAGGTCGGCGACCTTCGCCCCGGCCCCCGGCAGTACGAAGAACAGCATCCGGTGGTCGGGAGTCAGGGTGACCGGTCCGATGGTGCGCTGCATCCGCTCCAGCCGCGCCAGCGCCAGGAACCCGGCCGAGTCCGGCACGTCCAGCGCGTCGAACGTACGGCCCGTCGGCATCAGGATCGAGGCCTCCGGCTGCCGCGCCCAGATCCGCCGGACCTGCACCGCGCTGCCGGTGGCGTGCGCCGCCCAGTCCTTCACCGCGGGGTGCGCGCCGGGCACCGCGCAGTCCGCCGCCCCGCAGGAGCACAGCTCCCGACCGTCCGCGGGTTCCAGCCAGGTACCGGCGAAGACGTCCCAGTGCCGTTCTTCCGCGTACCGCACGGCATGGTCGAGCAGCAGTTCGCCCCGCTGCTTGGGGATGGGCGCGGTCTCCGTGACTCCGATGGTCTCTTCCACGCCCATCACAACTGCCCGGGTCACCCGGGGTTACGGGCGTAAACCGGCCGGTGGGCGGAGCATCGATCCTGCATACGGGGCGCACCGATGCACACGTGGGGGCGCGTAGGAGCCCGGGGCGCCGGAGTTGGGTAGCGACACGACGCAGAGCGGATGATTCTCCGCACATCAGGCGGGAAGTGATCATTCCAACGATCACCCGCGGCCACTGGGGGTTTTCATGGCAGCCAGGCCTCTCGTCGCGCGCCAGCCGAATGAACGGCTTCAGGCGCTCATCCAGGAAGCCGGGTGCTCGAACGCCGGGCTCGCCCGGCGCGTCAACATGTGCGGGGCCGAACACGGCCTCGACCTCCGCTACGACAAGACCTCCGTGGCCCGCTGGCTGCGCGGGCAGCAGCCGCGCGGCCGGGCACCCGGGATCATCGCGGAGGCACTCGGACGCAAACTCGGCCGTACCGTCACCATCGACGAGATCGGCATGGCCAACGGCAAGAACCTCGCCTCGGGCGTCGGCCTGCAGTTCTCCCCGACCGTCATCGGCGCGATCGAGCAGGTCTGCGAGCTGTGGCGCAGCGACGTCGGCCGCCGCGACTTCCTGGCCGGCTCCAGCGTGGCCGCCTCCGCGCTGGTCGAGCCGAGCCGCGACTGGCTGATCACGGGCGCCGATTCGCAGGTGGCCCGCAACGGCGGCTCGCGCGTCGGGATGTCCGACGTCGAGGCCGTACGGGCGACCACCGAGGCCCTCAAGGACCTCGACCACCGCTTCGGCAGCGGGCACGTGCGTCCGGTGGTGGTGCACTACCTGAACTCCGTGGTGTCCGGGCTGATCGGCGGCTCGTACCGGGAGCCGGTGGGCCGCGCGCTGTTCGCGGCGGTGGCCCGGCTGACGGAACTGGCCGGCTACATGGCGGTCGACACCGGCCAGGCCGGGCTCGCGCAGCGCTACTACATCCAGGCGCTGAGGCTCGCCCAGGCGGCCGGTGACCGCGCGTACGGGGGCTACGTACTGGCCGCGTCGATGAGTCACCTCGCGGCCGAACTGGGCAACCCGAGGGAGATCGCGCAGCTGGCGCGGGCCGCGCAGGAGGGGACGCGCGGGCAGGTCACCCCGCGGGTGGAGGCCATGTTCTACGCCGCCGAGGCGCGCGGGCACGCGCTGCTCGGCGACTCCCGGGCGACGGCGGTGCTGTCCTCGCGGGCGGTGAACGCGCTGGAGCGGGCCGAACCGGAGTCCGGCGACGACCCGGTGTGGATCGGCCACTTCGACCAGGCGTACCTCGCGGACGAACTGGCCCACTGCCACCGGGACCTGGGGCAGGGGGACGCGGCGGCCAAGCGGGCCGAGGAGGCGCTGCGCGGGCTGCCGGCGGGCAAGGCGCGGCGGCGGGCCATCGGGATGCTGCTGCTGGCGGCGGCGCGGGTGCAGCAGCGGGAGGTGGAACAGGCCTGCCAGACGGCCGCGCAGGCGGCGGAGCTGCTGGGCGGGCTCCGCTCGAACCGGGGCGCGGAGTACCTGGAGGACTTCCGGATGCGGCTGGACCCGTACCGGGACGAGGCGGCGGTACGGGAGTTCACGGCGCGGCTGGACTCCGGGGTGAGGGTCGCGTAGGAGCGGAGAGGGTGGCGGCGGGCGTGGCGGCGGGCCGGGCGACCGGCCTGGCGGGGCCGGGGCGGCCGGCCGGCCTGCCGGGTGCGGGGCGGCCGGTCCGGCGGGTGCGGGACGGGCCGGCGCGCGGTGGGGGCGGCCACAGGATGTACGGACCATCCATATTGGGGCGGCCAGGACTCCTGTGGGCCGCCCCTCGGGAAATTATGATCAAGCAATGTCTGACATGACCGAAACCGCGTCCGGCTGGCTGTCCGCGGACGAGCTGGAGACCGCCAGGGCCAGGATGCCGATCCTGTACGTCGAGGCCGTACCCGTGCGCGTGGACGCCAGCGGCGAAGTCACCGATATCGGGCTGTTGCTGCGCATCGGTCCGGACGGAACGGTCAGCCGGACCCTCGTGTCCGGCCGCGTCCTGCACCACGAGCGGGTCCGCGACGCCCTGCTGCGCAACCTGGAGAAGGACCTCGGGCCGGTGGCCCTGCCGCGGGTGCCCACCTCCCTCCAGCCGTTCACCGTCGCCGAGTACTTCCCCACGGCGGGCGTCACCCAGTACCACGACCCGCGCCAGCACGCGGTGTCCCTGGCCTACGTCGTGCCGGTGACCGGGGACTGCCGACCGCGTCAGGACGCGCTGGACCTGGTCTGGGTCAGCCCGCGGGAGGCGGCCTCCGCGGCCCTCCAGGGCGAGATGCCGGGCGGTCACGGGGTGCTGCTCAAGCAGGCGCTCGCCCACGTGGGGCACGCGTACTGACCTCCGTCCGCCGCGGGCCGCGCACGCGGGCCGTCGGGGAGCCGTTGCCGGACGGGCTGCCGGGGGTGCGGGGTGACCGGGTAGCGTGGGCCGCCGGTCGAACGGGTCGGGCGAGTCGGAGAAGGAGTCCCCGTGACGCAGAACGGACAGGGGGGTGCCCCCCAGCCGGGTGCCCCGTGGGGTCCGGACCCGGCGTCCGGGTATCCGGTGTACCCGCCGCAGGAGCCGGGCGGTCCCGCCTACGGCTACCCGCAGGCGTACCCCGACCCGCAGGCCGCGGCGCCCGGGCACGTGGTGGGTCCCGGGTACGAGGGGCCGGGCGATCCGCACGGCTACGGCTATCCGCCGATCCCCGAGGCCGCCACCCAGTACATACCGCCCGTACCGGCGGACCCCGCGGTGCCCGGGCCGGACGGGGCGGCGACGCAGTACGTCCCGCCCGTACCGGCCGCGCCCGTGACCCCGCCGGGCCCGGCGATGCCCGCGCACCACGAGGCGGCCACCCAGTACATGGCCCCCGTGCCGGGCGGCCCCGTGCCGGGCGGGGCGGCGCCGTTCGCTCCGCCCGCCCCCGCGGCCCCGGCCGGACCCGCGCACCACGAGGCGGCGACGCAGTACGTCCCGCCCGTACCGGCCGCGCCCGCGACCCCGCCGGGCCCGGCGGGGCCCGCGCACCACGAGGCGGCCACGCAGTACATCGCCCCGGTGCCGGCCGGCCCCACGGCGCCCGCCGCGCCCGTTGCCCCCGCGCACGAAGAGGCGGCGACCCAGTACATCCCGCCCGTGCCGGCGGGCCCCACCGACGGGTTCGACGGGCTGTTCCGCGGCGAGGATGTCGGGCACACCCAGCAGCTGCCGCCCATCCAGGAGCCGGTGCTGCGCCGGCAGCCGCCGCGCGCGCAGGGCCCCGTACCGCCGCACGCACAGCAGCAGTACCAGCAGCACCCGCAGCAGCACCAGTACCAGCCTCAGCAGCAGTACGTCCCGGAGCCCCCGCCGGAGGACGCGGCGCGGAGGATCTCGCCCGGCATCATCGCCGCCGTGGTCATCGGCCTGGTCGTGGTCGGTCTCGGCGTCGGCTCGCTGCTCGGCGACGGCAAGCCGCAGAACAACGACCCCGGCGCGGTCGCTCCGGCGCCCAGCGCCTCCGGCGGCAAGGCGGCGGCAGGCGAGGCCCCCGTCGACCCGGCCCGCCCGCAGGCCGTCCAGTTGGACAAGCTCCTCGCGGACAGCAACGACAGCCGGGCCTCGGTGATCAAGGCCGTGGACGACATCAAGGGCTGCAAGAACCTCGACCAGGCCGCCCAGGACCTGCGTGACGCGGCCCGCCAGCGCGAGGAACTGATCACCCGCCTCCAGGAGCTGAAGGTGGACCAGCTCCCGGAGAACGCCCGCCTGACCGCCGCCCTCACCAAGGCCTGGCAGGCCTCCGCGGACGCCGACAACAGCTACGCCGCCTGGGCCGACGACGTCGACGACGACAAGTGCAAGGACGGCAAGGCCAAGAACTCGTCCAACGCCGCCGACGGCAACAAGTCGAGCGGCGAGGCGACGAAGGCCAAGGAACAGGCCGCGACGCTGTGGAACAACATCGCGGCCAAGTACGGACTCACCAAGCGGGACAAGTCCCAGCTCTAGGCCCGTGCGCTACGCGCTCCGGGGCGTCTGTTCCAGGGTCGGGGTCATGTCCAGGGACTGCTCGCCCGGCTGCGCCACGAGGCGGCCGGACTGGACGACCTGGAACGTGACCCGGCCGTTGACGATGCGGGGGAAGCCGGCGACGGCGCGCATGTCCTGGTAGCGCCAGCTCAGATCGGGGGTGAGGCCGCCGGTCTTGACGCCGTGCACCTGGTTCAGGGCGCGTGCGACCTTGCGGGCGTTGACGTCGTCGTCCTTCTTGAAGCCCTTGAGGATCTGCTCCAGGACCGTGTACGCGATCCACGTCGTCTGCGTGCCGCTGTCGTCGGCGTCGACGGTGTCGTCGCCGAAGGCGAAGTCGGCGATGACCTCCTTCATCGGCTGCCAGAGCGGATCGGTGGCCACCGGGTACCAACTGGTGACGTACGCGCCCTCGAAGGGGCTGTCCTTGCCGCCGGTGCGGTCGACGAGGGACTGGCTGACACTGCCCAGGACCGAGGCGATCTGGGGCTTCTTGCGCTGGGGTTCGGTACGGCGGAAGGCGTCGAAGAAGGTCTCGGTGCGCTCGCCGAGGACCGCGGTCACGCATCCGTTGTTCTTGTCCTTGGCGCCGCCGCCACCGCTGGTGTGGGAGAGGGCCTCGCGGGCCTGCGCCGTGAAGTCGGCGGAGTCCTCGGCGGCCCGGATGTCGGAGGCGTCGGGCATCTGGTTGGCCCGCAGACCGGCGTTGAGCAGCACCGGCAGGCTGTCGCCGACGAGGGTGTCGGGCCGGACCAGGGCGACCTTCTCGCAGGCGTGGCCCAGCTGGTGGCCGGCCCCGGTGATGAGGACGGGCTGGCCGCCGTTGACGGGGTAGGAGAGGGTGGACTGGAATTCCTCGGAGGAGACCCCGTATCCGCCGATGAAGGGGATGCCCTCCACCTCCAGCGGGGCCATGAAGGCGCGTCCGTGCTGGCTGTATGAGCCGACGACGGCCACGGCCTTCTCCGAGATGGCCTTGCGGGCGCAGTCGGCGGCGCCGGTGGCGGTGTTCTTCTCGTTGCAGGTCAGGACGCGGAGCTTGCGGCCGTTGATGCCGCCCTTGGAATTCACCCAGCGTTCGTACGCCTTGGCCATGCCGATCATTCCCGGCATGTTGGTCGCGTTGGTGCCTTCAGGTGCGAAGGTCATGACGGTGAGGGTGTCCCCGGAACCCCCCGAGCCCCCTGGGAGCGCCCCGCATCCCACCAGGAGACACGCACCCATCGCCGTGGCCACCAGGGTGCGGGAGAAGGATGCCGAGCGTCGAGAGATGGTCATGTCCATGCACCATTCCGCTCCGCAGGTAACTCACGAGTGAGATGGACGCAACATCGGGTGACGTCAAGGTGAATTACAGGAGTGTCGTCCTCCACGGGCGCTTCAAGATCGTGCCCAACGGGAACGTACGATCGAAAGCGTGACATTCGCCCAAGACCCGAAGAACCCTTCCCGCCGGGGCAGCCGCTCCTTCACCATGGGCGGCATGCCCCTCAACGACATGCCGTGGTGGCGCTGGCGCGGCAACGTGCGCTCGGCGCTGCACATGCTCTCCGATCCGGCCTTCCACGAGGACACCTGGCTGGCCGGCGCCGAAGGGTACGGGGACGTCACCGACGCCGTGTACCGGCTCGTCGAGGACACCTGGCTCGACAGCTGGTCCGCCGAGAAGTACGTCGGCACGATCTTCCGCGACCCGCAGGAGGCGACCCTGGTCGACCTCGCCGTCCTGCGCGTGCTCCGGATCATGCACCAGGTCGGCCCCGACGCCCCCGTCTCCGCCTACCTGGAACACCACGCCTGGCCCGAGGCGGTACGCGCCGCGCGCGAGGCCCACGTACGCATGGCCACGGCCGACGGGGACGACCCGGACATGCGGCCGACCTCGCTGGAAGTGCTGCGGATCCTCACGCGCGCGGTGTGACGGTGCGGTCTGCTGCGTGGTCTGACTGCGCGGTGTGACGGCGCGGTGTGAAAGGCTGTGCGGTCATGAGCGACCCGCACAACGAGGCCCCGGCCCAGCCCCAGCCCCTGCCCCAGTACGTTCTGACCGTGTCCTGCCCCGACAAGCAGGGCATCGTGCACGCCGTGTCGAGCTACCTGTTCATGACCGGCTGCAACATCGTGGACAGTCAGCAGTTCGGAGACCGGGAGACCGGGCTCTTCTTCATGCGGGTGCACTTCGAGGCCGAGCCCGAGGTGACGGTCGAGAAGCTGCGCGCGAGCTTCGCCGCGATCGGCGACTCGTTCAGGATGGACTGGCAGATCCACCTCGCCGACGAGCGCATGCGGATCATCCTGATGGTGTCCAAGTTCGGCCACTGCCTCAACGACCTGCTGTTCCGTGCGCGGATCGGGGCGCTGCCGGTCGAGATCGCGGCCGTGGTCTCCAACCACACCGACTTCGCGGAGCTGGTGGGCTCGTACGACGTGCCGTTCGTGCACATCCCGGTGACCAAGGACACGAAGGCGGCGGCCGAAGCGGAGCTGCTGGAACTCGTCCGTGCCGAGAACGTGCAGCTCGTGGTGCTCGCCCGGTACATGCAGGTGCTGTCGGACACCCTGTGCAAGGAGCTGAGCGGGCGGATCATCAACATCCACCACTCGTTCCTGCCGAGCTTCAAGGGCGCGAAGCCGTACCACCAGGCGCACGCGCGGGGCGTGAAGCTGATCGGAGCGACCGCCCACTACGTGACGGCCGACCTCGACGAGGGGCCGATCATCGAGCAGGAGGTCGAACGGGTGGGCCACGAGGTGACCCCGGACCAGCTGGTTGCGGTGGGTCGGGACGTGGAATGCCAGGCGCTCGCGCGTGCGGTGAAGTGGCACAGCGAACACCGCGTCCTCCTGAACGGCTCCCGCACGGTGGTCTTCGCGTAGCGGTCACGGCGCCGTTGCCGGGGGCGCCGCCCCCGGACCCCCGCTCCTCAAACGCCGAAGGGGCTGGAAGACCAGCCTCGCCGGCGTTCGAGGCGCGGGTCCGGGCGCAGAGCCCAGGATGCCGCGCAGCGTCATCTCCGGCCCCCGTCCCCAACCCGCCGCGAGGCGTCAGGCGTCGGGTGCCTCCACACCGCAGTACCCCGCGAACGCCGCCAGCACGTCGTCCTCCGCGAGGCGCCCGTCCTCGTCGGGGTCGAGGGCCGCGGCCACCTGGCCGGCCAGCTCCGGAGCGGTGCCCAGCACGCGCAGGACACGGGCCGCCGCGGCCGGCGTCGCGCCCGCGCCGTCCTCGTCCGCCACCGCGATCACGGCCCGCAGGAACGGCCGGGCGATCTCCGCGAACCTCTGCGGGTTGTCCCGCAGCCGCTTCGCCGCACCGGTGATGAACTCCTCGCGGGAGACCCGCTGGTCCCCGTCGACATCGGCGATCCCGGCCATTCCCTGCCAGAACGCCTCCGCGCCCGCGAAGACGGCCTGGCCCTTGTCCGACCGGGCGGTGGTGCCGAATTCGGCCAGGACGGCCTTCGCGGCAGTGCTGAAGTCCTCCCGGTCGATATAGCCGGACCCATCCTGGTCGAAGGTGGCGAATCGGGCGGCGATCTTGCGCTCGTATTCTGCGCTGTCCATATTCGGCGTTCCGCCTTCACGTGTGCGGTGGGGTACAGATCAAGACAGGACAGGAGCGTAAGGCCTATGTGGCCTGCGCGTTAAGCGAAGCGGTCAAGCAGGTGGCCGCATCGAACCCGCGCACGGGGAGCGCGGTGGGGCGCGTACACCAGTGCCATGTGCCGCCGCCCGCAACACCGTTCGCACACCATCCGCACCACTGCTCACACGTGCTCACAACCGGCCACGGCTCTATCACGGAGGGCATCCTTCCGAGGCGAGGTTCGCCCAAAACGGGCGCGGGACGCTCCGTGCCCATTACATTCGATGAGTCGACACACGGCCCACGGCTGGGGGCACTTATGGCGAAGGACGTACCACCGCGCTGGGACCGCCGCATGCAACAGCGCCTCGCGCGCGGCGAGGCGGCCGCGCTCGGTGAGCTCTACGACCGTTTCGCCTCGCTCGTGCACAGCCTCGCGCACCGGGTGCTGGGCGACGAGAAGGCGGCGGACCGGATCACCCGCGAGGTGTTCGGCTACATCTGGGAGAACCCGGACGCCTACGACCCCAAGCAGGGCTCGATGCGTTCCTGGGTCGCCCGGATCACCCAGGGGCAGGCCGTGGCACGGCTGCGCCAGGCCGAACTGGGTCGGGGATCGCGTGAAGAGCTGGAGCAGAAAGTGCGCAGTGCCAACGCGGCCGCCCGCGCGGACTACATCGTGACCTCCATGCCCGCACCACTGCGCGCCGCGCTCGAACTCGCCTACTTCAAGCGGCGCGACTACCGGCAGGCCGCCGCCGACCTCCAGATCAGCGAGGACGAGGCGCGCCGTCGGTTGCGGCTCGGCCTCCAGCTGCTGTCGACCGCCAACGCCCTCCCGCAGGAGGACATGGCCCGGCCGCCCGGATACGGCCCGAGCGAATATGGAACGTCCCGATGAGCGGCCCCGCCGAATCGCCCGACGACGGATACGACGGATACGACGGAAGCGACGGATACAAGGGATACGACGGCCACGGTGGCGGTGGCGACGGCGCAGCCCCCGGATCCCGTCCCCACCCCGGCGGCGGTTCACGGATACCGGGTCCCCGCGGAGCCGCCGACGACCTCGACCCGCGGCACGCCCCCGAGCCGCTGCCGCAGCCGCCGCCCTCGCACTCCGTGCTGAAGTCCCTGCTCGGAGCGTGGGCACTGGCCGCGTGCTCCTCCGAAGAGACCCAAGCCGTCGAGGACCACCTCACCGAGTGCGCGGCCTGCGCGGACGAGGCGCTGCGACTGCGCGACGCCGTCGGGCTGCTGCACCCCGAGGAGAGCCTCGACCTCAAGCCGCTGCTGCGCTCGCGGGTGCTGGAGGACTGCCTGGGCAAACGGCCGGCCCGCATCCCGGTGCCCGTGTGGGCGAGCCCGTACGACACCGAGACCGCGCGGCTCGACGCCCTGCTCCAGGACTTCGGCGACTCGGAATGGCACACCCCGGTACGCCTGAAGTGGTTCGAGGACGAGCGCAGCCGCACCCGGCGGACCACCGTGGCCGGGGTCATCGGACACCTGCTCACGGACGACGGGCTGGTCGCGGGCGCCCTCGGCCTGGACGATCCGCTCGGCCCCGACGCGCCGAAGGGCGACCCGTCCGCCCGCACCGAGCACTTCTGGAGCGTCTCGTCGTACCCGACGACGCGCCAGGTCCGCGAGCCGTGGCGGGACCAGGGGCACACCCTGGTGCGCACGGTGTCCTTCGCCGGGAGGGGAGCCGCGGAACTGTCCGTGGACTACGGCCCCTTCGTGCTGCCCCTCGGGGACGCGTTCCTGGAGCGGGCCTTCGAGTGCTGGGTGCACGCGTGGGACATCGCGGAGGCGGTGGACTACCCGTACGAGCCGCCGTCCGGCCCCCACCTGCACCGCATGATCGACCTGGCGGCCCGCCTGCTCCCGTCCGCCCTGGCCCAGCGCCGCCGCGCGGGCCTGGCGGCCCCGGCCCGCGGCCTGGTCGCGGCGGGCGCCCCGGGCCGCACGCTCCACCTGGAGATCGAGGGCGCGGGCGGAGGCGGCTGGGACATCGCCCTGGACTCGCCGGGAGCGAAGCCGTCGGCGGAGCGCACGGTGGCGGAGATCGCCCTGGACGGTATGGAGTTCTGCCAGCTGGCCGCGGGCCACATCTCCCCGGAGGAGGCGGCGGTAGGCCAACACGGCGACCGCGAGGCAATCAGGGACGTCCTCTTCGCGGCGGCTTCGCTGAGCCGGCTGTAGGGGTACGGGTCGACGCGCGGTCGGGACCTTCTCTTTTTGGGCCCGCCCCTCCGGCTCGGCGGCTGCCCACCCGCCTCCGGGTGCGGGTGGGGCCGTGGCGGGCGTCGTTCCGGGAGGGGGCTTTGGCTGTTCGGGCCGGGGTGTCTGTTTGCGGCGGTCACCCGGAGCCTCGCCGCAAGGGCGGTCGGGGGTGGGGGTGGTCGGTGCCCCGGTCGGTCGGCGCCGTAAAGGACCCTCGCCCCCGCCTCCGCCCCCGCCCCCTCAGGCGTACCGCTCCCGCAGTTTGTATTTGAGGACCTTGCGCAAGGCGTCGTTGCGGGGGAGGGAGTCCAGGAGTTCCAGTTGTTCGGGGAGTTTGTGGGGGGACAGGCCCTGGGTGCGGAGGTAGGACGTGAGTTGGGGGAGGGTCAGGGGGGTGGCTCCCGGGGGTTGTTCGACGACCGCGCAGACGCGTTCGCCCCGGATGGGATCGGGGAGGCCGATGACGGCCACGTCCGCCACGGCCGGGAGTTGGTGGAGGAGGTCCTCGATCTCCTTCGCCGAGATGTTCTCGCCCTTGCGGATGATGACGTCCTTGCTGCGGCCCGTGAGGACCAGGTAGCCGTCCGGGGTGAGGTGGCCGAGGTCGCCCGTGATCAGGTAGCCGTCCTGGTCGAAGACCTCGGATGACTGGTCGGTGTTGAGGTAGCCCTGGCAGACCGCTTCACCGCGGAGGCGGACCTCGCCGTCCGTGTTCGGGGGGAGCGGGGTGCCGTCGGGGGTGGTGATGCGGATCGACATGCCCTCCGGAGGGCGGCCCTCGGTGGTGGCGAGGTTTTCGGGGGTGTCGTCCGGGGCGCCCATGGTGATCATCGGGACTTCGGTCATGCCGTAGCCGTGGGTCAACTGGCAGCCGAGCTCGCGTACGACGGCGTGGTAGACCTCCGGCGGTTTGGGGGCGCCGCCGCCCGCGAGGAGGCGGAGGGTGGGGATGAGGGGGGTGGTGGGGGCCTTGCGTTGTTCCGTGAGGAACATCGAGTAGAAGGCGGTGGAGCCGCCGGCGACGGTGACGCCGTGGCGGCGGTAGCCGTCGAGGGCGTCCGGCATCGCGAACTTCTCGAAGAGGACGGCCGGGAAGCCGTAGAGGAGCAGCATCACGGTGTAGTCGGGCCCGGCTATGTGCGCGAACGGGAAGGCCATCGAGCC
This sequence comes from Streptomyces sp. NPDC002467, assembly GCF_042889825.1. Classification (NCBI taxonomy): domain Bacteria; kingdom Bacillati; phylum Actinomycetota; class Actinomycetes; order Kitasatosporales; family Streptomycetaceae; genus Streptomyces; species Streptomyces sp. NPDC002467. The sequence continues at coordinate 283,308 of NZ_JBIARJ010000008.1, read as the reverse complement.
GACGTCCGACGGGGTCAGGTGCAGGGCGTGCGCGAGGCAGGAGCCGCCGGCGATCAGGGAGCGGTCCGTGTGCAGTACGCCCTTGGGGTCGGAGGTGGTGCCGGAGGTCCAGTAGATCCACCGGACGTCGGTGCCGGTGGCGGGCGGCGGGGGGAGCAGGTCCGGGTCGCCGTCGGGGAGGGTCTCGTACGCCTCGAAGACGCCGCGCGCGCCGAGCCGGGAGGCCATCGCGGTGTGGTCGTACCCCCGCCAGGTGCCGGGGACGGCGAAGAACTCGGCCTTGGACTCGCGCAGCGCGAAGCCGACCTCCCGGTCGCGGTAGAAGGGGATGACGGGGGACTGGACGGCGCCGATGCGGGCGAGGGCGATCGAGAGGAGCACCGTCTCGATGCGGGTGGGCAGCTGCCAGGCGACGACGGTGCCGCGGCGTACGCCCATGTCGTAGAGGCCGGCGGCGACGCGCTCGGCGCGGTCGCGGAGCTCGCCGAAGGTGAGCGTGCGGTCGGCAGCGGGGTCCTCGGCGGCCTCGATGAGGGCGGTGGTGCGGGGGCTGAGCGCTGCCCGGCGGGCGACGAGTTCCCAGAGGGTGGCGCTGCGGCCCAGTTCGGTGGCGGTGGCCGTGTCGCCCGTGCTCCTGCCGGTGTCGGTGGCCGTGCCCGGCGTCTCCGTCATCCCAGACCTCCCCATAGCTGACGGATAGTCAGATCAAGCGGAGAGCGTAGAGCGCCGGCGCTTGTCGGTCCAGGGGTGGCGGGGCTAGCTTGTTTCTGACGATCCATCAGATTGATGGATCGACGGATGCGTGTACGGGAATGGGGAGACGGCCAATGGGACTGGAACTGCCTCGGATCGTCAGCGTCGACGACCACGTGATCGAACCCGCCCACCTCTTCGACGTCTGGCTGCCGGCCAAGTACCGCGACCGAGGCCCCAAGGCGCTCACCGCCGGCATCGGCGAGCTGGAGTACACCGGCGGCAAGTACGTGATCACCATGGACCCCGACGGCCCGCCGACCGACTGGTGGATCTACGAGGACCTGAAGTTCCCGTACAAGCGCAACATCGCCGCCGTCGGCTTCGACCGCGACGACATGACGTTGGAGGGGATCACCCGCGAGGAGATGCGGCGCGGCTGCTGGGACCCCAAGGCGCGGCTCGCCGACATGGACCTCAACCACGTGGAGGCCTCGCTGTGCTTCCCGACCTTCCCGCGCTTCTGCGGGCAGACCTTCGCCGAGGCCCACGACAAGGAGGTCGCGCTCGCCTGCGTGCGCGCGTACAACGACTGGATGGTCGAGGAGTGGTGCGGTGACAGCGGCGGCCGGCTGATCCCGCTCTGCATCATCCCGCTCTGGGACATCGACCTCGCGGTCGCGGAGATCCGGCGCAACGCCGCCCGCGGTGTGCGCGCCGTGACCTTCTCGGAGATTCCGACGTACCTCGGACTGCCGTCCATCCACTCCGGCTACTGGGACCCCTTCTTCGCCGTCTGCCAGGAGACCGGCACGGTGATCAACATGCACATCGGGTCCAGCTCCCAGATGCCCGCCGCCTCCCCGGACGCGCCGCCCGCCGTGCAGGCCTCGCTCAGCTTCAACAACGCCATGGCCTCGATGATGGACTTCCTCTTCAGCGGGGTGCTGGTGAAGTTCCCGACGCTGAAGCTGGCGTACAGCGAGGGCCAGATGGGCTGGATCCCGTACGCCCTGGAGCGCGCGGACGACGTCTGGCAGGAGCACCGGGCGTGGGGCGGGGTGCGCGATCTGATCCCCGAGCCGCCGTCCACGTACTACTACCGGCAGATGTTCTGCTGCTTCTTCCGCGACAAGCACGGCATCGCCTCGCTGGACGTGGTGGGCCGCGACAACGCCACCTTCGAGACCGACTACCCGCACGTGGACTCGACCTTCCCGCACACCAAGGACGTCGCCCTCGACCACGTGAAGGGGCTGGACGACGAGACGATCTACAAGCTGATGCGCGGCAACGCCATCCGCATGCTCGGCCTGGACCTCGACAAGGACCGGGGGCGGGTCAAGTAGTGGACCTGACCTACACCGAGGAGGAGCGGGAGTTCCGGGCGCGGCTGCGCGAATGGCTCGCGAAGGTGCTGCCCGAGCTTCCCCCCAAGCCGTCCCCCGACGACTGGCCGGGTCGGCGGGCGTACGACATGGGCTGGCAGCGCAGGCTGTACGAGGCCGGGTACGCGGGCCTGCACTGGCCGGTGGACGCGGGCGGCCGCGGGGCCACGCCGACGCAGCACCTGATCTACCTGGAGGAGACCGAGCGCGCGGGAGCCCCGTACGTCGGCGCGAACTTCGTCGGGCTGCTGCACGCCGGACCGACCATCGCGGCCGAGGGCACGGCGGAGCAGCGGGCGCGCTGGCTGCCGCCCGTGCTGCGCGGGGACGAGGTGTGGTGCCAGGGCTTCAGCGAGCCGGACGCGGGCTCCGACCTGGCCTCGCTGCGTACGCGCGCGGTCCGCGACGGCGACGAGTACGTGATCACGGGGTCGAAGATCTGGACCTCGCACGCGGAGGTCGCCGACTGGTGCGAGCTGCTGGTGCGGACCGATCCGGCGGCCCCGAAGCACCGGGGGATCTCCTGGCTGGCCATGCCGATGGACGCACCGGGGGTGACGGTGCGGCCGCTGCGGACGCTCGCCGGGTCGACGGAGTTCGCGGAGGTGTTCCTCGACGAGGTCCGGGTCCCGGTCGTGAACCGCGTCGGCGCGGAGAACGACGGCTGGCGGGTCACCATGGTGACGCTGTCCTTCGAGCGGGGCACCGCCTTCGTCGGCGAGGTCGTGGCCTGTCGCCGCACCCTGGGCGAGCTGGCCGTGGCGGCCCGGGCGAACGGCCGTTGGGACGATCCGGTGCTGCGGCGCAGGCTGGGGCGGCTGTACGGGGAGTTCGGCGCGCTGTGGCGGCTCACGCAGTGGAACGTGAGCGAGGCGCAGCGGGCGGGCGGGGTCCCCGGCATCGGCGGCTCGGTCTTCAAGCTGGCGTACTCGCACGCGCGGCAGGAGCTGTACGAGGTGGCGGCGGAGGTGCTGGGGGCGTCGTCCCTGGTGCTGGAGGAGGAGTGGACGCTGGACCGGCTCTCCTCGCTCTCGTACACGATCGCGGCCGGCACCTCGCAGATCCAGCAGAACATCGTGGCCGAGCGGATCCTCGGCCTCCCGAAGGGCCGGTGAGGGGCGTGGACTTCCAGCCGACGGAGGAGCAGGCGGACCTGCGGGCGGGCGTACGGGACCTGCTGCAGGGCCGGTACGGGCGCGAGGCGCTGCGGGCGTCGGTGGAGGGTGCGGACGCGGGTGTTCCCGTGGTCGACCGTGCGCTGTGGCGGGAGCTGGGCGAGGCGGGGTTCTTCGCGCTGCGCCTGCCGGAGTCCGAGGGGGGTGTGGGCCTCGGGCTCGCGGAGGCCGTGCTGGTCTTCGAGGAGGCCGGGCGGGTGCTGCTGCCGGGGCCGCTGGTGGCCACGCACCTGGCCGCCGGAGTGGTCCCGGGGGCGGCCGAGGGCACGGCGGTGGTGACGGCGTGCGACCTGGGCGGGGGCCTGGTGGCGTACGCGGGGGAGGCGGACGCGGTGCTGGGGGCCGAGGGCGTCCCCGCCGGTTCTCCGGTGCGCTCCGCGGACCCGCTGACCCCGCTGCACCGGGTCTCCTCGTACGCGGACGTGTCGTCGTACCGCTCCGAGGGGGCGCTGCTGACGGCGGCGCTGCAGGTCGGCAGCGCGCTGCGGACGGTGGAGCTGGCGGTGCGGTACGCGGGGGAGCGCGAGCAGTTCGGGCAGCCGATCGGGGCGTTCCAGGCGGTGAAGCACCTGTGCGCGCAGATGCTGGTGCGGGCGGAGGTGGCCCGTACGGCGGTCTACGCGGCGGCGGTGACGTCCGACGACGGTGAGATCGCGGCGGCGAAACTGCTGGCGGACGAGGCGGCGGTGCGGGGCGCCCGGGACTGCCTGCAGGTGCACGGCGGGATGGGCTTCACGTGGGAGGCGGACGTGCACCTGCACCTGAAGCGGGCGTGGGTGCGGGCGGAGCAGTGGCGGACGGCGGGGGAGGCGGAGGAGCTGCTGGCGGCCGAACTCCTGCTGTCCGCTGCCGTGTAGCGCCGTGTGGCCCTGTGTGGCCCACTGGCACGGAGGGCGTGGAAGGCACGGGCGGGACGGCGGGGGACGCATGTCCGATTACAGAGAGTTGATATCGGTTTGTGTCCTTCGCCCGCCCGCTAACGGCCCGGAGTGGCGGGCCCGTCACGGTACGCTCCCACGATGCGGGCGGTTGAGCGGCGCGGGAGCCGCACAGTATGCACCACATCCACTGCATCGCGCGGGAATATGCCCGAAGCGCTTGTTGTGGTGACTGTATGTCAACCATGCTGCTCGACACGGGGATCACGCTGGGTGATCCCATCCTGTCGCGAGGCGAAGTGTCCGCCGGTTCGGATGGTGTGAGCGGTGCAGGTGCTTCAGGTTCAGCTGGAGGTAGGACCGGACCCAGCCGAGGTCGGCCGGGCCCGCCGGTGGGCGCGTTCGCGGCTGGCCGGGTCGGGCATAGGCGATGACGAGCCGCTCGCCGAGACGCTGATCCTGCTGATCTCCGAACTGGTCACGAACGCGGTCGTGCACACGGGCTGTCCGGCCGTGCTGCGGATGCTGTTCCGGGGGCCGGGCGTACGGGTCGAGGTCGCGGACGCGAGCGACCGGGGGCCGGCCAGGCGGCAGGCGGGCGGCGATGACACGAACGGCCGGGGCCTGGAGCTGGTGGACGGCCTGGCGGACCGCTGGGGCTGGCAGCGCGAGGGCGCGGGCAAGCGGATCTGGTGCGAGGTCGACCGGGCGGAGAAGGCGGCGTCGGACGGGGCCACGAGCGGTCCGTCGGGTCCGTCGGGTCCGTCGAAAATTCACCCTTCCGGTCGGGAACCACACGTGTACCTCTAACGAGATATTGACGATCCGTCACATCTTGATCACCCTGGTGTGGAGCGATTCGACGCGAGGGGACGCCAAGGGCCTGCCTTGACGAGTGCGGGTCGCGGGGTGGCGGCCGCCGTGCCGCGCTCGGGGCGTGCATGCGCGCCGCCGCCACCCGCAGTGCCTCTGCGGGGGCGCGCGGTCAGGCGCGATCGGCGAGCAGTGCCCGCACGTGCGCGTTGCCGCTGAGGTACAGGTAGCCGGCCGGTGTTTGACCGGCCGGCCCCTTGGCGGGGATCCGGGTTTCGTGGCGACGGAGGAGTGGACGGGGATGTTGCGAGGGCTCACCACGGTCAGTTTCTGGGCCGACGATCTGGACGCGGCCAAGCGCTGGTACTCCGAACTGCTCGGGGTCGAGCCGTACTTCGAGCGGCCCGGATATGCCGAGTTCCGGCTGGGGGACTACCAGCACGAACTCGGGCTGATCGACCGGCGGTACGCGCCGAAGGGGGCAGTGGCCGGGGTCGGTGGGGCCGTTGTCTACTGGCACGTCGACGAGGTGCAGGCCGTCTTCGAGAGGCTGCTGGCCATGGGGGCGACGGAGTACGAGGGCCCCGTGGAGCGCGGGCCGGGGTTCGTGACGGCTTCCGTCGTCGATCCGTTTGGGAATGTGTTGGGGGTCATGTACAACGCGCACTATCTGGAAGTGCTCGGTGAGACCGGGGCGGCGGACGCCTAGGGGCGGGTGGTGGGTGTGGACGGTTCGCGCGGTGGCTTCCGCCTTGAGAAGGGGGCCACGGGGGTCCGGCACGTGAGCGAGGCGCCGCTGCGCGAGGTCGAGGTCGGCAGGTGCCGGGCCGCCTGGTACGCCGCCGCCCTCGCCGCCGGCGGGCAGCCCGGGGACTTCGCGGAGCGGATGTACCCGTGCAACTTCCACAGTGCGACCGTCGTCGACGGGGCCGGCGGGCGGCATGTGGTGCTGTTCCACGCGCACCAGCCGCTGGTCGCCTTCGTCGAGGAACGGAAGCACGGGTATGACGATGAGTTCCTGGAGCCGCCGGCCTGGGGCGTCGCCGCGTTCGGGGACGCCGGGTTCGTGGTGCTGAGCGCGGCGCAGCTGCTGTCCCCGCTCGGGGAGTGGGACACCTCCGCGCTGTCGCCCTCCGAGTCGAAGCAGATCGCGTACTGGGGGCCCAGGACCCTGGGGGCCGCGCTGTTCAATGCCTGGGATTGACGGCCGGGGCGGGGACAATGGCGGGCGTGGAGTTTTTTGAGGCGGCCGTGGCGGCTCTGTCCGTCGAGTATCCGGACGACGAGCGGGGGCGCATGTTGCGGTCGCTCGGGGTGAAGACCGGGGGGAAGTTCTACGCGTTCTCCACCGAGGAGGACGTCGTGGTCAAGCTGCCCGCCGGGCGCGTCACCGAGCTCGTCGGGGCGGGGGTCGGCGCCCCGTGCGAGACGCGGCCCGGGCATCCGATGCGGGAGTGGGTGCGGGTCGTGCCGGAGGACGTGGACGGGTGCCTGGCGTACCTGCGGGAGGCGCGGGCGTTCGTGGCGGGTGAGCGGTCCTCCTCGAAGGACTCGTAGATCCCGCCTCCTGCGGCGCCGTGCCCCGCCGCCGCGCGGGCGGCGGGGTCGCCGTCGGCGACGGGGGCTTAGGCCACCTCTTCCGGATCTTGCCCGGCTCGCGCCGCCCGGCAAGATCCGAAAGAGACCTAGCCCTCCGCGCAGATGACGTCGTACGGGCGGCCGACCGAGATCGTGAGTTGCATCGGCTCCGTGGTGCCCGACGGGCATTCTTCCTTCGTCTTGACGAGGCCGAGGACCTTGTATGAGCCCTTGGGGGCGCCCGCGCAGGGGATTTCCTTGGCCTGGTCGGTGATGCAGTCGCCCTTGACCAGCTGGCCGCCGCCGGCGCCCGCGTCGCCGGGGTGGTCGGCGGAGAGGTTGCGGCCGCACACGGTGTTGGTGGGGATGCCGCTGCTCTTGCCGCCGTTGTAGGAGATGCTCACCTTGATCATCAGGTCGGTGCCGGCCGGGCACTGGATCGAGCCGGGGAGGATGCCGGCGTCCTTGATGTCGATGGCCTTGAAGGTGGCGCCGGCGGCGTCGCACTTCTGGCGCCGGTAGCCGTCGGGCTGGTCGTTCGGGTCCGGGCCGCCGCAGTCGCCGACCTTCCAGGCGCTGGAGGTGTCGGAGGAGGACTCCGGGTTGCCGGGGTCGGAGGGCTTGAACGAGGGGGCGCCCAGGGTCGGGGACGAGGAGGGCTTGCCGTTGCTCTTGGAGCCGTCCGCGAGGAGCGCCCGGGAGACGCCGTAGAGGGCCGCGATGACCACGAAGACGACCACGAGGATGGCGGCGGTGTTGTTCTTGCGGCGTGGCGGGGGTGATGGCGGGGGTGGAAAGGCCTGGTACGGGTTCGACATCGTTTCTCCTGGGTGCGGCGCCGGCGACCGGGGGTGTGCGCTTCCGATCAGTGACGCGTCATGGACACCTCATGGTTCCAGGAAGGCGTGGGCGTCGGATCGGTGGCTCGTGAACGGATGCCCGCCCGTCGGGCCGATGCACCCGGAATCGGTCCCGCCCCTGCCGGTTCCGGCCGCTCCGGGCCCCGGTCCTGGCCGCGGCTGCGGCCGCGTCGATACGTTCGGCAGCCTGCCGCCACACCGTGGGCGCACGGCCCGTAGGGACTCGCGGCAGTAGAGGTGGACGTTGTTCAAGCGCATCTCGATCAAGGCCGTGACGGCGGGTACGGCGACCGTACTGGGACTGATCGCCGCCGGGTGCGGGGCGTCTGAGGGTGTGGGGGGTGCGGGGGAGGGGCCCGCCGCACCGCAGGTGCCCGCGGTCGTGACCCCGGCTGTCGTGACTCCGGCTGTTGTGACCCCGACGGACCTGGTTCCGGCGGATGTGGTTCCGACCGGTTCGGCTTCGACCGGTGTGGCTCCGGCTGATGGTCCTGGGTGATGTGACCCCCACCGGTGTGCCCCGGCCGCCGTGATTCCGGCTTCCGGGGCTCCGGCTGTCGTGATCCCCGGTGTTCAGAGGATGGCCACCGGGGCCACCGGGGTGCCCACCGCGCCTACGAAGGGCTCCGGCATCGCCGAGAGGAGGAACGCGTACCGACTTTCTTCTGCACAGGCTGTGGACAACTTTTCGAGGTTCCAGTTCTGGCCCTGGTGCATGCCCATCTCGACGAGGTCGAGGGCGTGCACCGGGAGCCAGAGGTTCTCGATCTCCGGCGGGAAGATCTCGAAGGTCAGGGTGTCGTTCGCGACCGCCGCCACGTCCCGGGCGTGGAACCACTCCGGGGTGCGCACGGACAGGCCGGGTGACGGGAAGCCGTAGCCGTGCTTGTCGCCCGCCAGGTAGACCTGGATCTGACCGGTGCGGACCAGGACGATGTCGCCGGCGCGGACCGTGACCCCGCCGAACTCCTCCGCCTCGGCCAGGTCTTCGGGGGTGACGGCGTGCCCGCCCGGGAGGCGGTCGAGGCCCTTCGCGCGGGCCACGTCGAGCAGGACCCCGCGCGAGACGATGTGGCCGGCCTTGTCGATGCCGCTGAACTCGGCGCGACCGTGCGCCGTGATCGTGGACGCCGGGCGGCCGTTGTAGATCCGGCCCGAGTGGGAGACGTGGGTCAGGGCGTCCCAGTGGGTGGCGGACTGGAGGCCCATGGTCACGGCGTCGTCGCTGCACGCCACCGTGCCCGGGCCGAAGAGTTCCTGGTTGATCTGCACCATCGTGTGCAGCGGGTTGATCCGGCCGGGGATCATGCCGGCCTGGACCCCGTCCTCCTTGAGCGGCAGGGCGAGCGGTATCCGGCGGCCGCTGCGGATCTCCGCCGCGGCGGCGCGGACGACCTCGTCGGTGATGAGGTTGAGGGTTCCGATCTCGTCTTCGGCCCCCCAGCGGCCCCAGTTGTTGACGCGCTTGGCGATGTCGTGGAACTCGGCGGGCATGGTCATGGGCGGCGTCGGCTCCTTGCGTGGAGAACGTGGCGGGCGGAGAGGGGAGAGCGGAGAGCGGTGAGTGGAGAGAAGGCAACGGGGGCTTGTGCTCCGGCGTCGGCGTGCCCATAGAATCTAACGGTCCGTCAGAAAACGTGGGAAGGGGCCGGACGTGGGGAACTTCTTGGCAGGCAAAGTCGTCGCCGTCACCGGCGCCGGCCGGGGCATCGGGCGGGCCGTGGCACTCGCCGCGGCCGCCGAGGGGGCCAAGGTCGTCGTCAACGACTACGGGGTCGGCATCGAGGGCGGAGAGCCGACCAGCGAGATCGCCGAAGGCGTGGTGAAGGAGATCCTCGCCGCGGGCGGCGAGGCCGTCGCCGTCGCGGACGACATCTCCACCATGGCCGGCGGGCAGCGCATCGTCGACACCGCGCTCGCGCGGTACGGACGCATCGACGGGGTCGTGTGCGTCGCCGGCATCCTGCGCGAGCGGATGCTCTTCAACATGTCCGAGGAGGAGTGGGACCCGGTCGTCGCCACCCACCTCAAGGGCACCTTCACCGTGTTCCGCGCCGCCTCCGCCGTGATGCGCAAGCAGGGCACCGGCACGCTCATCGGCTTCACCAGCGGCAACCACCAGGGCTCCGTCGCCCAGGCCAACTACAGCGCCGCCAAGGGCGGGATCATCTCGCTCGTACGCAGCGCCGCCCTCGGGCTCGCCAAGTACGGGGTCACCGCCAACGCCGTCGCACCCGTCGCCCGTACCCGCATGTCGGCCAACGTCCCCATGGAGCTCAAGGAGATCGGCGAGCCCGAGGACGTGGCCGCGCTCGTCACCTACCTGCTCAGCGACCGCGCCAGGGCCGAGGACATCACCGGGCAGGTCTACACGATCGCCGGCCCCAAGATCGCGGTCTGGGCGCAGCCGCGCGAACTGCGCGCCGGGTACGCCGAGGGCACCTGGACCCCGGAGAAGATCGCCGACTTCCTCCCCGGAACGGTCGGCAAGGACCCGATGCCGATGCTGGCCCAGCTGGAGGCCATGGCCAAGGCGGCGGCCGCCAAGGACCGCCCCAACGCCTGACGGGGGGAGCGCCGTGGATTTCGGCTTCGGGGCCGAGGACGAGGAACTGCGCGGCCACGCCCGGGCGTGGCTGACGGAGCACCTCGTCGGCCCGTACGCGCAGGCGGTCGGCCTCGGCGGACCGGGCAGCGAGCACGAGGAGGTCGGCGCCCGGCGCGCGTGGGAGCGCGAGTTGGGCCGCGGGGGCTGGATCGGGCAGGGCTGGGACGCGCCCGAGGGGGCGTACGGGCAGCGGCGGCTCTCACTGACCGGGCAGGTGGTGTGGGCCGAGGAGTACGCGGCGCTGCGCGCGCCCGGCCGGGTCGGCCACATCGGGGAGAACCTCCTCGCGCCGACGCTCATCGCCTACGGCTCCCGGGAGCAGCAGGGCCGCTTCCTCCCCGGCATCGCGGCGGGTGAGGAACTGTGGTGCCAGGGCTACAGCGAGCCCGGCGCCGGCTCCGACCTCGCCGCGATCCGCACGGCGGCGGTCTGCGACCCGGCCGACGGGCTGTACCGGGTCACCGGCCAGAAGATCTGGACCTCGCTCGCCCAGGACGCCGACTGGTGCTTCGTCCTGGCCCGTACCGAGCCGGGCTCGCGCCGCCACCGGGGGCTGTCGTTCCTGCTCGTGCGGATGGACCAGCCGGGGCGGGTCGAGGTCCGGCCCATCCGCCAGATGTCGGGGACCTCGGAGTTCAACGAGGTCTTCTTCGACGGGGCGGTCGCCGCCGAGGTCGTCGGCGCGGAGGGCGAGGGCTGGGGCGTGGCCATGGGGCTGCTCGCGCTGGAACGGGGCGTCTCGACGCTGGTCCAGCAGATCGGCTTCGCGGCGGAACTGGAGCGCGTACTTGCCTCGTACGCCGCTTCCGGCGCGGCGGCGGGCGGGGACGATCCCGTACTGCGGGACCGGCTCGTGCGCCAGTGGGCGGAGCTGCGCACGATGCGGTGGAACGCCCTGCGCACCCTGGGCGCCGAGGGGGATCCGGGGGCCCCGAGCGTGGCCAAGCTGCTGTGGGGCGGCTGGCACAAGCGGCTCGGCGAGCTCGCGGTCGAGGTCAGGGGCGCGGCGGCGACGGCCGGGCCGGCCAGGGCGCCCTGGGCGCCCGGGCTCCCGTACGAGCTCGGACTCGACGAGGAGCAGCGGCTGTTCCTGTTCACCCGTGCCGACACGATCTACGGCGGTTCGGACGAGATCCAGCGGAACATCATCGCCGAGCGCGTGCTCGGCCTGCCTAAGGAGTCGCGGTGAGAGGCGTCGTATTCGACGGCAAGCAGGCGCAGGTGGTCGACGACCTGGAGATCCGGGACCCGGGGCCGGGGGAGGTGCTGGTCGCGATAGCGGCGGCCGGGTTGTGCCACAGCGACCTCTCGGTGATCGACGGGACGATCCCCTTCCCGCCGCCGGTCGTCCTCGGCCACGAGGGCGCGGGGGTCGTGGAGGCGGTCGGCTCCGGGGTCACGCACGTGGCGCCCGGGGACCACGTGGCGCTGTCCACGCTGGCCAACTGCGGGGCGTGCGCGGACTGCGACCGGGGGCGGCCCACGATGTGCCGCAAGGCGATCGGGATGCCGGGGCAGCCCTTCTCGCGGGGCGGGAAGCCGCTGTACCAGTTCGCGTCGAACTCGGCGTTCGCGGAGCGCACGATCGTCAAGGCCGTGCAGGCGGTGAAGATCCCGGCGGACATCCCGCTGACCTCGGCGGCGCTGATCGGCTGCGGGGTGCTGACGGGCGTGGGCGCGGTCCTGAACCGGGCCCGGGTGGACCGGGGCGAGTCGGTGGTCGTCATCGGCACCGGCGGGATCGGGCTGAACGTGCTCCAGGGCGCGCGGATCGCGGGCGCCACCACCATCGTGGCGGTCGACGCGAACCCGGCGAAGGAGGCGGTGGCCCGGCAGTTCGGGGCCACGCACTTCATCGACGCGTCCGCGGTGGCGGACTCCTCGGCCGCGGTGAAGGAGGTCCTCCCGACGGGCGCGGACCACGCCTTCGAGTGCGTGGGCAACGTCAAGCTGATCCGCCAGGCCATCGACCTCCTGGACCGGCACGGGCAGGCGATCCTGCTCGGCGTGCCCGGCTTCAAGGAGGAGGCGTCCTTCCAGGTCTCCTCGATGTACCTGGACAAGACCATCATGGGCTGCCGGTACGGCTCCTCGCGCCCGCAGCGCGACATCGCGCTCTACGCAGAGCTCTACCGGCAGGGCCGGCTGCTGCTGGACGAGCTGGTCACGGAGGTCTACCCGGTCGAGGACTTCGCGAAGGCCGTCGACGACGCCCACCACGGGCGGGTGGCGCGGGGCGTGCTCACCTTCTGACGGGCCCCGGTCCGGGTCCGGGTCCGGGTCCGGTACGGACGGGCCCGGGAACGACGGAGCTCCCCCGCCGGCGGGTGGTCGTACCCGCCGGTGGAGGAGCTGTCGATCAGAGCGACCCGATCAAGGCCGACGTCAACGTCAGTCGAGGACGTCGGGGATCGGCTCGGTGTTGCTGCGCTGCAGCGCCGCCCCGGAGCCGGCGCTCGCGCCGAGCGCCCAGTCCATGAGCTTCATGGCGTCCGCGTAGCGCTCCTCGTCGTTCAGCATGACGCCGATGACGGTCTTGCCGTTGCGGGTCGCGGAGAAGACGAGGCACTTGCCCGCGGCGGTGCCGGTACCGGTCTTGACGCCGATGGCACCCGGGTACGCGTAGCCGGTGGGACGCTCGCGGATGAGCAGGTTGGTGTTGTACCAGGTGGCGTCGGTGGAGGTGCCACCGCTGCTGTACGACGTGGACTTCACGATCGCCGGGAACGTGGTGCCCATCATCGCGTACTTGGTCAGCTTCGCCATGTCGCGCGGGGTCGTGAGGTTGTTGCCCGTCGGCGAGATGCCGTCGAAGGAGTCGTAGGTGGTCCGGGTCATGCCCAGGGCCTTCGCCTTCGCGTTCATCTGCGCGATGAAGTCCTTGGTGCGGTCCGCCGTGGTCGCGCCCTTGCCGAAGGTGTCGGCGAGCGCGTAGGCCGCGTCGCAGCCCGACGGCAGCATCAGGCCGTAGAGGAGCTGACGGACGGTCGGCGTGGCGCCGGCCTTGAGGTGGGCGGTGCTCGCGCCCTCCCGGACGACGTAGTCCAGGTACTCCTGCTTGATGGTGACCTTCTTGTTGAGGTCCACACCGGGCATGCGGATGACCAGAGCGGCCGTCATGATCTTCGTGGTGCTCGCGCCCTGCCGCTTGGTGTCGGCGTTCTTGGCGTTGAGCGTGGCCCCCGTGGTGCCGTCGATCAGGATCGAGCCGGCGGCCGTGTTCGGAGGCGCGGCGGTCGGCGCGGCCGACGCGGCCGGTACGGCGGCGACGAGCAGGGCTCCGGTGGCGACGCCGACGGCGACTGCGCCGCGCGCGCGGCGCATCATATTCAAAATCAAGCCAAATCCCCCCTGGAATAGTGGAAATCGAGAGGCCGGGACGACAGCTGGGTCCCTCGGCCCCTCGGGGGGAGCTTACGCATCGGTAGCCTGCTTTGCAGACGGGTGTTCGCCGGGCGGGGGCGTTCAGGAGCTGAACCGCCCGAACCTGCCCTTGTGGAACAGCAGCGGGCCGTCCTCGCCGGCCGCGCCCATGGCCTCGACCCGGCCCACGACGATGAGGTGGTCGCCGCCGGTGTGGACGGCGTGGATCCGGCAGTCGATCCAGGCGGGCACGTCGTCGAGTTGCGGCGACCCGGTGGCGGGGGCGGGGCTGTGGCCCACCCCGGCGAACTTGTCGGCACCGCTGACGGCGAAGGCCCGGCACAGCTCGCCCTGTTCGGCGCCGAGGATGTTCACGCAGAACACCCCGGCGCGCGCGATGCGGGGCCAGGTGGTCGACGTACGGGCCACCATGAAGGTGACCAGCGGCGGGTCGAGGGAGAGCGAGGCGAACGACTGGCAGGCGAAGCCGGCCGGCCCGTCCTCCCCCTCGCCGGGCGGGGCGGTGATGACGGTGACCCCGCTGGCGAAGTTCCCGAGCACGGCGCGGAACTCGGCGGGGCTCACGGGGGCGCGTTCGTCCTCCCCGACGGCCCGCAGGTCGGGGCGCGGCAGAACGTCCACGGACTCCGCTTCCGCCGCGGTGGAGGTGGGGGAGCCTACTGACCTGAGGTATCGGACGACGGTGGCCGCCATCCCTGCGTGTCCCATCACATCCACGATTGAACCTGACGGAGCGTCAGATGGGAAGGTGTGGGACCCCGCGGCTGCGCCGCCTGCTGTCCACGACCCACCCGGACCGGCCGGCGAGGCGGCTCGGCGAGCTGCTCGCGGGCGGGGCGGGGGACGACGCGTTCAGGGAGGCGGAGGAACGTTCCCCGGAGCTGAAGGCCGCCTTCCACGACCAGTTCCGCGACCTGCCCTCCCTGCGGGACGTCCCGGCCCCGGCCTCCGCCCCTGCCCCGGCCTCCGCCCCGTCCCCCTCCACGGCCGGGTAGGTGCCTCCACTCGGGTGAAGCCCCCGGCCGGTGGGCGGCGGGTACGTCCTCGGGCGCGCGGGGTTCGGCATCGTGTCGGGCGCACCCGAATCCTCACCACCTTGGGAGAGTCGCCCATGCTCGGCACCGACTTCCGTACCGGATCACCCAACTGGCTCGACCTCGGCAGCCCCGACGTCGACGCCTCCGCCGCGTTCTACCGGTCCGTCTTCGGCTGGGAGTTCGTATCCGCCGGTCCCGAGGCGGGCGGGTACGGGTTCTTCCAGGTGGCGGGGAAGACCGTGGCCGCGGTCGGACCCCTGACGGAGGCCGGCGCGGCCTCCGCGTGGATGACGTACTTCGACACCCCCGACATCCGGGCCACGGCCAAGGCCGTCAAGGACGTGGGCGGGACGGTGCGCGCGGAGCCCATGGACGTGATGGGCGAGGGATGGCTGGCGCAGTTCACCGACCCGCAGGGCGCGCAGTTCGCGTGCTGGCAGCCGGGGAAGACGGGCGGGCTGGAGCTGACGTCCGCGGTGAACAGCCTGGTGTGGGTCGAACTGCACGTCCCCGACCCCGATTCGGCCATCGCCTTCTACTACGGGCTCTTCGGCTGGCGGCACGAGGAGATGCAGACGCCCGGCATGACGTACCGGGTACTGAGCACGGCGGAGGGCGACAAGCAGATGACGTCCTTCGGGGGGATCGCGCCGCTGGGCGAGGGCGCGGGCGGCGCGTCGAACATGCTGCCGCGCTGGGTGCCGTACTTCAACGCGGCCGATGTCGACGCCGCCGCCGTGGCGATCGAGGGCAACGGCGGTGAGGTGCTGATGCCCGCCGTGGACGTGCCGGGCGTCGGACGCATCGCCTGGGGATCGGACCCGGCGGGGGCGGTGTTCGCGCTGCTGAGGCCGGACCCGCGGATGTAGTGGGTGCGGGCGTCGTCGTCCGGTTCAGCGGCCGAGGTACTTGGGCGTGCGGCGTTCCACGAAGCTCGCCACGCCCTCGTTCGCGTCGGCGGTGGTCATGTTGATCTCCTGAGCGGTGGCCTCGGCGGCCAGTGCGGTCGCCCGGTCGCTGTCCAGGGAGGCGTTCACGAGCTGCTTCGTCATGGCGATGGCCCGGGTCGGGCCCTGGGCGAGGCGCTCGGCCCACTCGCGGGCGGTGGCCTCCAGCTCCTGGGCCGCCACGACCTTGTTGACCAGGCCGAGGCGCTCCGCGTCCGCGGCCGGGAGCGCGTCGCCGAAGAACATCAACTCCTTGGCCTTCTGCGGGCCGACGAGGCGGGGGAGGAGGTACGCGCCGCCACCGTCGGGGACGAGGCCGCGGCGTACGAACACCTCGATGAAGCGGGCGGTGTCGGCGGCGATCACGAGGTCGCAGGCGAGGGCGAGGTGGGCGCCGATGCCGGCGGCCGTGCCGTTGACCGCGGCGAGGACCGGCTTCTCGCAGTCGAGGACCGCGGTGATCAGGCGCTGCGCGCCGAGGCGGATCATGCGGGCGACGTCGCCGGCGACGCGGTCGGTGGCGGCGGCCCCGCCGCGGAGGTCGGCGCCGGCGCAGAAGCCCTTGCCGGTGGCGGTGACGACCACGGCGCGGATGGCGGGGTCGGCGGAGGCGTCCGCGAGCAGGGCGATGACGCGGTCGCGTTGGTCCCAGGTGAGGGCGTTCATGGCGTCGGGGCGGTTGAGGGTGATCCAGGAGACGTTGTTCTCCGTGCGGTGCAGGATGGTCGTGTCCTGGGTCGGTGCCTCGGTCATTCTTTGGACTCCCGTTCGGGTGACGTGGGTTGGTGTGGGGGATCCGTGCTGCGGGTGCGGGTGGGTTGCCGCTGCGCGGAGCGCCGGTCCCCTACCCGCCCTTCCACCGTTCCCCGGGCTCCGCCCCGGACCCCGCGCCTCAAACGCCGGCGGGGCTGAAAGAGCCCCGACGGCGGCGCCGAGGCGGCGGGGGTCGGTCAAGCGGGGCCGCGCAGCGTCAGCGGCAGACGGCCAAGGCGTCCAAGGCGACCGCCCCCTGTCCCCGGGGCAGGACCATCAGGGGGTTGATGTCCAGCTCGGAGAGTTCGTCGCCCAGTTCCAGGGCCATCCGCTGGATTCGGAGGATGACCTCCACCAGCGCGTCCACGTCTGCCGGCGGAGCCCCCCGGACCCCCTCCAGCAGCGCGTGCCCGCGCAGTTCGCCGAGCATCGCCCGCGCCTGGTCCTCGCCGAACGGCGGCACGCGGACCGCCGCGTCCCGGAGGACCTCGACGAGGACCCCGCCGAGCCCGACGGTGACGGTGGGGCCGAAGAGGTCGTCCTGGGTGACGCCCACGACCATTTCCACCCCCCGCTCCACCATCTGGCAGACCAGGATGCCGTCCAGCGGGACGTTCTCGTAGCGCGCGATGTCCGTGAGCTCGCGGTACGCGTCGCGGATCTGGCTCGCCGAGGTCAGGCCGATCTTGACCAGGCCCAGTTCCGTCTTGTGGGCCAGCTGCGGCCCCGACGCCTTCATGACGACCGGGTAGCCGACCAGGCCCGCCGCCCTGACGGCCGCCGCCGCGCTCGTCACGAGCTGCTCGCGCGGGACCCGTATCCCGTACGCCCGCAGCAGCTGCTTCGCCGCGTGCTCGCTGAGCTGCTGGCCCGGCCGCATCAGGGCCTGCGCCTTGCGGTACGAGGGCGAGGGCGTGCGGGGCGCGTCCTCGAAGGGGGAGCGGTACCCGGCGGTGAAGCGGTGGTGGCCGAGGTAGGCCCGTACGGCGGTGATGCAGTTGCCGAACGTACGGAAGGTGGCCACGCGGGAGGAGCCGAGGAGGGTGGTGCGGTAGGCCTCCTCGGTGCCGACGGGGGAGCCCCAGATCACGCAGATCAGCTTGTCCGTGGCCTCGGCGGCGTCCACCAGGTCCTGGGCGAGCTTGTCGCTCATCGGGGGGAAGGGGCCGGTGATCGGGCAGATCAGGACGCCGACGGACGGGTCGGCCAGGATCGCGTCGATGATCTTGCGGCCGCGCCAGTCGCCGACCGGGTGGCCGCCGTTGTCGACGGGATTGGCGACGTTCAGGTACTCCGGGATCCACTGGTGGAGTTCGGCCTGCTTGGCGTCCGAGAGGGTGGGGAGGGTGAGGCCCGCCTCCGTGGCCAGGTCGGAGAAGTGGGCGCCGGTGCCACCGGAGATCGAGTACACGACGACCCCGTCGGCCTTCGGCTTGCGGGCACGGGCGAGGAGGGCGGCGGTGTCCTGGAGCTCGTCCAGGCCGTCGACGCGGATGACGCCGAACTGGCGCATGGCGGCGTCCACGACGGTGTCCGCGCCGGTCAGCTTCCCGGTGTGGGAGGCGGCCATGCGGGCGCCGGTCTCGGTGCGGCCGACCTTGACGGCGACGACGGGGACCCCGTTGCGGGCGGCCCGGTCGGCGGCGAGGAGGAAGGAGCGGCCGTCCTTGAGCCCCTCGACGTAACAGGCGATGGCGCCGACCTCGGGCTGCTCGGCGAAGTAGGAGATGAAGTCGGAGGTTTCGAGGTCCGCCTCGTTGCCCGTCGGCGCCCAGTGGGAGAGGCGGATGCCGAGCTCCTGGAGGGTGTAGACGGGCCGGCCCTGGTGGCCGGACTGGGTGATCAGCGCGATCGCCGGTCCGTCGAGGTCGTCGCGGAACTTCTCGAAGGCGTTGAGGTTGGTGTTGGGGCCGAGCAGGCGCAGGCCCGAGCGCTGGACGGCGGCGGCGAGGCGGGCCTGGGCGGCCGCGCCCGCGTCGCCGGTCTCGGCGAAGCCGGAGGCGAAGGCGACGGCGAACTTCACCTTCGTCTCGGCGAGTTCCTCGATGACGGGGAGGGGGTCGCCGACGAGGAGGACGGCGAGGTCCACCTGTTCGGGCAGGTCGGCCACGGAGGCGTGGCAGGGCAGTCCGAAGACGGTGGCGCGGGTGGGGTGCACGGGATGGATCCGGGCACCCACGCGCTCCGCCCACGCGATCAGCTGGCGGGTGATTCCGGTGTTCGGTTTGCCCTCGGCGTCGGAGGCGCCGACGACGGCCACGGACTCGGGCCGGAAGAACCGGTCCAGGTCGGGCACGTCGGCATGGAGTGGCCGTCCGCTGACGTCCACCGCGACCGTGTCCTCGGCGGACGGCGCGGCCGTCGAGTGGACGGCCGTTCTGGGGGACTCCCCGCAGGCCTCGACACGTGCGCGGAAGTCGGTGGTGAGGGTGCCGTGAGTAGATCCAAGCATCGTTCCGCCCGCTCCTGCTCGATGAACATCGATGGAACCTCAAATAACTGACGCGTAGTCAGATTACTGAACTGACGCGCCGTCAGGAACAGGGCTGCGCAGGAAAGGTGGTGGAGGTGATGTGTGGAACGGTCGCAGACGCTTCGGGGAAGGTCCAGACTCCTTTCGGTCGGAGCAGGTCGTCCGACCTAGTCGCCGACGAGCCGCGCCACCGCCTTCGCGATCCGCTCCGCGTCCAGGGCCATCTCCCGGAACATCCCGCTGATGGGGTTGGAGAAGCCCGTGAAGTACAGGCCGGGTGCCTGGGCGGGGGTGCGGGCGCCGTGCACGAGGGGGCGTCCGCGCCCGTCCAGGACGTCGAGGTGCCCGACCAGACCCTCCAGGGCGCGCCGGTACCCGGTGGCCGCGATCACCGCGTCCGGGGCGATCCGCGTGCCGTCCGCGAGGACCACGGCATCGCCGTCGAAGGAGTCGACGGCGGCCACCGGCTCGACCCGGCCGGCCCGGACCGCGTCGATGAGGCCGACGTCCTGGACGGGGATCGCCCCTTCCTTGACCCTGCTGTACAGGCCGGTGTCGGGGCGCGGAAGCCCGTACGCCGACAGGTCGGGGACGGAGGCCTTGGCGACGAGCCGGCCGAGCCGGTCCACGAGCCGCACGGGCAGGCGTCGTACGAGGATCCCCGTGCGCTGGGCCGGCCAGCCGGCGGTGGAGCGGCGCACGATGTGCGGGGCGGTGCGCACGGCGAGCCGCACCCGCGCGGCGCCGCCCTCGACGAGGTCCACGGCTATCTCGGCGCCGGTGTTGCCCACGCCGACGACCAGCACGTCCCGGCCCGCGTACGGCTTTGCGTTGCGGTAGTCGGCGGCGTGCACCAGCTCGCCGGTGTACGCGTCCCGGCCCGGCCAGTCGGGCAGCGCGGGCGTGTGGTTGAACCCGGTGGCGACGACCACGGCCGAGGCCGCCAGCACGCGGCCGCCGGTGGCGTGCAGGGTGAATCCGTCGTCGTTGCCCTTGCCGTCGACCGCGCGCTCGATGCGGGTGACCTCGACGCCGGTGACGACCTCCAGCTCATGGAACTCGACGTACTTCTCCAGGTACCGCACCACGTCGTCCCGGGAGACCCAGCGTCCGAAACGGCGCGGCATGGCCAGGCCCGGGAGGGCGGAGAGCCGGCGCGTGGTGTGCAGGTGGAGCCGCTCGTAGTGGCGGCGCCACGAGGCGCCGACCTCGTCGGACTTCTCGACGACCACGGCGCGCACCCCGCGGGCCCGCAACGCGGCGGCCGCGGCGAGGCCGCCGGGACCGCCCCCGATGACGTACACGGGGCGGGGCTGGGTGGTCATGTCGGGTGCTGTGGGGACTCCGGGCATGAGGTGTGAGCGTATCGCCACGCAGCGTTGATGGGTCGCGGGCAGGGAGTGAATCGATTGCGGATCGGTTACGGGCCGTTTGACGCGGGGTGCCGCCGGGCCGCCGTGCGGCCGTGCGGCGGACCGTGGGTGGGTGCCGGGGCGCCGGGCCGCCGGGGCGTCTGGGCGTCGGGGCACCGGCGGGCCGGGGGTGGGGGCGGGGGCGTCGGGATACTTCTGCCGTGCTGCTGACATGGATCGCGGAAATCGCTGACGGGCCCCTCGTGCTGGATCCGGCCGACAGGCGTTCCGAGTGGGAGGCCAACACCTGGTGGTTGGGGGCGGAGGGCGAGGACCGCCGGTCCCTGTCGGTTTCCGAGGTGGTCCGCGCGTTCGAGCGGGTGGCCGAGGCCATCCGGCTCCGCCTCCTCGACCGGGGCTTCGCGGGGTCGGCGACGTTCTACGTCTGGCACGACGAGCAGGCCGGTCAGCTGCGCTGTTCCACCGCCTCGGTGGCGGCGCACGAGCTGCCGTTCGGGGGCGCGTACGTGCCCGTCGCCGGCCTCGCGGGCGTGGTGGAGGCCTTCCTCTCCGACGAGGAGCGGGGCGTCGTGGCCTGGGCGGATCTGGAGGAGGGGGAGGCGCCGGCCGAGCCGGAGTTCGACCCGTTCCCCGTCTGGGTGCGCGATGTCGGCGCGGCCTCGACCTGACCGGACCCTTGCGTGATCGCCCCGGATCCGCTGAACTGACGTACCGTCAGATCAATCGAGGGATCGAGGGTGGGAGCTGCGATGCAGACCATCTGGCTCAGCGGCGCCGAATGGCTCGCCGTGCTCCGGATAGGCCTCGGCCTGTGGTGGCTGGAGAGCTGGCGGCACAAGGACAAGAAGGGCTGGTTCGAACGCGGCACCGGCATCGCCTGGGCCGCCGACGTCGCGGGCAAGCATCGCTGGGCCTTCGTGAAGGGCGGCTTCGAGACGGTCGTCGCGCCCCGCCCGAAGCTGATGGCGCACATCGTCGTCTACGCGGAGCTGGCCCTCGGGCTCGGCCTCGTGCTCGGCTTCCTCACCCCGATCGCACTGGTCGGCGGCCTGCTGCTCAACCTGCTCTATCTGGTGCTGATGATCCACGACTGGGCCGAGCAGGGGCAGAACGCGATGATGGCGCTCATCTCGCTCGTCGCCCTCTTCGCCATGGCCTGGCAGACCTGGTCCCTCGACTCCGCGATCGGACTCTTCCTGTGAACACCGTGCGGTACGACCTCCCCGAGGCGGACGATTTCACCCGGCCCTACTGGGACGCGGCCGCGGAAGGCCGCCTCATGCTGCGGCGATGCGCCGACTGCGGGCGGGCCCACCACTACCCGCGCGAGTTCTGCCCGTTCTGCTGGGCCGGCGAGGACCGCGTCTCCTGGGAGCCGGCGAGCGGCGGCGCGACCCTCTACACCTGGTCGGTGATCCACCGCAACGACCTCCCGCCCTTCGGCACCCGCGTCCCGTACACGGCCGCGGTGGTCGACCTGGCGGAAGGCCCCCGGATGATGACCGAGGTGGTGGACTGCGAGGCGGCGGACCTCCGCATCGGGATGCCCCTGACCGTCACCTTCCGCGAGGCGGCGGAGGGGCTGGTGGTTCCGGTGTTCCGGCCGTCGGCCTGACGGTCTGACCACCTGACGGCCGCACCGGCCCTCATTCCACGCCGAGGTCCTCGCGCATGGCGTGCCGCATGGCCCGGAGGGAGACCCACACGTCGTCCTTGGCCTGGGCCGCGCTCTCCATCGTCTCGTCCGGCTCGGGCTCGCCGCGCTCAAGGCGCTTGACCTGGCCGTAGAGCAGGGTCAGGGCATGGTTGACGTTCCTCGCCGCGGCGAGTACCGCGTCCGGAGCGATCATCTGCGCCTCGGAGTACCGGTCGCGCTGGGCGTCGCGGGCCTCGTCGAGCGCGCGGCGGTCGGCGTCCTCCACGGTGCGCTCCCGCATGATGTGCAGGTGCTTGTTGAGCGCGGTGGTGAACTGCCGCGCGTCCCTGTTGAGTTCGATGTAGCAGGTACGCCGCAGTGCGAGATGCTCGCGTATCTCCTCATGACCGCGCAGGAGCTCTATCTCCCTGCGCTTGACGCGCTCGGAGCCGCGCTGGGTGAGGATCGCGCCCCCCAGGGTTCCCGCCACGCCCACGACCGCAATGACCACCGATCCGATTTCCACCAAGTCACCTTACGGCCAGAGCAGTTCGCGCTCCCAGATGCCCTCGGCCGTACGCCGGTACCGCAGTCGGACGTGCCTGCGCGACGGGTCGCCCTGGAAGAACTCCACCTCGGCCGGGTCGAGTACGTACCGCGTCCACGTCGGAGCCGGCGCGTCCGGCTCGGCACCCGCCCGCTCCCAGGCGGCCTGCGCCACCCGGGCCAGCTCCTCCACCGACCCGAGCACCTCGCTCTGCCGCCCCGTGAGCGCGGCGGCGAGCGCGCCGCGCGAGCGCACCGCCAGGTCCGCCCGGCTCTCCTGCGGCCCGCACGCCGTCACCCGGCCCCGGATCCGCACCTGCCGCGCCACGGCCGGCCAGTAGAACCCGAGCGCGGCCTCCGGCTGCCCGGCCAGCTGCCGACCCTTGGCGCTGGTGGCGTGCGAGGCGAAGTGCCAGCCCCGCGCGTCGGCGTCGTGCAGCATCAGCATCCGCACGTCGGGCCGTCCCTGCCCGTCCACGGTCGCCAGGCTCATGGTGTGCGGCTCGGGCTGACCCGCCTTGGCCGCTGCCACGAACCACTCCCGGAACAACGCCAGCGGCTCGGTGGGCGCGGCGGAGGTGTCGAAAGCGGGGAGCGGGGAGTCCCATACGCGCAGGGAGTGCAGGGTCTCCCGGAACTCGTCGACGCTCGTCGTTCCACCGGTCTCGCCGGTCTGGCTGCTCTCTTCGCTCTCGTTCGTCATGCGGCCAGGCTACGTCGGGTCCGTTGGGATCTTGATCGATTGGTGGGGAGGGGGGAGGGGGGAGAGGGTGGTGTTCGCGGGGCCTTGCCGATGGGTGGGTCGGGGGTGGGGTTTGTCGGTGCCCCGGCCGGTCGGCAGTGAAAAGGGTTGGGGCTTTCCCGTCGGTCCCACTGTCCTTCCGCGTCGGGCCGGCCTGTCAAGGGCGCTCCCTGCGGTCGCGTCGCTGCGCGATCGCCTACGGCGACCCTTGACAGACCGACCCGCCACGGAAAGACAAGGACCAACGGGAAACCCCCAAAAGAACGGGCCGGGAGGAACAGCGACAACCAGCCGGGACAGCCATGTCCGACCCGGCTTCGGCCCGGCGGCCGCCCTCCAAATGCCGACCACAAGAGGCCCGGCGGGGGGAAGGGCGCCCCAAATCGCTACGCGCTCCTCGCCGACGGCGTCCGGCCCCCGTCTGGGGCTGATCTCGCCCCAGATCGCTACGCGCTTCGCTTTGCCGGCGTCGCCGGTCGTTTTGGGTTGGACATAGGCCGCCCACGATCGCTACGCGCTTCTCGATGACCGCGACCGACCCCGGTTTGGGGCTGATGGACCCGAATTCGGGGCCGACATCCGCCCCGACCGAGGTTCATCAGCGGCAGAGCGCGGATGACACCAAAAACCCACACTCATACCGCATCAATTAGGGCATAACGGTAGGCATTTTGGCTGCCTATCGGCTCTGACTGCACTACAGGTTGAAATGGTCGCTGTTTGGCTCCGTCTTCCGCTCTCGACGGCCGTCGGACGCGGTCAGGGGGAGGAATCGAGGCCTTGGGCGGCTTGTGTCCAGCCCCAGGCGGTCGTCGGACGCCGTCGTCGAGAAGCGCGTAGCGATCTGCCGCGTGACCAGCCCCAGGCGGGCCGCAGACGCCGAGAAATGAGGAGCGCGTAGCGATTTGACGCGCCCTTTGTGTCGCCGGGGCTCTTGTGGTCGGCCTTTGGGGGGCGGTGGTGGCTGGGCCGGAGCCGGGTCGGACGTTTCTGCTCCGCCTGGTTGTCGCTGTTCCTCCCGGCCCGTTCTTTTGGGGGTTTCCCGTTGGTCCTTGTCTTTCCGTGGCGGGTCGGTCTGTCAAGGGTCGCCGGAGGCGATCGCGCAGCGACGCGACCGCAGGGAGCGCCCTTGACAGGCCGGCCCGACGCGGAAGGACTATGGGACCGACGGGAAAGCCCCAACCCTTTTCGGCGCCGACCGGCCGGGGCGCCGACAAACCCCACCCCCGCCCCACCCATCGGCAAGGCCCGCGTGACCCCCGCCCCCGCCCCCACCCCGCAGGGTTCAGGCCCCGACGCGCTGAGGCGGCCCGCCGGCCACCGGCCACCGCCCACCGCCCGCCAGTCCGTGCGTGGCGTGTGCCCCCACCTCACCCCCGCCCCAGAACCACCGTCCCCGACGAGCAGAACCAGCCGCCCGTGCCCGAGGCGACCGCGACTTCCGGGAGACGGCCGCCCGGTTTGGTGACCTGGCCCGCGCCCGCCTCGCCGCGGAGTTGGCGGACCGCTTCGACCAGGAGGAAGAGGCCGCGCATGCCCGGGTGGCAGGCGGAGAGGCCGCCGCCGTCCGTGTTGACCGGGAGTTCGCCGTCCCGCAGGAGGCGGCCCTTCTCCACGAAGGCGCCGCCTTCGCCCTTGGCGCAGAAGCCGAGGTCCTCCAGGGTCACCAGCGTCATGTACGTGAAGGCGTCGTAGATCTCGGCCAGGTCCACGTCGGCGGGTGTCAGGCCCGCCTGCTCGAAGGCGATTCGGCCGGAGACGGCCGCCGGGGAGACCGTGAAGTCCTCCCACTCCGACATGGTGGTGTGGGAGACGGAGGTGCCCGAGCCCAGGATCCAGACGGGCGTCTTGGCGGTGTCCGGTACGTAGTCCTCCGCGGCCAGGAGCACCGCGCAGCCGCCGTCCGAGCGGATGCAGCAGTTCAGCTTCGTGAAGGGGTCCGCGATCATCTCGGAGGACAGGACCTCGTCGACGGTCAGGGGCTCGCGGAACATCGCGTCGGGGTTCGTGGCCGCGTTCGCGCGGGCCTGTACGGCCACCGAGGCGAGCTGCTCCAGCGTGGTCCCGTACTCGTGCATGTGGCGGCGGGCGGCCATGGCGTACTTGGAGATCAGCGTGTGCCCGTAAGGGACCTCGAACTGGAGCGGTCCCCGGGCGCCGAAGGAGAGGTTCGAGGTCCGGCGGCGCGCCTTGATGTCGGCCCGGGCCGTGGATCCGTAGACCAGCAGCACGGCGTTGGCACGGCCGGCGGCGATCGCGTCCGCCGCGTGGGCCGCCATGACCTCCCAGGTGGAGCCGCCCACGGAGGTGGAGTCGACCCAGGTGGGGCGCAGGCCCAGGTACTCGGCGACCTCCACCGGGGCGAGCGTGCCGAGGCCGGCCGAGGCGAAGCCGTCGATGACGGAGCGGTCGAGCCCCGAGTCGGCCAGGGCGCTGCGGGCCGCCTGCGCGTGCAGGGCGTACGGGGTCGGGCCGTCCACCCGGCCGCAGTCCGAGAGGGCGACGCCGACGACGGCGACGCGGCGGCGGGGGCGGGAGTGGGAGTGGGGGCGCGGTTCGGGTCCGGGGCCGGGTCCGGGCGTGGGTCCAGGTGTGAGTCCAGGCATGGAGGGAAGGTACATCTGACGTCGCGTCAGTTTCTAGAGTCAACCCGCGGCTCCCGCCCCCTGTGCATCCATCACCGCCCGCCCTAATATGACGGACCGTCAGATACGGGAGGGAGCCCGACGATGGATGCCGCCTTCACCGCGGAGCAGGACGAGATGCGCCGTACCCTGCGCGAGGTCCTGGGCAAACGCTGCGGTCCCGACGAGGTCAAGGCCGCCGTCCGCACCGCCGAGGGGTACGACCGTGAGCTGTGGCAGCAGCTCGCCCAGCAGCTCGGGCTGCCCGGCATCGCCGTCGCCGAGGAGTACGGCGGGGTCGGCTGCACCCCCGCCGACCTGGCCCTGGCCTGCGAGGAGACCGGGCGGGCCCTGCTGCCCTCCCCGCTGCTGGCCACGGCCGCGCTGTGCGCGCCGCTGATCACCGCCCTCGGCACGCCCGCCCAGCGTTCCGCGCTGCTCCCGCCGCTGGCGGCCGGCACCCTCACCGCCGCGCTCGCCGTACCCGGCCCGGCCCTGGCCACCGCGCTCGGGCTGACCGGCGACAACGCCGCCGGGCCGTGGTCCGGCGGTGGCCGGGCGGGCGGGGTCCAGGCCCGGGCCGCGGAGGACGGGGCCGGTTGGCGGCTGTACGGGGAAGTGCCCCAGGTGCTCGACGGGCACAGCGCGGGCCTGCTGCTGGTCGCCGCGCACACCGGCGGTTTCGCCCGCAGTCGCACGCTGCTCTTCCTCGTACGGCAGGACGCGCCCGGGCTGGTGGCCTCGCGCCAGACCACCCTGGACGAGACCCGCCCGCAGGCCCGGATCGAACTGCGGGACGTGTCGGCCGAATTGCTCGGCGACCGCGGCGACCACGGCGACCACGGCGATCTCGACGGCGGCGAAGCGGACGGTTCCGAGGTGCTCGCCGCCCTCGCCGCCACCGGTCGTACCGCCTCCGCCGTGCTCGCCGCCGAGGCGGTCGGCGCGGCGGCGCAGGCGCTCGCCCGCACCGTGGACTACGTGCAGCAGCGCGAGCAGTTCGGCCGTGCCGTCGGATCCTTCCAGGCGGTCAAGCACCGGCTCGCCGACCTGTACGTACGCGTGCAGGCGGCCCGGTCGGCGGCCTACTACGCGGCCTGGGACCCGGAGCAGGGCGGCCTCGCCCTCGCCCAGGCGCTGGAGACCCTGCGGGTGACCGCCGGTGAGGCCATCCAGCTCCACGGCGGCATCGGCTTCACCTGGGAGCACGACGCGCACCTGTACTTCAAGCGGGCGGCGGCCGACGAGCTGCTGTTCGGCCCCGTCCACCGGCTGCGGGCGCACGCCGCGGACCGTGCGGACCTGTTCACCCCCCAGTCGCGGAAGGTGGCCGTCTGATGGCCATGGCCCTCGGAGTCAAGGTGATGCAGAAGGTCTCCTCGACCATGCTGTTCGCCAAGATCGCACCGCACTTCATCCCGGCCATGGACAAGGCCGTGCACAAGCTCACCCGCGGCAAGGTGATGCTCAGCGCCCAGATGCTGCCGGGCGTGATCCTCACCGCGAAGGGCGCCAAGACCGGCGAACCCCGCACGACCCCCCTCGCCTGCATGCCGGAGGCCGACGGGGTCAGCTGGCTGCTGATCGGGTCCAACTTCGGCCGGCCCGGCCACCCGGCGTGGACCGGGAACCTGCTCAAGCACCCGAACGCGGACGTGAGCTGGCGCGGCCAGGACATCGCCGTACGGGCCCGGCTGCTGGAGGGGGAGGAACGCGCGGCGGCGTGGCAGGCGGTCCTGAAGTTCTGGCCGCCGTACGCGACGTACCAGGCGCGCATCGAGCGCGAGATCCGGCTGTTCCGCCTGGAGCGTCGCTGATCGCAGGCGGGCGGCGCGGTCCGAACACGGTCGGAGCGCGGCCGGAGCACGGTCAGGGCGCGGCCGGGGCGGCGGACCCTCTCGCAGGGCCCGCCGTCACTTGGTCGGCTTCTTGCCGGTGATGCCGAGGTGGACCAGGAGGGCCAGGTTCGGCTTGAGTTCGGCCTGCTTGACGCCCCAGGTCTGGAAGCCCTTCTGGTGCGAGGCGACCGCGGCCAGCATCGCGACCAGTGAGCCGGCCATCGCGGCCGGGCTGACGTCCTTGTCGACCTTGCCCTTGGCCTGGAGCTCCTTGACCGACTCCGTCAGGGAGTTGGTGACGGAATTGAGGATCTTCATGCGGATCTTGTAGAAGCGCTTGTCTCCCTCGGCCGCGCCGAGGTCGACTACACGCAGGATCGCGTCATTGCGCCGCCAGAAGTCGAGGAAGCCCTCGACGAGCTCCTCGGCGGCGGCCCACCCGGATTTCCCGACCCAGGTGCGGCCCTCGACCAGTGAGGTCAACTGCGCGCCTTCGGTCGCCATTTGCTCGGCGATCTCCAGGACGGCGCCTTCGACGTCCGGGAAGTACTGGTAGAAGGTCGCGGGGGAGGTACCGGCCTTGCGGGCGACGTCGATCACTTTGACGTCGCGGTACGGCGAGGAGCTGAGCATCTCGCTGAGGCAGTCGAGCAGCTTCTGCCGCGTCGCTTGGCCGCGCCGGCCGGCGACACGCCCGTCGACGGTGCGTACTTGTCCTGTCATGCCGTCAGCTTACCGAGGGGTGATCGGGGCGCTATTCGGCCGCCTGCAAATGGGGTTATGGGGCCCCCGGCCTGGCCGGAAAGCGGATTTGAGAGGCTTTGGCGGTGGATTCCGGCCTGGGGTGAACCCGGTGCCGGGTCCTGCGGCGGGTCGCCCGGTTGCTCAGCGTTTCCCCCGAATAGTCTTATCAACAGGCTGTGGACAAGTTTTCGGGCAGATCATGGCCGTGGAATGGGACAGGTGGGAGAGGTGGGACGGTACGCACCCCCGCACGACGGAAGGAACCGGGCTCATGGCCGCATTCGCGGAAGGCGCGCCCTGCTGGGTCGACGCCTCGCTGCCGGACGTCGAGGCGGGCAAGCGCTTCTACGGTGAGCTCTTCGGGTGGACTTTCGGGGACAGCGCGGGAGCCGAGTACGGCCACTACACCCAGGCCTACAGCCGCGGCCGCAACGTCGCCGCCCTCGCCCCCAAGCCCGACGGCCGGATGCCCACCGTGTGGGGGATCTACCTCTACACCACCGACGCCCACGCCTGCGCCCAGCGCATCCGGGCCGCCGGCGGCCACATGGTGATGGACCCGATGCCCGTGGGCCCGTACGGGGCCGCCGCGATGGCCGCCGACCCCGGCGGCGCCGTCTTCGGCCTGTGGCAGCCCGGCACCCATCACGGCTTCGAGGCCCAGAACGAGCCGTACACGTACTGCTGGAGCGAGGTCTACACGCGGGCCCGCGACGCCGTGGACGTCTTCTACGCCAAGGTCTTCGGCTACGTGCCGGAGGACCAGAACGACGACGAGGCCGGCATCGAGTACCGCGTCTGGTCCCCGCCCGGCAAGGCGCCCGGCAGCGACACCGCCGTACTGGGCCGCAGCCTGATCACCGACGCGTTCCCCGACATCATGCCCGCGCACTTCCTCGCGTACTTCGCCGTCCCGGACTGCGACCAGTCCGTCGCGACGGTCCGGCGGCTCGGCGGCCGGGTCACCGCCGATCCCGTCGACACCCCGTACGGCCGCATCGCCGTCGTCGCCGACAATCAGGGGGCGGTCTTCGGACTCCTCTCGGAACCCCGGACGCGCCTGGGCCGGTGACGAGTGGGCCATCCCACCCCACCCGGCGGGCCGTGCCGGGGCCGGACCAGGCGCGGGCCTGACAGAATCGGGGTTGCGCGACCCGGGCGGCGCCCGGAGTGAGACGCTGCACGGGGCACGACCCCGTACCGGTGGAAGCGGGCCCGGAGCGTGGGTCCGTACGGGGATGTGAAGGGGCGAGTGGTGGAGCAGCTGACGCAGCACGACCCGAGACGGATCGGCCCCTTCGAGGTGCTGGGACGGCTCGGCGCCGGCGGCATGGGGCTGGTCTATCTCGCGCGGTCCGCGTCCGGACGACGGGTCGCGATCAAGACGGTGCGCACCGAACTCGCCGAGGACCAGCTCTTCCGCGTGCGGTTCACCCGCGAGGTCGAGGCGGCGCGCGCCGTGTCCGGCTTCTACACCGCGGCCGTGGTCGACGCCGACCCGCGGGCGGCGGTGCCGTGGCTGGCGACCGCGTACGTGCCGGCGCCCTCCCTGGAGGAGATCGTCAACGAGTGCGGGCCCATGCCCGCCCAGGCCGTGCGGTGGCTCGCGGCCGGCATCGCCGAGGCGTTGCAGTCCATCCACGGGGCGGGCCTGGTCCACCGCGACCTGAAGCCGTCCAACGTGCTCGTCGTCGAGGACGGCCCGCGCGTGATCGACTTCGGTATCGCCAGTGGTGTCTCCAACACCCGTCTGACGATGACGAACGTGGCCGTCGGCACCCCCGCCTACATGTCGCCGGAGCAGGCGAAGGACTCGCGCAGCGTCAAGGGCGCCAGCGACGTCTTCTCCCTCGGCTCGACGCTGGTGTTCGCCGCGACCGGGCACCCGCCGTACCACGGGGCGAACCCGGTCGAGACGGTGTTCATGCTGCTGCGCGAGGGGCCGAACCTGGAGGGGCTCCCCGACGAGCTGCGGCCGCTGATCGACTCCTGCATGCAGATGGACGCCACGCAGCGCCCGACCCCCGCCGACCTCCAGGCGCAGCTCGCCCCGCACCTCTTCGAGGGCGACGACGAGAGCGGCACCGCCTCGGCGTGGCTGCCCGGGCGCGCGGTCGCGATGATCGAGGCCCGGCGGGCGGGGAACCGTACGGCTCCGACCACCTCCCTGAACCCGCCGCGCCCGGGCTCGGACCGCAGGCCCGGCGCCGACCCGCGCCCGGGTACGGACCCGCGTCCCGGTGCGGGCTCCGGGGCGCGCTCGGACGACGCCACGCACCGCCGCCCGCGCGGCACCGACTCGTGGCTGGACCCGCGCACCGGGCAGGCCCTGCCGCAGCGCCCGGACCGCCCGCCGATGAACCCGGTCTCCTCGGGCGAGCCCGTCCGCCTCGGCGGTTCCCCGGTGCCGATCGGGCCCGGTCCGCGGGCGACGGCCGCGGCCCCGGCCGCGCACGCCTCCGCCGCGGACTCCGCGACCGGCTGGGTCCGCCCGCCGGGCGGCTCGGTGGTGGCGGCGCCCTCCGGCGTCGTCGTACCGACCCCGAGCGCGGCCCCGGACAGCGGGCGCTGGCGGCCGTGGCGCTTCCGCATGTCGAACGAGGTGTGGGGCACCCCGACCGTCGCGGGCGACCTGCTGTACGTCACGTCCTTCGAGGTGCACGCCCTGGACGTGGCGAGCGGGCGGCGCCAGTTCAAGACCCGGGACGTGGCCTGGTCCATGGCCGTCGCCGACGGCCGCATCCACGCCTCCGACGGCCCCTCGCTCTACGCGCTCGACGCCAAGGACGGCTCGGAGCGGTGGCGGCTGTCGACCGAGTCCTGGGCTTACGCCGTGCGCGCCGAGCGGGGCACGGTCGTCACCGCGACGCGCGGCGGCGGCGTGCAGGGCTGGGAGGCCTCCAACGGTCAGCAGCTGTGGCAGCTGAGCGGGGCCCAGACCGACTTCGAGACCCCGGAGGCGGCGCCCGTCCTGCACGACGGCACCGTGTACGTGTGGCAGGACGCCCGGCTGCGCGCGCTGGACGCCCGCAGCGGCCGCGAGTCGTGGTCGTACCCGGTCGGCGACGCGGGCTCCTGCGGCAACGTTCCGGTGCGGGTCACGCCCGGCCCCGACGGCAACGTCTACGTGGCCGCCGGCACCCGCGTGCTCTCCGTCGACCGGGCCTCGGGCCGGGTCCGCTGGCACTTCGAGGCCCCCGCGGTCTTCCTGGCGCCCCCGGCCTTCGCGCCGGGCGCGGCGGTCACGGGCGGCGGGGTGTACCTCGTCGACTACCTCGGCACGGTGTACGCCCTGGACGCGGCCACCGGTCAGGACCGCTGGCGCATCGCGACGGAGGCGCGCTCGTCCGTCGATCCGGTCGTGGTCGAGGCGGGCAACATCCACCTGGGCGCGGGCAGTGCGCTGTACACGCTCGACGCGGTCACCGGCACCCCGAAGTGGCGGTTCGCGGCGGGCGGCGAGATCACCGGCATGCCGGCGGTCGCGGACGGCCGGGTGCACTTCGGCTCCGCCGACCACTGCCTGTACACGCTGGACGCGGCGGGTGGCCAGCTGCGCTGGAAGCTGGCCACGGGGGGCGAGATCACGGGCGCCCCGGTGGCCGAGGCGGGCGTGGTCTACGCGTGCAGCAAGGACCGCTGCGTGTACGCCCTGGACGCCGCGAAGGGGACGGGTACGCGTACGTCCGCATGACGGGCTTCCGGCCCCGCCGGGTAGCGCACGGCACCGGGAGTGACAGGATGGACCCCATGAGCAACGTTTACTTCGACATCAACATCAACGGCGAGGCCGCCGGCCGCATCGTCTTCAACCTCTTCGACGAGGTCGTCCCGAAGACGGCGCGCAACTTCCGCGAGCTGGCCACCGGCCAGAACGGCTACGGCTACGCCGGCTCCGGCTTCCACCGCGTCATCCCGCAGTTCATGCTGCAGGGCGGTGACTTCACCAACCACAACGGCACCGGCGGCAAGTCCATCTACGGCGAGAAGTTCGAGGACGAGAACTTCGACCTGAAGCACGACCGCAAGTACCTGCTGTCGATGGCGAACGCCGGCCGCAACACCAACGGCTCGCAGTTCTTCATCACCACCGTCCTGACCCCGTGGCTGGACGGCAAGCACGTCGTCTTCGGCGAGGTCGTCGAGGGCTCCGAGATCGTGGACCAGATCGAGAAGCTGGGCTCCCCCTCGGGCGCCACCCGCGCGAAGATCGAGATCGCGGCCTCCGGCGTCGTCGACGCCGCCTGATCCACACCAGGCCTGCCGGCCCCGCCCCCACACCGGGGGACGGGGCCGCAGCCGTTTTCGCGGGCCCTCGCGGGCGTCGGCGGCCGGTCAGCCCGCCGCGGTGAACTGGCCCGTGCCGACCACCTTGAGGAGGGCGAGGCGCTCGGCGGTGTCACTGCCGACGGGCGGCGTGTACAGGACCACGCGCTGGTCGCCCTCCGGGGCGAGCAGGACCTGGCAGTCCAGCTCGACCGGCCCGATCAGCGGGTGCAGGACCCGCATGCGCGAGGCCCGGCGCACGGAGACCTCGTGGAGGTCCCACAGGGCGGTGAACTCCTCACCGGTCCCCTTCAGCCGCTCCACCAGGCGCGCCGCGGCCGGGTCGCCCGCGCGCCGGCCCACGGCCGCCCGCAGGTCGGCCACGTGCAGCCGGCTGTAGTACTCGTGCTCCTCCGCGGGGTAGGCGACGCGCTGGGCCGGGTCGGCGAACCAGCGCCAGGCCACGTTGCGGCCGTGCTCGGAGACCGTGCACACGCCGCCCAGCAGGGCCTCGGCCATCGGGTTCTGGGCCAGGACGTCACCGAGGTCGCCGAGGACCTGGACGGGTGTGTCGGGGAGCCGGTCCATCAGGTGCAGCAGCCCGGGGCCGACGTGGTCGCCCGAGGTCCGCGCGGCGGGCGGGCGGCGGCCGGCGAGGAGGTGGAGGTGGTCGCGTTCGTCGTCGGACAGGCGCAGGGCCCGTGCCAGGGCGGCGAGCATCTCCGGCGAGGGCTGCGGGCCTCGGGCCTGTTCGAGGCGGATGTAGTAGTCGGCCGACATGCCGGCCAGCTGGGCGACCTCCTCGCGGCGCAGGCCCGGCGTGCGCCGTCGGGGGCCGACCGGCAGGCCGGCGTCCTGGGGCCTTACCCGCTCGCGGGAGCGGCGCAGGAAATCGGCGAGTGCCTCACGGTCGATCTTCATACGGTCATCCTGCCGGACGGCCGGATGCCCAACCAGGGACTGCCGATCCCAGGGTAAGGAGGGCTCTCCCGGCCCCTTACGGGCGGCGGCACTGTTGGTCTGGCCGGAGCGAGAACGCCCCGGCCGACACCGCCGACACGGTCGGCACCGCACAGACACGGGAGCACACCATGGCCATCGTCGACGTCAACGGCGCGCAGGTCCACTACGAGAAGACCGGCTCGGGCCCCGCCCTGGTGCTGGTCCACGGCACCGGATCGGCCGGCGCGGCCCTCAACTGGGGCCAGACCGCGCCCCGGTTCGCCCCGCACCACACCGTGATCACCCCCGACCTGTCCGGCACCGAGGCGACCGTGGACGACGGTGCCCCGCTCACCGCCGAGGGTCTCGCCGCCCAGGTCATCGCCGTCATCGAGGACGCGGTGGAGGCGGCGGACGGGCCGGTCGACCTGCTGGGCTTCTCGATGGGCTCCACCGTCGCCGCCACCGTCGCCGCGCTCCGCCCCGACCTGGTGCGGAAGCTGATCCTGGTCGCCGGGTGGGCCCACACCGACAGCGACGAGTACCTGCGCAGCCTCTTCACCCTCTGGCGGGACCTCGGCGCCTCCGATCCCGCCTCCTTCGGCCGCGCCGTGGCGATGACCGGCTTCAGCCGCGGGTTCCTCAACGCCATCGGCCGCGAGGCGTTCGAGGCCCTGATCCCCAACATGCCGCCCACCGAGGGCACCCTGCGCCACATCGACTACGACCTGCGGGTGGACATCCGTCCGCTGCTGCCCCGCATCGAGGCCCCCACCCTGGTGATCGGCGGCACCCAGGACATCACGGTCCCGGTCCAGCACAGCCGCGACCTGAACGCCGCCATCGCGAACAGCTCCTACGCCGAGATCGACGCGGGCCACGTCATGCTCTTCGAGCAGGAGGACACCTTCGTCAAGCTCGTGAGCGACTTCATCGCGTGAACACCCGCAGTACAGGAGGCTCCGCCAGGAGCGTCGCCGTGCGGGCCAGGGCGGCGGCCAGGTGGGGGGAGGCGAGATGGGCCTGCCATGAGGCGTCGTCGGCCCACTCCTCCAGGACCACCCAGGCGCCGGGGGCGACCGGGTCCTCGTACGGGCGGTACGAGAGGTTGCCGGCCTCGGCCCGGGTGGGGGCGACGAGGGCGAGGGCCTGGGCGCGGACTTCCGCCTCCCGGCCGGGGAGGGCCCGGAGACGGGCGATCGCCGTCACGGGGGGCTGCGGGGCGGGCCCCGGAACGGGGTCGGATTCGGACATGACGCTCCCCCTCGGCGAATGGCGCGGTCGTGGTGACCTCGACACCCAGAGACTAAACAGAACGGTTCAGTCTTGCAACTGTACGGATCTGTTCATTGGTGTGGGTGCGTTCTGGTACCGTGGCGCGCCGACAACGGGGGGAAGGGGTCGGGCCGGTGGTGGTTGGACGGCGCATCAGGTTCACGGCCGTACTGGTGGGGGTCGTGCTCGCGTTGTCCGGCTTCTCCTCGAACGGGGCCGGCGGCAGCGGCGGCAGCGGCAAGGGCAAGAGCAAGAGCAGTGGCGGCGGGGGCTGTTCCAGCTCGAAGAGCGGCAAGAAGAAGTCGTACGGCGGCGGCAACGGCGGCGCCGCGACCGCCGGCGCGTCTCCCCGTGCGAGCACCACCCCGGCCACGGCCGAGGTGGTCACCTGCGTCGGCGCCACCGCGTCGGTCACCACGATCGGCTTCACCTCGACGCTCGACGTCCGGGCGGCCTTCTCCGTGACCCTCTACCGCGAGAGCGCCACCGGCGCCGTCGTCGAGCAGAGCGTCGTCCGCGTGACCCTGGAGGCCCGCGAGACCCGCACCGTCGACGTCGCCCTCACGGACGCCTCGCACGCCCCACAGGTCGCCAAGTGCCGCATCGACGCGCCCGTCAGGGGTGCGGACACCACGGGCGGGGGCCCGGGGACGCCCAAGGTCACGCCCAAGGCCACGGACAAGGCGACGGCCACGGCCCCGGCCGCGCCGAAGGCGACGCCCAGGGTCACGGGCAAGGCCGGGCCCAAGGCGAGCCCCTCCCGCTGACGGCCGCACCGGCTCAGCGCAGTCGGAACTCCTTCCCGGGTCGGCGGGACGCGAAGAGTTCCGCCTGGTCGTCCGGCGTCAGGTTGCCCAGCGAGATCAGGGCCGGCGCCTGGGACAGGGCCTGTTGGAGTGCGGCCTGCTTAGCCGACCACAGGGCCCGTACGGTGCCCTGCACGGCCCCCGGCGGGTGGCCGGCCAGGGTTTCCGCCGCCCGCAGGGCCGCCGGGAGGAGTTCCCCCGGCTCGGTCAGTTCCGAGACGAGCCCGATCTCGTACGCGCGCCGCGCCGAGAGCCGCTCGGCCGTGCCCATCAGGGACATCCGGGCCGCCTCGCCGAAGGGCATGCGCTGCGCCATGTACACGGCCTCGTAGGCGCTGACCATCCCGTAGGTGGTGTGCGGGTCGAAGAAGCTCGCCGAGGAGGACGCGACGAGGAACTCCGACTCGCCGAGCAGGTAGAACGCCCCGCCACAGGCCATGCCGTTGACGGCGGCGACCACCGGCTTCCACAGGTCGCCCGCCTTCGGCCCGATCCCGGCCAGCGGATCGTCGACCGAGTACGGGGAGCCGGGCTGCGGCACCTCGACGCCCCGGTCGATGCCCGTGCAGAAGGCGGCCGTCCCCGCGCCCGTCAGCACCACCGCCCGCACGTCCTCGTCGAAGCGGAACTCCCGCCAGGTCTCGATCAGTTCGGAGGCCGTCTCCAGGTCGATCGCGTTGTGCCGGTGCTCCCGGTCCAGGGTGACGACCGCGACCCCGGTCGCCTTGTCCCGCTCCACCCGCAGCGTCAAGACTTCTCCAGGATCCAGCGCGGCACGGCCATCCCGTCGACGCTCGTGAAGGTCACCTGGACCCGCGCCCCGATGCGCAGTCTGGCCGGGTCCACGGAGTCGAGCGGGGCGTCGGCGGAGGTCACCAGGTTCCCGGCGAGCCGGATGCGGGGCGCGTCGGCGAGCTCCACGAGGATCACGTTGTACGGGGCCTGCGCCGCGTACGCGGGCAGCAGCGGCGGGTGAGGCAGTACGTAGGACCAGATCCGGCCCCGGCCGCTCATCAGGCGCCACTCGCTGTCGAAGGACCGGCAGTGCGGGCAGCAGGGGCGGGGCGGGAAGCGGAGTTCGCCGCAGGCCGTGCAGGCCTGGACGCGGAGCTCGCCCCGGGCGGCGTACTCCCAGAAGGGCGCGCCGTCCTCGTCGGGGACGGGCAGCAGCAGGCCCTCCGTCGAGGAGGGAGTGGGTGCGTGCGTGGGTACGGATGCGGTCATGGCCGGCTCAGCTCCTCAGCAGGAGCGCGGACGTCGGGACACCCTCGCCCGCCGTCACCAGGCAGGTCGCGGCGTCCGGCACCTGGGCGGTGGAGATGCCGCGCAGCTGCTTGACGCCCTCGTTGATCAGGTTGAAGCCGTGCACGTAGGCCTCGGACAGGCCGCCGCCCCCCGTGTTGATGGG
Source organism: Streptomyces sp. NPDC002467 (assembly GCF_042889825.1). NCBI lineage: Bacteria > Bacillati > Actinomycetota > Actinomycetes > Kitasatosporales > Streptomycetaceae > Streptomyces > Streptomyces sp. NPDC002467. The sequence goes on along the minus strand of NZ_JBIARJ010000008.1, from coordinate 246,521 downwards.
CAGCCGGCCGCCCATCTCCAGGGCCCCGCCCTCGGTGAAGGCGGCGCCCTCGCCGCGTCCGCAGAAGCCGTAGCCCTCCAGGGAGAGCGGGATCAGCGGCGTGAAGGCGTCGTAGATCTGGGCGACGTCCACGTCCTGGGGCCCGAAGTCGGCCTGCTTCCACAGGTGGCGGGCGGCCGTCCAGGCGGGGCCGCTCAGCGGGTCCTCGTTCCAGTAGTTGACCATGCCGTGGTGCTGCGAGGGCAGGCCCTGGGCGGCGGAGTGCACGTAGACGGGCTTCTGGCGGCAGTCCCGGGCGCGTTCGGCGGAGACGATCACGCAGGCGAGCGCGCCGTCGGTCTCCAGGCAGTTGTCGAAGAGGCAGAGCGGGTCGCTGATCATGCGGGAGGTCATGTACATCTCGCGGGTCAGCGGGCGCTCGTACATCATCGCGGCCGGGTTCTCGTTGGCCCGGTTGCGGCAGGCCATCGCCACGTTGAAGAGGTGGTCGCGGGTGGCGCCGTACTCGTGCATGTAGCGGCGGGCCAGCATGCCGATCTCGTCGGCCGGCCGCAGCAGCCCGAAGGGGCGGGTCCACTGGCCGGGGGTGGGCAGCTGGACGGCGGTGTTCTTCCAGGGCCGGGGGCCCGAGCCGCGTTTGCGGGAGCGCCAGGCGACGCCGACGGTGGCCTGTCCGGTGGCGACGGCCGCGGCGAGGTGTCCGACGGTGGCGCAGGAACCGCCGCCGCCGTAGCCGATCTTGGAGAAGAAGGTGACGTCGCCGGCGCCGATGGCCTTGGCGACCTCGACCTCGTCGGTCTCCTCCATGGTGTACGAGGAGAAGGCGTCGACCTCGGACGGGTCGATGCCCGCGTCGTCGAGGGCCGCCAGGATGGCCCGGCAGGCCAGTTCCTTCTCGGACTGCGGCAGTCGTTTGGCAAAGGGCGTCTGGCCGATGCCGACTATCGCCGTAGCGTCCTTGAGCGTTGCCGCCATCGCCACCTCCGTGGGTGAGGGGTGCACCGGTACTGCTGACAGCCGCGAAGGCTACCGCTAATCTGACGGATAGTCAGCTACTGGGTTCGCGGAGGGGTGGCACGGATGGGCGACGAAGGGCGCGAAGGCGGGCTCGGCGAGCCGCACGGCGACCGGCGCGAGGGCGTACGAGAAGAGGTGCGGGCGGACGTGCGCGCGGACCTGCGCCGGCGAAGCATCGCCGGGCTCGTCCGGGAGGCAGCCGTACGGTACGCCGACCGCGAGGCCGTCGTCGACGGCCGCGTCAGGATCGACTACGCGCAACTCGGCGAGCGCGTCGAGCGCGCGGCGGCCGCCTGCCTGGCCGCCGGCGTCGAACCCGGCGACCGGGTCGCCGTCTGGGCCCCCAACACCCTCGACTGGATCGTCTCCGCACTCGGCGCCGTCTCGGCCGGCGCCGTGCTCGTCCCGCTCAACACCCGCTTCAAGGGCGCGGAAGCGGCGTACGTCCTGGAGCGCAGCCGCGCGAAGCTGCTGTTCGTCACCGGGACCTTCCTCGGCACCTCCTACGTCGCCTCGCTGCGCCGCGCCGCCGCCGAGGGCCCCGGCACGGGTCCGCTGCCCGGGCTGCCGCACCTGGAGCAGGTCGTCGTCCTCGCCGAGGACGCGCCCGAGTCCTTCCGCACCTGGAAGGACTTCCTCGCCGGCGGGGACTCCGTCCCGGTCGAGGCCGTCCGCGAGCGCGCGCGGTCCATCGGCCCCGACGCGCCCTCCGACATCATCTTCACCTCCGGCACCACCGGCAGCCCCAAGGGCGCCGTCATCACCCACGGCCAGTCCCTGCGCTGCTACGAGGTGTGGAGCGAGCTCGCCGGGCTGCGCGAGGGCGACCGCTACCTGATCGTGAACCCCTTCTTCCACACCTTCGGCTACAAGGCGGGGATCATCGCCTGCCTGATGCGCGGCGCCACGATGGTCCCGCAGCCCGTATTCAACGTGGACACCGTCCTCGCCAACGTCGCCGCCGAGCGGATCTCCGTCCTCCCCGGGCCGCCCACCCTCCACCAGTCGCTCCTCGACCACCCCCAGCGCGACCACCACGACCTCTCCGCCCTGCGCCTGGTCGTCACCGGCGCGGCCGTGGTCCCGCTCCAGCTCGTCGAGCGGCTCCGCAGCGAGCTGCGCATCGCCACCGTCCTGACCGCCTACGGGCTCTCCGAGGCGAGCGGCATCGTCACGATGTGCCGGCAGGGGGATCCCGCGCAGGTCATCGCGGAGACCTCGGGACGGGCCATCCCCGACACCGAGGTGACGATCGCGGACTCCGACGGGCGGCCGCAGCCGACCGGACGGGTCGGCGAGATCCTGGTGCGCGGGTACAACGTCATGCAGGGGTACTTCGAGGACCCCGAGGAGACCGCGAACACGATCGACGCGGAGGGCTGGCTGCACACCGGCGACGTCGGGTTCAAGGACGCGCACGGCAACCTGCGCATCACCGACCGGATCAAGGACATGTTCATCGTCGGCGGCTTCAACGCCTACCCCGCCGAGATAGAGCAGCTCCTCGGCCTGCACCCGGACATCGCGGACGTCGCCGTCGTCGGCATCCCCGACCCCCGCCTCGGCGAGGTCGGCAAGGCGTACGCCGTGCGCCGCCCGGGATCCACCCTCACCGCCGACGACCTGATCGCCTGGTCCCGGCGGGAGATGGCCAACTACAAGGTGCCGCGCGAGGTGGAGTTCGTCGCCGAACTGCCGCGCAACGCGAGCGGCAAGGTCCTCAAGCGGGAACTGCGCACGGGCTGAGTCAGGGGACGAGCTTGCCCAGGTCGATGGCCGCGGGGAACGGCACCGACACCTTCAGCCACTCGCGGTGGATCCCGGTGGGGACGTAGGACCGGGTGACCGTGTCCAGCTCGTAGACGTGGACGGCGGGCTCGCCCGCCTCGTCCTCGACGCGCCAGAAGTGGGGGATCCCGGCCTGGGCGTACTTGAAGGGCTTGATGGAGCGGTCACGGTCGGCCGATTCCTCGGACACCACTTCGATCACCAGGACGACCTCGTTCGGGAGGTAGCGGGTGCGGTCGGGATCGTAGGCGGCCGTCGCGGCCAGGATGTCCGGCTCGGGGCGGCTCTTCTTGTCGAGCCGGACGGTCATCTCCCGTTCGACCTCGGTGCCCTCGGGTGCGGCTTGCCGCAGGGTGAAGGTCAGGTTCTCCACGAGCCGGGCATGCCAGGACCGCTGCGGGGACATCATGAAGATCAGCGCTCCATCGATGAGCTCGGTGTGCCGGGGGGCCTGGGGCAGGTGATCGAGGTCGTCCGCTTCCCAGCCGCTCGGACGGGGCGGGTACATCCATTCGGGGAGTTCGGGAAGCTCGGCTGCCATGGTTTCCTCCAGGGGGTCCTGGGCCAGCCTACTCAGACATGACCCTCGGTACCGGCGTTCGGCCCGGCCCCTCCCCGCGCCGGGCCAGGACCAGCCTCCACCGCGGGGCGCCGCCCGGCTGCCGCCCGAAGTGCTCCAGCGGCACGGTCTCCACCGTGAAACCGGCCGCCCGCAGGTCCTCCCGGACCCCGCTCAGCGGGAAGGTCCGGTAGTACATGACGAAGGGCGGCCGCCACACCGCGTTGCGCACCCGCATCGCCGCGTCGAAGCCCGCCACCGCCCACCACACGGGGGAGGTGGGTGGGATCGGCGCGCCGATCGGGAAGGCGAAGACCCCGCCGGGCCGCAGTGCCCGGTGGACCCCGGAGAACAGGGCGGGCCGCTCGGCCGGCAGGAAGTGGCCGAAGGCGCCGAAGCTCACGGCCAGGTCGTACGAGTCCCCGAGCGCGGGCGGCAGCGCCCGCGCGTCGGCCCGTACGAAGTCCACGCGCTCGTCCGCGTGCGCGCGGGAGGCCTCGGCGAGCATGCCCGCGCTGACGTCCACCCCGGTCACCCGCCCCCGACACAGCCGCCGCAGCATGCCGATCGCCGCGCCCGTGCCGCAGCAGACGTCCAGCCCGGCGCCGAAGGAGCCCTCCCGCTGGGCGAGGGCCTCCTCCACCGCGTCCAGCATCCGGTCCGGGGTGCGGAAGGGGGTGTGGTCGAACTTCGGCGCGAGCAGGTCGTAGCCCCGCTCGACCGAGGTGAGGGCCTGTGCGGCGAGTTCGCGGACGCTCGGCCCGTGGGAGGTGAACACCGTCCCCAGGGTAGTGATCGCGAGCCCCTCGGCGGGGATCGCGGGACCTTCGGCCTTTCCCGGACATGCGAACGCGGCGGCCGCGGTGGCTCCCCCTCCGGGCCACCGCGGCCGCCGTTCCCCCGTTCCCCCGTACCTCTGGGTCCCCGGTACCCCCGTACCCCCGTGGGTCCCCAGTGGTGCGGCGCCGCCGTTACGGCAGGGTGCCGGTCGCGTGGTTGTCGAGCGTCACGATCTCCTCGTCGGCCGGGGCCGTCGTGATCGGTTCGCCGGTGGCGTGGTTGTCGAGCGGCTTGATCTCGATGCCCGTGGCGTGGTTGTCCAGCGGCTTGATGTCGCCGTCGACCGGAAGGATGTTCTCGTTCGTCGTCATCACGCACTCCTGATGGTGGGTCGGGACCCGCTCGGCGATTCCCCCGCGGACCGCCGAGCGGGTCGTCCAGCCGACCCGCGTGCCCCCCGACGCGACGAGTCGATGCACTTACGATGACGCGCGGCGATAAACGAACGATGAACGTCTCATTCAGCGCCCGATCGCGCAGGTCGGAACAGTTCCGGACAGCCCGGTCCGGTTCAGGCCGCGATCTCGGACGCCAACAGCGCACGCACTTCGGCTAGTTCGAACGAGCCGAGTTGGGCGAACACCGCCTCCGCGTCCCGCCAGCACGCCCGCGCCCGGTCCCGCTGACCCAGCCGCCGCAGCGCCCGTCCGAGCACCATCAGCACGCAGGCCCGCCGCCACTCGCCGCCCATCACCCGTAACGCGACGGCCTGTTCGGCGTGCGCGGCCGCCTGCGTCGCCCTGCCGGCCGACAGGTGGACCTCCGCCAGCCTGTAGTGGGTGATCCCCTCCCACAGCGGCTGGCGGTTGTCGTGGAACAGCCCGAGCGCCTCGGTGAGCTGCGCCAGCGCCTCGCCGTGCCGCCCCGCCTGGGTGAGGGCGATGCCCAGCGCGTAGCGGCCGTTTGCCAGGCGCAGGGTGAGGCCCATCTGGTCGTAGATGGCGATGCCCTGCTGGGCGAGGTCTATGGCGCTGGGCAGCCTGCCGAGCTCCACGTGGATCCGCGAGAGGTTGCACAGGGCGCTGGCCTCGCCGACGTAGTTGGCGTCGGCGCGGAAGTTGGAGATGGCCTCCAGCAGGTAGCGCTCGCCGTCCGCGTGCCGGCCCTGGTGGAGGGCGATGATCCCGCGGTCGTTGGGTGCCCAGCAGCTGGGCAGCGGGTCGCCGGCCTCGCGGGCCAGGGCCATGGCCTGGCGGGCCTCGTCGTCGGCATCCGCGAAGCGGCCCGCGACGAGGTGGACGTTGGTGAGGGTGGTGCGGGCGCGGCCCTCGGCGTACGGGTCCTTCGTGGCCCGGGCGGCGTCGCGCAGGGCGAGGGAGGCCGATTCGTACTGCTTGGAGTTGGCACCGGATTCGGCCAGGTCCTTCGCGGCCCACAGCAGGTCCACGGCCCGCCGCAGCACCGTCGAGTCGCCGCCCCGTACGGAGGCCTGCCGTACGCATCCCAGCAGCGGGTCGGCCTCCTGGTACAGCCAGTCCATGGCGGCGCGGGAGTCGGGGAACACCAGGCCGGGGTAGTGGGTGTCGGAGAGGTGCGCGGGGAGCCGGTCCCCGGGGCGTTCCAGGGCGTAGACCCCGGAGGCGGTGGCCAGGTAGAAGTCCAGCAGACGGTCCAGGGCGGCGTCCCGGCTGCTCGGCGGCTGCTCGTCGCGTTCGGCGCACGCACGCGCGTAGAGGCGTACGAGGTCGTGGAAGCGGTAGCGGCCCGCGGCGGCGGATTCCAGGAGGGAGCAGTCGACCAACGCCTCCAGGAGGTCCTCGGTGTCGTACACGGGCAGGTCCAGTACGGCGGCCGCGGCCGAGAGGGAGATGTCGGGCCCGTCGGCGAGGCCCAGCAGCCGGAAGGCGCGCTGCTGGGCGGGCTCCAGCTGGCCGTAGCCCAGCTCGAAGGTGGCCTTGACGGCGAGGTCGCCGGCCTGGAGTTCGTCGAGGCGGCGGCGTTCGTCGGCGAGCTTCGCGGCGAGGACGGACACCGTCCAGGTGCGGCGGGCCGCGAGGCGGGAGGCGGCGATGCGGATGGCGAGCGGCAGGAAGCCGCAGGCGCCGACCACGTCGAGGGCGGCCTGGCGCTCGGCCCCGACCCGCTCCGCACCCACGATCCGGGTGAAGAGCTGGAGGGCCTCCTCGGGGCTCATCACGTCGAGGTCGACGAGGTGGGCCCCGGCGAGGCCCGCCATGCGGACCCGGCTGGTGACCAGGGCGGCGCAGCCGGCTGTGCCGGGCAGCAGCGGCCGCACCTGGGCGGCGTCGCGGGCGTTGTCGAGCAGGACCAGGACGCGGCGGCCGTCGAGGGTGGAGCGGTAGAGCGCGGCCCGTTCGTCGGCGGTGTCCGGGATGGAGGTGTCGGGGGTGCCGAGGGCGCGCAGGAAGGCGCCGAGGACGGCGACGGGCTCGGCGGGCCGCGGCTCGGTGCCCTGGAGGTCGACGTAGAGCTGGCCGTCGGGGAAGTGGGCGCGGGCGGTGTGGGCGACGTGCACGGCGAGGGTGGTCTTGCCGACGCCGCCGATGCCGGCGAGCGCGGAGACGGCCATGACCTGGCCGCGGGCGCCGCCGCCCAGGATGGCGCCGAGCTCCTCGACGAAGCCGGTGCGGCCGGTGAAGTCGGGCACGGTGGCAGGCAGTTGGGCGGGTCGTACGTGGACGGCGGCGGCGGCCCGCGCCGAGTCCTCGGCGCGGGCCAGGTCGGCGTCGGCGTTGAGGATGCGCTGCTGGAGGGCGGCCAGTTCGGGCCGCGGGTCGACGCCGAGCTCGCCGGCCAGGAGCCGGCGGGTGTCCGCGTAGACGGCGAGGGCCTCGGCCTGCCGGCCGCTGCGGTAGAGGGCGAGCATCAGCAGCTCGCGCAGGCGTTCGCGCAGCGGGTGGGCGGCGGTGAGGGCGGTGAGCTCGGAGACGGCCTCCGCGTGGTGGCCCACCTCCAGGTCCAGGTCGAGGCGGGTCTCCAGGAGCTGGAGCCGCCACTCCTCCAACCGGGTGCGTTCGGTTTCGGCGTGCGGGCCGGGGACCCCGGCGAGGGGTTCGCCGTCCCACAGGTTCAGGGCGCGGGTCAGGAGCGTACGGGCGCGGGCGCGGTCGCCGGCCTCGCGGGCCGCCTCGGCGTCGTCGGCGAGGCCGCGGGCCACGCCGAGGTCGAGGGTGGCGGCGGAGCGCAGCCGGATGGCGTAGCCGCCGGACTCGGACACGAGCAGCCCGGGGTCGAGGACCTTGCGCAGCCGGGAGGCGTACGTACGGATGGTGGCGAGGGCCTGCTGGGGCGGGTCGTCGCCCCAGATGGCGTCGATGAGTTCGGGGGCGGTGGCCGTACGGCCGCCGCGCAGCAGCAGCGCGGCGAGCAGGGCCCGCTGCTGGGGCGTCCCGGAGGGCAGTGCGTCGTCGCCCCGCCAGGCGCGGATGGGTCCGAGGACGGAGAACCGCGAGTCCCCGGCGGGGCCGGGGGCTTCGGCGGGGCCGGGGCGCGAGGTGCCGGGGGTGGCCGCGGGGCCGGAGGGGATGGCGGCGGCCGACGGAGAGGTTCCCGGTCCGGCCGCGGTGGTGGCCGCAGGGGCCGCCCCGGGAGGGCTTCCCGGATCCGCTGCGGGTGCGGCTGTGGCCGCAGGGGCGCGCCGGGTCGTACCGGGGTGCCGCCGTGGGCTCGGGATGGCCGGTACGCCGTCCATCTGTCCTCCCCCTGCCTTCCGTCGGTGTAAGGGTCAGTCTGCCCTGTCTTGCGCGTACACGTCAGCCCGTCCCGGAGCGATCGGCTCCCAACTAGCTGACGGTTCGTCAGATGAGCGCTACCGTATGGGTCATGGAGACCTTCCCGAAGATCATCTCGGTGGACGACCACACGGTTGAGCCCCCCCACGTCTGGCGGGACCGGCTCCCGTCCAAGTACAAGGACATCGGCCCCCGCGTCGTCCGCGCCCCCCTGAAGGAAATGACCTTCCTCGGCGGCAAGTTCGCCCCCGTGATGGGAGCCAAGGGGGACGACGGCCCGATCGGCGACTGGTGGGTGTACGAGGACCTGCACCGGCCGCTCACCCGCCTCGACACGGCCGTCGGATACGACCGCGACGAGATCAAACTGGAAGTCATCACCTACGAGCAGATGCGCCCGGGCTCCTTCTCGGTTCCCGACCGCCTCGCGGACATGGACGTCAACCACGTCCAGTCGGCGCTCTGCTTCCCGACCTTCCCGCGCTTCTGCGGCCAGACCTTCACCGAGGCCAAGGACCGCGAGCTCGGGCTGCTCGGCGTCCGCGCGTACAACGACTGGATGGTGGAGGAGTGGTGCGGCCCCGAGGCCCAAGGCCGCCTGATCCCCCTCACCCTGATCCCCCTGTGGGACGCGCGCCTCGCCGCCGCCGAGGTCCGCCGCAACGCCGCCCGCGGCGTGCGCGCGGTCGCCTTCTCCGAGATACCCCCGCACCTCGGGCTCCCGTCGATCCACACCGACGAGTGGGATCCCTTCCTGGAGGCCTGCGACGAGACCGGCACGGTCATCGCCATGCACATCGGTTCGTCCTCGCGGATGCCGTCGACCTCCGCGGACGCCCCGCCGGCGGTCGGCTCCACCATCACCTTCGCCAACTGCTGCTTCTCGATGGTCGACTGGCTGATGAGCGGCAAGTTCGAACGCTTCCCGAACCTGAAGATCATGTACGCCGAGGGCCAGATCGGCTGGATCCCGTACATCCTGGAGCGCGCGAACGTGGTGTGGGAGGAGAACCGCGGCTGGGGCGGGGTCGCGGACAAGGTCCACCGACCGCCGTCGGAGCTCTTCGCCGAGCACGTCTTCGGCTGCTTCTTCGACGACGCCTTCGGACTCAAGAACCTCGATTCCATCGGCGTCGCCAATGTCCTGTACGAGACCGACTACCCGCACTCGGACTCCACCTGGCCGAAGTCCCGCGAGGTCGGCGAGGCGCAGATGGGCCACCTGGCCCCGGACGTAGTGGACCGCATCGTGCGCGGCAACGCGATCGACCTGCTCGGTCTGACGCCGGACGGGCTGTGGGCGGGCGCGTAGCCCCGGGCTCGGCTTCGCCCGGCCCGCGCCCCCGGCCGGGGGCGCGGGCCGGGCGGGGAGAATCAACCCCGCCGGCGTTTGAGGCGCGGGATCCGGGGCGGAGCCCCGATCCGTAGGTCGCACCCGCCCGCTTGGGGCCGTCGGGACACGAGCAGCAGCGTCGCCACGGCCAGGCCCGCCGCGGCGAGCAGCGGCAGCAGGACCCGTACGTCCATGAACGCCACCGGCCCCGCGCCCACCGAGGGCGAGGATCGGGCAACTGCCCTACCCGCTAAGGGACCGCGGGGGTCGGGGTGGTCGTGACCAGCGGGCGGACATGGGTCAGGAGGAGCTCCAGGAACCGGTCCGGGCGCCGGATCCAGGCGAAGTGGCTCGCGTCCTCGATCAGTTCGAAGCCCTTCACCGGCGCCTCGACCGCGTCGAAGTACGCCTTGGCGCGCGCCGCCGGGGTGATCACGTCCAGTGCGCCCTGGAAGACGAAGAAGGGGATCTCGAAGCACGTCCCGTCGGCCCACCCGTCGAACCCCGCCGCCCCGTCCGTGACGGTCTCCGAGAAGGCCTGGGCCTGGAAGTACGCCTTGATCCGGCCGAGGGTGTAGAGCGGCGACAGCCACATCGAGCCCAGGACCACCTTCTTCATCGTGTCCAGGGTCAGCGGGTCGCTGCCGGCGCAGAGCTTCGCGTACGAGGTCCGCTGCGCCCGGGTCCACCGCGCGGGGTCGGACCCCATGGCCTCGATCTCCGCCACCCGCTTCGTCTTCCCGGCCGCCCGCAGCCGCTCCAGCGTGGCCCGGTAGGCGGAGGTGTCCCGGCCGGCCTCGGGGACGTTCTGGTCGGTGCCGACGTACGCGGAGTAGAGCTCGGGGTGGTTGCGGGCCAGGCGCAGCCCGAGGACGGTGCCGAAGGAGCTCGGTACGAGCACCACCCGGTCCACCCGCATCCGGTCCAGGACGTACCGGGTGACCTCCAGGGCGTCCTCGTAGAGCCGGTCGAAGGTGACGGGCCCGCCCTGGGCGGCGGCGCCACCGCGGGCGAAGGTCAGGCCGGCGCCGCGCATGTCCCAGCGGACGAGGGTGAAGTGCCTCTCCCACTCCCGGGTGCGGGCCCCGTAGGGGGAGCTCGCGGCGCCGGGCCCGCCGTGGATCTCAAGGAGCACGGGGTTGGCGCGGTCCTCGCCGCGGATCGAGATCCACTGCTCGATCCCGCCGATGCGGACGAAGCGCTGCTCGTCGATGCCGGTGGGCGAGTCGATCCGCATGAGCGCGGCGTTCGCCGACCGGCGCACGGCGCGGTGGCCGAAGAGGGCGGCGACGGGCGCGGCGAGCGCGGCTGTGGTGGCGGTGAGGATGACACCGATCATTACTGTTTCCCCCAGACACTGTTTTGGCTTCGAGGGGAAGAGTACGCGAGATCTGCGATCTGGCAAGGCGTCAATTCCGTTGGGGCGAAGCCGGTTCGGGTGAGCGCCGCACCGGTGCTCGGCGGCCCGGCCCGGCCCGTGCCCGCACCCCCGCACCGTCGGGGTCGGGTGTGCGGTGGGGCGCCCCCGCAGGGCGTCGAACGAAACCCGTTCCGCTTGCCGGTGCCGCATCGGGTTCGACGCCCGAGGAGGTGCCCCGGCGCGCGCCCGGCCCCGACGGCACCGCGGCCCGGCCCGGCCAGGGCGGTGCCGCTGCGCGGAGCCGTCCCCTACCCGCCCTTCCACCGTTCCCTGGGGCTCCGCCCCGGACCCCGCGCCTCGAACGCCGGCGAGGCTGGATGGTGACCCCGGGCCTCAAGCGCCGGCGAGGCTGGGATTGTCCGCGCCCCGAACGCCGGCGAGCGCCGGCGTTCGGGGCCCTGCGGGGGCGCCCCGCGCACCCGGCCTCGGCGGCGCGGGGGTACCGGCGGGGCTCGGTGTGCCCCGCGGCCGCAGCGTTAGCATCGGCGCATGCCCGAACTCGAATTGCTCCGTGTCGACCACGCCCCGGCCCTGCTCGCGTTCGAGCGGGAGAACCGGGCCTACTTCGCCGCCTCGGTCCCCGACCGGGGTGACTCCTACTTCGCGTACTTCGACGATCGGCACGGAGCCCTGCTGGCCGAGCAGGCCGACGGGCTGTGCTTCTTCCACCTGCTCGTCGGCGACGACGGGGAGGTGCTGGGCAGGGTCAACCTCGTCGACGTCGAGGACGGTGCGGCCGAGCTCGGCTACCGGATCGCCGAGCGGGCCGCCGGCCGGGGGTTGGCCACGGCCGCCGTGCGCGAGGTCTGCCGGCTCGCCGCCACCCGGTACGGGGTGACCACGCTGCGGGCCGTCACCACGCTCGACAACACGGGCTCCCGTACCGTCCTGACCCGCACGGGCTTCGTCCCCACCGGTGAGATTTCCGTCGACGGGCGCCCGGGCATGGGCTTCGTGCGGTCCGAGCCCCCAACCCGCTGATTCCCTCCGGTACGAAGCCCGCCACGCCGCACCCCGCCCCTTGCAACCGTGCCGCCGCCGAGGCATGCTTCGCCGGGGCAAAGCGGAAGGATCATCATGCCGGTGGACAGGCGCAACGTGGTGACGGTGGTGCTGTGCGCCTTGGCGGCGCTGGGCGCGTCCGCGGCGGTCGCCGAGTTGGTGCCGCCGCCCGAGGGGGCTCCGCCCGTGCGCGCGAAGGCCGCGCCGACCGCTTCGCCGACGGCGTCGTCGCGTTCGCAAGCTTCGCCGAACTCTCAGCTCGCCTCGCCGCTGCCCGCGCCGGTGCCCCCCAAGCCCGGCGGCCCGGCGGCCTTCACCGGGGCCCTGTTCACCGGCGGCCTGGACGGGGACCACTTCTGTACCGCGACCGTCGTGCGCAGTCCGGGCAAGAACCTGATCGTCACCGCCGGGCACTGCCTGCTGGCCGGGGACCAGACCAAGGGCGAGGGCGGGGCCGTCTTCGCACCCGCGTACGCCAACGGCTTCGCTCCGTACGGCACTTGGAAGATAGAGAAGGTCTTCGAGGACGAGCGCTGGGCCGAGGGCACGGACGACGACTACGACCTCGCCTTCGCCCGCATCGTCCCCGACGACAAGGGGCGCAACATCGAGGACGTGACCGGCGCGGCCGCTCTCGACACCACCGGCCGCACCGCCGAGGAGGTGACCGTCACCGGATATCCGGCCGACCGCAAGGTGCCCCGCACCTGCACGGCGGTTGCGGTCCGCCTCAGTGACACCGAACAGCGCTTCGACTGCGCCGACTTCCCCGGCGGCACCAGCGGCAGCGCGTGGATCGCCCGCGACGGGAAGATCGTCGGCATCCTCACGGGCGGCGACACCGACGACGAGTCGACCAGCACGGTGCTCGGGGAGTACGCCGCCTCGCTGTACGCCAAGGCCACCGGGAAGGGCTGAGGTCGGTTCGGCTTTACGCCAGCAGGCCCAGGTGGACCGGCTCCGTCGGGGCGTCGGCCAGCAGTTCCGCCAGGCGCGGCGGCCACAGCGGTTCGCCGAGGGTGGCCAGCCGTTCCGGGGAGAGCCACTGCCAGTGGATCCCGGGGTACTCCAGCACCGGCTCCCGGTGCGGGCCCCGGGCGAGGTAGATGTGCTCGTGCTGGCGCACCGGGATCCCCTGGTGCGTGAAGTCGTGCTCCCAGGTGCACAGCAGCCGCTCGGGCTCCAGGTCGGTCCACCCGGTCTCCTCGCGCAGCTCGCGCCGTACGCACTCCTCGGGGCTCTCGCCGGGATCGATGCCGCCGCCCGGGGGCAGCCAGTGGATGCCCACCTCCACGTTGTTCTCGCGGAAGAGGAACACCGAACCTTCGGGGGAGACGATGACAACGCGGGCCGCGTGACGTGGAGTTCGAGTGCGCATCGATCCAGCGTACGCCGGGGGGAGGGGGCGGGGAATGCGTTTTGTCCCCCTGTCTCAGCCCGCCCCACGCGCCCCTGCCTCCGTCTAACCCGCCGCCGCCGGCGGCGGCGAGAGCCGGGCCGCGGGGCAGCGGAGCAGGCGGCGCTGACCGCGGCCGAGCGGACGGCCGGGCCGACGGCCGGGCCCACAGCCGATGCGCCGCCCGCGCCGGCCACCGTCGTACGGACCCTCGCGCCGCTGACGGTCACCGGGGACCGGGCGCTCCTCGGGCACCTGGTGCGGAACCTGCCGGCGAATGCCGTACGTCACAACCGTGCGGGCGGCCGGATCGTCGTCGAGACCTCCGCCGACGGGGAACTGACCGTCTCCAACACCGGCCCGGTGATCGATCCGGCGGACGTGACGAGGCTCCTGGAGCCGTTCCGCAGGCGCGCCGAACGGCAGCACACCGCAGGTGAGGGCGCCGGGTTGGGGCTCTCGATCGTGGCGGCCGTCGCGCGGGCGCACGGCGCGACGCTCGCGGTCGAGGCCAACGCGGAGCCGGAGGGCGGGCTGACGGTGCGGGTCCGTTTCCCGCTCGCGGACCGACGGGACGCCTCCCCGGGTGCACCGGGTTCGAAGATCCGCTGATGTACGGTCGGCCCAATGAGCAAGCACCGCCGAGCCCGCTCCCGCACGCCCCGTCCGACGCGCCGCGTGGCGCTGGCGGCCGCCTTCGGCCTGCTGACCCTCGGGGCGGGCTGGGTGTACGCCGCCGACGATCCGGAGAGGTCGGAGGCCGGCCCCCGGGCCCGGGCGGACTCCCGCCCGCCGGCCGAGGACCGCGCGGCGCGCGACGCCGTCCGGGAGGCCCTCCAGGGCCTGCCGGGCGTCAGCGAGCAGACCCGGACCCGGATCCCCGCCGAGTCCCGCCAGCTCATCCTGGTCACCGGCAAGGCCAAGGACTCCTCGGAGTCCACGGCCACCCTGTACACGCGGCCCGCGGCCGGCGCGGACTGGGTACGGGCCGACAGCTGGCCCGCGCGCAACGGGGCCAAGGGCTGGTCCACGGAGCGCACGTACGGGGACCTGACCTCCCCGCAGGGCGTGTTCGCGCTGACCGACGCGGGCGGTCTGCTGGCGAAGCCGCCGGGCACGAGGCTTCCGTACAGCAAGGACGGCGCGTTCGTGGCGACGGGCCGCGGGGTGAACGGCGAGTCCCTGGCCGGTTCCTTCGACTACGTGGTCGCGGTCGACTTCAACCGCAAGCCGGGCACGTCCCCGCTGGACCCCACCAAGCCGGAGGGCGAGCGCAAGGGCGGCAACATCTGGCTCCACGTGGACCACGACGGCCCCTCGCAGGGCTGCGTGGGCATCCCGAAGGAGGCCATGAAGAAGGTCCTGGAGACCCTCGACCCGGCGGCGAAGCCGGTCATCGTGATGGGCCCGGAAGGCTTCTGACGGCCTGAACCGTCAGATCCGAACGATCCGGATCCGGCCTGCACACAGTACCGACAGGTCTTCGGGGTCCGAAGTCAGCACGGTGACGGGGCCGGGCTGGTCGAGGGCCGTCGCCGCCACGATGGCGTCCAGTGCGTACTTGTGACCGTGCAGCCCCGCGGCCGCAAGCAGTTTGCTCGCGTGCCGTGCGATCGCCTCGCTCGGCGCGACGACGTTCACGCGGGAGACCGCGTAGTCGAACTGGGCCTGGTTCACCCTGGGGTCGCGGGCCTCGACGAGTGTGACGGAGCTGATCACCACCCGGATGTCTTCGGATTCGGCCGCGGAGAGCCACTCCAGCAGCCCGGGATCCCGGCGCACGAGCCGGGAGAGTCCCTCGCAACCGAGAACGAGCGTTCCGCTCATGCGGCGTCCGACGAGGCCGATGCCTCGCCGCGCAGGATCGCCCGCTTCGTCTCGACGGCTGCCGGATCGGCGGGTCCGTTCACGGCCTCGGAGTCCTCGATCAGCTCGCGGAGACGGTCACGCTCCAGCTGCCGCTGAACGAGCGCTTCGATGTACGAGGACATGCCGCGTTTCCCGGTGCGCGCTTTGAGGGCGGCGATCGTCCCCTCATGGAGGGAGACGGACACGGGGCGGGTCGGGCCTTCCCCAGGCGCCGGCTGGTCGGTCATGGGGACAGTTCAACAAAAGGAATGTTATTCGCCTCGGTCTTCCTCGGCCGCTCCCGGTCGCCGTTCGCCCGGGCCTGGAGGAGCAGCCCGATGTAGGTCAGGTCGAAGACGCTGCACAGGATGCCCAGGGCGAGGATGAACGGCGCGTCCTCGATCACGCCGAACAGCAGTGTCGGGGCCAGGGTGCCCAGCCACTTGGCCACGGCGATGGTCAGGGACTGCCCGCGCGGGCCCGACCTGGCCGCGAAGAGGCCGATGAACAGGCCCGACATCAGCAGGTTCTGCAGGAACGCCGAGTAGCGGGTGGCGTCGTGCGCCCCGAAGTGGGCCAGGAACAGGCCCTGTACGGCGAATCCGGTGCCGAACACCAGGACCGACCAGACGGCGAACATCGGGCGGGTCACGAACCGCGGCAGGTCGGCCCGTCCGAACCGCAGGTAGGTGCAGACGATGACCACGTCGGCGGCCGCCCAGACCACGTTCACCACCCCCTGGGCGGAGACGCCGGTCGCGATGTCGCGGACGGCGTAGATCGACTCCCAGGCGAAGTTCAGCGCGAGTGCGGCAACGGGCATCGCGTACGTCCGGTCGCGCAGCCCGACGCGGATCGCCTCCACGTACACGACCGTCCAGGCCAGTCCGCTGACCAGGGTGAGAAACAGCTCCATGCGCGCACCCTAGGCCGCCTGTTCGAGATCGGGCCAGGGGATTGGCGTACGGCGCGGCGCGGGGGTCGCCGCGCGGTCGCGTTCGGCCACCCGTTGTGTCCACCCCCTTGCCTGACGGATCGTCAGCTACGACGATGGCCCGGCACACCGATATGACGAATCGGCAGACGAAGGCGAGGCGGGCCCGGCATGGCGCGCGTATTTCCGGAAGGTCGGCTGGTCTACGGGATGCAGCTCCCGGTCCAGTCGCAGAGCACCATCTACGCCGAACCCTGGGAGGCCTCGGCGGGCGCCGCCGACCTCGCCGAGGTGGCCCGCGCCGCCGACCGGGCCGGCTTCGGGTACCTGGCGACCTGCGACCACGTGGCCATCCCGCGCCGGCTCGCCGGCCCCATGAGCACCATCTGGTACGACCCGGTGGCCACCCTCTCCTTCCTGGCCGGGATCACCGAGCACGTCCGGCTCCTCAGCCACGTCGCGATCCTCGGCCTGCGCCACCCCCTGATCAGCGCCAAGCAGTACGCCACCCTCGACCACCTGTCCGGCGGCCGGCTGGTCCTCGGCGTCGGCGCCGGGCACGTCCAGGAGGAGTTCGAGGTCCTCGGCGTGGACTTCGCCCGCCGGGGCGCCGTCCTCGACGAGACCCTCGACGCGCTGCGCGCCGCCCTGGGGCCCGAGGAGTACCCCGAGTTCGAGGGCGAGCGGTTCTCCTTCAAGGACCTCGGCCAGCTGCCCCGGCCCGCGCAGGAGCGGATCCCCGTCTGGGTCGGCGGCTCCTCGCCCGCCGCCGTGCGCCGGGCCGCCCTCCGGGGAGACGGCTGGCTCCCGCAGGGCGACCCGCGCGAGAAGCTCCCCGCGCAGATCGCCCGCATCAAGGAACTCCGCGAGGAGGCCGGGGTGAGCGGCCCGATGGAGTACGGGGCGATCACCGAGGCCCTGTACGTCGGCGAGCCCGGCTGGGACACCGGCCGCCGCACCCTGACCGGCAAGGCGGAGGTGCTCGCCGAGTCCCTGCGGGAGTACAAGGCCCTCGGCGTGGACCAGATCCAGGTCCGCTTCCGCTGCCGCGACCGCGCCGAACTCGTCGACCAGATCACCGCTTTCGGCGCCGACGTCGCGCCGCACCTCAACGACTAGAAGACCGGAGTACGACATGGGCAAGCTGGACGGGCGAGTCGTGATCATCACCGGCGCGGCGCGCGGCCAGGGTGAACAGGAGGCCCGCCTCTTCGCCGCCGAGGGAGCCAAGGTGCTCCTCGGGGACGTGCTCGACGAGCAGGGCGCGGCCGTGGCCAAGGAGCTGGGCGAGGACCGGGCCCGCTACGCGCACCTCGACGTGAGCCGCGAGGAGGACTGGGCGGCCGCGGTCGCCGCAGCGAAGGAGGCGTTCGGCCCGATCGACGGGCTGGTCAACAACGCGGGCATCCTGCGTTTCAACGAGCTGACCGCGACCCCCCTGGAGGAGTTCCAGCAGGTGGTGCAGGTCAACCAGGTCGGAGCCTTCCTCGGCATCAAGTCGGTGGCCCCCGAGATCGAGGCGGCCGGCGGCGGCACGATCGTCAACACCTCCTCGTACACGGGCCTGACGGGCATGGCGTACGTCGGCACGTACGCGGCCACCAAGGCGGCCATCCTCGGCCTGACGCGCGTGGCCGCGCTGGAGCTGGCCGCCAAGGGGATCCGGGTCAACGCGATGTGCCCGGGCGCCGTGGACACCGCGATGGCCACCCCCGGCAACACGAACCCGGCGGACCTGCCCCAGGAGGCCCGTGACGCCATGGCGGAGCTCTACCAGCGCGTGGTGCCGATGGGGCGGGTGGGGCAGCCGGAGGAGATCGCCAAGCTGGCGCTCTTCCTGACCAGCGAGGACTCCTCGTACATCACCGGCCAGCCCTTCGTGATCGACGGCGGCTGGATGGCGGGCGTCAGCGTCGTCTAGTCGCGCCCTGCCGAACCTCGGCCATATCTGATGGAGCGTCAGGTATTGACGCTCGCGCCCTCGCGGTGGAACAGTCGGGACATCAAATCTGACGCAACGTCAGAAACCAAAGGACGGTGAACCCCCTTGGAATTCGGGCTCTTCGTGCAGGGATACGTGCCTGAGGCGCGGTCCAAGGTCGACCCCCAGGCAGAGCACAAGGCGCTGTTGGAGGAGACCGAGTACGTCATCCAGGCCGACAAGTCCGGCTTCAAGTACGCCTGGGCCTCCGAGCACCACTTCCTGGAGGAGTACTCGCACCTGTCGGCGAACGAGGTCTTCCTCGGCTACCTCGCCGCCGCCACCGAGCGCATCCACCTCGGCTCCGGCATCTTCAACCCGCTCGCCCCGGTCAACCACCCGGTGAAGGTGGCCGAGAAGGTCACCATGCTCGACCACCTCTCCAAGGGCCGCTTCGAATTCGGCACCGGCCGCGGCGCCGGCAGCCACGAGATCCTCGGCTTCCTCCCGGGCATCGAGGACATGAACGGCACCAAGGAGATCTGGGAGGAGACCATCGCCGAGTTCCCCAAGATGTTCCTCCAGGAGGAGTACGAGGGGTTCCAGGGCAAGCACTGGTCGCTCCCGCCGCGGAAGATCTTCCCCAAGCCGTACGGGAAGGCGCACCCGGCCATGTGGTACGCGGCGGGCTCCCCGTCCTCGTACGCGATGGCCGCCAAGAAGGGCCTCGGCGTGCTGGGTTTCAGCGTGCAGAAGGTCTCCGACATGGAGTGGGTCCTCGACCAGTACAAGACGGCCATCCGGGAGGCGAAGGCCATCGGCGCCTTCGTCAACGACAACGTGATGGTCACCTCGACCGCGATCTGCGCCGAGACGCACGACAAGGCCGTCGAGATCGCCGTCAACGCCAACATGAACCGCTTCCAGTCGCTGGTGTTCCGCTACCACGACACCTTCCCGCGGCCGGAGGCCATCCCGGAGTGGCCCGAGACCCTCCCGGAGTACAACGCGGAGATCATCGAGCTCCTGATCGCCGAGGAACTCCTGATCTGCGGTGACCCGTCCGAGGTCAAGGCCCAGTGCAAGCGCTGGGAGCAGGCGGGCGCGGACCAGCTGTCCTTCGGCCTGCCGACCGGCGTCTCGTACGAGGACACGATGACCACGATCAAGCTGATCGGCGAGCACGTGATCCCGGAGATCGACACGGACCCGGTCCACCGCACGACCCGCTTCCGCCAGGGCGCGTAGCGCTCGGCTTCACCGGGGGCGGGCCGGCTCTGCGGGGCCCGCGCCCCGGCCCCAGTACGGGGGCGGTGTCTTCCCGGACCGCCGCCTCCAGCCGTGCCCCGACCGGGCGGCCACCGGCCGGGGCACGGAGATGCCGCTGCGCGGCGCCATGGGCTCCGCCCAGACCCGCTCCTCGAACGCCGGAGGGGCTGGAAATGCCCGCCCGGCGGCACTTGGAAGCCGACGGGGGCGAAACCAGCCCCGCCGGCGTTTGAGGCGCGGGGTCCGGGGCGGAGCCCCGGAAGACGGCGCGCAGCGTGAACAACGGCCGCAGCCACAGCCGGCCCCGCCAGCGTCCCCGGCGCGGGGGCGGGGCGGAGCCCCGAAAGAAGGGACGTCATGCTCGACCACGTCATCAAGGGCGCGACCGTCGTCGACGGCACCGGCGCCCCCGCCCGCGTCGCAGACCTCGGCATACGCGACGGCCGCATCGTCGCCATCGGCACCGTCACCGAAGAGGCCCGCACCACCGAGGACGCCACCGGCCTCGTCCTCACCCCCGGGTTCATCGACCCGCACACGCACTACGACGCCCAGCTCTTCTGGGACCCCTACGCCACCCCGTCCATGAACCACGGCGTCACCACCGTCGCCGGCGGCAACTGCGGCTTCACCCTGGCCCCGCTCAACCCGGCCCGCCCCGAGGACGCCGACTACACGCGCCGCATGATGAGCAAGGTCGAGGGCATGGCCCTCGCCGCCCTGGAGGAGGGCGTCGACTGGACCTGGTCCACGTTCGGCGAGTACCTCGACGCGCTCGACGGCCGCATCGCCGTCAACGCCGGCTTCATGGTCGGCCACTGCGCCCTGCGCCGCCACGTCATGGGCGAGGACGCCGTCGGCGGCAAGCCCACCCCCGAGCAGCTGCAGCAGATGCTCGACCTGCTCCACGACGCCATGAACGCCGGCGCCTGGGGCCTGTCGACCACCCAGTCCTCCACGCACTCCGACGGCGACGGCGCCCCCGTCGCCTCCCGGCACGCCGATCCGGCCGAACTCCTCGCCCTGTCGAAAGCCGTCTCCGAGCACGAGGGCACCCAGCTCGAAGCGATCGTCGCCGGCTGCCTCGACCAGTTCTCCGACGAGGAGATCGACCTCTTCGTCGAGATGAGCGCCGCCGCCGGCCGACCCCTGAACTGGAACGTCCTCACCATCGACGCCTCCGTCCCCGAACGGGTCCCGCGCCAGCTGATCCCCAGCGAGCGCGCCCGCAAGGCCGGCGGCCGGATCGTCGCCCTCACCATGCCGATCCTCACCCCCATGAACATGTCGCTCGGCACGTTCTGCGCGCTCAACCTCATCCCCGGCTGGGGCGAGGTCCTGAACCTCCCCGTCCCCGAGCGGATCACCAAGCTCCGCGACCCCGACGTACGGGCCGAGATGCTCCGCCGCGCCGACAGCAAGGAGGCCGGCGTCTTCCGCCGCCTCGCCAACTTCGGGCGCTACGTCATCGGCGACACGTACAGCAAGGAGAACGAGGGCCTCTCCGGCCGCGTCGTCAACGACATCGCCGCCGAACGCGGCCAGGACGCCTTCCAGTGCCTCGTCGAGATCTGCGCCAACGACGAGCTGCGCACCGTCCTGTGGCCGATGCCCACCGACAACGACCCGGCGACCTGGGCCCTGCGCGCCGAGACCTGGCAGCACGAGGACGTCATGCTCGGCGGCTCCGACGCCGGCGCGCACCTGGACCGCATGTGCGGCGCCCCGTACACGACCCGCTTCCTGGGCGACTGCCTGCGCGGCCGCAAGCTGGTGCCGCTGGAGCAGGCCGTACGGATGCTCACCGACGACCCGGCGCAGCTGTTCGGGCTGCGCGAACGCGGCCGGATCGCCGAGGGCTACCACGCGGACCTGGTCCTCTTCGACCCCGAGCGCATCGAGGCGGGCCCGGCGACCCTCGTCCACGACCTGCCCGGCGACAGCCCGCGGCTGGACTCCCGGGCCATCGGCATCGTCTCGGTCCGGGTCAACGGCGTGGAGACCATCCGCGACGACGAGGTGACGGGGGCCGTGCCGGGCATCGTGCTCCGGTCGGGCCGGGACACGAGGACGGTGAGCACGAGGTGACGCAGGCACAGGACCCGCAGAAGCTCTACATCGGCGGCGAGTGGGTGGAGCCCGACGGCGGCCACTACGAGGTCGTCAACCCGGCGGACGAATCCGTCGTCGGCCTGGCCCCCGAGGCCTCGCGCGGACAGGTCGCCGAGGCGGCCCGCGCCGCCGCCGAGGCCTTCGAGAGCTGGTCCCGTACGACGCCCGAGGCGCGCGCGGCGATCCTCGACAAGGCCGCCGACATCATGCAGCGCGAGTTCGAACCGTGGGCGGCCCTCGCCCAGGCCGAGACGGGCGCCCCGACCGGGATCGCGCGCGGCATGCAGGTCGGCGTCGGCGTCGCCCGCTTCCGGCGGTACGCGAAGGGCGCCTTGGAGCCGGTCGAGCGCGGCCTGCCGCCGCAGGTCACGGAGGCCGGCCCGATGGGGAAGGCGTCCGTCCTGGGCGCGCTGGAGGTGCGCCAGCCGGTCGGCGTGGTCACCTGCATCACCTCGTACAACAACCCGTGGGCGAACCCGGCGGGCAAGGTGGCCCCGGCCCTGGCCATGGGCAACACGGTCGTGGTCAAGCCGGCCCCGCAGGACCCGCTGTCGGTGTTCAGGATGGCGGAGGCGCTCGCGGAGGCCGGGGTCCCGGCGGGCGTGGTCAACGTGGTGAACGGGCAGTCGGTCGAGGTCGGCGAGGCCGCGGTCGACTCGCCGTACGTGGACATGGTGTCCTTCACCGGCTCCACGGGCGTCGGGCAGCGCATCGCCGAGGTCTGCGGCCGCACGATGAAGCGGCAGCTGATGGAACTGGGCGGCAAGGGCGCGGCGATCGTCTTCGACGACGCCGACCTGGATGCCGCGGTGATGGGCATCGGCACGACCTTCTCCTTCTACTCCGGGCAGATCTGCACGGCCCCGACCCGGGTGATCGCCCACCGGGCGGTCTACGACCGGCTGATCGAGAAGCTCACCGGCTACCTGGCCTTCATGAAGGTCGGCGACCCGCGCGAGCGCGGCACGGTCGTGGGCCCGGTGATCTCGGCGGCGCACCGCGACCGCGTGGAGTCGTACATCGAGCTGGGGAGGAAGGAGGGCGCGCGCGTCGCGCACGGCGGCGAGCGCCCGGTGGTCGGTGACGGCGGCAAGGGCTTCTACGTGGCCCCCACCCTCCTCGTCGACTGCACGAACGACATGCGGGTGGTCCGCGAGGAGATCTTCGGCCCGGTCGTCGTGGTCGTCCCCTTCGACGGCGACGAGGACGAGGCGATCCGCCTGGCCAACGACAGCGACTTCGGGCTGCTGAGCTACGTGTGGTCCGGGGACTCGGCCCGTGCGTTCCGCGTGGCCCGGCGGCTGCGGGCGGGCGGGGTGGGCGTGAACACCATCGGCCGCAACATGGAGGCCCCGTTCGGCGGCTTCAAGCGCAGCGGCGTGGGCCGCGACGTCGGCTCGTACGCGCTGCACGCGTACAGCGAGATGCAGTCGATCGTCTGGACGGCGTAGCCCGCGGGTGCGGATCCGGCCGGGGGCGGGTGGCCCCCGGCCGCATCCGTGTCATGCCCGCGGCGTGCGCGGGGGCTCGCGGTAGCCGAGGGCCTCGGCCAGCTCGTGGTTGCCGCCGCCGAAGACGGCGAAGGCCTTGGGGTCCTGCGTCTCCAGTCGTTGCAGGGCGGCGGCCGCCCGGTCCCGGGGCGGGCCGTCGTCGTTGGGCAGCCACCACATGAAGTAGAGCGACCCGCCGGTGCCGGGAGGCGGCGCGGACGGCGTGAACACGAGCTGGACCACCGCCGTGTCCGGGTTCCGCCAGTCGGTGCCGACCCAGCTCGGCGCGAGTTCCCACCGGGAGGCCAGGTCGGGCCGGTCGCGCAGGCCCGCCGCGATCAGCCGCGCGGTGCTGCGGGCCGGCCAGCACCAGGAGAAGTCCCGTTCGGCGCGCGCGAGCTCGGCGTCGTAGGCGGCCGCGTCGAAGCGGTACGGGGGCGGCGTCGGGCCGACCGCCCCGCGCCAGCCGTCCCACACCACCCCGTCGCCGTCCCGGCGGATCGTCACGTACAGCGCGCCGCAGCAGCCCTCGGTGCAGTACGCCTCGGCGAGCTGCACCTCCCGCGGCTCCGATCCGGCGCGCAGCCGGCCGCTGTCGAGAAGGTACTCGGGCGGGTTGCCCCGCCCCTTACCGAACAGCGCGGGGACGAGCGGAACCCCGTCGGCCAGGATCCGGGTCTCGACGGCGGAGGAGTCCGCGGACCCGTGGACGACGACCACCTCCCAGCGAGGCCGGTCACCGTCCTCGGCGCGGGCGAAGGGGAGGTGCCGGTTGCGCCGGAACCAGTCCGCGTGCCGGTCGCCGGGTACGGGCTCCGGCACCACGTCGGGCAACAGCCGGTCCAGGGCGTCGAGCAGGGCCCGGCGCCGCCCGGGCCGCCAGTTCAGCAGCACGGGTGCTCCGCTGTGCAGGTCGAGGGCGATCGACAGCAGCAGCGACCGGTGCTCCGGTGTCGGGGACAGTTCGTCGGCGTGCCGCACCAGGGCCTCGTACACGGCCCGGGCGGGCAGGTAGTCGAGGATCGCGGGGCGGCTGTCGTGCTGGTCGGCCATCCGGTGCAGCAGCCGGCCGGTCAGCGCGAGCAGCTCGGGGTCCTGCGGTCGTGCCCGGAGCAGCCCGCGCAGGTCGGCGGCCTCGGCGAGGCGCCGGGGCTGCCACATGAGCTGCTCGTGCGGCACGGCGAGCAGCGCGGACCGGGTGGCCTCCGCGTCGCCGGAGGCGACCGCGTCGGTCAGCGGTGTCAGCTCCCGGGACCGGTCGCGGCTGCGCAGCACCAGGAGGGCGGCCGCCTGCCGGTCGAGTGGGTCGAGCGCGGCGCTCGCGGTGTCCGCCAGGCCGTGCAGCATGCCGAGGGCCTTGAGACAGGGCGCGTCCTCGGGCTCGCCGAGGCGGATCAGCAGGGCCATGCCGACACCGACGGCCGTCACGTGCGTACCGGTGCGGATCAGCTGCCGGGCGGTCCGGCGGGCGGCGTCCTCGTCGGCGAGCGCGAGCCGCGCGGTGTGCGCGCGCAGGGTGCGGGGGGACATGGCCAGGTCCGCGACCCGCCGGTGGACCGCCTCGGCGGCCCGTACCGGGTCGGGGTCGGCGAGCAGGGGCGTGAGGGCGTCGGTGACGACCGCCCGCGCCTGGTGCCAGGTCAGGTCCCGGGGGCCGGGCTCCGGTGGGCCGTCGGGGAGGGGATAGCCCTTGCGCGGGATCCGGCCGTCCGGCTCGATGCCGCGGCGGAAGAGGGCGTAGTCGTACAGGGAGGTTCCGGGGGTGAGCGCAGCGCGCTCCTCGCGGGCGCTCACCGGGCGGGGTGGGACTCGATTCCGTAGGTCATGAGCGGGAGCATGCCGCAGTGATCACCCGGCGTCCACCGAAAATACGGCTTCGCCGCGCACCCGCCCGTTGACCTGGAGCTGCACCAGGTGCTCGCCCGAGTGGTAGCGGCGGGTGGTGATCGGCTTGAAGGAGTGCCGCCTGGTGCCGGCGAGGGTCTCGCCGGGGGCGAGGGCGCGGGTGACGAGCTTGAACACCTTCGGGGTGCGGGTGCCGTTCGCCTTCGTGTGGTGGACGACGTAGTCGACGACCAGCTCGGCCGGGAGCGCGCCGCTGTTGGTGACCGCGTAGTCGAAGACGAGGTAATCGCCGACCGCGACCCGCGGGGTGGTCACCACCGGCCCCCGCACGTCGACCGGGACGTCCGGGGCGTGGCCGAGCAGGGTCAGGGCCTCGGGCCGCCCCGCCTTGACCAGGGTGCGCAGTCCGTGGCGTACGACGCGGTCCGTCGTGGCACCGGGCCGCGCCAGCCAGCGGGCGGCGGTCTCGACGGCGAGGCCGGGGTGGTCGCGGCTGATGTCGTTGAGGTGGTTGGAGACGGAGCGGCGGACGTACTCGGAGTCGTCGAGGTACAGGGCGTCCAGTACGGGCACGGCCGGGCGTGGGTCGGCGACGAAGGCGGGCAGCTGCGGGGCCCACGGCAGCCGGGGCCGGGTGCCCTCGCTCGCGAGGCGGCGCACGTGCGGGTCCGGGTCGTCCGTCCACCCCCGTACGACGGCCAGGGCGCGGGCCGGGTCGGCGCGCAGGAAGGGACGCACCGCGGATTCGGCGGTGAGTCGGGGGGTGAGGTCGTGCAGCAGGGCCAGTCCGGGCTCGAAGACCTCCAGCCCGCGGACGGCCACGGCTTCGTCGACGGGGAAGGTCATCCACCCGTCGAAGGCGGGCTCGGCGAGGGCGGTGCGCACGACGGCCTCGAAGCCGGGCCAGTCCGCGGGGAGGTCGGCGAGTACGGCGTCGCGGACGGCGGCGACGCGACCGCTGTAGGTCAGCCCGTCGAGCGCGTCGGCGCAGGCGAGCAGGGCGGGCGCGGACCGGCGTCCGCCCGCTCGGGCGAGCAGCCGGGCGAGGGTGGTGACGGTCGCCGCGCTGAGGAGTTCATCGGCCGTGGGCATGGGCCCAGTCTGGCGGACCGGGCGCGGGGCGGGGGGCCGCCGGACCGTGAGCCGTTCCCTCCGCGCGAGGGCGGGGTGACCGCAGTCACACGGGAAAGTTTGAAAGCGCACAAAAGGGGCAGAGGTGCGGTTTCCGCATACCGGAACCCGCTGTCCGGCACCTGTTGATCTGTGGATGGATGCCTGAGTGAACCTTGTATTACATGCCAGTGAAGTGTCTTGATCTCAAGATTCAAAGGGATTTGGGTCGTCCCGGATCCGGACTTAAGTCCTCCAGATATGGAATGCGCAGCATCTAACGTCCTGACTCATGACTCAGCTGGACGTTCGGCCCCGGGCCGGAGACACGGTAGGCGGCGTCGCCCAAGGCGAGGGCGACGTGCGCGGCAAGGGCCTCGGCAAGGGTTCCGTCGGCCTGGTGGGCAGCGCCGTCATCGGCATCTCCACCGTCGCCCCCGTCTACTGCCTGACCTCGACCCTCGGCTCCACGGCCGGCGAGGTCGGCGTCCAGATGCCCGCGGTCTTCCTCGCCGGCTTCCTCCCGATGCTCCTGGTCGCCTTCGCGTACCGCGAGCTCAACAAGGCCATGCCGGACTGCGGCACCTCCTTCACCTGGACCGTCAAGGCCTTCGGCCCGCGGATCGGCTGGATGTGCGGCTGGGGCCTGGTGATCGCCACGATCATCGTGCTCTCCAACCTGGCCGGCGTCGCCACCTCGTACTTCTGGCTGCTGGCCGGCGAGATCACGGGCAATCCGTCGATCGCCGCCCTGGACGACAACAAGCTCGTCCACATCGCCACCTGCCTGACCCTGATCGCCACCGCCACCGCGATCAGCTACCGCGGCATGACCGCCACCAAGGGCGTCCAGTACACCCTCGTAGGCCTCCAGCTCGTCGTGCTCGCCGTCTTCGTCGCCATGGCCCTCCAGAAGGCCTCCGCCGGTACCTTCGACACCGGCCTGGACTTCTCCTGGTCCTGGATGAACCCCTTCGCGGTCGAGTCCATGCAGGCCTTCACCGCCGGCCTCTCCCTCTCGATCTTCATGTACTGGGGCTGGGACGCATGCCTGGCCACCAACGAGGAGACCACCGGCTCCGCCAAGACCCCGGGCCGCGCCGCGCTCATCGCGATGGTCGTCCTGGTCGGCTCGTACCTGGCCACCGGCGTCGCCGCCCAGATGGTCGTCGGCTCCGGCGACAAGGGCCTCGGCCTCGGCAACCCGGACACCTCCGACAACGTCTTCGCGGCCCTCGCCGGCCCGGTGATGGGCCCGGTGCTCGGCATCCTGCTCTTCGTCGCCGTCCTGGCCTCCGCCACCGCGTCCCTGCAGACCACCTTCATCCCGGTGGCCCGCACCGTCCTCGCCATGTCGACGTACGAGGCGCTGCCGGCCTCCTACGCCAAGGTCCACCCGAAGTTCAAGACCCCGGGCCGCGCCACCGTCATGGCGGGCGTCGCCACCGGCGCGTTCTACACGATCATGACCCTGGTCAGCGAGAACGTCCTCACGGACACGATCTTCGCGCTCGGCCTGATGATCTGCTTCTACTACTCGCTGACGGCCTTCGCCTGCGCCTGGTACTTCCGCGGCGACCTGCGCCGCTCCGCCCGGGACCTGTTCTTCAAGGGCGTCTTCCCGGTCATGGGCGGCCTGCTGCTGGCCGGGGTCTTCGGCAAGACCCTCGTCGACGCGTGGAACCCGGCCTACGGCTCCGGCTCCGACGTCTTCGGCGTCGGCAGCGTCTTCGTCATCGGCGTCGGCCTGCTGGCCCTCGGCCTGGTCATCATGTTCGTCACCGAACGCCGCAGCCCGGCCTTCTTCCGCGGCCAGGTCCTGACGAAGTCCACCCCGTCCCTGGTCGTCGAGGACTGACCCACCGCCTGTTCGCTCGCGTCACCGCAGAGTCGTCCCCGCGGCCCCGGATCGAATCCCTTCGGTTCGGGGCCGCGGGCGTCGGTGGATCCGAGGCCGGGGCCGGTGGCGGCGGCGCGCTCGTGGAGTCAGCCCAGGACGTACTGTTCGTCCCCGAACTCGGCGACGATCTTCAGCTTGCCGCCCAGGGCGCGGACGTACGCGGCGAGGATCTCGACCTCACTCCGTTCGATCCCGACGCACTCGGGTGGGGTTGGGAAGCCGCGGGCTCACTCCAAAGTGGGGGCGGGCGGTGACCCCGAGTGCGGCGGGGTCGTTGGGACGGGCATGAATGCCATGAAGCGCACACTCGCCGCCCTGGTCCTCTCCGGCGGCGCCGCCCTCGCACTCACCCCCGTCGCCGCGCACGCCGACGGGATGCCCCACGGTGTCCCCCTCACCGAGCGCGTCGGCGACATCGTCGACCACCCCGCACAGGCCGTCCAGGACACCAAGACCGCCGTGGGCGTCACCACCCAGGCCGCCGGAACCGCGACCAAGGCCACCGACGCCTCCCTCTCCGGCGCCGGTGGGGCACTGTCCGCCGGGCTGCCCAACGCCCCGAAGGTCCGCTGACCGCTCGTACCCGCACCCTCCCCGGCCGGAGTCACACCGCGCCCACCCCCGCGTGCACCGCGCGCAGGGTCGGGGCGGTGGCCTCGTCCACCACGGCCCGCGCGAAGTCCGCGTGCGTGATCCGGGCGGCGGCATCGGCGGGGGCGAGGGCGTAGCCACCGGCCGGGGCCGGGGGGTCCGCGTCGTCGGCGGCGAAGTCTCCGGCCGGGCTCAGCACCGCCCAGTCCAGGGCATCGGGCGCGGCCGCCCGCAGCGCTTCCGTCCCGGCACCGTGGCCGGCGTAGAACGCCCGCCACTCCTGCGGGTAACCCGGGGTGTCCATCAGCGCGACCCCCGACTCCGTGGCCAGTACGGACGCCAACCCGACCCCGACCAGTCGCCCCACCCCGGCCCGAGGGAGCCCGGCCGCCAAGGCCCTCGCCACCGCCGGGAAGAACTCCTGCGGGGCAGCCTGAGGGTCGTACACCGCCACCACCGCCGCGTCGTGCCCGGCCGCCAGCCGCGCCACGTCCGCCGCCGAGGTGACGTCCCCCTCGGCGCGGCCCGCCTCGGTGACCCGGTGCCCGCGCGCCCGCGCCTCGGCGACGACGGCCCGGCCGACCCGGCCCCGGGCCCCGAACACGATGATCTGCTTCTGGATGTGCATCTGGTTCGTCATGCGGGGGAGCGTAGGAGTCGGGCTGGTTACCGATCGGATACCGGCCTAACGTGTGGATCATGAGCGAGCCGCAGCCCCCACCGCCGCTGGACCCGGAGATGTTCGACCCCGTCTGCCCCTCGCCGCTGGTCCCGTTCCGGATCGGCGACAAGTGGGCCACGCTGATCCTGCGCTGCCTGGAGGGCGGCCCCCGCCGCTTCTCGGAGCTCAAGGTCCCGCTGCCCGGCATCACCTCCAAGTCCCTGACGCAGTCCCTGCGCGGCCTGGAGCGCGACGGTTTCGTCGTACGGGAGGAGTACGAGCGCCCCGAGCGCCGCGTCGAGTACGCCCTCACCCCCCTCGGCAGGGGCCTCCTCGGCCCGCTGGACGTTGCCTGCGAGTGGACCCGGGAGCACTGGGACGAGCTGATCGACGCCCACGAGGCGGGGGTGGGGGCGGGGGCGGCCGCCTCGCGGCCGGCGAAGGCCGGGGGTTAGCCGTGGAACCCATGGACCGCGACCGCGACCGGCTGGCCCGGTACCTCGCCGCCGTCGTCGGGGACGCCCACGTGCTCACCGACCCCGCCCTCCGCGCCTCGTACGAGACCGACTTCACCGGCCGCTACACCGGCCGGGCCCGGCTCGTGGTCCGGCCCGCCGACACCGCCCAGGTCGCCGAGACGGTCCGCCTCTGCCGGGAAGCCGGGGCCCCGATCGTCCCGCAGGGCGGCAATACGGGCCTCGTCGGCGGCTCGGTCCCCACCGGCGCCGGCACCGAGGTCGTACTGTCCCTGCGCCGCCTGAGCGTGATCGGACCCGTCGACGCCGACGCCCGCCAGGTGACCGTGGGTGCGGGGACCGCACTGGCGGAGCTCCAGCGCCACGTCCGCCCGCACGGCTGGGACTTCGGCGTCGACCTCGCCTCCCGGGACTCCGCCACCCTCGGCGGCATGATCGCGACCAACGCGGGCGGCGAACGCGTCGTCCGCCACGGCACCACCCGCGCCAACGTCGCCGGGATCGAAGCCGTACTCGCCGACGGCAGCGTCCTCGACCGGCTCGCCGGGCTGCCCAAGGACAACACCGGCTACGACCTGACGGGCCTCCTCGTCGGCAGCGAGGGCACCCTGGCCGTCATCACCCGGGCACGGCTGCGCCTGGTCCCCGAGCTGCCCGAGCGGGTCACCGCCCTGCTCGCCCTCGACTCGCTCGCGGCCGCCGTCGGTGTCCTGAGCGCCCTGCGGCGGCTCGAATCCCTCGAACTGGCCGAGTTCTTCACCGCCGA
This sequence comes from Streptomyces sp. NPDC002467, assembly GCF_042889825.1. Classification (NCBI taxonomy): domain Bacteria; kingdom Bacillati; phylum Actinomycetota; class Actinomycetes; order Kitasatosporales; family Streptomycetaceae; genus Streptomyces; species Streptomyces sp. NPDC002467. Next base: position 216,551 of record NZ_JBIARJ010000008.1, on the reverse strand, counting down.
CGGCCTGGCCCTGGTCCTGAAGCACGGCGGCCTTCCGGCGCCCTTCCGCACCGCGTACCCCGTCTACCTGCTGGTGGAATGCGCGGCCCGGCACGATCCGGCCGGGGAACTCGCCGCGCTGCTGGAGGAGGCGGAAGTGGAGGCGGAGGTACGCGATGTGGCCGTCGGGCGGCAGGCCTCCGACCGCCGCCGCCTCGCCGCCTACCGCGAGCGGCACACCGAGTCGGTCAACGCCGAGGGGATCCCCCTCAAGCTCGACGTCACCGTCCCGCTCGCCGACCTGCCGCGGTTCGTCGCGGACCTGCCCGGGCTGTTGGCCGGCCGGGCCCGGCCGTACGTCTTCGGGCACCTCGCCGAGGGCAACGTCCACGTCAACCTCCTCGACGTCGCCCCCGACGAGGAGGAGTCGGTGACGGAGGCCGTGCTGCGCCGGGTCGCGGAGGCGGGCGGCAGCATCAGCGCCGAACACGGCATCGGCCGCGCCAAGTCGCGCTACCTGCACCTGACCCGGTCGGCCACGGACATCGCCGTGATGCGCTCCGTCAAGGCGGCATTCGACCCGGACCGGCTACTGAACCCGGACACCCTGCTGCCTGGGGGCGACGCCGGTCGTTGAGCAGCGCATGATCCTATGGTTGCTGAACAACCTCAGCACGCTCGTCATCGCGGTGCTCATCGTCGGCGGCATCACCGGCCTCGCCGTCCTCGGCAGCCTGGCCGCCCGCCGCCGCTTCCCGCACCTCGCGGGCGGCGACCACAACGAGATGGTCGGGATCGCGCTCGGCATGTTCGGCGCGATCTACGGCATCATCCTCGCGTTCGTCGTCGTCACCCTGTGGACGCAGCTGGAGAACACCGAGAACATCGTCGCCACCGAGGCGACCGACCTGGCGCTGGTCGTACGCAGCGCCGACACCTTCCCTGCCGCCGACCGCGCGCGCATCAACCAGGCCGTGGGCGCCTATGCGCACGCCGTCGTCGAGGTCCAGTGGCCGCTGATGCGCGACGGGCGGCCGAGCTACGACGCCACTGCCGTCCAGACCCGTGACCTGTACGCGGCCCTCCAGGCGTACGAGCCGAGCGGGCCCCGCGCCGAGACCTTCTACGCCGAGGCCGTCAGCCGCGTCAACGACGTCGCCGCGCAGCGCCGGGCCCGCATCTCCATGGCCGAGACCTCACTGCCGGTCCTGCTGCAAGTGCTGGTGTACGGGGGCGCGTTGGTGATCATCCCGCTCACGTTCCTGTTCGGACTGCGCAGCCTGAAGATGCAGCTGCTGTTCGTGGCGGCGGTGGCCGGGCTGATCGGCTTCAGCCTGTTGCTGGTCGTCGCCCTGGACCGCCCCTTCGCGGGGGACCTGAGCGTGACGCCGCAGCCGTACCAGGAGGCGGCGCTGTCACGGTTCTGGACGGCGGGGGCGGGTTCGTGACGACGCGGGGCTACCCCCAGGTACGGGAGGACAGCACGAGGCGGTAGCCGTCCGGGTCCTCGATGGTGACGCCCCACTCGTCCCAGTAGGGATTGTGCGAGGCGACCCGGGTGCCGCCGTGCTCGACGAGTCGCTGTACGAGGGCCTCGTCGGGGGCTTCGCCGAGGTAGACCACGAAGAGGTCCTCGACGGTGGGGGCGGGGGTGGTCGGGTTGGCGGCGTCGTAGGTCAACTCGAAGTGCCAGCCGCCTCCGACGGGCCCGACCATCAGCAGATCGTGCTCCCCGGGCGCGGTGGAGGTGGTCCGCCACTGGACGTCGAGCCCGAGCCCGTCGACGTAGAACCTCTCGGCGGCCTTGAGATCGAGGGAGGGCCGGGCGACGCGGATGTGGGCGCTGGGACTGATCATGCGAGCAGGTTACGGGGTGGGGGGTGTGCGGGGGCGGGGGTTTGGGTTTGGCGGGGCCCCGGTCGGTCGGCGGTGGAAAGGGTTGGGGGTTTCCCGTCGGTCCCATGGTCCTTCCGCGTCGGGCCGGCCTGTCAAGGGCGCTCCCTGCGGTCGCGTCGCTGCGCGATCGCCTTCGGCGACCCTTGACAGACCGACCCGCCACGGAAAGACAAGGACCAACGGGAAACCCCCAAAAGAACGGGCCGGGAGGAACGGCAACGACCGGGCGGGACAGGGTTGTCCGACCCGGCTCCGGGCCGGCGGCCCGCTCCCCCAAAGGCCGACCACAAGAGCCCCGGCGAGGGGAAGGGCGCGTCAGATCGCTACGCGCTCCTCGCGTCTCGGCGGCCGACGACCGTCCGGGGCTGGTCTCGCCCCAGATCGCCACGCGCTCCTCTTTGACGGCGTCGACGGTTGCTTTGGGCTGGACATGGGCCGCCCATGATGGCCGCACGGCTGACGTCGTCCGGTGTTTGCGTCACTGGCCCACTCGGCCGTCGATCCGCTCGCGAAGCAGGTCGGCGTGTCCACAGTGCCGCGCGTATTCGCCGATCTGCGCCACCAGGATCTCGCGCAGCGGTGCCTCACCGGTCCGCGTGCCGAGGTCGGCGAAGCCGGCGATGAAACGGTCGGTCACCTCGCTCTCGGCCCGCCACTGCCGCCAGGCGTCCTCCACGACCGCCGGATCGGCGACCGCCCCGTTCCAGTCGCCGTCGCGGTCTTCAGGGGTGCGGTAGATCCGGGGGGAGTCCTCGCCCGCCATTCGGCGGAAGTGCCGTTCGTCCTCGGCCATGTGCCGCACCAGCCCGAGCAGGGACATCGTGGACGGGGGCACCGAGCGCCGGGCCATCTGTTCGGCATCCAGGTCCGCGCACTTCATCTCGACGGTGAGACGGAAGTGGCGCAGGCTCTCCAGCAGCGCACCGCGCTCGTCGACCGTCTCGCGCGGGTCGTCGGCGGGGTCGACCCACATGTCGCGATGGATGGTGGAAGGCGTCCACCGATTCGCCACTGCTTCGTCGTCGCGCTTGCGTGAGTCCATGATCGAATCGTCGGGCGCAGGGACTTCGTTCACCACCGAATATCACCTCCGAATCGGCCGGCCGCGCAGTTCCCCGATCAGCTGCCGGTAGGTCGCGAAGGCCGGCTTGCGGGTGTAGTCGTCGCGCAGCAGACCGAAGTGGTGGAACAGCCCTTCGGCGCTGCTGTCGGCGTCCCGCAGGGCGAAGAGTGAGTAGCCGTCGATGTTGAGCTTGGAGGCGAGGTCGGCGACGGTCCGGATGACGGTCTCCAGAGTGGTCGCCTGTTGCCGTTCGGGGCGGCCGGGGCCGGTGGGCCAGCCGTTCTCGCACACGCGGATCGGGACGGTGTCCGGGATGCCGGCCTGCGGCAGGCAGGTGTGGCGGAACGCCGTCAGTACCGCGGTGACCGCGTCTGCCAACCGGTCGGCGGGGACGCGGCGGAACACGTCCGGGAAGAAGTCCAGGCCGACGTAGTCCAGGCTCTCCGGGAAGCGCCCGTCCGACAGGGCGCCGAGGTCGGACCAGAAGGTGTCGGACGGGTCGAAGCTCGGTACGGCGTTGAAGCCGACTGCGACATGGCGCGCCTCCTGCTTGGCGGCGATGACGCCGTGGACGAGCGCGTTCAGGACGTTGGGGGTACTGCCGTCGACCGCGGGGAGGTCGAGGTTGGGCTCCTCGCAGATCTGGACGGACGTCAGCTCGGGTCCGCCGGTCCGGACGGCCTCGCGGACGAACTCCGGCCAGCCGTCGAGATCGCCGGACGGCTCGCGGAACTGCAGTACGAGGTCCAGGGTGCGCCCGCGCCGGAGGCAGGCCCGCGGATCGGCCGGCGTCGGCGGCGGGGGTGTCACGGTGGAGGCGAACGAGCGGTAGGCGCGGACCGCCAGCGTGTCCGCCTCGCCCTGGAGTTCGTCGAGGGCCTCGTTGATGCGGTCCGGATCGTCCGGTCGGACCGGATGGATGATGCCTTGGTCGTCGCCCAGGATGCCGCCGGGATAGATGCCGAACGCCATGGCCATGAGATCCCCCAAAAAATCTTGGTGTCACACCAAATTTGTGGTGACACTACCATGTCGCTCATGGGCCTTCGAGAGATCAAGAAGCAGCAGACCCGCACGGCCATCGCCGACGCGGCCCTGCCGTTGTTCCTGGAGCGCGGCTTCGACCAGGTCACGGTCGCCGAGGTGGCACGGCACGCGGGTGTGTCCACCAACACCGTGTTCAACTACTTCCCTGCGAAGGAAGACCTGTTCTTCGACCGCCAGGCCGAGGTCGAGAACCACCTCGCCGCCCTGGTGCGCGACCGAACCCCGGGGACCTGCCCCGTCGAGGCCGTCCGGGACGACCTGCTCTCCGCTCTGAGGCATGACGACCCCATGCTCGGAGCGCCCTCGTTCTGGCAGGTCATCGATGACAGCCCGGCCCTGCGCGCCCGCGAACGCGAGATCGGTGAACGCATCGAGGCCGCTCTGGCGACCGCCCTGGCCTCGGACGCGCCCGGCGGTACACCCCTGCTCATCGCAGGAGCCATCGCCGGAACGCACCGCGCCGCTCTGCGCGAACTCCGACGACGCGTCATGTCCGGCCAACCGCCCGCACCCGCCCGCGATGCCGTCGCCTCGGTGGCCCTTGAGGCCTTCAGCCTCCTCTGCTCCGGCTTGCACACCCTCTCGGGGCGGCTGCCTGAGGTGAAGGGCGATGAGGGGTGACCGGGTGAAGTACTTCGGCTTCTATGACGCGGTGCCGTGCAAGATCGGCTCTGGTGTCCGGCCGGACGATCTCCCGAGAGGTCCGATCGGGTCGGACCGGGCGGCCCTGGCCGCGTACATGGCGGCCTGCGAGTGGCTCAGCGTCGCGCCTGGGGTGGAGCGCGATCCGTTCGACGAGTCCCGGGAGGTCATGGGCGGCTTCAGCCTCCGGACCGACGGGGAGTGGGTGTGGCCGAGCATGGCCTGCCACCTGGTTCGTGTCCACGATCTCGTCGTTCCACCGGAGTTCGAGCAGCGGGTGGTGCGGCGGGGCCACGTGGCTCCCGCGCTGACCCACGAGGAGATCGTCGAGCTCTTCCTGTCGGTGAAAGCCGAGTTGTGGTGAGTGCCCGTCTCCGAGCCGGTGTCGGTGGTGCCGGTTACCGTGCCCGCCATGAGCATGTGGATCTACTTCCAGGGGCTCGACCCCTCCGTGCTGCCCGGAGACCCGGCAGGCTTCGAGGCCCTGTTCGACGTGGAGTTCGACGAGCTGCGGCGGCGGGTCAGGGCCGGTGAGGCGGTCTGGTTGGAGACGGGGTTCTTCCAGCTGGACGAGATCTATTGGTCACGCGGCGACGGAGAGCTTCCCGTCTTCGGTGGCCGACAGGTACCGGACGCTGCCGGCGGCCCCGGTCATGTGGCCGTCGATCCACCGGACGTCGTCCGCGCGGCGGCGTATCTGGAACGCGTGTCGTTCCCCGACCTCTGGGAGGACTGGCGTCAACGCCAGACTCCTGCCCCGGACGAGGACCTGTGCGACCGCCTGGTCCGATATCACGAGAACCTGCGGACGTTCTACGCCAGGTCGGCGGAGCGTGGCTGGGCAGTGGCCAAGTACTTCTCCTTCTGACCGACTGTTCCAGCAACCCGTGACGGCCTGATCGACGCCAGGCGACGTCAGCTGTGTAGCGATCGTGGGCGGCCTATGTCCAGGCCAAGGCGACCGTGGACGCCGTCGAAGAGGAGCGCGTAGCGATTTGGGGCGCCCGTCCTCCCGCTCAGGCTCTTGTGGTCGACATGTGGGGGAGTGCGGCCGCTGGGCCGGAGTCGGGTCGGACATTGCCGTTCTTCCCGGCCCGACGCGGAAGGACAGTGGGGCCGACGGGAAATCCCCAACCCTCTCTGGCTTCCGGTCAGGGGTGGCGGCCCCTTACCGCCGATTGCTCGCGACCCCGACCAGGAACTCGCTCCAGGCCGTGGGGGTGACGGCCAGCTCGGGTCCCGCCGTCACCTTGGAGTCCCGGATGTGGATGGCGTCCGTACAGGCGGCGACCTCGACGCAGTTGTCGCCCTGGCTGCTGCTGTAGCTGCTCTTGAACCACCGCAACTGAGAGCTGTTCACAGGGATCCTCGCATTCGCATCAACAGGCCCGCGCTGTCCGCCGGGTTGAGGGCCTGGATGCGAAGTTTGGCATATTGCCGATGGAGATTGCTGACCGCTTTCGGGTCGGAGATGACTTGGCCCATCTGTGGGCCCTCGGTGTAACCCAGCCACTCGTGCTCCTCGGTTTCGAGGAGGCAGAAGGGCCTATCCGTCCCCGCATGCTCCGGGCTCACGGTAGGCATGATCTGCAGATCCACATTCGGCAGCTTCGCCACCTCCAACAGGTGGTCGATCAGCTCCCGCGTCACCTCACCCCCACCCGTCTGCCGCTCGATCACCGACTGCTCGATGATGAAGCTGAAGGCCACGTACGGGGTCTTCAGGAGCAGGGCCTGCCTCGCCAGCCGGAAGATGATGCGCGCCTCCGCCTGTTCCTCGGTCGGCAGTGGTGGGACGTCGCGGATCTGGGCCCGCGCATACGCCTCCGTCTGCAACAACCCCGGAATCGACCTGCACTCGTACGTATTGAGGGCAAGGGCCGTCTCCTCCAGGTCCGCCCACCGCCTGAACCACTTGGCCAGCCCCCGCTGCCTCGTCAGCCGCTTTGCCGCGATGCGGATGACGCCGAAGGCGTCCAGGACCTCCTCCGCCTTCTCCACGAACCTTCTGGACGGCTGGCGGCGGCCCTGTTCCACCGAGGCCACGTACTGGACCGAGTAGCCGACCAATGGGTGGAGTTGTTCCTGAGTGAGCCCGGCCCGCTTCCGGAACGCCTTGATGGTTTCGCCGAAGTTCCTCAGGTCGTCGTCGGGCTCGACCTCCCCGTCGCCGATCTCGCCGATCTCGCCGCTCTCGTCGCCGGCCGTCGCAGTCGTCACAGCGTCACCTCCCCGCAGCAAGGTTCACGCACCGTGACTGACACTGTCCAGAGAGTCGACTACTACTCTTCAAAAGTAGTAGTCGGGTTGCTGGGAACTGCACTGCTCACGCGGGACGTTCATCCCATGACCGCACCCGCCGGACCCACCCCGGCCCTCGTACGCACGTTCACGCAGCGTTTCAGCAGCACCCCCCGCGGGGCCCGCCTCGCCCGGCAGCTCGCGCTCGTCGAGCTGCACGACTGGGGCATCCCGGAGTCCACCGCGCTCTCCGTCGACGCGGGCCTCCTCGTGGCCGAGCTCGCCGCCAACGCGGTGACCCACGGGCGGGTGCCCGGCCGGGACTTCGAGCTGCGGATGACCTTGCTGGACGGCCTCCTCCGCATCGAGGTCTCCGACGCCCGCCGGGACCGCCGCCCGGCCGTCCAGCCGCACGCCTCCTTGGCGGAGTCCGGCTACGGCCTGCGGGTCGTCGAGGCGGTGGCCGTCGACTGGGGGGTCGTGGACCGGCTGATCGGCAAGACGGTCTGGGCGGAGCTGAGCCACCGGGCCGCGGCCGTGGCGCGGATGCGGCAGATGGTGGCGGACGGTGAAATCGACTTCAGCGGTCTCGGTACACCTCGCGGCGGTGGCCTGCCGCCAGGACCCAAATGATGAGTCGACCGTCCTCGACGGTGTAGACCACGCGGTAGTCGCCGACGCGGAGGCGCCAGCGGGATGCGTGCCCCTGGAGGGCCTTGATGTCGAAGGCCGAGGTGTCCCCGGCCGTGAGGGCCTTCTGGAGTTCGGCGAGCCGATACAGGATCCGCAGGGCATCGGGGCGGGGGACCTTCAGGAGGTCGCGTTGTGCGTGTGAGGTGAACCGGGTGACGTAGCCCATTGGTCAGGCCTGGTCGCGGAGGATGGCAGCCATTTCCTCAAGCGACACGGACCCTTCGAGGCCTTCGCTCTCGGCTTCGTCGGCGAGGCTGTTCAGCCATGAGTCCTCGGCCTCATCGGCAAGGCGGCGAAGGCGCTGGTACTCGTCGATGTCGATCACGACGGCTTCTTGCTTGCCGCGGCGCGTGATGATCGTGGGGACGCCCTCGCGGCGTGCGCGGTCTATGGCGTCCGCGAGGTGGCTGCGTACCTCTGCCATGGATTCGATCACGGGCTCGCTCATGCAATCAATGTACCAGATGTACATGAACGTCCATTGGCCCACACCGGACCCCAGGGTGCCGGTGCGGGCCGAGCCGCGTGCCCGGTACGGCGGCCCGCTACTTCTTCGTCGGGAGCGACGGGAGCTTGCCCGGTTCGCTCTTCTGGAAGGTGTCCGCGCCGGCGCCCTCCCAGGTGACCTTCAGGGTGGTGGCGTCCACCGAGTCGACCTTGCCCTTCGAGCGGGTCGCGCCGGCCGGGCACTTCAGGTCGAAGGACTTCCCGTCCGTGGTGCCCTCGCACGTGGCGCCGGTGGCCGCCTCGACCACGAACGCCCTCTGGCCCTTGACCGTGAGCACCACGCCCTTGCCCGGGTTCTGCATGGAGATCCAGCCGCCCTCCAGGCTGCCCGCACCCGCACCCGCACCCGAGCCCGCACCCGTGCTCGCGGTGGCGGCCGGGGCGGGGGCCGAGGCGGCCGGGGCGGGCTTCTGGTCCGCCTTCGGGGAGGTGTCGCTGCCGCAGGCGGTCAGGGCCAGGGCGGCCGCGAGTCCGGTGGCGGCGAGGGCGGTGATACGCAGGTGGCTGTGCACGGGTAGTCCCCCAGGGAGGCGATGTGAGCGGCCGAACGCGCCGAAGCGGCGGCGGCCGGAGTGATCAGAGGCACTCGGGGACACGCTCGCGGGGCCGTGGCGGTTCCGCCCGCCGTGACTCAGGGGGCGCGGAGGGTCAGAGGTACTGCGCGAAGTCGTCCAGTGCCCGCAGGATCTCCGCCTCCCCGGCCGACGGCAGCTGGAGGACGACCTCCTCGATGCCCAGGTCGGCGTAGTGGCTCAGCTTGCCCGGGGTCGGCTGGACGGCGTACGGGACGACCTGGAGGGACTTCGGGTCGCGGCCGGCCGTCTCCCAGACCTGGCGCAGAACCGGGAGGGACTCCGTGAGGCCGCGGCCGCCGATCGGGAGCCAGCCGTCGGCGTGGTCGGCGATGGCGGCGAACAGCTTCGGGCCCGCCGCGCCGCCGATCATGGTGCGGGGGCCGTGGAGGGGCGTGCCGGGGGCGAGTTCGCGGGCCGGCTGGACCGGCTTGGGGTGGGCCTCGCTCGCCTGCACGGAGGAGTACTCGCCCACGTACGCGGTCGGCTCCGGCGCCCACAGGGCGCGCATGAGGGCCATCCGGTCGCGGACCAGTTCGCGGCGGGTGCGCCACTCGACGCCGTGGTCGGCGGCTTCCTCGACGTTCCAGCCGTAGCCGATGCCGAGGGTGACGCGGCCGCCTGAGAGGTGGTCGAGGGTGGCGACCTGCTTCGCGAGGTCGATCGGGTCGTGTTGGGCGACGAGGGTGATGCCGGTGCCGAGGTGCAGCCGCTCGGTGACGGCGGATGCCTGGCCGAGGGCGACGAAGGGGTCGAGCGTGCGGCCGTACATCTCCGGGAGCTCCCCGCCCATGGGGGCGGGGCTGACGCGGCTGACGGGGATGTGCGTGTGCTCGGGGAGGTAGAGCCCGGAGAAGCCGCGCTCTTCGAGGGCGCGGGCCAGGCGTACGGGCGAGACGGTGCGGTCGGTCAGGAAGACGGTCGTGGCGATCCGCATGTGCTGGCACCTCCGAGACGTGGGAATCGACGTAACGGTACGGGCTGGGCGCGCGAATGTTGAGGGGGCGTCAGATCACGTGTGCGGGGTAGCGGGACAGCCAGGGCCCGCCGGCGGCGGTGTCGGCGCCGGCGGCGGTGGGGCCGTGGAGGCTCGGGCCCTGGGTCATTTCCAGGGCGAAGTCGTCGGCGAGTTCGAGGACGGTGGCGCGGCCTTCGAGCTCGGCGAGCCAGGCGGCCGGGAGTGCGGTCTCGCCGTGCTGGGCGCCGAGGAGGGCCCCGGTCAGGGCGCCGGTGGCGGGGGAGTCGCCGCCGTGGTTGACGGCGAGGCGCAGGCCGTGCGGGATGTCCTCGGCGACCAGGGCGCAGTAGACCGCGATCGCGAGGACCTCGTCGGCGGTGCGGCCGTCGCCGGGGGAGAGCGCCTCGATCGTGTCGGGGCCGGGCGCCGCGCGGGTGACGGCGGACAGGGCGCGCTGGAGGGCGTCGGTGACGGGCTGGTGGCCGGGGCGGGCCCCGAGCAGGCCGAGGGCGCGCTGGACGGCGGAGTCGAGGGAGTCCCCGCGGGTCAGGCCGTGCACGATGACGGCGAAGGCGCCGGCGGAGAGGTAGGCGGTGGGGTGGCCGTGGCTCTGTGCGGCGCACTCGACGCCGAGCTGGAGGACGAGGGCCGGTTCCCATCCGACGAGCAGGCCGAACGGGGCCGAGCGGGTGGCGGCCGCGGAGTCCTGGGCGGTGGGGTTCTTGGGTCGTCCGAGGGTGCCGAGGGTGTCGTCGGCGAATCCGGTGAGGGAGGCGCGGTCGGGGTCGCGGCGGACGTAGAGCCACTCCTGCTGCGCGAGCCAGCCGTTGTCCTCGCGGCGCTCGTCGGGGCCCCATTCGTTCTGGGTGGCCCACCAGCGGCGGTGGGCGCGGTGGACGTCGGTGGGCGGGTGCCAGGCGCCGGTGTCGCGGCGTACGTGGGCCCGCACGAGTCCGTCCACGGTGAAGAGGGTGAGCTGGGTGGCGGCGGTGACGGCGCCGCGGCGGCCGTGCGCGGGGGCGGGCTCGGTCAGGCCGTGCGGACCGTGTTCCTCGCGGATGGCCGGGAGGGCGAGCGCGGCGAGGGGCGCGCCGAGGGCGTCGCCGATGGCGGCCCCGAGGAGCGTGCCGCGGACCCGACTGCGGAAGTCCTGCTGCTCGGCCCGGCCCCACAGCCCGGTCGCCGCCGCTGGGCCGCCGGTGGCCCGGGGGGCGGTACGGGCGGCCGGAGCCCCGCCCGCTGCCGCGGAGCCGGTCGCCGTGCCGGCGGGAGGTGTGGGCGCTGCCTGTGCCGGGGTGGGGGCGGGCAGGCCCCCGGGCGGGTTGGCTGCGGCGGGGGGTGTGCCGCCGGGCGGGGTCGGCGCGGCCAGGACCGTGGCCGCAGGGGCGGCGCCGTGCGGGGTGCCGGTCGGCGGGACGCTCCCGCCGGCGGGCGTGCCACCCGCTGCCGCGGAGCCGGTCGGTGTGGCGCCCGGCGGGGTCGCCGGGGTCAGGGGGAGGGGGATCGGACCGAGGGCGGCCGGGTCCGGGCCGGGGTCGTTGTTCGTCGTGTCGCTCGTACCGATCACTTCATCCACCCCCGGCTCAATGGCCTCCCGCCGCGCATGCGAACCCGCACTGTAGTGGACACGCCCGATCGAATTCGGAACGAGTGTGCCAAGCGGCGCGGAAGTGCGGGGAGAACGGCCGGAAAGCGAATACTTCCGGCCGCGACCTGGCCGATGGCACGTTTTGCCACTCGTCGTGGGCTGGGCCGGTCCCGGCCATGTCTCGTTCATCGGCGGTTTCCCGCGGCCGCCCAGTCTCGGCGGCATGAAGAAGGCCCTCCTCGCCGCGACCGTCGTCGCCTCCGCCCTCACCGCCTCCCTGGTCGCGGTCCCCACCGCCTCCGCCACCGGCTGGGACCTCCCCTGGTCCGGCCGGCACGACCACGACGACCGGTCCTCCATCCCGTTCACCGAGGCCTCGGTCACCGCCGGAGCCGACGGTTCGTACACCGTCAAGTGGAGTGCCAACGGCACCCGTCGCGTCCAGATCAAGGCGAACGGCAAGGTCGTCGCCAAGGGCGGCGCCAAGGGCGAGGCCGTCGTCACCGGGCTGCCCGCCGCCGACCGCCAGTGGTTCGACTTCGACCCCGAGCGCGGAGAGGGCCTGCGCCTCGCCGACCGCCTCGTCAAGCTGGAAGGCGCCGTCAACTTCCGCGACGCGGGCGGCTACCGCACCACCACCGGCCAGTGGGTCAAGATGGGCGAGGTCTACCGCTCCGACGCCCTGAACAAGCTGACCGCGAACGACCTGGCCAAGCTCCAGCGCCTGCGCGTCAAGACCGTCTTCGACCTGCGCATGCAGGACGAGCGCACGAAGGACGCCGACAAGGTCCCGGCCGGTGCCACCTACGTCGTCGCCGACGTCTTCGCCGGCTCCGGCTCCTTCCAGACCATGCCCAAGACCCCCGACGAGGCCGTCAAGGCCATGGTCGACGCCGAGAAGGCCATGGTCGGAGGCGAGGGCGGCAAGAAGGCCTACACCCAGGTGTTCGAGGGCATCGCGAACGACGACGCCCGTACCGTCCTGTTCCACTGCACCGCCGGCAAGGACCGGACCGGCTGGGCGAACGCCGCCCTGCTGACCGCGCTCGGCGTGCCCGGCGAGACCGTGATGGCCGACTACCTGGCCAGCAACGACTACCGCAAGGCCGCCAACGACGCGATCCTCTCCCACCTGCCCGCCCCGCAGGCCGCCGTCTACAAGCCGATGCTCGACGTCCGCCCCGAGTACCTGAACTCCGGCTACGACGAGGTCAAGGCGAAGTACGGCTCCTTCGACCGCTACCTGAAGGACGGCCTGGGCATCGACGCCCGTGAGCTGAAGCAGCTCAAGAAGGACCTCCTCGTCGGCTGAGACGACGAGTGGTGGCGGGAAGGGCCCGGCCGGAGTGATCCCCGGCCGGGCCCTTCCCGCGCGACCCACTCGGTCAGTCGAGCACCGGCAGCAGCTCCGGCAGGTGCCCGTCCGAGGCGCGCGCCGCCTCCTGCCGTTCCCGCGGGACCTCCCCGTACAGCGTCGTACGCGGCTTCGCGGGCCGGCCCGCCGCCTCCGCCACCGCGATCAGGTCCTGGACCGACTTGTACGATCCGTAACTCGACCCCGCCATGCGGGAGATGGTCTCCTCCATCAGGGTCCCGCCCAGGTCGTTCGCCCCCGACCGCAGCATCTCCGCCGCGCCCTCCGCACCCAGCTTCACCCAGCTCGTCTGGATGTTGGTGATGTGCGGGTGGAGCAGGATCCGGGCCATCGCCGTCACCGCCCGGTTGTCGCGCACCGTCGGGCCCGGCCGGGCGATCCCCGCCAGGTACACCGGCGCGTTGGTGTGGATGAAGGGGAGGGTGACGAACTCCGTGAAGCCGCCCGTCTGTTGTTGGATGCGGGCGAGGGTGCGGAAGTGGCCCAGCCAGTGCCTGGGCTGGTCCACGTGCCCGTACATCATCGTGGAGGACGAGCGGATGCCCAGCTCGTGCGCGGTGGTGACGACGTCGATCCAGTCCGCCGTCGGCAGCTTGCCCTTGGTGAGGACCCAGCGGACCTCGTCGTCCAGGATCTCCGCCGCCGTGCCCGGGATCGAGTCCAGCCCGGCCTCCTTGGCGGCCGTCAGCCAGTCCCGTACGGACATCCCCGTCCGCGTCGCCCCGTTCACGACCTCCATCGGCGAGAAGGCGTGCACGTGCATGCCCGGCACCCGCTCCTTCACCGCGCGCGCGATGTCGAAGTACGCCGTCCCCGGCAGGTCCGGGTGGATGCCGCCCTGCATGCACACCTCGACCGCGCCCACGTCCCAGGCCTGGGCGGCGCGGTCGGCGACCTGTTCCAGGGAGAGCGTGTACGCGTCCGCGTCCGTACGGCGCTGCGCGAACGCGCAGAACCGGCAGCCGGTGTAGCAGACATTGGTGAAGTTGATGTTCCGCGTGACGACGTAGGTGACGTCCTCGCCCACCACCGACTTGCGCAGGTCGTCCGCGATCCGACACAGCGCGTCCAGCGCCGGCCCGTCCGCGTGGAGCAGCGCCAGGGCCTGCTCGTCGGTGAGGCGCGTCGGATCGTCGGCGGCCTGCGCGAGCGCGGCCCGTACGTCCGTGTCGATGCGCTCGGGCACCATCCCGGGGGCCGCGATCTCCCGCAGCGCCTCCCAGTCGCCGTACACCTCGTCGAAGTCCTCGCGGCGGTCGCCCGTGCGGCCCTCGGTGTCGATGGCGCTGTGCAGGTCCGTGCGGCCGTAAGAGGAGAAGCCCTCGTCCGGCTCCTGCCAGGGGCGGCCCTCGACCGCCGCCGTCTCGTCCGCCAGGCCCGTCTCCGCGTCGGCCAGCGCCCGTACGTGCGGCAGCAGCCGGGGGTCCAGCCAGGGCTCGCCGCGCTTCAGGAACTCCGGGTAGATGGTCAGGCGTTCGCGCAGCTCGAAGCCGGCGGCCGCGGTGCGTTCCGCCAGTTCCTCGATGTGCGGCCAGGGGCGCTCGGGGTTGACGTGGTCGGGGGTCAGCGGCGAGACCCCGCCCCAGTCGTCGATGCCCGCGCCGATGAGCAGGGCGTACTCGGAGTCCACCAGGTTCGGCGGGGCCTGGATGCGGGCGCTCGGGCCCAGGATGTGCCGGGCCACGGCGATCGCGGCGGCCAGCTCCTCCAGTTCCGCGTCCGGCATGCCGCGCATGGCGGTGTCCGGCTTGGCGCGGAAGTTCTGGACGATGACCTCCTGGACGCCGTGGTAGCTGCGCTGGATGCGGCGCAGCTCGAAGAAGGCGTCGGCGCGCTCCTCGTACGTCTCCCCGATCCCGATCAGGACGCCGGTGGTGAAGGGCACGTTGGAACGGCCCGCGTCCTCGAGCACCCGCAGCCGGACGGCCGGGTCCTTGTCGGGGGAGCCGTGGTGGGGGCCGCCGGGCTCGGACCACAGGCGGGTGGCGGTGGTCTCCAGCATCATGCCCATGGAGGGCGCGACGGGCTTGAGCCGCTGCAGGTCCGACCAGGACAGCACGCCCGGGTTGAGGTGCGGGAGCAGCCCGGTCTCCTCCAGGACGCGGATCGCCATGGCGCGCACGTAGGCGAGCGTGTCGTCGTAGCCGTGCGCGTCGAGCCACTCGCGGGCCTCGGGCCAGCGGTCCTCCGGGCGGTCGCCGAGGGTGAAGAGCGCTTCCTTGCAGCCCATCGCCGCGCCCTGGCGGGCGATGTCGAGGACCTCGTCGGGGGAGAGGTACATCCCGTGCCCGGCCTTGCGGAGCTTCCCGGGCACGGTCACGAAGGTGCAGTAGTGGCACTTGTCGCGGCACAGGCGGGTCAGCGGGATGAACACCTTGCGGGAGTACGTGATGACACCGGGCCGCCCGGCGGCGGCGAGCCCGGCGTCCCTTACGCGTGCGGCGGAGGCGGCGAGGTCCTTCAGGGCCTCGCCGCGCGCCTGGAGGAGTACGGCCGCCTCGGTCGCGTCGAGCGCGACGCCGTCGCGGGCCCGACGGAGCGCACGGCGCATCGCGTTGTCGGTCGGAGCGTCACTCGGAGTGGTCATGCGGTGAGCATACGATCCGCTCGAGCGCGGGCAGAGCGCGTCATCGCATCAGCTCACCGGCATTGACCAGCAGCGACTGGCCGGTTATCGCCCGTGCCCGGTCGGAGGCGAGGAACGCGGCGGCGTCGGCCACGTCCCCGTCGGTGGCCAGATCGGGCAGTGCCATGCGGTCGGTGAGGCGCTTGTGCACCTCCGCTTCGGGCACGCCCTCGGTGTGGGCGGAGAAGGTGACGAAGGCCTGGACGGGCGGCCCCCACATCCAGCCGGGCAGCACGGTGTTGACGCGGATCCGGTGCGGGCCGAGCTCGCGTGCCATGGAGTACATGGCCGAGGTCAGAGCCCCCTTGGAGGCGGCGTAGGCGGCCTGTTGCACCTCGTTGGGCGCGGCGACGGCGGACTGCGTGCCGATGATGACCACGGAGCCGCCGCGCTCCTTGAGGGCGGGCAGGCAGGCGCGCGTCATGCGCAGCGTGCCGAGCAGGTTCACGTCGATGATCTGCTGCCAGGTGCCGAAGTCGGCGTCCTCGATCCCGCCGAAGTACGAGTCCCACGCGGCGACGTGCACGACGGCGTCGACCCCGCCGAACCGCTCCTGCGCGAGCGCGACCAGGGCCTGGCACTGGGCCTCGTCGGAGATGTCGGTGGTCCGGTAGGCGGTGTGCACGCCGTCGGGGTCGATCTCGGCGGCGGACTTGGCGAGGTTCGCCTCGGTCCGCGCCCCGAGCACGGCGTTGCCCCCGTCCCGCACCACGGTGGCGGCCACCTGGTGCCCGAGCCCGGCCCCGACGCCGGAGACGATGACGGTCTTCCCTTGCAGCAGCATGCCGTGCCTCCTGGGCGGGCAGGGTGGTGATCTGACGGGGCGTCAGGGTACGGGGGTGGTGCGGCGATGTGAAGGGGTGCGGATACGGGGGCCGGGTGCGGGCGCGGGTCCGGGTGCCGCTGCGCGGAGCGGGTCCCCTACCCGCCCTTCCGCCGTTCCCCGGGGCTCCGCCCCGGACCCCGGTCCTCGAACGCCGGACGGGCTGAAAATCCAGCCTCGCCGGCGTTTGAGGCGCGGGGTCTGGGGCGGAGCCCCGGTTCGGGAAGGGGCGGGGTGGGGGAAGCCCCGCGGGGCCCGTTACTCGGCCGCAGCCGGCCTCGGCCCCGGCCCCCGCCGGGAGGCACCCGGTGGGAGGCACCCGGTGGGCTCGGGATGCCCGAACCCGCGGGGGCGCCCACAATGAGGCCTAGCCGATGTCCCTGCTGCCCCGCGGAACGGAGATCGCCGAAGTGGCCCATCGCGACGGCCGCGGCCGCGCCGCCGAGCCCTCCGCCCGCCCCGACGAGGCGGGCGCGGGGCGCGGCGACTACTCCGGCGCGGTCTACGGCTCGCTGCTCGCCGCCTCCGTCGTGGTCGGCGCCGGAATCCCCGGCACGTTCCCCCGGCTGCACCTGGTCGTGCTGCTGCTCTTCACGGGCGTGGTGTTCTGGGCCGCGCACGTCTTCGCGCGCCTCTTCGGAGCCCGCATCGTCAGCCACCTGAGCTGGCCCGTAATCCGCCGCATGGCCAGGAAGGAACGCCCGATCATCGAGGCGGCCGTCCCGCCGGCCCTCGCCGCGGCCATCAGCCCCCTGTTCGGGCTGGGCCCCAACGGGATGGCCTGGCTGGCGCTCTTCGTGGCCCTGGCCGGCCAGGTGGGCTGGTCGGCGGTGGCCGCCAGCCGCGCCGGGGCCACGCGCGGGCTGATGGTGGTCGCCGGAGCGGTCAACCTCCTGCTGGGGAGCCTCATCGTGCTGCTGAAGGTCGCGCTCCAGCACTGACCTCGGCGGTCCCGGACGGCCGACGGTCAGGGGCGGGCCGCCGCCGCCAGGCGGCGCGCTCCCTCCGCGATCTCCTGCGGGGTGTGCGTCGTGAAGGACAGGCGCAGGGTGCGCGGGTCCGGAGCGGCCGTGAAGAAGGGGGCTCCCGGGACGAACGCGACGTCGTGGGCGATGGCCGCCTTCAGCAGGGTCGTCGCGTCGTGGCCCTCGGGCAGCCGAGCCCAGACGAACATGCCGCCCTCGGGCCGGTTCCACGTGGAGCCCGCCGGGAGGGCCGCGCCGAGGTGCGCCAGCAGGGCGTCGCGGCGGGACCGGTACGCCGCGCGGACCCGGCCCACGTGGGCGTCCAGGTCGGCCGCCGCGAGGTAGTGGGCCGCGGCCAGCTGGTCCACCGTCGAGGTGTGCAGGTCGGCGGCCTGCTTGGCGACGACGGCGGCCCGGCGCAGCGCCGCCGGCGCCCGCAGCCAGCCCAGTCGCAGCCCCGGCGCCATCACCTTGGAGAAGCTGCCGAGCAGCGCGGTGCGGTCCTCGGCCCCCGGGTGCGCGGCGATCCAGGGGACGTCCGCGCCCTCGTAGCGGAGCTCTCCGTACGGATCGTCCTCCACCAGCCACAGCCCGAGCCGCGCCGCGGTCCGCGCGACCGCCGCCCGGCGGGCGGCCGGCAGGGTGCGGCCGGTCGGGTTCTGGAAGGTGGGGATCGTGTAGAGCAGCTTCGGACGCTCCCGTATGACGAGCTCGGCCAGCGCGTCCGGGACGATCCCCTCCTCGTCGCACGGCACGGGCACCACCCGCGCCCCCGCCAGCCGGAAGCACTGGAGCGCCGCGAGGTAGGTGGGGTTCTCGACCAGCACCACGTCCCCCGGCTCGACCAGGGCCCCGGTGATGAGAGTGAGGGCCTGCTGGGATCCCGAGGTGATCAGGACGTCGTCCGCGCCGGTGGCCAGGCCGCGCGCGGTGGCGCGGGCGGCGACGGCCTCGCGCAGCTCCGGGGCGCCTTCGGTGGTGGAGTACTGGAGCGCGCGCCGCGCCGAGGCCGCGAACGCGGAGTCGTAGGCGGCCCGCAGGCCCTCGGTGTCGAAGAGCTCGGGCGCGGGGAGGCCGCCGGCGAAGGAGATCACCCCGGGGCGTTCGGTGAGCGCGAGGATCTCGCGCACGGGGGAGCCCTCCACGGAGGTGGCGCGGGCGGCGAACGAGGGCGGCGCGACGGCGGAAGTGGCGGCGGCGGCAGGCACGGTGGCTCCTCGGGAGTCGGGTGCGGGCATCGTAGCCAGAGAAATGTGTAGGCGACACCTATGTATCGCATGGCGAACGACCGTGCGGCGAACGGCCGGGGCCGGCTCCGTCCGACCCCTCCCGATCTGACGTCGCATCAGCTAGACCGGTGCCATGACGACAGACAGGCAACAGGACACCCGCGTCGAGGACTACGCCGAGCTAGCGGCGGTCGGCCCCTACGGCGTCCACCCCGGCCACGCTCTGATCACGATGGTGGAACCGCACCCGGGCCACGAGTTCGCGTACAACCGCTGGTACGAGGACGACCACTACTACGCCGGCGCCATGGCCATGCCGTGGATGTACGCCGGCCGCCGCTGGGTGGCCACCCGCGACCTCCAGGAGCTGCGCTACCCGGAGAAGTCGGCCGTCGCCCAACCCGTCACGGCGGGCTGCTACATCTCGACGTACTGGGTCACCGAGGGCCGCTACGACGAGCACATGAAGTGGACCGTCGGCATCAACAAGCGCCTCAACCGCGACGGCCGCGTCTACCAGGACCGGACGCACGTCTTCACGTCCTTCCAGGACCACCAGGCCACCGTCTACCGCGACGGCGCCGCCGGCCCCCGCGACTTCCACGCCCTGGACCACCCGTACGCCGGGCTCGTGCTCCAGGTCGTCGACGCCGAAGGACCGGAGCAGCGGGCGGAACTGCTGGAGTGGCTGCGGTCGAGCGCCCTGCCGAAGCGGCTGCACGGCTCGCCGGCCGCGATGGTGACGGCCTTCCGGCCGACCCCGCTGCCCGGCGACCGGATGACCTACGTCAAGCAGGTGGAGGGGGTCGACACCCGCCTGACGCTCCTCTGGTTCCTGGAGGCCGACCCGCGGACCTGCTGGGACCGTTTCCAGGGGCTGGACGCGGAGGTCGCCGGGTCGGGGCTGGGCCGGGTGGAGCTGGTGGCGCCGTTCATCCCGACGGTGCCGGGGACGGACCGGTACGTCGACCGGCTCAGGTAGCCGGGATCCCGTACGGCCGGGCATGGCCGAGCCCCCTCGGCCAGGACGGCGTGCCGGTCGAGAGGGCTCACTGGGTGGTACCGGTGCTGCTGGTCGATGTCAGTCGAATCGAGGCGGTTGGGACGCATGCCGTGACGTTCAGGCGAGGCGGCCCATCCGGCCCTCGGTGACGTCGGCGACGAAGGAGGTCCAGGACCCGGGCGCGAAGGTGAGGGACGGACCGTCCTGCACCTTCGAGTCACGGACCGCGATGGCCTCCACGACGGGGGACTTGACCTCGACGCAGGCGCCGTTCCCGCCGGAGTAGGAGGACTTGACCCAGTTTTCCGTGGCGCCCTGACGAATAGCCATGTTTCTCTCCGGTTCAGCGAGTAGTGCCGGTGGGGCGTCGGCCGAATTCGTGCTTTCCGGCCGACGTGATCGACGCTACCCGCACCTTCCGACGGGCGAAGGGGACGTTCACCCGACCGGGTGGCATATTCCATTCAGGCCTTCTGCGGCCGGGGAGTGACGGTGTACCGTACGGGCCCCACTCGCGACCTGCCCCCTTTCCGGCCCTTTTACCTGCCCTTGCCCGCATAGTGGTCGATGATCTCGCCGATGAACTGCCGCGTCTGTTCGACGTTGAGCGCCTGAGCGCGCAGGTGTTCGTACATCACGCTGTACTTCTGAACGTCGTTGGCCTTCTCCAGGTACAGATCGCTCGTGACGCCCTCGATGTAGACCACGGTCGAGTCCGACGCGTCCGGGAATTCCAGAATCGCGTACTGGCCGTTCATGCCCGGGTGCGCGCCCATCGTGAACGGCATCACCTGCACCGTGATGTACGGCTGCTCGGACTGCTCTATCAAGTACTCCAGCTGCCGGATCATCAGCTGCGCGTCCCCGACGTGCCTGCGGAGCGCCGCCTCGTCGATGACGGCCCACAGGCGCAGCGGTCCCACGTCCGGGTTGTTGTTGTCGGTCTCCGAGAGCCGCTTCTGGCGGTGCATCCGGACCTGGACGCGCTTCTCCACGTCGAGCGGCGCGGTCTCGGGCAGCGCGCCGCGGATGAGGGCCTGGGCGTACTCGGGGGTCTGGAGCAGGCCCGGAACCATCTGGGGTTCGTAGGTGCGCAGGCTGGCGGCGTCCGTCTCCAGGCCGATGTAGACGCTGTACGGGATGTCGCCGAAGGCGTGCCACCAGCCCTGCTGGCGGGAGTCCTTCGCCATCTGCATCAGGGAGTCGACGAGCCGACGGTCCTCGACCTCGTACACGTCGCACAGGTCGCGGACGTCGCGCTGGCTGATGGAACGACGGCCGTTCTCCAGCCGGCTGATCTTCGACTGGGAGACCAGCAGGCGCTCGGCGACCTGCTCGGCCGTCATGCCCTTGTCCTCGCGGAGCTTGCGCAACTCCATGCCCAGTCGGCGGCGTCGGACGGTGGGATTGACATTGGACGCCACGTGAACGGCACCTCCGCCTTCTTCTGTCTTCTTCTGCCGTGAGGCAGTTGTCTCTCTGCGTGCCTGATGTTGAGCAGACTGCCACCGAAGCGGTTCGCGCCGCTGGCGAACGGCAGGGAAAACAGACGCGCGGGGTGGCGGCACCGGCGAACCGGTACCGCCACCCCGCGCGCCGATGGCATTGCGGTGGAGCGGGTGGAGCGGGTGGAGCGGGTGGTGCTGGTCGAACGGATCGAACGGGCCGAACGGTCGGACTCGATCAGTGCGCGGCCGCGCGGGCCATCGCACCCGTCCGGCGCGGCTGCATCGGAACACCGCTCGCGGTGGCCCGGGCAGCCGGCTGGGCCGGTGCGCGGTCGCGGCGCGGCTGTGCGGCCACACCGTTCTGGACGTCCATGACGGCGTGCGCCACGAGGCCGCCCATCGGGTCGTGCCGGATCAGGTCCCGCAGTCGGGACCTGGACGACCGACCCTCGTTGCCGGGGTACAGGTGCTTGCCGAGTCCGACCGCGTGGGCCAGTGCGGCGAGCGCCGCGGTCCGCGGGTCCGGTGGTACGCCGGTGCGGATCGCCGTGTCGAGCCGGGTACGGATCTCCCGGCTGATGGCCGTGTCGGTCGCCTGGTAGCGAGTCGTCGGCAACACCCCGCACATCTGTCCCGCGACGGCATGGACCATGCCGCAGCGCTCCAGGTGCGCGAGGTAAATCTGGCGGAGCCCCAGGCGGGGTCCGCCGATCCAGTGGACGGCCCGTACCGGGCTGCCGCGCCTGCGCAGCAGTTCCAGTGCGGAGTCCAGAGTCGGATCTCCTGTCGGCCGTGGCATCACCACGGCGATACGATCCCCGTCAGGGGCTATCCGTCCTGCCAGAGCCAGCTCCACTAGCTGTGCCCCGGCCAGGCCGAGGTCGAGCGACTGCGGCTGCGCCGTGGTGCCCGTGGTCGGGTCCAAGGCGAGCAGCAGAAGCTCCTCCGGAATTGTTCTGCGGCTCCTGCCCATCCATGCCTCCCCGCGTGGATGAGTGACAGGGTGACGCCTCTCACATTCATCTGTCGAGAGCGCCTGCCTGCTTTGTGGGGGAACCCGCAGCTATGTCGTTCTCGTCTAGCACGGGGGCGATGCCCCCGAGACGGGACACTGTTAGACATTCGGACAACCGGTCGTGGCGTCGATGGAGGAGGAACGGTGGCGGGCGAGTCCCCCGACAAGTCGGTAGATGAAGGAACGCCGGGGGTGGCGGAGTCCTCCGAGGCGCGGGACCCGAGGCTGTCGGTGTTCCGGCCGAGGGAACCTGAGGGCGGGTCAGGCGACCCTGCCAAGGTGGACGCCGCTTCCGGCGGCGCCGGTTCCGGTGGAGACGACGCAGAACGGGATCCGTTGCGGGAGGCGGTGGCGGCATGGGTCGCCTCGTCCGAGGGCGGGCCCTCCGGGGCGGATGCGGATGCCGATGCCGATTCGGCGGCCGCCGAGGCCGATGCGGGCGCCGATGCGGCCGCCTCCGCCGGCCGGTCGGGTTCCGCGTCCGCGGAGGCTGACGCCGCGACCGATGGCGCGGAGCGCGGGGCCGGTGCGGCTGCGGCCGCGTCCGCCGGCAAGCCGGGTTCCGCACCCGCGCGGGACGAGGCCGCGGCCGATGGCGCGAAGTCCGCGTCCGGGGACGCGTCCGACGCGGGCGAGCCCGTGGCCGACGGCGCCGAGCGCGGGTCCGGTGCGGCTGCGACCGCGGGCAAGGCGAGTTCCGCGTCCGCGGACGACGAGTCGGCCGGCGGTGAGCGCACCGCGGTCTTCCGGGTCGCGCGCCCCGGTTCCGGTTCTGGTTCCGGTTCCGCCTCGGGCGGGGCCGTGAGCGGCCCGGCGAAGTCCGGGACTTCGGCTGCCGCCGACACGGGCGAGCCCGCGTCCGGCGCGGCTGCCGGTGAGGGCTCGACGTCCGGTTCCGGTTCCGCTCCCGCCAAGGACGCGGCCGCCGACACGGGCAAGTCCGCGAAGCCCGCTGCCGCGAAGCCCGCTGCCGCGAAGCCCGCTGCCGACGAGCGGCCCGACTCCGCTGCCGGCCCGAGCCGCCCCGCATCCGGTGACGCCTCCGCCGACAGTGAGCGCACTGCCGTGTTCCGAGCCGTGCGGCCCGGTTCCGGTTCCGGGTCGGACGAGGCCGCGAGCGGCCCGGCGAAGTCCGCGACTTCGGCTGCCGCCGACAAGGACAGGCCCGCGTCCGGTGCGGCTGCCGCCACCGGTGAGGGCTCGACGTCCGGTTCCGGTTCCGCTCGCGCGAAGGACGGGGCCGCCGACGCGGGCAAGTCCGCGCCCGCCGCGAAGCCCGTGTCCGGTGACGCCTCCGCCGACAGCGAGCGCACCGCCGTGTTCCGCGCCGTGCGGCCGGGTTCCGGTTCCGCTCCGGGTGGGGCGCCGGTCGATGCTGCGAAGCCCGCCGCGGGCGAGTCCGCCGACAGCGAGCGCACCGCGGTGTTCCGCGCCGTGCGACCCGGTTCGGGTTCCGGTTCCGGTTCCGCCTCGGGTGGGGCCGCCGGCGACGCCGCGAAGCCCGCGTCCGGTGCGGCCCCGGCTCCCGCCAAGCCCGCCGCGGGCGAGTCCGCCGACAGCGAGCGCACCGCCGTGTTCCGGGTCCCGAAGCCCGGTTCCGCCGCGCCCGCCTCAGGCGACCGGCCCGGTTCCGCCGCGCCCGCCACGCCCGCCTCAGGCGACCGGCCCGCTGCCTTCCGGGCGGTGAAGCCGGGGGGCGCGGCGCCGAAGGACAGTACGTTCGTACCGCTGCGCACCGATGACGCCGAAGCCGGACAGGAGTCGAAGCAGGAGTCGAGGCAGGCGCCGAAGCCGGCCTCGAAGCCGACGGCCACCACGCCGCCGGCCGCTCCGAGGCCCCCCGCGGACCACAGCGAGCGGACCACCCAGCAGCCGCTGCCGCCCAGGCCGCCGCTCGACCTGCTCGCGGACCTCACGAACAACCCGCCCCCGCCGCCGAGCCCGATGCGCACCGCGGTCCGGCGGCTCAAGATCTACACGCCGATCGTCGTCCTGCTGGCGGTCATCCTCGCCGTCGTCCAGCTGGTGCGCCCCCTGCCCAAGCCGACGCTCGTGATGACGGCGAAGTCCTCGTTCACCTTCGACGGAGCCGCCCCGCAGCTGCCCTGGCCCAGCGAGGGCCAGGCCTACATGGCCGCCGCCGGCCTCGGCACGCTCGGGCAGTCCGGCGAGCAGAAGCCCGTGCCGATCGCCAGCGTCACCAAGTCGATGACGGCGTACATCATCATGCGCGACCACCCCTTCAAGAAGGGGGAGAAGGGCGCGATGATCGACGTCGACAAGACCGCCGAGGCCGAGGGCCAGAAGGACAAGTCCGACAACGAGTCCACCCTCAACACGGTCAAGGAGGGCGACAAGATCTCCGAGTACGACGCGATCGCCGCCCTCATGATCCCGTCGGCCAACAACATCGCGCGGCTGCTCGCGCGCTGGGACTCCGGCACCCAGGAGGCGTTCGTCAAGAAGATGAACGACACCGCCAAGGAACTCGGCATGACCAACACGACGTACACGGACCCTTCGGGTCTGGACGCGACCACGGTCAGCACCGCCGAGGACCAGGTGAAGCTGGGCCTGAAGATCGTCGAGATGGACGCCATGATCGACATCACCCGGAAGCCCAGCTGGATCGATCCCTCGGGCAAGAAGTGGGACAACTGGAACCGCCTGGTTCCGGGCAACGACTCGCTCGGCATCAAGACCGGTACGACGACGAAGGCCGGCGGAAACCTGCTCTTCGCCGCGCAGAAGAAGGTCGGCAACACCAACCAGCTGATCGTCGGAGCCGTCCTCGGCCAGCACAAGGCACCGATCATCGACACCGTCATCGCCGCGAGCAAGCAGCTGCTGGTCGCCACCCAGAAGTCCCTCGACGGCGCGGTCGTCGTCAAGAAGGGTGACGTCGTGGGCTACGTCGACGACGGCCTCGGCGGCCAGACGCCGGTCGTGGCCACGGCCGACGTGCAGGCGGTCGGCTGGGCCGCGCTGACCGTCAAGGTGAAGCTGTCGGACGGCGGCGGCGCGATCCCGCAGACGGCGAAGGCCGGCACCGAGGTCGGCGTGCTGACCGTGGGCGAGGGCGCGAGCCAGGTCAAGGTGCCGGTGGCACTGAAGGGCGACCTCGTCGCGCCGACCGTCGGCAGCAAGCTGACGCGCCTCGGCTGACGGCCGGGAGGCGCGCGTCATCCGGCGTCCCGGGCAACCCCGGGGCGCCGGATCCCGTCTATCGGGCCGGGGGCGTGCGCACCTTGCGCGTGCGCGAGTGGGGATTCACCTGTGGGGAGTACGGCTGTGACCACCGCTGAGCGGCAGGACCGGCGTGAGGGCGCGGTGGTCGCGCCGCCGGCCGGCGACGTTTCCCGGGCGCCCGCGGCCGGCTGGGCCCGGCGGCATCCGGTGGTCTTCGCCGCCGTGCTCGCCGGGGTGCTGCACGTCGCCTGGTTCTACAGCTTCGCCAACAGCGGCGGCGACCTGGCCGCGCAGGACGCCTGGGCCGAGTTCGTCGGCCGGCATCCCGACTCGGCGTACAACCTCGCCTGGTATGGGGGCATGCACCCCGTCTCGTACAGCGTGGTCTCGCCGTACCTCATGCACATGCTCGGTGTCCGGACCACGATGATGATCGCGGGCACCGTCTCCGCCGGCCTGCTCGCGTTGGTGCTGACCCGCTGCCGGGGCGCCGTGCGCGAGCCGCTGTGGCCCGCCCTGGCCGGGGTGTACGGGCTGCTGTGCAACGCCCTGTCCGGCCGCGTCACCTTCGGGCTCGGCGTGATGTTCGCGCTCGGCGCGGTCGCCGCGGTCTTCTGCTGGCCGCGCAAGTGGTCGCGACGCCGCTGGGCCAAGGCCGCGGTCGCCGCCCCGCTCGCCGGGCTGGCGACGGCGGCCAGTCCCGTCGCCGGGCTGTTCCTCGGGGTGATCGCGGCCGCGCTGTTCCTGAGCGGACGCCGCCCGGGCGCGTACGCGCTGGGGCTGGCTCCGGTGGCCGTGGTCGGGCTGTCGGCGTGGCTGTTCCCCTTCTCCGGGACGCAGCCGATGAAGTTCGGCTCGGCGTGGCTGCCGTTCGTGTTCGGGCTGGCGATCGTGTTCCTCGTGCCGAAGCGGTGGAAGACGGTCCGGATCGCCGCGGCCGTCTATGCCTTCGGGGTGTTCCTGACCTGGGCGATCGACTCCCAGGTCGGTTCGAACGTCACCCGGCTGGTGATGCTGTTCGGCGGGGCCGTGCTGCTCGCCGCCCTCCCGTACGAGGTCAGGCGCTCGCGGCGCTGGTACGCGCTGGTGGCGGCCTTCGCCGGGCTCACCGTCTGGATCACCGTCAACAGCGTCATGGACGTGGTCCGCACCACCCCGGTGGCCGCCTGGAACCGGGAGCTGGCCCCGCTCGTCGACCAGCTGCAGAAGGCGGGCGCCGAGCGCGGCCGCGTCGAGGTGGTGCCGGCCAGCAGCCACAGGGAGTCCTCCGCCTTCCCCTCGTACGTGAACCTCGCCCGCGGCTGGAACCGGCAGGCCGACCTGGAGCGGAACCCGCTCTTCTACGACGACACGCTGAACGCCGACACCTACCGGGCCTGGCTGGAGCGCTGGGCCGTGCACTACGTGGTGCTGCCGGCCGACAAACCCGACTCGGGCGGCGAGGACGAGGCGAAGCTGCTGCGCGGGGGGCTCCCGTACCTCCGGCAGGTGTGGGGCGACGCGAACTGGCAGCTCTTCGAGGTCGACGAGCCGACCGACCTGGTGGTCGGGCGGGCGACCGTGGTGCGGGCGGGCGCGGACCGGCTGGTCATCGACGTGAAGCAGGCCGGTCGGGTGCTCGTGCGGATCCCGCACTCGCCCTGGCTGGGGCTGGTGGACGAGGCGGGCAAGCCGGTGGCGCCGCCCGAGGAGACCTTCGCCTCGCGGGCCCGCAACGGGGCCGGGGGCGGCGGCGGGGGCACGCTCCCGAAGGAGTACGCGAACACGGCCGGATGCCTCTTCAAGGCCGCTCCGGACGCCGCCGGGGACGTGTGGACGGAGCTGCTGGCCCCGGCGCCCGGGCAGTACCAGGTGGCGGCGAAGTACCAGCTGCCGCGGGGGACGCCCTGCCCCGAGGAGCTGATCCACCAGTCGCTGGGGGCGCCGCCGCGGCCGGCGCCGCCGGGCCCGTGACGCCGGGCCGATCCGCGATCGCGATGAGCGATCGCGATGAGCGATTCCGATCCGTGATTTTTTGACGTCGGCCCGTCGGCCCGGGTGCGTTCATCCCTATATCTGCATACGATCCCAATAGTCCGATTGGATGCCGTGTCCCCCGAGGGAGTTGACGACGGGATGACCAAAGAGCAGAAGCAGGATGTCCGGGCAGCCATCGCGAGGGCGCAGGCGCAGGACCGGGTGCCGCCGCGCCCGCAGGGCCACGGTTTCGAGGGGCCGGTGCGGAGCAAGGTCAAGGGCGGACTGCACACGAAGGCCGCGCTCAAGCGAGCCGGCACTCCGCAGGGCGACCGCATCGGCGAACGCACCAGCGGCCTGAGCTGACTCGAGGTGGCGAGGCCCTTCCGGCCCGGTGTCCGGCCCGGGAGGGCTTTCGCAATCGCCTCGCGGGGAGGTGTCCGGGCAACCGTTACATCCCCTACCGCATACGAACACACGACCCTCGTAGCGTCAGTCGGCGTGCCGTACCGGCGTACGGCACGGACAGGCCGACCGACCCGAGGGGAACCACCATGCGCGCCACCTTCCTCACCGCGGCCCTCGTCGTCGCCGTCTCCGGCGGTCTCGCCGCCTGCGGCGGAGGTGGTGTGAAGCCCGTGCCCGATCCCCGGGTCGGCAGCACCTCGGCCCCGGCCCCCGCGCCCGACGCCGTGCCCGGAGGCGCCCCCGCCCTTCCCCCGTCCAAGCCGACCGGGATGAGGATCGACGCGGCCGGCGTGGACGCCGAGAAGATGGTCGACCTCAAGGTGGACGAGGCCACCGGCGAGCTCGGCGTACCGAACGCCGACACCGACGCGGACAACCCCGGCTGGTGGACCCAGGGCGTCACGCCGGGCGAGGAGGGCGTCTCGGTGCTCGTCGCCCACTTCGACACCCGCCACGGCCCGGCGCTGATGAAGGACGTCGCGAAGATCGGGCTCGGCGATCTCGTCGAGGTGCCGCGCGAGGACGGCAGGACGGCCAGGTTCAAGATCCGCGAGATCGAGGACGTGAACAAGAAGGACTTCCCCACCGACAAGGTCTACGGCGCCACCGACCACCCCGAGCTGCGCCTGCTGACCTGCGGCGGCGGGATCGAGGACGGCCACCGCACCAACAACGTCATCTTCTACGCGGACCTGGTCGCCTGACCGGTGATCCCACCCCCGAGGCCGCCGCACGGCCGCCGGGGCACGCGTATTACGGTGAACCGACCGGGAACGATCACGTCACGACCACGATCACCATCACGACGATCACGACCACGATCACGAACCAGCCGTCGGAGCCGGAGCCCACCCGCGATGACCCCGCGCCCCCGCCTGCCCGCCTGGACCTCGACCCTCACCTGGAAGGCCGCGGTCTTCATCACCCTCATGTGCTGCGTCCTCGCCGCGCTCCTCGGCGGGCTCGTCCACGGCGCCATGACCCGCCAGACGGTCTCCACGGCCCGCGAGAAGGCACTGGGCAAGCTGGAACGGATCGTCAAGGAGTACGAGACCGGCGGCCGCATGGCGCGCGGCGAGGGCATCGACCCCGTCGGCCTGCCCCCCGAACTGCGCGCACTGGCCGTCGGCGGCAAACGCGGCACGGCGGTCGGCGAACACCGCGGCCGGTCCGCCATGTGGGCCGCGGCGCCCGCCGAGAACGAGACCGCGATAGCCGTCTCCGTGGACTTCACCGGCAGCGAGCGCACCATCGCCGAACTGGACCGCGCCATCCTCGGCTCCGCGGGGCTCGCCATCGCGGGCACCCTCCTCGCCGGCGCCTTCGTCGTCACCCGGATCACGCGGCGCCTGCACCAGACGGCGCAGGTGGCCCGCCGGATCACCGCGGGCGACCTGGACGCGCGGGTCGACGACGTCCCGCGCTCCCGCGACGAGGTGGCGGCCGTCTCCCGCGCCCTGGACACGATGGCCTCCACCCTCCAGGGCAAGCTCGAAGCCGAACAGCGCTTCACCGCGGACGTGGCGCACGAACTGCGCACCCCGCTGACGGGCCTGAACGCGGCCGCCGAGCTCCTGCCCCCGGGCCGCCCCGCCGAACTCGTACGGGACCGGGTGCGGGCGATGCGGGCGCTGACGGAGGACCTGCTGGAGATATCCCGGCTGGACACCCGCCGCGAGCGGGTGGATCTGGACTCGTACGACCTGGCCGAGCTCGCGGCGCGCACGATCCGTGCCTCCGGTACCGACACCACCCTGAAGGTGATCGCCTCCCTCCGGGTGGAGACGGACCGCCGGCGCCTGGACCGCATCCTGGGCAACCTGATCGCGAACGCCCACAAGCACGGCGAGGGCCCGGTCACCCTCACGGTGGACGGCCCGACGCTGACCGTGACCGACGAGGGCCCCGGCTACCCGCCCTACCTCCTGACCTGCGGCCCGCAGCGGTTCCGTACGGAGGGCATGAACAAGGGCCACGGCCTGGGCCTCACCATCGTCGCGGGCCAGGCCCGCACCCTCGGCGCCACCCTGACCTTCCACAACCGGCGCCCGACCGGCGCCGAGGCCCGCGTCACCCTCCCGCTGCCCGCGCGCTGACCCCCCGCCACACGACGAGGACCCCCGGCCTGAACGACCGGGGGTCCTCGCTGTTGTGCCCTCGGCAGGATTCGAACCTGCGACACCGGCTTTAGGAGAGCCGTGCTCTATCCCCTGAGCTACGAAGGCGCGTCGGACGCGGTGCGGAGCCCGACCGGCAGCAGTGCTGTCCGACAGAGCCACGCCAACGGCCGACCAGGGAACAGGGTAGCGGATGGGCGTCCGCATGCGGTCTTGGTTAACTCGCGCCGGCCGCAGCCGCCGAGGGGGCCCCGGCCGGCCGCGCGGCCGGGCCGACGATCTAGGTCTGCGGTGTCCCGTCCGCCGCGATGCGGCGGAAGCCGAGGTACGGGAAGAGCGACTCGGGCAGGACGATCGAGCCGTCCTCCTGCTGGCCCTGTTCCAGGAGCGCGGCCAGGGTGCGGCCGACGGGCAGTCCGGAGCCGTTGAGGGTGGCGACGAGCTTGGGCTTGCCGTCCTCGCCCCGGGTCCGGATGTTGGCCCTGCGGGCCTGGAAGGTACCGAAGTTCGAGACCGAGGAGATCTCGCGGTAGGTCTTCTGGCTCGGGATCCAGACCTCGATGTCGTACGTGAGTCGGGCGGAGAAGCCGGTGTCGCCGGCGGCCAGCCTGACCACGCGGTAGGCGAGGCCGAGTGCCTCCAGGCAGGCCTCGGCGTGGCCGACCATGGTCTCCAACTCGGCGTCCGCGGTCTCCGCTTCGACGATCTTGACGATCTCGACCTTGGCGAACTGGTGCTGGCGGATCAGGCCGCGGGTGTCCCGCCCGTACGAACCCGCCTCCGAGCGGAAGCACGGGGTGTGCGCGGTCAGCCCCAGGGGCAGTTCGGCCCGGGGGATGATCTCGTCGGCGTAGAGGTTGGTCAGCGGGACCTCGGCCGTCGGGATGAGGAACAGGTCGCGGTCGGCGACACCGGTCTTGAAGAGGTCTTCCTCGAACTTCGGGAGCTGGCCGGTACCGGTCATGGTCTTGCGGGTGACCAGGTAGGGGACCGCGTACTCGGTGTACCCGTGGCGGCGGGTGTGGAGGTCGAGGAAGAGCGTGGCGAGGGCCCGTTCCAGGGCCGCTCCGGCGCCGCGGGAGACCGCGAACCGCGGGCCCGAGAGCTTCGTCGCGCGGGCGAAGTCGAGGATGCCGGTGGCCTCGCCGAGATCGACGTGGTCCTTCGGCTCGAAGGGGAACGAGGGAGGCGTGCCGATGCGCCGGACCTCCACGGCGAACTCCTCCGAGTCGCCGTCGGGGGCCGCGTCGTCCGGCAGGTTCGGGATGCTCAGGAGCAGTTCGCGGAGCTGCGCGTCGATCTGTTCCCGGCCGGCCTCGATCTCGCGGATCTCTTCCTTCAGCTCGCGGGCGCGCTCCTTGAGCCCGGTGATGTCGCCGCCCGCCCTGGCCGTCTGCTGGACCTCGCCGGCCACGCGCTTGGACTCCGCCCGCAGCTCGTCGGCCGCGCGGACGTTCTGGTTGCGCCGGGAGTGGAGGGACTCCAGCCCGGACAGGTCCAGGGTGTAACCGCGACGAGCGAGCCGACGAATCGCTTCGGCACCCATGTCGATCAGGGCGCGGGCATCATGCATGGGGAAGATCCTTCTGATCCTGCGAGCGGGACGGGCCTGTGGGGTCGACGGTAGCAACCGGCGGACCGCCCCCTCCCGGCCCGATCCGCTTCGCGCGAGCGTGACGAGGCCCTCGTCGAGCCCGCTGTACCGACCGGTCGGTAACCGGGGGCGGCGCGCGCCCCCGACTTCGCCGTCCGTTTGCGGGGCGAGCCGATGGATGTCCTGCGGGCTCCGCCCGACATGGCCGGTTCTCGTCCGCTTCCGGATTTTCGGCCTGGCCGAGAAGCATCATTGCCGGAGCATGAACCAGGGATGACAGGACGAGCGGGCAGCCTCTCGTAGAAGTCTACGAAGAGCGGTTCTCAGCCAGGGCACTTTTCATGTTTTCGACCGCTAGCTGACACCACTCGGTTGCCTGTCTACTCGTGACGAGTTGCCGCGAAGCAGGCGGAATGCGCCTGCCGACTCCGGGTCGCCATCGCTCCTGGGGCGTCCCTGCGGCGACCGAAATACAAGCCAGGATTCCGGTCCCTCCCGTTTCCTGGCCGAACGAAGGGGGAGGGCCTTGAGTGTGACGCTGTCTGGTCGGCGCGTCGACGTCGCATGGCCTGATCCACGCCATCCGCTACGCGACCGGGTCGGGCTCGATCCTTCTCCCGGCCGCACCGGAGCACCTGGTCGGCGCCCCGTCGCGCTGATCTCCCGCAGGGGCCACCAGCAGACCTGACCTCTGGGCGGCGCCCGCAGAGCCCCCTTTCAGCCCCGGGTGCGGAGCACCGCACGGGCACAGCAGCACACCATCCGGGGAATCCCCCACCCTCTCCAAAGGAGTGACCATGACCGCGCACACCACCGAGGCGAGCGTCCAGGCCGTAGAGATCGCCTGGCTCGACGAGGCCATCCGCCTGGCCACCGAGAGCGTCGCCAACGGCGGCGGCCCCTTCGGCGCCCTGATCGCCAAGGACGGCGAGATCATCGCGCCCGGTAACAACCAGGTCACCTCCAACCTGGACCCGACGGCGCACGGCGAGGTCACCGCGATCCGCAACGCCTGCCAGAAGCTGGGCACCTTCTCCCTCGAGGGCTGCGTCCTGGTCACCTCGTGCGAGCCGTGTCCGATGTGCCTGTCCTCCGCCCTGTGGGCGCGCGTGGACCGGATCATCTTCGCCGCCGACCGTGACGACGCCGCGGTGGCCGGTTTCGACGACCGCAAGTTCTACGACCTGCTCGAGGTGAAGGCTTCCGGCGACTGGCCTATGTCGATCGAGCGCCTCGACCTCCCGAACCGCACGGCGCCGTTCGACGCGTGGCTGGCCAAGACCGA
The DNA here is from genome assembly GCF_042889825.1 of Streptomyces sp. NPDC002467. Taxonomy (NCBI): domain Bacteria; kingdom Bacillati; phylum Actinomycetota; class Actinomycetes; order Kitasatosporales; family Streptomycetaceae; genus Streptomyces; species Streptomyces sp. NPDC002467. Next base: position 184,272 of record NZ_JBIARJ010000008.1, on the reverse strand, counting down.
CCGCATCGACTACTGAGCACCCCGGTCTGCGGCTCCTTCGCGCGGCAGGAGCCGCAGACCGCAGGAAAGCGCCCCGGCCCCCGTGGCCGGGGCGCTTCCCCGTTTCCTGCCCTGCCCCCGCGCTGCCGCCGCCCCGCTACCGCAGGTGCGACGTGTCGTTGAACGACCGTACGGAGGCGTTCCCGGTCGGGTAGTACGCGACCGTCGACACCGACGCCGCCGCGATCTCCATCCGGAACAGCGACTCCGGCGGCGCGCCGAGCGCCAACCGGATCAGCTGCCTCACCGGAACCACGTGTGACACGACCAGTACGGTCCGTCCCGCATGGCGCGCCAGCAGCTTCTCCCGCGCCGCCGCCACCCGCTCGGCCACCACCTCCAGGGACTCGCCGCCCGGCGGCACGGCCTCAGGGGACCTCAGCCAGGCCGCCAGCTCCTCCGGGTGGCGCTCGCGGACCTCGGGGAAGGTCAGCCCCTCCCAGGCGCCGAAATCGGCCTCTCGCAGCTCCCCGTCGACCTGTACGTCCAGCCCCAGGTGACCGGCGGCCGCCTCGGCGGTCTCCCGGCAGCGCCGCAGCGGCGAGGTCACGACCGCCTGCACGTCCCCGCGCGCGGCGAGCAGCGCCGCGGTCGCCTCGGCCTGCCGACGCCCGGTCGCCGACAGCTCCGGGTCGCTGCCCCCGCTCCCGGAGAACCGCTTCTCGGGCGTCAGGGCCGTCTCCCCGTGCCGTACGAGCAGGAACGTGGTGGGCGTGCCCTGGTCGGCGAGCCCGGCCGGGGCCGGCTCGGGTCCCTCGTGTTCGTCGTGCTCCTTCAGCGCGTTCAAGCCTGCTGCTCCCGGGTGTGGTGGCGTACGGACGGAATGCCGTCGCCGGGACGTCCGCGTACGACGCCCCGGCGACGGGTGGGCAAGACGGGTCAGGCCGACGGGGCGGTCTTCCTGACGAGGTGGTTCCCGAGCACGACGTAGTCGATCTCCGTGCCGAGGAAGCAGTTCAGCGCGTCGGCCGGGGTGCACACGATCGGCTCGCCGGCCACGTTGAACGAGGTGTTGATCAGGCAGGGGACGTCGGTCAGGGCGGTGAACCGCCGCAGCAGCGCCGCCAGCCTCGGCGTGCCCTCGTCGGTGAGCGTCTGGACCCTGGAGGTGCCGTCCACGTGGACCGCACCCGGGATCCGGTCCACGAATTCGGGACGCACCGGGAAGACGAAGGTCATGTACGGCGACCGGGTCTTGCGGCCCATGTCGAAGACCCGCGATGCGTCCGACTCCAGGACGAGCGGTGCGAACGGGCGGAACGGCTCGCGGTGCTTGACCTTGGTGTTGATGATGTCCTTGATGTCCGGGAAGCTCGGGTTCGCAAGGATGCTGCGGTGCCCCAGGGCCCGCGGCCCGTGCTCGATCCGGCCCTCGTAGTAGCCGATGACGACCTTCTCGGTGAGCAGCTTCGACACCTGGTCGACGATCTCGTCGTCGCTCAGCCGCGTCCACTCCACGCGGTCGGCGAAGTCCGCGAGGGTCCGCTCGATCGTCGCCTCGTCGTACTCCGGACCGAGGTACGGGGTGACCGGCGCGATGGGCTCGACCTTCCCCGCGCCGTCCGGGTGGCCGATCCAGGCCTGGACCGCGGCGCCGATGGTGATGCCGGTGTCGCTGGCGCCGAAGCTCACCTCCATGTCCGCGAACCGCGACCCCTCGAACAGCGGGGTGTTGTTGAGGCAGTTCAGCGCCACGCCGCCTTCGAACAGCAGGCGGTCCAGATCGGACTTCGCCTCCAGCGCGCGGACCTGGTGGCGGGTGACGACCTCCAGCATCTCCTGCGCCGCCGCGGCCACCGTGCCCTGGTACTCCAGGGTGTCCTGACGGGGACCGAAGTACTCCTCGAACAGCGGGTCCAGGCTGTGCGGGTCCTCCGTCGCGAGCGGCGTGGAGAAGGTGTACCGCCCGTCCTCGCGCAGTTCGATCAGGTTCTCGACGAACGGGTTCGGGACCGGGGGCTTGGCGTAGCCGGCCAGGCCCATGACCTTGTACTCGTCATTGTTGGGAACGAAGCCCAGGAAGCGGGTGATCGCGCTGAACAGGATGCCGATCGAGTGCTCCGCGCCGATCGTCGTCTCCTCGAAGACCCGGATCCGTCCTTCGCGGATCTCGCCCATCAGCGTCGAGTACCGCTCGGCGCGGCCGTCGCTGACGAGGAACGCGGAGTCCTTCATGCCGGCCAGGTAGTAGCCGGTCATCGCGTGGGCGACGTGGTGCGGTACGAACACCACCTTCTCCGGGTCGGGGGTGAAGCCGGTCCGCGCGGCGAAGTCCGCGATCATCGCCTCGGGGCTGACGATCTCGGCGAACAGCCTGCGCATGCTGTCCAGGACGTACGCCTGGGCCCCGGGGTCCATGGGCGCCGCCGTGATGTCGGCCAGGAGCCGCTCCTGGACGCCCGCCGACCAGTCCCACGGAATGGCGATCAGGTCGATGTCCGAGAACTCGATTCCGGCCTGGTCGAGGCACCACTTCACCGAGTTGAACGGGAAGTCGGTGGTCTTCTTGTCCCTGTTGAGGCGCTCCTCCTCCACGGCGGCGACCAGTTCGCCGTCGATCAGCAGCGAGGCGCCCGCGTCGTGGCCCATGAGGTAGTGCTTGTTTATGCCGACCGCGCCGAGGTTCTCGGCGAAGAACTCCGACACCCGGGTGAATCCGTTACAGCCCAAGACGATCATGTGAAGGTTCCTTAGTCTTTGCTACGCGGCCGTGGCCGTGCCACCGGACAGCCGGTCGGTGGTGAGGCCGGCCGTGTCGATCCAGGGCCGCTTGCCGAGCACGAGGTCGCGGACGATCTCGCCCGCCGCGGGCGCCTGGCACAGCCCCTGGCCGGAGAACCCCGCCGCGTAGACGAATCCGGGGCGGGAGGGGACGCGCCCGATGAAGGGCAACCCGTCCGGGCTGACGTCGAGGTCTCCGGTCCACCCGAGATCGAGGTCCTGCCCGGCGAGGGCGGGATAGGTGGTGCCGAGCCCGCCCGCCACCCGTCGCCGCCAGTCCTCCCGGGACTCGTCCGGTCCGGGGCGGCCCATCCCGACGAGGATCCGGTCCCCCAGGGTCCTGATCCGCAGGCTGGACGGGTGCAGGGTCATCGGCAGCGGGGTGCGCGGGCCATCGGCGGGCGGGGCGGCGAGGAGCATGTCGACGGGGTACGTGATCACCGGAAGGTCGACGCCCGCCATGGCGGCGACCGTGTCCGCCCAGGGGCCGGCCGCGCAGATGACGGTGTCGGCGCGGATGCTGCCGACGGGCGTGTGGACCCGCCCGTCCGGGTCGATGCCGGTGACGGAGGTCTCCGTGTGCAGCACGGCACCGGCCCGCCGCGCGGCCGCGGCGTAGCCGCGCACGATCGCGCCGGGGTCGATGGAGTACGCCTCGGGCGCCCAGGCGGCCGCCACGATGCGCTGCTCGTCGACCAGCGGGTTGAGCCGCGCGGCCTCGGAGGGCGTCACGAGCTCGACGTCCACTCCCGCGGCCTGATGGGCGGCCTGCTCCCGCCGGAACTCCTCCACCTGCTCTTCCTCGGTGAACAGCACCAGGAAGCCGAAGCGCTCCAGGCCGAGGTCGGTCCCGGTCCGCTCGTGGAAGGAGTGGTACGCCTCCATGCTGCGGGTGGCCAGCCGGCTGGTGAGGGGGCTGCCGGGGAAGAACGTACGGACGACGCCCGCGGTGTTGCCGGAAGCCCCCGATCCGAGGGCGCCGCGCTCCAGCAGGACGGTGCCGACGCCGGCCTCGGCGAGGTGGTACGCGATCGACGTGCCGATGACGCCTCCGCCGATGACGAGGGTTTCGGTGTGTTCGGGGAGCTCGGTCATGCGGGCTGCTCCTGCTCGGCGGGGTGTTGTTGGCGGAGGTGGTCGGTGGCGTCCCAGGGGAAGAGGTGGAGGTTCCAGGCGCCGAGGAGGTTGATGTAGAGGGCGAGTT
>NZ_JBIARJ010000008.1:134125-180211 GCF_042889825.1 Streptomyces sp. NPDC002467 | reverse complement strand
AGGCGTAGCCGAGGGGGCGGGTTTCGCCGTTGACGAAGAGGAGGGTGGGCAGGACGGTGTCGAGGGTGCCCGCGCCGGAGGGGATCAGGCCTTCGTGTAGGTCGGCGAGTTCGGGCGGTGCGGTGAGCCAGTACCGGTCGGTCTCGGTGAAGACGTCGTGGATCAGTGCCTGTGCGTCGGCGTTGGTGGCGGTGAGTTCGGGGATGGTGTGGCCGCCGGTGGTGCCGGCTTTGCGGACCTCGACGAGGATCTGCTTCTTGGTGGAGTAGACGGCGTCCCATACGGCGCCGCCGGCTTCCTTCAGTGCCGCGATGTCTTCTTCGCGGATGCGGCCGACGGGGGCTGCGGGCATGGGTTCGGTGAGGGTGCCGTATTTGATGCCGAGGTGTTGGAGGCCGGAGCAGAAGACGGTTCCGTCGGGTGCGTCGCGGCGGTCGGCGATCTTTTCGGAGGCGTGGAGGTGGAGCAGGGAGGGGATCGGCACGTGGTGGTAGAGGTGCTGACCGGCGACCAGGGCGTGGCCCTGGAGGCTCTGGTAGGGCAGTGAGTCCCAGAGGGCGTCGGCCAGTTCGGGGTTACGACCGTCGAGTTCGGCGGTGACGGTGATACCGAGGTCGGGCCAGACGATCTCGATGTGTCGAGCAGTGGACATGGATATCTCGGTCACGGCATTTCCCTTCAATATCGAGGTGTTCCGTCGCAATTACTTCTCGGTCGACGCGAAGTGGTCCCGCATGGCGTCGGTCTGCTTCGACATCATTGCGACGATCGCCTCGACGACCGCGGGGTCCGCGTCGTCGGCGATCGTCAGCTCGCGGGTCCAGTCGAAGAAGCAGCGGTTCGGGTCGTTGGTGATCGGCCGGATGCGGATCGTGGCGACGTACTGGTCGACACCCATCGTCGGGGCGACGGCGCGGTAGGTCTGCGAACGCTCCACCTCGTTGCGCCCGGCGATCTCCTGCTGGACGAGACCGTCGTTGAAGACCAGCGTGAAGTCGTAACGCGCCGGCACCCGCTCGACCTCGCCGCCCTCGGCCCAGCCCACGTCCTTCGCGTTGGGACCGGACACGATCGACACCACCTTCAGGGCGTCGCGGACGACGGCCCAGACGGCGTCCGGAGTGGCGTCGATGACGGTCGAGTCGTACATCGTGTGCTTGTTGGCGATACCCATGGGAACTCCAGTTCGGTTCGGAAGGGGAGGGGTGGTCGGCGAAGACGAGTGCCGCGTGGGACCTATTGGTTCACCAGTTCGACTGACTGTTCCCGCTCGGCGGGGTGTTGTTGGCGGAGGTGGTCGGTGGCGTCCCAGGGGAAGAGGTGGAGGTTCCAGGCGCCGAGGAGGTTGATGTAGAGGGCGAGTTGGCGGGTGACGGCGAGGTAGTCGTCGCGGTCGAGGTGGTCGAGGACGTCGAGGAAGCGTTGGGTGTATGCCCAGAGTTTTTCGAGTCCGCAGTAGCCGAGGAATTCCGCGGGGACGCCGACGAGGAGGCGGGTCATCTGGCGGAGGGATTCGATGGGCATGTCGGCGACGGCTGCGCGGATGAGTCCGCCGTAGGAGGCGTAGCCGAGGGGGCGGGTTTCGCCGTTGACGAAGAGGAGGGTGGGCAGGACGGTGTCGAGGGTGCCCGCGCCGGAGGGGATCAGGCCTTCGTGGAGGTCGGCGAGTTCGGGCGGTGCGGTGAGCCAGTACCGGTCGGTCTCGGTGAAGACGTCGTGGATCAGTGCCTGTGCGTCGGCGTTGGTGGCGGTGAGTTCGGGGATGGTGTGGCCGCCGGTGGTGCCGGCTTTGCGGACCTCGACGAGGATCTGCTTCTTGGTGGAGTAGACGGCGTCCCATACGGCGCCGCCGGCTTCCTTCAGTGCCGCGATGTCTTCTTCGCGGATGCGGCCGACGGGGGCTGCGGGCATGGGTTCGGTGAGGGCGCCGTATTTGATGCCGAGGTGTTGGAGGCCGGAGCAGAAGACGGTTCCGTCGGGTGCGTCGCGGCGGTCGGCGATCTTTTCGGAGGCGTGGAGGTGGAGCAGGGAGGGGATCGGCACGTGGTGGTAGAGGTGCTGACCGGCGACCAGGGCGTGGCCCTGGAGGCTCTGGTAGGGCAGTGAGTCCCAGAGGGCGTCGGCCAGTTCGGGGTTACGACCGTCGAGTTCGGCGGTGACGGTGATACCGAGGTCGGGCCAGACGATCTCGATGTTCCGCGTGGCTAACTTCTTGCTCATGACTGTCCCCTTCGTTCGAAGAACGCCAGGGGGGATCCAATGGTCCGGCCGGAAAACCGGCAGCACGCAGAAGCCCCACGAAACGTGGTGGCCGGACGTGCGGACACAACAAGCGCAATCCCCCGTGCTGTTGACGCTTGCACCAGGAGTACACAGGGGCCCCAGTGGAGTCAGCTAGCGGCCGAAGACATGAAAACTCCCCTGGCTGAGAACCGCTCTTCGTAGATTTCTACGGGAACCGTTCGGCTGGTGGCGCCGCCCATGGTGAATACTCCAGTCGGGTTCCTCCCCGATCGGGACGTGATGCGGAACGGCCTTCTCACAGTGTCGAATTGAGCGACAGTCAGGGAAATCCACCGCCCGTCCGTCGGAACCGGAACGCGGGCGCGTGCGCGGTCCGCGGCGCGCTCCGAGGGCGGCGCGAAGCCCGGAACGGTACCCACCGGTAAGCCCCGGACGTACCCGGCGTGCCGGGCGTTGGCGGAAACCATGGGGTCGGCCGCCCACCCGCGGACGGTCAGGGGCGGATGATCCGCACCTGGAAGTTGCCGTTGCGCAGTTCGCCGACCACCGAGATGCTGATGCCCGCCTTGTCGTCGGTGAAGGTCTCGCCCGGGCGGAACGGCGCGTCGGAGAGCTCCGAGTGCACGTTGGGCCGCCGGGTGCAGCCGCCGCTCGAACCCGAGCTGTCCGAGACCGTCACCGGTCCGTGCCCGGTGTCCACGTCGGAGTCCACCTTGTATATGAGGACGCCCGGCTTGCAGACGGCCTCGTCGTTCCCGGCCTGGGTGCGCACCTCCACCGCGTACCCGACGCTCTCCGAGATCGGGACGAAGGCCAGCTTCGTACCGCCCTCCACCGCCAGTGGCGACAGGATGTGGTCGCTGGTGCCCGACTTCGCGGCGCAGCTGATCTGCGAGCTGTCCAGCCAGCCCAGCTTCCACTTGTGCCAGCCCAGCAGGTCGTTGTTGGCGCCCCAGTCCTCGCTCATGATGTCCCAGTGCCCGACCGTGCCCCCGCCGTCGGAGGTGTAGAGGTCGGGCAGCCCGAAGACGTGCCCGTTCTCGTGGGGGAGCACCCGGTAGCCGGTCTCCCGGTAGGTGCCGGAGCCGTCGTCCTGCCGGCTGTAGACGAAGGACGTGTTGGCCAGCGGCACCCCGTCGGCGGTCGGCGCCTCGCCGTTGCCCGAGAAGGTCACCGACAGGACGGTGTCCAGGGCGGACGGGCCGGCGTTCGGCGTCACGAGGATGTTGATCAGGTCGTACCGGGTGAAGTCCACCTCGGGGTCGGCGGCCTTGGCTATGTGCTCGACGAGCTGCCGGTAGCCGGGCTCGTACGCGGATCCGCGCTCGATCCCGTACGAGGCGAAGGGCATCGGCATCCGCAGCCAGTTCTTTATCGGCGCCTCGGCCCGGTAGGTGAGCCGTCCGTAGGAGCTGGTGCGGAACCAGTCCGAGGTCTGCGGGAAGAACTCCGCGAGCCGGTCCGTGGCCGCCCCCTCGCCCTTGGCGTCGGGGAAGTCGATCATCAGGTTCAGCGCGCGGACCTCGCCGGTCGAGCGGGAGTACCCCGGTGGGGTCGGCAGGCCCTCGGACATCTGCACGCCCATCGTGCCGGCGATCCGGCACGGCGCGAGGGCCGACTCGGCGCTGGTGGCGACCGGCCCGGCCGCGGAGTGGCCGCGGCTGGACATGCCCGCGCTCGCAGTCGCCGTGACACCGAGGGCCAGCGCGGTGAGGCCGATGTAGGCCCTGGTGAGGCGTGGCCTGCGTATCCGGTGGCGCGTCTGCGGCATTGGAGATCGCCTTCGGCTCCGCGGCAGCCGGCCCTGCCCGGTCTGCGCTCTGTGCGATCACCCTCTGACGGGCGTGGCGCGCCCGCGCGTCGGGAGAGGCCAAACGGTGACGGGCCCCGAAGTGTCGTGTGGCCCGGCTCACACTCAGGGGTGAAATAACCGGGGAGCCGATCCCCGTTTCAACGTGAGTCCCACGAAGTGGGGACCGGCTCCCCGTTTGGGAGGGGCCGTACGGATCGCAGCGCCAGGGAGGCCCCGGAATGAAGCGCCACAGCACCACGAAGACAGCCGAGGCCTCCGGGGCGGCGAGCGGGGGAACGTCGGTGGCCGAGCATCCCGAGCATCCCGAGCCGACCGCACCGGCCGCGTCCGGCGCACCGGCACCCGCCGCTCGTGCCGTCCCGCGGCCGCGGGCCGACGCGGTGCGGAACCGGGAGCGGATCCTCACGGCGGCCCGCGAGATGTTCGTCGAGTTCGGCTGCAACGCCCCCTTCGACGAGGTCGCCCGCCGGGCGGGCGTCGGCAACGCCACCCTCTACCGGCACTTCCCGGACCGCCCGACCCTGATCCACCAGGTCGTGCTCTTCGTCATGGGCCGGGTCACCACCTCCGCCGAGGCCTCCCTCGCGGAGGAGCCAGACGCCTTCGCGGCCCTGTGCCGCTTCACGCACTCCGCCGCGGACGAGCGGATCGGCGCCCTGTGCCCGATGCTCGCCGAGGGCTTCGACCGCGACCACCCCGAACTCCTCGACGCGCGCGCCTCCCTGGAGGCCGCCGTCGAAACCCTGCTGACCGCCGGTCAGGAGGCGGGTCTGATCCGCACGGACATCGGCGTCGGCGACCTGATGGTCGCCCTGTCCCAGCTCAGCCGCCCCCTCCCCGGTACCGACTGCATCGAAATCGACCGCTTCACCCACCGTCACATCCAGCTCTTCCTCGACGGGTTGCGGGCTCCGGCCCACTCCGTGCTGCCCGGTTCGGCGGCCACGCTCGAGGACCTGAGGCGGAAAACCATGTGACGCGCAGTTCAGTCGCAAATATCGTCTTTCAGTAATTTTCCCGCCGTACATCCCATACGTCATTCATTCCGCACCGCGAAGTGGGTACCCCCATGTCGAAAACAGCCGCGACACCCCCGCAGGCTGCCGCTGATCCCAGTCGCTGGAAGGCGCTCGTCTTCATAGCCCTGGCCCAGCTGATGGTCGTCCTCGACGCGACCATCGTGAACATCGCCCTCCCCTCGGCCCAGACCGACCTCGGCATCTCCGACGGAAACCGCCAGTGGGTCATCACGGCGTACGCGCTGGCCTTTGGCGGTCTGCTCCTCTTCGGCGGCCGCATCGCCGACAAGTGGGGCCGCAGGAACGCCTTCGTCGTCGGCCTCATCGGCTTCGCCCTGGCCTCCGCCCTCGGTGGCGCGGCCAACGGCCAGGCCATGATGCTGGGTGCCCGTGCCCTCCAGGGCGCCTTCGGCGCGCTGCTCGCGCCGGCCGCCCTCTCGCTGCTGGCCGTCATGTTCACCGACGCCAAGGAGCGGGCCAAGGCCTTCGGCATCTACGGTGCGATCGCGGGCGGCGGCGGCGCCGTCGGCCTGATCCTCGGCGGTTTCCTCACCGAGTACCTCAACTGGCGCTGGACCTTCTTCGTCAACATCCCGTTCGCGATCATCGCGGCCGTGGGCGCCTGGCTGGTCATCCGTGAGCCCGCGGGCAGCCGCAACCGCGCGCCCCTCGACATCCCCGGCGTGATCCTCTCCACGCTCGGTCTCGTCGCGCTGGTCTACGGCTTCACCCGTGCCGAGTCCGCCGGCTGGTCGGACGCGGTCACCGTCTCCATGTTCATCGCCTCGGCGGCGCTCCTCGCCTCCTTCGTCTTCGTCGAGTCCAAGGTGAAGTCCCCGCTGCTGCCGCTGCGCGTCCTGCTGGAGCGCAACCGCGGCGGTGTCTACCTCTCGCTCGGCTTGGCCGTCATCGCGATGTTCGGCCTGTTCCTCTTCCTCACCTACTACCTCCAGGTCGTGAAGGGCTTCTCGCCCGTCAAGACCGGCTTCGCCTTCCTGCCGATGATCGCGGGCATGATCACGGGCTCCACCCAGATCGGCGCCCGCCTGATGACCCGGGTCGCGCCGCGGCTGCTGATGGGCCCGGGCTTCCTGCTCGCCGCCACCGGCATGCTGCTGCTGACGCAGCTGGAGGTCGGCTCCTCGTACCCGGCGCTGATCCTGCCGGCGCAGCTGCTGCTCGGCCTCGGCATGGGTACGGCGTTCATGCCCGCCATGTCGCTGGCCACGCACGGGGTGAACCCGGCCGACGCCGGTGTCGCCTCCGCCATGGTCAACACCTCGCAGCAGGTCGGCGGCGCCATCGGCACCGCGCTGCTGAACACCATCGCCGCCTCGGCGACCACCGCGTACCTGACGGACCACGCGGCCGAGGCCGCGGCGGGCGGCGCGGCGGCCAAGCTCGTACAGGCGCAGGCCATGGTCGAGGGCTACTCCTCCGCCATCTGGTGGGCCGTCGGCATCCTGGTCGCCAGCTCCACCATCGCCCTGACGCTGATCAACACGGGCCGCCCGGGCGCGGGCGGCGTGGTGGCCGCCGGTTCGGCCGAGGACGCCGAGGTCAAGGTTCCGGTGATCGCCCACTGACGGGGCGGTGCCCGTCCGGGAATGACTCGGAATGACTGACCACCCCGCTTGGTTCAAATTTGAACCAAGCGGGGTTAGTCTTTTCAGGTGGCCCCGTACGACCCCGCAGGGCCCGGCCCCGCACCCCGACGGAGGAGCCCCTCATGACCCCCACGGCCACACCCCCGCAGGGGACCCGCATGCCGGCGCTCTACCTCAGCCACGGGGCGCCGCCGCTCGCCGACGACCCGGTCTGGCCGGGCGAACTGGCCGCCTGGTCCGCCGGCCTGCCCCGCCCCCGGGCGATCCTGATGGTCTCCGCCCACTGGGAGGAGGCGCCCCTCGCCCTCGGCGCGACCGAGACGATCCCGCTCGTGTACGACTTCTGGGGCTTCCCCGAGCACTACTACCAGGTCCGCTACGAAGCTCCGGGCGCCCCGCAGCTCGCCGCCGAGGTCCGGGGGCTCCTCCGGGCCCCCGGCACCCCCGTCCAGGACATCCCGGACCGCGGGCTCGACCACGGCGCGTACGTCCCCCTCGTGGAGATGTTCCCGGAGGCCGACATACCGGTGCTCCAGATATCCATGCCGACCCTCGACCCGCGCCGCCTGATGGACATCGGCCGCAAGCTCGCACCCCTGCGCGACGAGGGCGTCCTGATCGTCGGCAGCGGCTTCTTCACCCACAACCTGGCGGCCCTGCGCCACGCGGGCACGCCCGCCTGGTCCGCGGAGTTCGACGCCTGGGGCCACGAGGCCCTCGCCGCGGGCGACCTGGACTCACTGCTCGACTTCGAGGCCAAGTCCCCCTCGGGCCGCCTGGCCCACCCCCGCACCGAACACTTCGCCCCCCTCTTCGTCACCCTCGGCGCAGCCGAAGCCACGGGCGACCTCACCGCCCGCCGCGACCCGGTGACGGGCTTCTGGATGGGCCTCTCGAAGCGCTCCCTCCAGTTCGGCTAGGGAGTTCGAGGTCTGGGTGACACCTCGATGAACCGTTCTTAGGGGCTGAGCGGTAGTGGGTCCTGTTGCCAGGACCGCTCTCCGCCAGCCGCACGCCCCGGACGGTGTTGGGCGTGCTGGTTGCCCGCTTTCTGTCCGTGTCCGGGCTGCGCGCATCGTGTGCGTGGTCCGGGAACGCGGTGTCGGGCTTCCTCACGTCCTCGGGTGTCCGGTGCGGCCTGGACGGTCCGATGCCCACGACGATCGCTCTGGTGTTCGAATGCTCCAGACCGTCCGAGCAGCGGTTCTTCAGATCCCGCCCGGCAAGTGCACCCAGGTGCGCGCCCACCAGCCGCAGCACCCTCTCATCGTCACCGGTCAGGCCCTTGAGGCGGTCACGTATTGACACACCACGAGGGCCGGGTGCAACGAACGGCGCGGCTAACGCCGCCCGCTCCTTGGATTTCATACCCGCGACCGTAGCCACGTTGACCCCAAACGCGCGATCACCCACAAGAGCGACCTGACGCATGGAGTATCAGCCCTTGGGCGCCCCGCACCCTCACCCGGAAGGGTGGTGGCCCAGGCGACGCCGGTTTGGGGCGGAATGGGCTGCTTGTGGCGTATCCGGCGATTCGATTGCCGGTCCAGGCAACCAGAAGCCGGTGAGGGCCGTCTTCAGGGTGGGAGTGCGGCCATCGGTGGCGCTGTTCCGGGGTCGAGGCGGCCGTGTCGGATGTGACGGCGGTCTCACGGACGTAGTGGTTGTACACGTCCGTGAGGGGTGCCGGATCGGCCTCCGTCCCCGGCCTGACCTGCACCTCCTCGGCGTCCTGCGGAATCCGCTTCCCTCTCGTGGCGGGGCAGGATACTGCAAGATCTCGAAAAAGAGGGCGCAACGTGGGAATTCTGTCCTGATTCCAGTCGTTGTTTCCTTCGGAAGCGGGCACTCGGGAGAGTGTCCGAAGGGCGTCCCACCGCACCACGGTGGCCGTCCCGCAGCCGCACCGCGACCGAACTCATCGCAAGGGAGCACGCATGGCAACCCGCGCCGTCGCCCGTCGCCAGTCCACGAGCAGCGCACGCGCTGCGGGCGGGGAGATCGCAGACCGCGACCTGGTCGGCATGTACCTGGACGAGATCGCGCGCACCCCGCTGCTCGACGCCGCCAAGGAAGTGGAGCTCTCGCAGATCATCGAGGCGGGCGTGTACGCCCAGCAGATCCTCGACGGCGAGATCGAGCGGGAGGGCGACGTGCCCGCCCGCGAGGAGCTGGAGGCGCTGGCCGCCGAAGGCGAGCGCGCCAAGGAAGTCTTCATCCGCTCCAACCTCCGCCTCGTCGTCGCCGTGGCCCGCCGCTACCCGCGCAGCGGTCTCCCGCTCCTCGACCTCATCCAGGAGGGCAACGCCGGCCTGGTCCGCGCGGTCGAGAAGTTCGACTACACCAAGGGCTTCAAGTTCTCCACGTACGCCACGTGGTGGATCCGCCAGGCGATCACCCGCTCCATCGCGGACCAGTCCCGCACCATCCGCCTCCCCGTGCACCTGGTCGAGGAGCTCGGTCGGATCCGCCGCGTCCAGCGCGAGTTCAACCGCGAGCACGGCCGGGACCCGGAGCACGCCGAGATCGCCGCCGAGCTGGACTCGACGGAGAAGCGCGTGGGCGACGTCCTGGACTGGGCGCGCGACCCGGTCAGCCTGAACATGTCGGTCGACGACCAGGGCGAGACGCAGTTCGGCGACCTCCTGGAGGACACCGCCGCGATCTCCCCCGAGCAGTCCGTGCTCTCGCTGCTGCGCAGCGAGGAGCTGGAGGACCTGCTCGGCAAGCTCGACCAGCGCACCGCGTCGATCATCAAGATGCGGTACGGCATCGAGGACGGTCGGGAGCGGACCCTGACGGAGGTCGGCAAGCAGCACGGCCTGACCCGCGAGCGGATCCGCCAGATCGAGAAGCACGCGCTGCTGGAGCTGAAGCGGATGGCGCGGGACACGGGCTTCGACGCGGTGGCCTGACGCGGCCGGCCCACCCCCCTGAACGAGCCCCGGTGCCTATCCCCCCCAGGCGCCGGGGCTCCCCTGTGCCGGGGCCCCTGGGGCTCCCCCCCAGACCCCGCGCCTCAATCGCCGGCGAGGCCGATGTGCCTCCGGCGGCGCCTCAAACGCCGGCGGGGCTGGATTCGGCCGCTGCCGTCCGCCACGCGCGGTCGTTTGCCGCGCAGCGGCGAGTCATGGTGGGCGCACCTACGATCCGGCAGCAGCCGAAATCCAGCCCCGCCGGCGTTTGAGGCGCGGGGTACGGGGCGGAGCCCCGGATCTTTGACCCGCGCCGGCTCACTCGGCCGAGCCCGACAGCCGCGCCCCCAAGGCCGCCGCCGCAACGCGCAGCTCCGCCGGTTCCCGGACAGTGAAGGGGAGGCCCGTCAGGGCCAGTCTCGCCGCCATCCACTCCGGCGCGTCCCCCGTCTCGAAGCGGACCACCGTCTCCGGCCGCCCCCCGCCCGGCAGGGCGAAGGCCCGGAGCCACGGCGGCAGCTGCTCCGTGCCCGCCGCGAAGGCGGCCTCCACCTCGTACGTCCCCCCGCCCCGCAGCCCGCGCCGTACGAACTCCTCCGCGTCCATCGGCAGCTCCCGCGGAGCGAACCGCGCACCCGTCGCGAACGGCTCCCGCACCCGGTCCACCCGGAACGTCCGCCAGTCCTCGCGTTCCATGTCGTACGCCACCAGGTACCACCGACTGCCCGTGCTGACGAGCCGGTACGGCTCGACCAGCCGCCGCGACTCCGCCCCGTCCGCCGCCCGGTACGCGAACCGCAGCCGCTCCGGCCCCGCCACCGCCGAGGCCATCGTCGTCAGCGTCCGCGGGTCCACGCTCGCCCCGTCCCCCCGCGTCAGCGCGGTCGTCGCGGACTGCAGCGCGCCCACCCGGTGCCGCAGCCGCGACGGCAGCACCTGCTCCAGCTTGGCCAGGGCGCGTACGGAGGCCTCCTCGATCCCGTCGACCGCGTGCCCGGCCCCCGCCCGCAGCCCCACCGCGATCGCCACCGCCTCCTCGTCGTCGAGGAGCAGCGGCGGCATCGCGGCCCCGGCCACCAGCCGGTAGCCGCCCTCCGCGCCCAGCGTGGCCTCCACCGGGTATCCCAGCTCCCGCAGCCGTTCGATGTCCCGCCTGATGGTCCGCGCGCTGACCCGCAACCGCTGCGCCAGTTCGCTCCCCGGCCATTCGCGCGGGGTCTGGAGGAGGGACAGCAGGGAGAGCAGCCGTGCCGGTGTGTCGGTCATGGCACCAGGTTGCCGGCGAAAGAGGACACGCCCTGACCTACATCCCGTCTAGGTTTCTCCTCATGAGCACCGAGACGTCCAAGAAATCGCCCGAGAGACCGAACGGGCCCGCACGAGAAGAGCGGAGCGAGGCAACAACACCCGCAACCACGCAGGCGGACCGTCGCCGCTGGCTGGCACTGGCCATCGTGATGACCGCGACCTTCATGGACCTGGTCGACGTCACGATCGTCAACATAGCCATCCCCAGCATGCGCGAGAACCTCGGCGCGTCCACCAGCGCGATCCAGTGGATCACCGCCGGCTACGCCCTCGCCTTCGCCGCCGGTCTGATCACCGGCGGCCGTCTCGGTGACATCTACGGTCGCAAGCGCCTCTTCCTCATCGGTGTCGCGGGATTCACCGCCGCCTCGCTGCTCTGCGGCATCGCGGCCAACCCGGGCATGCTCGTCGCCTCCCGCCTGCTCCAGGGCGGGATGGCGGCCATGATGGTCCCGCAGGTCCTGGCGATCATCCACGTCACCTTCCCGCCGCACGAGCGCGGCAAGGTCTTCGGCATGTTCGGCGCGATCGTGGGCCTCGGCGCCGTCTCGGGCCCGATGCTCGGCGCGCTGCTCAGCGAGTGGAACATCGCCGGCCTCGAATGGCGGCCGATCTTCCTGATCAACCTGCCGGTCGGCATCGCGGCCGTGATCCTGGGCCGCATGTTCATCAGCGAGTCCAAGGCCCCCAAGGCCCTGCGCCTCGACCTCGGCGGCGTCGTCCTCGCGACCCTCGCCCTGGTCATGCTGATCTTCCCGCTCACCCAGGGCCGCGAGAACGGCTGGCCGCTGTGGGGATTCGTCTGCATGATCGCGTCGCCGTTCGTCTTCGCCGCGTTCATCGCCTACGAGAAGTACAAGATCAAGAAGGACGGGTCCCCGCTCGTCGAGCTCTCCCTCTTCAAGGTCAAGAGCTTCGCCGGCGGCATCGCCGTCCAGCTGACCTTCGGCATCGCGACCGGCATCTTCTTCCTGGTCTGGACGCTGTACATGCAGCTGGGCCTCGGCTGGACCGCCCTGCACGCCGGCCTCACCGGCATCCCCTTCTCCCTCTCCGTCTCGGCCGCCGCGGGCATCTCCGTCGGGAAGCTCGTGCCCCGCTTCGGCCGCAAGGTGCTCCAGGCCGGCGCGCTGACCATGGCCGCGGGCCTGCTCCTCTACATCTGGGAGTCCTCCTACTACGGCATGGAGATCGCCTCCTGGCAGATGGCGGCCCCGCTGGTCCTCATGGGCATCGGCATGGGCCTGATCGTGGCGCCGCTCAATGACACGACGCTGTCCGAGGTGCCGCGCGAGCACGCCGGCTCCGCCTCCGGCCTGATCAACACCACCGGCCAGATGGGCAACGCCCTGGGCCTGGCCCTGACCTCGGTCGTCTTCTTCGGACAGATCGAGGACGACATGGTCTTCGGCCCGCAGTACGTCGACGCCTTCCGCGGCGCGCTGTGGTCGATCGCGGCGGTGCTGGTCGTGATCTGCGCGGTGATGTTCCTGCTGCCGCGCAAGCCGATCCCGATGGAGCAGCGCGAGGGCGGCTCCGAGTACACCGCCCCCGCCGAACCCGAAGCCGAGAAGACCCCCACCCCGGTCGCCTAGCGAAACCCGCCCCGGCTCACGGACGCGCCCGCCCCCACCGGCGGGCGTGTCCGTTTCTCTTTGTTGGCGTCCGAAACCGGACGTATGGTGGACGGGTCCACGCATTCGGGCACGGAACGGACGTAAACCCACATGTACGCGCCGGAGCGCCAGCAGGAGACCCTCCGCCTCGCCCGCGAGGCCGGCCGCGTCGACGTGCTCTCCCTCGCCGACCGCTTCCAGGTGACCGCCGAGACCGTACGCCGCGACCTCAAGGCCCTCGACCGCGCCGGCCTGGTCCGCCGGGTGCACGGCGGCGCCATCCCGGCCGGCCGCCTCGACTTCGAACCGGACCTCACCGAGCGAGAAGCCACCGCCGCGGACGAGAAGGACCGCATCGCGGCCGCCGCCCTCGCCGAACTCCCCGGCGGCGGCAGCGTCGTCCTCGACGCGGGCAGCACCATCGCCCGCCTCGCCGCCGTCATCCCCGTCGAGACGGCGCTCACCGTGGTCACCCACGCGCTGCCCGTCGCCGCCCGCCTCGCCGACCACACCGGAATCGACCTCCACCTCGTCGGCGGCCGGGTCCGCCACCGCACCCGCGCCGCCGTCGACGCCTGGGCGTTGCGCGCGTACGCCGAGATCCGCGCCGACGTCCTCTTTCTCGCGACGAACGGCTTCGCGGCCCAGGGCGGCCTGACCACCCCCGACCTCGCCGAGGCCGCCGTCAAGCGCGCCGCGATCGCCGCCGCCCGCCGGGTCGTCCTGCTCGCCGACTCCGCCAAGGCCGGACAGGAGCACTTCGCGCGCTTCGGCTCGTTCGCGGACATAGACCTGCTCATCACGGACACGGGGCTCGCCCCCACCCACAAGGCGGCGATCGAGGCCGCCGGTACGGAAGTCGTGCTCGTATGATCCTCACCGTCACGCCCAACCCCTCCCTGGACCGGACGTACGAGGTCCCCTCGCTCGTCCGCGGCGCGGTCGTGCGCGCCACCGGCGACCGGGTCGACCCCGGGGGCAAGGGCGTCAACGTCTCCCGCGCGGTGGCCGCCGCGGGCCACCGCACGACGGCGGTCCTCCCGCTCGGCGGAGCCCCGGGCGCCCTGATCGCCGAACTCCTCGGCGCGCAGGGCGTGGACGTCACCGCGGTCACCATCTCCGGCCAGACCCGCTCGAACATCGCCCTCGTCGAACCCGACGGCACCCTCACCAAGATCAACGCGGCCGGCCCGGAGCTCACCCCGACGGAGTCCGCCCTCCTCCTCGGCACCGTCCACGGCTGCTCCGGCGGCGCGCGGTGGATCGCCTGCTGCGGCAGCCTCCCGCGCGGCCTCGAACCCCGCTGGTACGCAGACCTCGTCGCCCGCGCCCACGAGGGCGGCGCCCGCGTGGCCCTGGACACCTCCGGCCCGGCGCTGCTCGCGGGGCTCCCGGCCCGCCCCGACGTCGTCAAGCCGAACACCGCCGAACTGGCCGCGGCGGTCGGCCGCCCGCTGTCCACGCTGGGCGAGGTGCTCGACGCGGCGCGGGAGCTCCGCTCGCTGGGCGCGGGCGCCGTGCTCGCCTCACTGGGCGCCGACGGCCAGCTCCTCGTCGAGGAGGACGGCGTCCACTACGGCACCGCGCGGGTCCCCGCGGACCGGGTCCGCAGCAACGTCGGCGCGGGCGACGCCGCCCTGGCCGGATTCCTCGTCGCGGGAGGCGCCGGCCCGACCGCGCTCGCCTCGGCCCTGTCCCACGGCGCGGCCGCGGTCCGGCTCCCCGGCAGTGCCATGCCGACCCCGGCGGACCTGGACCCCGAAGCGGTCCGCACCACCCAGGACCCGCCCCTGGAGCTCCGCCTGTCCGAACCCGCGACGCCCTGACCCGAAGCGGGTACCGCCCGGGCCCGGCCCGGTACGTGCGCTCCGCGCCCGTACCGGCGGCGGAGTCAGCGCACCCGGGAGCGGTGCTCCATCGCTCCGCGCGCCGCCACCTCGCTGTCGTACACCTCGCACATGTGCCGCCCGTCCGGCGTGGCCGTGTGCTCGACCTCCCAGAGGCTGAACTCCGTACCGTCCAGCAGCACGAAGGCGTGCTCGTACAGGCTGAAGCCCGCCTCCCGCCCGTCCGGGCGGCACTGCCGGGCGCTGCCGAACGCCTGCGTGATGTGGTGCGCGTACGCCGACCGCAGCAGCGCCGCCACCTCCTCGCCGGGCCGGTCCGGGTTCTCCGCGCGGCGCAGGACCCGCCGGGCGTGGTCGGCGGACTGCTCCACCGCGTACTCCCGGTGTCGCTGCGCGGGGGCGGAGGCCGCGAACAGCGCGGTCAGCACGGCGACGTCGGTCTCCGGCTCCTCGTCGCCCGGCAGCAGTTCCGGATCCGACGCGGCGTCCGCCGCGTCCGCGCCGAACAGCCGGGCCACGGCCAGGCGGCTCTCCGCCTTGCTCGCGAAGACCTCGTGCCGGACGGTGCGGTCGCCCTCGCCGCGCCGGTACGTCAGCTCCCACAGGGAGACCGAACCGCCGTCCGTCAGCAGGTAGGTGTGCCGGTGGGTCTCCCGCCACAGCCCCGTCGCCGGGCTGTGGTGGGTGGTGTGGAGCGAAGAGCTGTGGGCGAGCGCCGTGCCGAGGCGTTCGACCAACCCGTCGGGCAGGTCGAAGGAGTTGAGGGTGCGGCCCAGGAGGCGGTCGAGGTGCGCCTCGGTTGTCTCGTACGGATCGCTCAAGGTGGGTCTCCAGGCCGTCGCAGCTAGTCACTTCGCGGAAGCTCAACGTAGCCCCTGGCTCTGACACAACGTCCGGGGTTCGGTAAAACGTCCGGGAACCATCAGTGGTTCCCACCACACCTTCAGGTCAACTTCCGTACGGATGCGCATGGTTCGGCCCGCTCTGTGACGGAGCGCGGGACTATGGGCCGCATGGCAACGAATACAGTGGACGTCCCGCGCCAACAAGGACGGCCCGGAAGTCGACACGAGAGCGGGCCCGAAGGCGCGGTGCCCGCTTCGAAGGGCCTGGCCTGGCTGCTGGTCCTGACCGGGGCGGCCGGACTCCTCGCCTCCTGGGTGATCACCCTCGACAAGTTCCTCCTGCTGGAGGACCCGGACTTCAAGCCGGCGTGCAGTCTCAATCCGGTGGTCTCCTGCGGCAGCGTGATGCAGAGCGAGCAGGCGCACGCGTTCGGCTTCCCCAATCCCATGCTCGGGCTGGTTTCGTACGGTGTCGTGGTGTGCGTGGCCGCGGGCGTACTGGCCGGTGCCCGCTACCGCGGCTGGTTCTGGCTCGGCCTGCACGCGGGCACGGTCTTCGGCGTCGGGTTCTGCACCTGGCTGATGATCCAGTCGCTGTACGAGATCAACGCGCTCTGTCTGTGGTGCTGCCTGGCCTGGGTGGCGACCCTGCTGATGTTCTGGGCGGTCACCGCGCACAACGTCCGTACGGGCGTGCTCCCCGCCCCCGGCCCGGTCCGCGGTTTCTTCGCGGAGTTCGCCTGGGCCCCGCCCGCCCTGCACATCGGGGTGATCGGGATGCTCGTCCTCACCCGGTGGTGGGACTTCTGGACCGGGTGACGCCACCCCGTACGGCCGAACGCGCGAGGGCCCCGGCAGCTGGACGCTGCCGGGGCCCTCGTCGCTCGACGCGGGGGCTGGGATCAGCTGCCGACGGAGCCGTTGCCCGAGAGGACCGGGATGTTGTCCAGGATGTGCGAGAGCGGCTCGTCGCCCTTGGCCTGGGTGGAGTTCTCGGTGCACTGCTGGTTCTGCGGGTTGGACAGGACGTTGATGTCCTGGACACCGACGTTGGCGAGGACGGCGACCAGGGACTGGGCGTTGACCTTCGCCGGCAGGCCGATGCAGGGCTTGTTCAGGGTGCCCTGGACGAGGCCGAGCTGCGGGCTCTGGTCGCCGTGGGTCTTCTGGTTGCCGTAGACCTGCGTGGCACCGTTGCCGTTGACGGTGTTGATGCCGTTGTCGTTGCCGATGGCCATGGCCGGGGCGGCGGCAGCGGCGCCCGCGCCGACCGCAACGGCGGAGACCGCGGCGGCGGTCATGAACTTCTTGAACATCTTGATCCTTTAGTCGCACGAGTGCCCGCTGATGGAGCGCCCTGGTCAACTGCCCCACCAGGGGGTTGGTTCCGGTGCTTCACTCAAACGGCCCGCGTGCCGCGGGGTTTTCCCCGGAGGGGGTGAGCCTTCTGCGGACGCGTGCGCGAAGCCCGTACGCACCCCTCAGCCGTTCATGATCCGGTTGCGCTCCGTGCGAGGTGTTCGCACGGTGAGTAAGGAAGCGGACCGCTCTGGTCCGCTTGTATGCCACCACCAGAAGGAACACCCATGCACCGCACCAAGCCGTCCCGCGCCCGCATGCTCGTCCCGTCGGCCCTCGCCGTCGTCATACTGACCGGCGCGGCCGCCCCCGCGGGCGCCGCGGACGGTCAGGGCGCCGCCGAGATCGCCAGGCGATCGGCGGCCGTCCAGCGGCAGATCGAGGAAGTCGAGGAACAGGTGGCCGCGGCCGGCCCGATCGACGACCTGCTCTCCGGCCTCTCCAAGACCATCGGGGACCTCCTCAACTCGCTGGGCGGCCTGCTCGGCGTGAAGCTGCCGCCGATCGAGCTGCCGAAGCTCCCGGAGATCAAGCTTCCCGAGATCAAGCTCCCGGAGGTCAAACTCCCCGAGCTGCCGGTGGAAGTCCCGAAGTTGCCGGTGGAGCTCCCGCCGGTCGACACGGTGGTGCCGGAGCTGCCGGCGACGCCGCTCAAGCCTCCGGCGGAGTTGGTGCCGGAGCTGCCCGACATCCCGGACGTCCCGGATCTCCCGGACGTGCGGGGCGCGGGGAAGGCCGCCTGGAGCCCGTCGCACGACTACGACAATTGAGCTGAACAGGTTTGATTCGGCCGGAGGCCGTGTCGTCCGGGAAGCTGGACCGTTTCGCTCGATGTGAGCCCCGGTTCGGGGCAGAACATCGAACAGAAGGTGCACTTCCCATGAACTCTGCCAAGAAGGCCGCCCTGGTCCTGGCCACCGCTGGTCTCGCTGCGGCCGGTGCCGCCGGCTCCGCTATGGCCGACTCGTCGGCCGAAGGCGCGGCCGTGGGTTCCCCCGGTGTCCTGTCCGGCAACCTGGGCCAGGTCCCGGTCCACGTTCCGGTCAACGTCTGCGGCAACTCCGTCAACGTCATCGGCGCGCTGAACCCCGCGTTCGGCAACGTCTGCGTCAACGACTGACGTCTGCGGAACGACTGCCAGACAGCTCAACCGACTGTGGGCGCCCCGGCCTTGCCGGTGGCGCCCACGGTCTTGTCCGGGCGGCTCAGCCCCGGCCGCCGTTGAGCTTGACGCCACCGAGCATCGGGGTCGTCCGGGTGGCGCCGTTGGCGAGCCCGAGGACGGTGCCGGGTACGTCGTTGCGGACCTTGTTGACCTTCTGCGCCGTGCCCACGACCTTGTTGACGGCGTCGCCCTGCTCGGCCAGCGCGTTGCCGGCGGTCTGCGGGAGCGCCTCGCTGACCGGGTTGACGGCGTTCAGCACCTCCGTCGCCCCGCCGGTCAGGCTCATCGGGGGCATCGACGCGGCCGGGGCGTCGGCGGCGAAGGCGGGGGCGGAGGCGCCGAGGGCGGCTACGGAGCCGACGACCACAGCGGCGACCTTCGAGAGCTTCATTGTCGAAATCCTCTTCTTTTCGTGGACAGAGGTGTCAGCGGCGACCGTCGCACCGCTTTCTCCATGGGTAACGATCGCCTGCCCGTACGGAAACGCCGAGGGGGCGCGTGCACAGTGCGGACATGACAGCGGCCGGAGAATCCGATGGGGATTCTCCGGCCGGTATTTCTTCCGATTGTCCGTAGTCCCGGTATTACCGGTACTACCGGGACGGTCGATCAGGCGACGCGTGACCGCCGGTACAGAATGGCGCCGCCCAGGATCAGTGCCGACGCGAGGGCCGCCGCGGCGGCGGGCTGGCCCGCTCCGGTCTCGGCCAGCACGGGCGCGGTCACCCGCGCCGGTACGGGTGCGGGCGCCGGTGCGGGCGCCGGCGCGGGGACGTGCGGGGCCGGGGCCGTGGCGGGGGTCGGGGGCAGGTGGACCGGGGTGTCGCCGGCGGGGGCGGCCGGGGGCTGGTCGGCCGGGCGCTCCACGGGCTGGCTGCCGTGCGGCGGCCGCGGCGCGGGGCCCTCCTCCATGCCGGGCGTGGGGGCGGGGACCTGCGGTGCGGGGGCGGGGAGCGGCTGGGGAGCCTCCTCCACCGGTGCCGGTACGGGCGCTGGGGCGGGCAGCGGCGCGGGCGCCTGCTCCACGGGCGGCTGGGGCACCGGGACCGGCGCCGGTACGGGGAGTTCCCCGACGGGCGCGGGGGCCGGGATCGGCGCCGGCACCGGGGCGGGGAGCGGCTTGGGGGCCTCGTCCACCGGGGCCGGCGGCGGCAGTTCCTCCACGGGGTGCGGCAGAGGCTGCGGCTTCGGGGGAGCGGGGGGAGCCGGGTGGGGTACGGGGGCCGGGTGCTCCGCCTCGGGGCGGGGGTGGTCGTCGCACTCCTCCTCGCCCTGCGGCCGGTCGGAGTCGCCGTAGCCGCCCTGACCGTGCTGGGGCTGGTGGCGCGGCGGCTGCTGCTGCTCGTCGGCGTGGCCGTGTCCGCCCTGGTCGTGGCGGGGCTCGTGGCGGGGCTGCTGCTCGTCGGAGTGGCCGTATCCGCCCCGGTCGCCCGGGGATTCGTGGCGCTGCTCCGGTACGCGGTGGCGGGCCTCGCGCTCGTCGAGGTAGCGCTCCAGGGCCTCGGCGTTCTGGGGGCTCAGGTAGCGCGAGTAGTCGTGGTCGTCCTCGGCGTGGGAGCCGGTCGTGGTGGCGCACGTGTTGCCGAACGCGGGGTTGAGTCCCGCCCCGGCGTCCACGCTGTTGCCGCACACGTTCGGCGCGAAGGTGATCGGTACCGAGACGCTGTTGCCGGCCAGCACACCCGGCGAATGAGAGGCCTCGGCCGTGGCTCCGGGGTGTGCGTAGGCCGCACCGGTCGCGATCGACAGCAGACTCGACGCGGCTGCGGCCGTGAGCATCCCCTTGCCCAGTACCTGTCGGCTCAGTACCTGTCGCATGGGTCCTTCCCTGTCTACCGGCGGTGGCGCCGGTGCTGAATCGAAGGTGGCCTCGGAGTGCACCGCCGTGCACTCCGAGGCCACCTTCGAGGAGGTTGCCCTTGCGGGCACAAGAGCTTCGTCAGGCGTTGACGCAGGTGTTGCCGAACGCGGGGTTCAGCAGGGCGATCACGTTGACGGTGTTGCCGCAGACGTTGACCGGGACGTGCACCGGAACCTGGAGCAGGTTGCCGGACAGGACGCCGGGGGAGTCCTTCGCGACACCCGCGGCGTCCGCGTCGGCCATGGCGGGGGAGGCGGCACCGGCAGCCATCAGAACGCCGGCGGCCAGCACCACTGCCTTCTTGTACGTCATTTGTTTTCGATCCTTCCCGCAGGGGCGTATCCACTGCAGAATTAACAACGAGTGTCCGGGGGAAAAGAAACCGGGGATTTTCGGCGGGAGTCGGGGAATTCACTCCGATGCCCTGCCCGAATTCCGGTTCCGATGGGCCGGCGGATTTACGGGGTCACCCTTTTCGATCGGGTGTGCCGGAAACCCACAAGCGGCGAGGCCGCCGCGACCCGAAGGTGCGGCGGCCTCGCTGGCACGGGCCTCGGTCAGCTGCCGGCGGAGGCGTTGCCGGAGAGGACCGGGATGTTGTCCAGGATGTGCGAGAGGGCCTCGTCACCCTTGGCCTGCGTGGAGTTCTCGGTGCACTGCTGGTTCTGCGGGCTGGACAGGACCGGGATGTCCTGGACGCCGACGTTGACCAGGGCCAGCACGGACTGCACGTTGGCCTTCGCGGGCAGGGCGATGCAGGGCTTGTTGAAGGAGCCCTGGATCAGGGCCATCTGCGGGCTCATGTTGCCGTAGGTGGCCTGGTTGCCGTAGATCTGCGAGGCGCCGTTGCCGTTCACGGTGTTGATGCCGTGGTCGTTGCCGATCGCCATCGCCTGCGGCGCCATGGCCGCACCCATGCCCACGACCGAGGCGGCAACCGCGGCCGAGGCCATCATCTTCTTGATCATTGTCGTCCCTTTTTTGCAGGATTGCCCGGTAGTGGAGCACCCGGATCAACGGCCCGGCCCCGGTTTGGGTTGCGTGGCTTCACCCGGATGCAGCCGTTTCGGGCGGCACGGTTGACGGTCAGGCGTTCACGCAGGTGTTGCCGAACGCCGGGTTCAGCAGGGCGATCACGTTCACGGTGTTGCCGCAGACGTTCACCGGGACGTCCACCGGGACCTGGAGCAGGTTGCCGGACAGGACGCCCGGGGAACCGCCGGTGAAGCCGTCCGCCGTCGCGCCGTCCCCACCGTGCGCGGAGGCGAGGCCCGCGCCGCCCATCAGCATCGCGGCGCTCGCGACGGCCATGGTGGTGCTGCGCACCAGCCTCTTCTTCATCTCCGTAATTCCTTTCGGTTCGAACAATGGTGCAAGCCATAACGACGTTCGGGTCCGGAAGGTGCGCGTTATCGCCCGAAAGGCCGTACGAGCGAGTCCGACGTGATTTCCAGCCCGATTTCTGACAAAGTGCACTCCTGTTTTGTCCCGTTGATCGAAAATGGAGACTGTGTCATGGGTTCCTCCCGCAGAATCCTCGGCACGCTCGGTCTGCTGTCCTGCCTGGTCGTTTCCGTGTCGCCGGCTTCGGGCGCCCCGTCTCCGAAAGAACTGCCCCGGGTCCCCTTCACCGAGCGTTACCAGGCCGTGCAGCACGGCGGCCTGGTCCGGGCCTCGAACTCCGCCATCGGCTGCCGGAGCCAGGAGTCCGCGCGGGCCGCGTCCTGCGCCGAGGTCGGGCGGGGGGCGGCGGGGGTCAACGGCGATTTCGAGATGTTCTACAACGAGGTCGACGCGGACCCGGACACCTACAACTCCACCCGGGCCGACCTCCGGATCCCGCAGGGCGCGAGGGTCTCGTACGCCCGCCTCTACTGGGGCGGGAACCTGCGGGTGGGCGAGCAGAAGCCGCCGGAGGACAACGGCCGCGTCCTGGTCGCCGAGCCCGGCGGGGCCTACAAGGAGGTCCTCGCCGACACGGTGATGGGCCACCGCACGGACGCCGGCAGCGATGCCTACCAGGCCTCGGCCGACGTGACCCCGATGGTGCGCAAGGGCGGCGCCGGGGTGTGGACGGTCTCGCAGCTGAACGTCGCCATGGGCCACTCCGAGGTGGGGGCCTGGGGCGGCTGGACGCTCGTCGTGGCGTACGAGCACCCGAAGGAGCCGCTGCGCCGGATCTCGCTGTGGGACGGCTTCGAGGTGCTGGAGACCCGGGCCGGCGACGGGGTCGTCGAGGTCGACGGGCTGTCGGCGCCGCCCGGGTCCGCGGGGAAGGTCGGGCTGGTCGGCTACGACGGGGACCGCGGGGTCCTGGGCGACTCACTCACCGTGACCTCCGACAGCGGGCGCCGGGTGACCATCGGCGATGCAGAAAATCCTTTTAATGATGTTATGAATTCCACGATCACGGAATTCGGGGATCACTCGTTCGTGCGACAGCCCGAACACATCAACAATCTCGGATATGACGCGGACGTGTTCGACCTGAGTCCCGCCCTGTCCGGTGGCGCCCACAGCCTGAACTTCGGGCTCAAGGGCGAAAGTCAAGGTCATTTCCTCGGTGTGCTCTTCGTTCAGACAGACGCGCGCCGCTGAACGTAGGAGCACTCCACGTGCCCACACAGCCACGGGCCGCACGGCCCACGACCGTCCTCCATCTCGTCCAGCCCGTCGACGGCGGAGTGGCCAGGGTCGTCACCGACCTCGTCCGCGCCCAGAGCGCCGAAGGCCTGCGCACCGTCGTCGGCTGCCCGCGCGGCGGCGTCCTGGCCGACGCCGCCCGGGCCGCCGGGGCCGAGGTGCTCACCTGGCGCGCCGGACGGGCCCCCGGCCCCGCGCTGCCCGCCGAACTCCTCGGTGCCCGGCGGCTGCTGAGCCGGGTCCGGCCCGACGTGTTGCACGCCCACAGCGCCAAGGCGGGCCTCGCCGGGCGGCTCGCCGCGCGCGGTGCCCTGCCCACCGTCTTCCAGCCGCACGCCTGGTCCTTCGAAGCCGTCGGCGGGGCCACCGCCGCCCTCGCCCTGAGGTGGGAGAGGTACGGGGCCCGCTGGGCCGACCGGGTGCTCTGCGTCAGCGAGGCCGAACGCCGCGCCGGCGAGGCCGAGGGCATCGCCGCCCACTGGTCGGTGATCCGCAACGGCGTGGACCTCGACCACTTCCGCCCCGGCGACCCCGATCCCGACCACGACAAGGCCCTGGCCCGCGCCGGACTGCCGCTGCCCGCCGCGTTCCGGGGCGACGGACCCCTCGCCGTCTGCGTGGGCCGGCTCTGCCAGCAGAAGGGGCAGGACGTCCTGCTCCGCGCCTGGCCGGAGCTGCTCGCCGCCGTCCCGGGAGCCCGCCTCGCCCTCGTCGGCGACGGCCCCGACGCCGAACGGCTGCGCCGCACGGCGGCCCTGTCGGGCACGAGGGTGCTCTTCGCGGGAGCCGCCCGGGACATCCGACCGTGGCTTCGGGCCGCCGATCTCGTTGTACTGCCGTCACGGTGGGAAGGCATGGCGCTCGCCCCGCTCGAAGCGATGGCCTGCGGCCGCCCGGTCCTGGTCTCCGACGTCAGCGGTGCCCGGGAGAGCCTGCCGCCCGGCCAGGGACGCCTGTGCCTGGTACCGCCGGAGGACCCGACGGCCCTGGCCAAGGCCCTGGGAGGGCTGCTCGCCGAACCGCGGCTGCTCGCCGAACTCGGAGAGCAGGCACGGCAGCACGCCCGGACCGACTTCGACGTGCGGCGGACCACGGATGCGGTCACCGGTCTGTACCACGAACTGCTGGGCAGGCCCCGGCCCTTGAACCAGGAGCGCAACACCC
The DNA here is from genome assembly GCF_042889825.1 of Streptomyces sp. NPDC002467. Taxonomy (NCBI): domain Bacteria; kingdom Bacillati; phylum Actinomycetota; class Actinomycetes; order Kitasatosporales; family Streptomycetaceae; genus Streptomyces; species Streptomyces sp. NPDC002467. Next base: position 156,805 of record NZ_JBIARJ010000008.1, on the reverse strand, counting down.
GATGACGATGGACAGCGCACCCGCCAGGCGGCACACCGGGCAGGGCGGCCCCGAGTCGGCGGGCACCACGGCAGTACGCCGGGCCCAGGCCGCCATCCACCCCCCGCGCGGGCCCGAGGCCGACCGGGCCCGGCCCGCCGTGCGCCCGCAGCGGATCCGCCGCCGCGGGCGGGTGCTCCCGCTGCTCACCGCCGACGCGCTGGCCGCCGTACTGACCGTGGTGGCGCTGCCCGCGCCGGCGCTGCCGGCCGGAGCGACCGTCCTCGTGGCCCTGCTCCTCGTGGCCCTGCACGCGCAGGCCGGGCTGTACCGGCCTCGGCTCGCCCCCTCCGCGCTCCGCGAACTGCCCGTGCTGGCCGGGCGGTCCGCCGTGCTGTGGTGCACCGTCGCGGCGGTCTGGGCCGGCGGCTTCGGCCGCGCCCTCGGATGGGAGCTCCTGCTGAGCGCCGCCTGCGTCATGGCCGTACTGACGTGCGCGGGACGCGGGTTCGTCAACCAGTGCCTGCGCCGCACGGCCGTGCGCAGGCCCGCCTCCGCCCTCGTCGTCGGACCCGGCGCCGGGGCGGGCGCGGTGGCCGCGGCCCTGCACTCCCGCCCCGAGTTCGGCCTGCGCCCGGTCGGGATCGCCGACACCGAGGCCGTCGCCGAAGGGGAGGGCGGCGCGATGCCGCTGCTCGCCACCCACGAGGACATCCGGCGCGCGGTGATCCAGAACTCCGTCCGGCACGCGGTGTTCACCCGTCCGCCCGAGGCCGACGAGCACACCGCCTCCCTGGTGCGGCTCTTCCACGACCACGGCTGCCGGCTCTGGCTCGCCGACCCGGCCGGCACCGCCAAGGTCACCGGCATGCGGGTGGCGTGCCCCGCCGACCAGCTGTGGGGGTACGCCGTGCAGCCGCTGCTGCCGCGCCCCGTACGGCCCGTGGAGCGCTGGGCGAAGCGCGGCATCGACGCCGTGCTCGCGCTGCTCGCGCTCGTCGCGGCGGCGCCCGTGGTGGGCGTCTGCGCGCTCGCCGTGCGGATCGGGGACGGGCCGGGGGTGATCTTCCGGCAGGAGCGGGTCGGCCTGTACGGGCGGCCCTTCACCCTGCTGAAGTTCCGTACCCTGCGCGCCGACGCGCACGAGGCCGCCACCCGGTGGACGGTGGCGGGGGACCGCCGGATGAGCGCGGTCGGCTCCTTCCTGCGCAAGTCCTCGCTGGACGAGCTGCCGCAGCTGTGGAACGTCGTACGGGGTGACATGAGCCTGGTCGGTCCCCGGCCCGAGCGGCCCTTCTTCGTCGCGAAGTTCTCCACCGTGCACCCCGGCTACGAGGCCCGGCACCGGATGCCCGTCGGCATCACCGGGCTGGCCCAGATCAACGGCCTGCGCGGGGACACCTCCATCGAGGACCGGGCCCGCTTCGACAACCACTACATCGACACCTGGTCGCTGTGGCAGGACCTGTGGATCCTGGCCCGCACCGCGGCCTCCTTCTTCCGCTTCCGGCTGGGGGGCAGCTGATGAGCCTCGCGGTATCCCCGTTCCCGAAGGGCGTACGGCGGCCCGGTGCGCCGTTGCCGGTGCTGTTGCGGCGGCACTGGCCGCTGCTGCCGCTCGCCGCGACCGTGCTGTTCCTGCTCGCCCCGCTCCCGGCGGGGGACGCGACCGCCTCCGGCAAGGTCGGCCCGGCCGACGCGGCCTCGCTGCTGCTGGTGCTCGTGTGCGCCGTGCAGGCGGTGCGCGGCCGGGTGAGGGAGTTGAGCCCCCTGGGCGTGCTCGTGCTCGGGGCGCCCGGGGTCGGGCTCGCGGTGGCGACGATGACCGCGGGGGACCCGTACGCGGCCCTGCCGGGCTTCGTGCGCTACCTCCAGGTCTTCGTCCTGGTCCCGGCGGCGATCGTGCTGCTGGTGCGAGACGCGGCGGAGTTCCGGTTGGCCGCCGGGTGCTTCGTGGTGCTGGCGCTGGTGCAGGGCGCGGTGGGGGTCGTGCAGTACGCGACGCACACCGGGGCCTCGTACCAGGGCGAGGACGTCCGCGCCGTGGGCACCTTCGGTCCCGGTGACGTCATGGGCATGGCCACGGTGGTGGCGTACGGGCTGATCGCGGCGACGGCGCTGGCCCTGTCGCCGGGGCTCGCGCCGCGGGTCCGGCGGACCGCCGCGGGCGTCGCGCTGCTGCTGGTGGTGCCGCTGGTGCTGTCGTTCAGCCGGGGCGCGTGGATCGCCACCTCGGGGGCGGCCCTGCTCGTCATCTTCCTGGCGGGGGTCCGGCGGGCCCTGAAGGTGCTGGTCGCGCTGGGCGCCGTCGGGGTGGTCCTGGTGGGCGGGTTCGGCGTCGGCTCCGAGATGGTCGGCGAGCGGCTGGCCTCGATCACGCAGGTGTCGAGCGCGCCCGACCAGTCGGTGACCGACCGCTACACGATGTGGGCCGCGGCCGAGTCGATGTGGCGGGAGCGGCCGGCGGTCGGGGTCGGGCTGAAGGGCTTCCCGGCCAACCGGGACGGGCACTCCTCCCTGGGCCTGTCCTCCGGCAGCGACACGGCGGGCGCGGGCCAGGCGTTCCTGCGGCAGCCGCTGCTCTCCCCGCACAACATGTACCTCCTGGTCCTCAGCGAGCAGGGACTGACCGGGCTGACCGCGCTGGCGGGCGGCTGGGCGGTGCTGCTGGTGGCGGGCCTCAGCCGGCTCGCCTCCGGCAGGGGCGTGCGGGGCGACGGGCGGACGCGGGACTGCGGGTTGATCGCGGTAGGCCTGTTCGTGTGGCAGCTCATCGACTTCCTGTACGCGGACATCGGCGGGCCGTCGACGGTCCTGACCGGTGTGATCGTCGGTCTGGCGGCCTGGTGGGCGCTTCCCTCCCCGGGGGGCGTCGGTTCGCCGGGGGCGCCCGGCGGTCGGGGTGGCCGCGGGCGCGGCGGTGCGGTTGCTGCCGCGGGCGGGCGCACCGGCGTGCGCGCCGTTCCGGGTGCGGACGGCCCGTGACGGACACGACGCCTTGGCGGCCCGCCTCCGGCCCCCGGGCCGGGGCGGGCCCCGCCCATGTCCCGGCCCCGCCGGACCCGGCCGTGCCGACCGTGTCGGACCCCGGCTTCGTGACGGGCGGCCTGCCCCGCCCGGCCGACGGGCCGGCGGGGCAGGGTTCCGGCCTGCCGGACGCGGGCCGGGTCCCCGCGGTCTCGGACCCGGGGTTCGTGACCGGCGGGCTGCCGCGGTCCGCCGACGGCCCGGGCGTGCCGGAACCCGGCCTCGCGGGCGGGGCGTCGCCCCGTTCCGGCGACGGCCCCGCGGAGCCCGGGGGCCGGGCCTCCGGGGCCGTACCCGTGCCCGTCCCCGGGAGTCCGGCGGGGCCCGGTTCCGCCGAAGGCGGGCGGCACGGAATGCCGATCGCGGTACGGGCCGGTGCCGGGCCCGCGAACGGTGACGGGCCGGCCGCTCCGGGCGCGGTGGAGCCCGGGGCCGGGCCGGCCCGGGGCCCGGGGGCGTCGGGCGTCCCGTCCTCGGCGGCCTTCGGATCCGCCGGGTACGCGGGCGGGCCCGGCGGGCAGGCCGGGGACGGCACCGCTGCGGCCGGGTACGGCCCTGCCGGGTACGCGGGCGGTGATCCCGGGCCGCGGAGCGTGCGGATCGCCGCGTGGGCCGGTGGGCAGGCGGGAGCCGGCAGCGGCCGGCCCGGGGACGCCGGGACGGGCGGCGGGCGGGACGGCCGCACGACCGGGTCTCCCGCCGCCGCGCCGGCCGAGGCGCCCGGCGGGAGCCAGCCGCTCGGGCGGTTCCTCGCCAAGGCCGCGGCCGTCACCGCCGGTCTGACCGCCGCCGGGGCGGTGTTCGGGCTGGTCCGGGACCAGACCATCGCGCACCTCTTCGGGGCCGGCCACGACAGCGACGCCTTCCTGATCGCCTGGACCGTCCCCGAGATGGCCTCGACGCTGCTCATCGAGGACGCCATGGCTCTGCTGATGGTGCCCGCCTTCAGCCACGCCCTGGCCCGGCGGGCCGCCGCCCGGACCGGGCTCACGCGCAAGGAGGCCCGCGCGCAGGACCCCGTACGGCTGCTGGTGGGGGCGACCCTGCCGCGGCTCGCGCTGCTCCTCGCCGTGGTCGCCGCGCTGCTCGTCCTCGCCGCGCCGGCCGTCGTCTCCGTACTCGCCCCCGGCCTGCCCGATCCCGGGCTCGCCGTGCAGTGCACCCGACTGACCGCCCTGACCGTGCTCTCCTTCGGGATCGCCGGATACTTCAGCGCCGCGCTGCGCGCGCACCGCTCCTTCGTGCCGCCCGCCGCGATCTACGTCTCGTACAACATCGGCATCATCGGCACGATGGTCGCCCTCCACGCCCTGTGGGGGGTCCGGGCCGCCGCGGCCGGTGTCGCCGTCGGCGGGCTGCTGATGGTCCTCGTCCAACTGCCCTCCTTCATCAGGAACGTCGGCTTCGGCACGACCCGCGGCCGGGGCACCGCCCGCAGCCAGCGGGACCGCGACCGGCCCACCCTCATCGCCTTCGGGGTCATCGCACCGGTGGTCTTCTTCGCGGTGTCCCGGCAGTCGCAGGTGCTCGTCGAGCGGTTCCTCGCCGCCTCCCTGCCGCCCGGGGCGATCTCGCACCTGAACTACGCGCAGAAGGTCGCGCAGATGCCGATGGTGCTGTCGCTGATGATCTGCACCGTCACCTTCCCCGTCGTCGCCCAGGCCATGGCCGGCGGGGAGCGGGAGAAGGCCCGGCGCCGCGTCGAGCGGGACCTGGCGCTGGCCTCGCTCGCCGTGCTCATGGGCACCGCGCTCGTCATCGGTTACGCGCCCCAGATCATCCAAGTGCTCTTCGAGCGCGGCGCGTTCACGCACCAGGACACCCTCGCCACCGCCTCCGTGATGCGGGTGTACGGGCTCGGCCTCCTCGGCCACTGCCTCGTCGGGGCGCTGTCCCGGCCGTTCTTCTCGACCGCCCGGCCCACCTGGTTCCCGGCGTTCGCGATGGCCGCCGGACTCCTCGTCAACATCGTCGCCGGAGCCTTCGCCGTCCGCTGGTGGGGCACCTACGGCATCGCCGCCGCCAACGCGGCCGGCATCTCCACCACCGCCGCCCTCCTGCTCACCGGCCTCGGCTCCCGGATCGTCGCCATCCAGGTCCGCCGGGTCGCCGTCAGCATCGGGCGGCTCGGCGTCGCGGCCGTCGCGGCCGGCGCCACCGGCTGGATCGCCGGGCCCATGATCCCCGACCCGCTGCTCAGCGCCGCCCTCGGCTGCCTGCTGGTCCCGGCCATGTTCGGGGCCACCGGCACGGCCATACGCGCCCTCGAAGTCACCGCCCTGCCCGCTCAGATCTCCCAGCTCACGCAGAGGTTCCGCAATGTCCGCTGACACCGACACGGCCCCCGCCGCCGTGGTGGACCCACCCCGCCGGACCGCCTTGCCGTGGGTCCTGATGTACCACTCGGTCGCCGAGTTCACGGACCCCGCCGAGGACCCGTACGGCATCACCGTCACACCCGTCGCCCTGGAGGCCCAGCTGCTGTGGCTGCGCTCCCGGGGCCTGCGCGGGGTGTCCGTCGGCGAGCTGCTGCGGGCCCGTGCCGCCGGGCGCGCCGCCGGGCTCGTCGGGCTGACCTTCGACGACGGCTACGCCGACTTCCTGACCGGCGCGCTGCCGCTGCTGCGCCGGCACGACTGCACCGCCACCCTGTTCGTCCTGCCCGGCAGGCTCGGCGTGGACAACGTGTGGGACCCGCTGGGGCCCCGCAAGGCCCTGCTCACCGCCGAGGGCGTCCGCGAGATCGCCGACTCCGGACAGGAGATCGGCTCGCACGGGCTGCTCCACCAGGACCTCACCGCGGCCGCCGACGACGTGCTCCAGCAGGAACTGCGGGGCAGCCGCGACCTGCTGCGCGAGCTCACCGGCGTGCTGCCCGAAGGGTTCTGCTACCCGTACGGGCACCTCGACGCCCGGGTCGTCGAGGCGACCCGGGCCGCCGGGTACGGGTACGCCTGCGCCATCGACCCGGGGCGGCTGGCCGGCCGGTACGCCCTGCCGCGCACCCACGTCAGCCAGGCCGACGGCGGCGCGCGGCTGCGCGTGAAGCAGCTGCGGCACCAGGTGCGGGAACTGCGACGGGTGGTGCTGCCGTGAAGGCCCTGCACATCATCACGGGGCTCGGCGTCGGCGGCGCCGAGCAGCAACTGAGGCTGCTGCTGCGGCACATGCCGATGCGGTGCGACGTCCTGACGCTGACCAACCCCGGACCGGTGGCCGAGGGGCTGCGCGCCGACGGGGTCCGGGTCGTGCACCTGGGCATGACCGGCAACCGGGACCTGGGGGCGCTGCCGAAGCTGGTGCGGTTCATCCGGCGCGGCCGGTACGACCTCGTGCACACGCACCTGTACCGGGCCTGCGTGTACGGGCGCCTCGCCGCGCGGGTCGCGGGCGTCGGGGCGACCGTGGCCACCGAACACTCCCTCGGGGACGGCGAGATCGAGGGCCGGCCGCTGACGCGCGGGGTGCGGGCGCTGTACCTGGCCAGTGAGCGGTTCGGCGCGGCGACGGTCGCGGTGTCCGACACGGTGGCGGCCCGGCTGGAGGCGTGGGGGGTGCCGGCCGAGCGGGTGCACGTCGTCCCGAACGGGATCGAGGCCGTCCGCTTCCGCTTCGACGAGGGCGCACGGCGTGGTACGCGGGCCAGGACCGGGCTGCCGGAACGGGCGTTCGTGGTCGGCGGGGTCGGGCGGCTGGTGCCGGGCAAGCGGTTCGACGTACTGGTGCGGGCGGTGGCGGCGCTGCCGGGCGCGCACCTGCTGCTGGCGGGGGACGGGCCGGAGCGGGCGGCGCTCCGCCGGCTGGCGGCGGAGCTGGGCGCGCAGAGCCGGATCCACCTGCTGGGCGAACGGGACCCGCTGGGCGACAGCGCGGACGGGCGCACCCCGGGGATCCCGGCGCTGCTGGCGGCGATGGACGTGTTCGTGTCCCCGTCGCGGGAGGAGGCGTTCGGGCTGGCGGTGGTCGAGGCGCTGGCGGCGGGGTTGCCCGTGCTGCACGTGACCTGCCCCGCCATCGACGACCTGCCGGCCGTGCAGGCGCCGGGGGCCCGCCGCATCGGTACGGGCACGGAGGAACTCGTCGCGGCGCTGCGGGGGCACATGGAGGCGGGGGCGAAGCGGTTGCCGGTGCCGCCGGTGGCCCGCCACTACGACATCGCCCGCAGCGCGGCCCTCCTCATGGACGTGTACGACCTGGCCCTGAACCCTTCCGGGGCCGCCGCCCCGGACCCCGGTGGGGCCGCACCGGATCCGCTCGGGGCGCGGGCCCCCCGGGCCACCGCCCCGGACCCCGCGCCTCGAACGCCGGCGGGGCTGGAAGTGCCCCCGCCGGGGCGGCGGCAAGGGGCCGCGTCCGGGCAGGGCGGTACCGGTTGAGCGTTGCCCCGTAGCTCCCCGCAGGGGCCCGGCAGGGCCCGTAGAGAACTCCCCGACACACAGGAAGCGAGCGCACGCACATGGCCGACGCCGTTGATCCGAAGGAATCCGAACACCGTTCCGGCCGGCGCCGGCCGAGCCGCCGCCGGGTGCCGGTCTGGTGGCCGCTGCCCGCCTGCGCGCTGGTGGGGCTGGCCGCCGGCGGGGCGTACGGGGTGCTCAAGGCCCCCGAGTACGCCGCCACCAGCTTCGTCGTCGCCGTCCCGGACGACACCACCGAACCCGCCACCGCCCTCGGCTTCGCCCAAGCGTACGGCCGTATCGCCACCAGCGGTTCCACCCTCGCCTACGCCCAGCCCCGCGCGGGCATCGGCGCGCGGCAGCTGCGGACCCAGGTGCGGGCCGAGACCTCCCCCGAGTCCCCGATGATCGCCATCACCGGTACCTCGAAGAGCCCCTCCGGCGCCGCCGACATCGCGAACGCCGTCGCCGACGCGCTCTCGCTGAGCAGCAACCAGGCCACCAAGAACACCGGGGTGAAGCTGCTCCTGTTCAGCCAGGCCGTCGCCCCGACCGAACCCGCCTCCCCCTCCGCCGCCATCAGCGGCGCGGTCGGGCTGTGCGCCGGCGGCCTGCTCGGCGGGCTGTGGCTGCTCGCCCGGCCCGGCGGCCGCACCAGGCGCCGCCCCGAAGAGCCCGAGGCGCAGCCGGCCGTGGAGGGGTACGCCTCGCTCCCGGCCCAGGGTGAGCACGCCGACGCCAAGGAGAAGGAGTCCGTCCGATGACCAGGGCCTGCGCCGGGCCGTCCCTGTCGGTCACCCTCTGCCGAGACCCCCGACAGTTCGCCGCCCTGGAGGGGCCGTGGAACCGGCTCGTCCGCGCCTGTCCCACCGCCACCCCCTTCCAGAGCCACGCCTGGCTGCACTCCTGGTGGCTGTCGTACGGGAAGGAGGGCCGGCTGCGCCTCGTCCTCGTGCGCCGCGGCGAGGAGTTGGTCGGCGCGGCCGCGCTGATGCTCGTACACCGTCCGATGCCGCTGCTCGTGCCGCTCGGCGGCGCCATCACCGACTGGTTCGACGTGCTCGTCTCCGCCGAGTACGCCGACCAGGTCGTCCCGGCGCTCGCCCACGGGCTGCACCGGGCCGCCCGGGGCGCGGTCGTCGACCTGCGCGAGGTCCGCCCCGGGGCCGCGGTCGAGCAGATGTACAAGTACTGGCCGGGGACGGGCGCCCGGCTCACCGACTCCACCTGCATGGAACTGCCCACGCTGCCCTTCGACGAGTTGGTCAAGCGGATGCCGGCCTCCGGAGCCCAGCGGGTCCGGGCCAAGCTCCGCAAGACCGACGCCGTCGGGATCGAGGAGCACGAGGTCACCGAGCAGGAAGTGCCCCGTGCCGTACGGACCCTGCTGCGGCTGCACGAGAAGCAGTGGCGGGGCCGCGGGGTGACCCCCGAGCACCTGCGGCCGCGCTTCGCCGAGCACCTGACCCGGGCCACCCGGCGGATGGTGCGGGCGGGGGAGGGCCGGCTGACGGAGTTCCGGCTGGACGGGAAGGTGGTGGCGTCCAACGTCACCCTGCTGTCGGCAGGCCTGAGCGGCGGCTACCTGTACGGGGCCGACCCGGAACTGCGCGCCCGGAAGGTGGACGTGGCGACGCTGCTGCTGCGCCACGAGGCGGGGCGGGCGCTGGCCGACGGCCGCCCGGTGGTGAGCTTCCTGCGCGGCGACGAGCCGTACAAGAACCACTGGAGGCCCGAGACGGTCGTCAACCAGCGGTTCCTGCTGGCCACGCACGCGCTCGCGCCCCTGCTGCGGCTGCACGAGTCGCAGCTGGCGGGGCGCGAGCGGGCGGTGGACGCGCTGCGGGAGGCCCTGCCGGCCGCCCGGGACTGGCGGGCGCGGCTGGGTGAACTGCGCGTGCGATGACCCGTCTAGAAGGGCCAGTAGCCGGATTCCCTGCCCCAGTCGACCTTCACGCAGACCGACTGCTTGCCTACGAGCTTGGAGAGCCACTCGCCGAAGCTCAGCGGCACGCACCACTGCTTGCCGTTCACCGGCGGGGTTTCCGGCTCGGGCCGGGGCTTGGGGGTGGGCTTGGGCGTCGGCTTGGGCTTGGGCTTCGGCGTCACGGCCGGGGCGGGATCGGGCTTCGGCACGAGCGGGCTGGGGCTCGCGGGGAGCGTGGCGTCCGGGGTGGGGTCGGGCGCCGGGTCGAGCGGGGGCGTGACCGGAGTCGGGGACACCGGCAAGGGCTTGGGGACGTCGGGTGTCGGCACCGGTGTCGGCGTCGGCACTTGTGGGGTCGGGATCGGGGGGATCTCGGGCGTCGGGACCTGGGGGGTGGGGATGTGCGGGGTCGGGACCTGAGGGGTGGGGATCTGGGGCGTCGGGACGACGGGCGTGGGGATGACCGGGGTGGGTACCACCGGGGTCGGGACCACGGGTGTCGGGACGACCGGCGTCGGCACCACCGGCGTCGGGACCGGGACGGACTTCTCCGGGGTCAGCGCCTCCCGGAAGGCCTTCGACGACTCGGGGTTCTGCTTGCACTGCCACACACCGTGCGGGCAGTAGTCGGTGATGGTGTGGTAGAGCGGTTTGTGCTGCTCGATCCACTGCAACATGCGCCGCACATACTCCGCGTTGTCCCCGCGCCGGAACAGCCCCCACTCCGGGTACGAGATCTCCTTGCCGTGTGCTTCTGCGAAGTCGACGTGCTGCTGGAGCCCGTACGGCTGGGAGATCTGGTCGTCGAAGGTGTCGCCGGGACCCTGGTCGTACGAATCCATTCCGATGATGTCGACCACGTCGTCGCCCGGGTAGCAACGGGTCCAGCCGATCGCGTCCGTGCCCCGGTTGGGGGCGAAATCGAACTTGAACCTCTGACCGGGAACGGACCGCATCGTGTTGACGATGCGCTTCCAGTACGCCTTCCAGTTCTCCGGGTCCGGCCCGCAGCGGTGCGAGTAGGTGGTGCCGTTCATCTCCCAGCCGAGCACGATCACCGTGTCCGGGACGCCCAGCGTCACCAGCCGCTCGGCGAGCCGGCGGAAGTGCGCGTCGTACTCGCCCCGCGCGCCCGCCCCGATCAGCCGGGCGACCCGGGCGTCGGACAGCCGGTCCTCGTTGCGTTCCTGCATGGGCACGTTGAGGACGAACATCCGGTCGGCGCGGGACAGCCGCCACGCGGCCCAGTCGGCGAGGAAGGAGACGCGCCCCTCGATGCCGGCCCACTGGTCGCCGGGCAGGTAGGTGTGGCCCACCCGGATCTCCTTGCCGCCCAGCCAGTTCGACAGGAGCGGGATCCGGGCCACTCCGGTCGGTCCATAGTCGAGATAGGCGCCCATGGCGATGTCGTCGTGTCCCGACCAGCCCTTCGAGGGCGCCGCCGACAGCGCGGCGCCGGTGGCGAGCAGTCCGGCCGCGACCGTACCGATACAGGTGGTCGCCAGTCGGCGGCGTGGTCTGCGCATGGCGTCTCCCCGGGCTTTCCCGAATCGATGTGCTTGTCGAAGACGTTAGACATCAGATCCGACGAATGGCCTGCCCGGTGACGGCCTCCTAGGCCATTCGCATCTGCGTAGCATCCTCCGCTTGGTCCGACTAGGTGAAAGACGCCGTTGCCATGCACGCCTATCCCGTCCACGTGCCCGCTGTTGTGCTCAGACTCGACCGGAATCCGTTCCACCACGGAACCCTCGGCGCCGTCAGATCCCTTGGCCGCAAGGGCGTGGAGGTCCATGCCGTCGTCGAGGCCGGGGGAGGTCCCATGGCGCGTTCGCGGTACCTGCGCGCCGTGCACCCAGGGCCGCCCGGCGGGTTGGACCCCGAGGCGCCGGAGCCGTTGCTGGAGTGCCTGACCGGGGTGTCGGAGCGCATCGGGCGGCCGGCGGTGCTCATCGCCATGGACGATCTGAGCGCGATCGCCGTGGCGCGGGTCGCGCCGATGCTGGAGGGCCGGTTCCGGATCCCCCGTCAGCCCGACGACCTGCCGGCCCGGGTCGCGGACAAGGCCGAGCTGGCGCGGCTCTGCGCCCGGTGGGACATCCCGCACCCGGAGACGGTGGTCCCGCGGAGCGCGGCCGAGGCGGCGCGGGCCGCGTGGCGGCTGGGGCTGCCGCTGGTGGCCAAGTGGAGCCGGCCGTGGCTGCTGCCCGCCGGGGGAGGTGAGTTGCGGAGCACCGCGCTCGTGCGGACCGAGGCCGAGGCGGTCCGGCTGTACGAGCGCTCCGCCGAGGCCGGGAGCCCGCTGCTGCTCCAGCGGTTCCTGCCGGCCGGGCCGGACACCGACTGGTTCTTCCACGGCGCCTTCGGTCGGGGCGGGCGTCCGCTGCTCGCCGGGTCGGGCCGCAAGGAGCTGTCCTGGCCGCTGCGGACGGGGCTGACGGCGGTCGGCCGCTGGCTGCCCGATCCGGCCGTGGAGGAGGCGGGGCTGAGGCTCGCCGAACGGCTCGGCTACCAGGGGATCTTGGACCTGGACTTCCGCAGGGACGAGTCGGGCGCCTTCCGGCTCGTGGACTTCAACCCGCGCCCGGGCGCGCAGTTCAGGCTGTTCACCGACCCGGCCGGGCTGGACGTCGTACAGGCGATGTACCTGGACCTGACGGGCCAACGGGTACCGGAGCCCTCGGGCGGACCGGGCCGGGTGTTCGTCGCGGAGAACTACGCCCTGCTGGCCGTGCTCCGCGGCGGCAGACCGCCCGCGAGGCGGGCCGGGCGGACCCCGCCGGGTGCGGTGCGGCGGGCCGGCGCGGGCGCCGCCCCGGCGGCCGGGGGCGGTCGCGCCGGCCCCGTTCCCTTCGTGCCGCGGCCCGCTGGGCCCCGACGGGGGCGGGTGGAGGCGGCCTGGTTCGCGGCCGACGATCCGGGGCCGTTCGTGGCGATGCTCGCCGCCTTCGCGGGGCGGGGCGCCGGGAAGGCGGCCCGGGTGCTGCGCGGGTTCCCGGAGCAGGGTCGGCGCACCGCGCTCGCGGCCCCGCCGGCTGCGCCGCCGGAGGCGCCGGCGGAGCCGGACGAGTTGGTGACCAGGTGAACGGGCGGGTGAACGGGCCCGTCCGGCGGGCGGAAGGGGAGGAGCGCGCGTGACGCGGATCGACGATCTCGTGGTGGTAGGCGCGGGCCCGTACGGGCTGTCCATCGCCGCCCACGCGGCCGGCGCGGGGCTCGACGTACGGCTGCTCGGGCGGCCGATGGCCTCCTGGCGCGACCACATGCCCGACGGGATGTACCTGAAGTCGGAGCCCTGGTCCTCCAACCTGTCGGCGCCCGACGGCGGGCACACCCTGGCCGACTACTGCGCAGGCCGCGGACTGGGCGCGGAACACGGCACTCCGCTGCCGATCGGCACGTTCAGCTCGTACGGGATGTGGTTCGCCCGGCACGCCGCGCCCGAGGTGGAGGAGGTGACCGTGACGGAGGTGACCCCCGAGGGCGACGGGTTCCGCGTCCGCACCGCCGAGGGGCCGCAGCTGCTCGCTCGTACGGTGGCCCTCGCGGTCGGGGTCATGCCGTTCGTGCACCTCCCCGAGGCCCTGCGGGGGCTGCCGCCCGGCCACTGCTCGCACAGCAGCGGCCACCGGGACCTGGCCCGGTTCGCCGGGCAGGAGGTCGCCGTGCTCGGGGCCGGGCAGGCGGCGCTGGAGACCGCCGCGCTGCTGGCCGAGCGGGGCGCCCGTCCGTGCCTGGTCGCCCGGCGCTCCCGGCTGAACTGGAACACCGTGCCGCAGCCCCTGAGCCGGCCCGCGCTGCGCGCCCTGCGCGATCCGCACAGCGGCCTCGGCACCGGCTGGCGCAGCTGGGCGTGGTCGGAGCTGCCCTGGGCGGTGCGCCGGCTGCCCGCGCGGAGCAGGGAGCGGATCGCTGCGACCGCGCTGGGGCCGGCCGGTGCCTGGTGGCTGCGCGAGCGGTTCGAGCGGCGCGTGCCCGTGCTGCTCGGGCACGAACTGCACCGGGCGGTCGCCGAGGGCGGGCGGACCCGGCTCGACCTGACCACCCGGTCCGGGGCGCCGGTGGTCCTGGACACCGCGCACGTCATCGCGGCCACCGGTTTCGTTCCGGACCTGGCCCGGCTGGGGCTGCTCGACGCGGGGCTGCGGGCCTCGCTTGCGACCGTGGGGAGGACCGGGACGCCGGAGCTCGGCCCCGGTTTCGAGTCCTCGTGGCCCGGGCTGTTCTTCGCGGGGCTGCTGACGGCTCCCTCATTCGGCCCTTCCATGCGATTCGTGCACGGTGCGGGCTTCACGGCGGGGAGACTGGTGAGAGGAGTCCGAAAGCGCCTCGGCGCCGGAGGCCCGCTGTCGGGCGTGCGGACGATCGTCGCGCCCCGCCGGGCCGCCGCCGGGTCGCCGAGGACGTATCTGCGGTGAGTGACGGAACTGCGGGTGAGAGAGGTCTGCGATGAGCGCGGAGCGAGCACAGGGCCGTGGCTGGGTGCGGATCCCCGCCAGCCGCGGGGAACAGCCCGCGGCGGCCAGGACGGCCGGGTACGACCCGGCCCGCGGGCCGGCCGGGAACCAGGCGCCGCCCTCGCACCGGGCGCCGTACGGATCCGGGTACGGGTCCGAGTACGGGTCCGGGTACGGAGCCGAGTACGGGTCCGGGTACGGCTACGGGGCCGGTCACCAGGCGGGGCAGGCCCCCGACCACGCCACGATCTACCTGTCCCTCGTCAAGCGCTGGCGGGAGGCCGGGCGCACTCTTCCGGGGCATCCTGACGAGGAGTGGGAGCGGCTCATCTCCCAGCCGTGCTGGCCCGTCCGTTAGGTGGTGTGAAGCGTGGCAGCGGCGGAGCAGGACGGACCCGGGCGGGCCCGGCGGCCCGACGGGGGCTCCCCGGCGACCGGGCCGGGGGAGCGGCTCGCGCTGAACGGCATGGGCAGCTTCGAGTGGGACCTGGACGCGGGGACGATGGTGCTCGACGAGGCGGGCATGGGCGTCGTCGACGTGGCGCCGGAGGAGTTCGACGGCACGCCGGAGGGGCTCGGGCTGCGCATCCCGCCCGAGGACGCCGCCCGGCTGAACGAGAGCGTGGCCTCCGTCCTCGACGCCGGCGGGGACACGTACGGCGCGTACTTCACGGTGCGCAGGCGCGACGGCACCGACCAGTGGACCCACACCCAGGGCCGGGTCCAGCGGACCCCGGAGGGGCGGGCGTACCGGATCGTGGGGATCGTCCGGGACGCCACGCCGGAGCTGGCCCACGCCACCCTGCTGCGGAAGCTGGAGACGGCGCGCGCCCAGCAGACCACGATCGTGCAGCGGACCACCGAGGCCCTGTCGCGGGCGGTGACGGTCGACGACGTGACGGCCGCGCTGACCGGGGCCGGGGCCCTGGAGCGGCTCGGCGCGGACGGGCTGGCGCTCGGGCTGGTCGAGGGCGCCTCCATCAAGATCATCGCGCTGAGCGGGGAGACGCTGGAGATCCTCAGCGAGCGCCAGTTCACCCGGTTGGACGGCTCGCTCCCGCTGTCGCAGGCGGTGCTCTCCCGGAAGGCACGTTTCGTCACCTCCCTCACCGAGCTCGGCGGTGAGTTCCCGCTGCTCTCGGAGTACCTGAACCGGATCCACTACGACGCGGCCGCCTACCTGCCGCTCATCGCGCAGGCCAAGGCCATCGGCGGGCTGGTCCTGTTCTACCGGCGGCGCAGCGAGTTCAGCCCCGAGGAACGCAACCTGTGCCTGGGCCTGGCGGGCATCGTCGCCCAGTCGCTCCAGCGGGCGCTCCTCTTCGACCAGGAGCGGGAGTTCGCCACCGGCCTCCAGGCCGCCATGCTGCCGCGCCGGATCCCCGAGATCACGGGCGGGGAGATCGCGGTCCGCTACCACTCCGCCTGGAGCGGGCGGGAGGTCGGCGGGGACTGGTACGACGTGATCGCGCTGCCCCGCGACCGGGTCGGCCTCGTCGTGGGCGACGTACAGGGCCACGACACGCACGCCGCGGCCATCATGGGCCAGCTGCGCATCGCCCTGCGGGCCTACGCGGGAGAGGGGCACCCGCCGTCCACGGTGCTGGCGCGGGCCTCGCGCTTCCTCGCCGAACTGGACACCGAACGCTTCGCGACCTGCATGTACGCCCAGGTGGACCTGGAGACCGGGGGCGTACGGGCGGTCCGCGCGGGCCACCTCGGCCCGCTGATCCGTCACACGGACGGGCGTACCGGCTGGCCCAACGTGCGCGGCGGCCTGCCGCTGGGGCTGGCCTCGATCTTCGAGCAGGAGGAGTTCCCCGAGACCCGGCTCGACCTGGTCCCCGGCGAGACCCTCGTGCTGTGCACCGACGGGCTCGTGGAGGAGCCCGGCACCGCCATCACCCAGGGCATGGACGCCCTCGCCCACGCGGTGCGCAGCGGCCCGCAGGACGCCGGGGCGCTCGCCGACCACCTCTCCGACCGGCTGTGGGAGCGCTGGGGCTCCGGGGACGACGTGGCCCTGCTGGTGCTGCGCCGCGCACCCGACCCGGGCACCCACCGGGCCCCGCGCATCCACCAGTACGTCCACCAGGCCGATCCGGAGGGCCTGTCGGAGGCCCGCTACGCCCTGCGGCAGGCGCTGCGCGACTGGGGCATGCCGGAGCTCGCCGACGACGTGGAGCTCGCGGCGGGGGAACTGCTGGTCAACGCCCTGCTGCACACCGACGGCGGGGCGGTGCTGACGATGGAGGTGCTGCCCGAGCCGGTGCGCCGGATCCGGCTGTGGGTCAAGGACCGTTCCAGCGTGTGGCCGCGCCGGCGCTCCCCGGGCGAGGCGGCCACCACGGGACGCGGGCTGCTGCTGGTGGACGCGTTGGCCACGCACTGGGGCGTGGAGTCCCGGGGCGAGGGCAAGGCCGTGTGGTGCGAGTTCGACGCGAACGGCAGCCCCCGGAGCGTGGGGTGACCGGTCCGTCACGCCGAGTTGTGGGGAGTCGGGGGCGGGGTGATGATGCGGACCATGACAGCTTTCGTGTGCGACCGGCTCCGCGGGACCGCGCAGTGCGCGGGCTGAGCAAGGGCGCGATCACGGGCATCCTCGCCCTGATCCTCCTCGCCGCCGGCGTGCCGACGGTCCTGGACCGGACGGCGGGACGACCGCACGCGGTCCCCGGGTGCCAGTCGGTGGCCTTCATGTCGATGACGGACGTGGTGCCCGAGTGCCGGTAGCGGCGTTGCCCGGACGCCCGGGATCGGGGCCCGGGCCCCGGCCGGCGCTTCCGCGCCGGCGCTTCCCGGTTCCGGCCGCCGGCCGCCGCGCTCCGGGCCCGGAGCGCCCGGGTCCGGAGCGCCCCGACCCGGAACACCCGGGTCCGGGCGGCGGCGGCCACCGGACCGGCGGGCGCGCGTGGTGGGTCCGTACCGCTCAGCGGTCCGCCCGGACCTCGACGTCCCGTACGTCCTGGGCGACCGTGGCGACCGCCGACGGCATGAGGCCCGACAAGTGGATCTCCTGGAGCTCCGCCGAGACCGTGGCTCGGCCCGGCCGCACGCTGCGCGTCGCGAAGCCGGGGGCGTGCGCCTCCCACACGCGCTCCGTACCGTCGCAGACGACCTGCGCGCCGCCGATGCTGAGCTGGTGCCCCTCCTGGAGGACCGCGGCCTTGACCTGCATCGCCCCCATGGGTGACGCCTGCTCGCAGCGATAGGTGCCGGAAAGGGTGATGCTGCCGTCCCCGGCGATACGAACGTCAGGCCGTACGGAAATACCCTGGTTGAAAACGGTGGCGCCGGCAGGGGCGGTGAATACCGTGGTCGCGGCCAGTGCGGACAGGGCTGCCAGCGCCATTCGGCGGCCGGAGATGCGCATTCTTCCTCCAAGGGATCGCGCAAGGGATCGCGGCGGCGGGAATCCGCCGGAACGAATTGTGCTGGCAGCCGGGCACCCCCACTCGCTCCGCGCACTCGTGTCGGTGTGTGCAATTCGCCTTCGGGGCGCGTGAGACTGGCCGGAATACGTGCCGAAGGGATCCCGAATGCGCCCCGTCCCCCGCCCGCTTCCCGTGCTCGCCGCCACCGCCCTCCTGCCCCTGCTCCTGTTCGGCTCCGCGGCCTGCGACCGCGCTCCCGAGGGGGCGCTCGCCCCGGCCGCCGCACCCGCGGTCCCGGTGGACGACGGTGCTCCCGGCGCCGCCGGGGCGCCCGTGCGGGCCGGGGCGAAGGATGCCCATGTGGGTGACGCCCTACGGGTGCGCGGGCAGCGACTCGGTCGCCACCTGGAGGTCCTGCTGGCCGCGTACGTGGACCCGGCGGTCAGCGTCGCGAAGGACTTCGCCCCGGCGCCCGGGAAGCGGTGGGTGGCCGCCTCGATGTCGTTCGTCAACGTGGGCGGGGACTCGTACGGGGCTCTCGGACGCATGTGGGCGCACGACAGCGCGGGACAGCGCCACCCGGTGGTGCCCGCCGGTGAACTGACGACGGGCAAACCGCTCGTTTTTGATTCCCTCGCCGTCGGTGAACGGGCCGAGGGTTGGGTGGTGTTCGAAATCCCGGAAAACGCGCGCATCGACCGTCTCCAGTACCAGGACGCGAACATCCGGGCGAATTCCGGAGAGGGATTCTGGGCGGTCTAGCCCGCCCGGGTGAAAGGCCGTGAAAGGCTCGGCGGCCGGACCACTAGGGTGCGGCGCATGACTTCTACACAAGCCGAAATCGACCGGACCCAGCTCGGCACCCTTTCCGTGCTCGCCTGGATCGGCGACCCCTCCGAGGCGCACGACATCCCGTACCTCCTCGCCTACACCCTCGGTGACGGCCCGGGCGGCCGGGAAGCCGGGGAGACGGCGGCCCGCGGGCTGCTGGAGGAGATCGGCCTGCCCATCGGCGACGTCGTCATGGACGGCACCCGCAACCCGGCCGGCTTCCCGGTGCAGATCCTGCTGGAGGGCAACCAGATCGCGCTCACCCTGCCCGGGATGAACGCGCGCTGCACCGCTCCCGACGAGTGGGTCGCCGCCGCGGACGAGAGCGGCCAGGCGTACTTCCTGTTCGCGACGCGGGCCTGGCCCGAGGCCGTCCCCGGCCGGCCGGTCACCCCGGAGACCCTTCAGGCGTTCGCGGGCGACGAGGCGGTGCTCACGGGCAGCGCCCACTGCGTGCTCTCGGTGCGCCGCCTGCAGAAGTAGCCGCGCCGCCGCCGCCGCGGCGAGCGGCACGGCACCGCGCTCCGGCCGCCGGGCTCCCAGCCTGCCCGGTGGCCGGCCCCCTTCCCGGTCCTGGGGCGGGGACGGGCGGGGCGGGCTCAGGGCCGCTCGAAGGCGAACTTCAGCGAGCGGACCCGGTTGTCGAAGTTCGACCCCGCCAGATCGGGCAGGCCCACCGCGCGCAGTCCGACCGGCCGGGTCAGCAGCTCGTGGAAGAGGGCCCGCATCTCCACCCGTGCCAGGTGCGCGCCCAGGCAGAAGTGCGGGCCGCCGCCGCCGAAGCCGAGGTGCGGATTGGGCGAGCGGGTGATGTCGAAGGCGTCCGGGTCGGGGAAGACCGCCTCGTCCCGGTTGGCGGAGGCGTAGTACAGCACCACCTTGTCGCCGGGGTGGAACAGGTGCCCCTCCACGGTGTGTTCGGCGACCACCGTCCGGCGGAACTGGATGATCGGTGTCGAGTGCCGGATCATCTCCTCGACCGCGCCGTCCGCGTGCTTCTCGAAGTCCGAGAGCAGAAGGTCCCGTTGGTCCGGGTGGTCGGTGAGCAGCGTCAGGCCGTGGGTGATCGCGTTGCGGGTGGTCTCCACCCCGGCGACCATCAACAGGGAGAAGAAGGCTCCGAGTTGCCGCGCGCCGAGGGCCTGGCCGTCCACGTTCGCGCAGACCAGTGCCGAGATCAGGTCGTCGGTGGGGTTCTTGCGGCGCTCGCGCCCGATGCCCGCCACCATCCGCTGCATGCGGGCGAGGGCGCGCAGCCCCCGACCGGGCATCCGAAGCCGCGAGGCCAGGCCCCGCTGCACGCCGATGTTCTCGGAGGCGTGGTTGACGCGGTCGGCGATCTCGGGGCGGTGGCGCTCCGGGATGCCCATCATGTTGCAGATGACCTCCAGCGGCAGCCGGGAAGCCACCGCCGAGACGAACTCGTCCGGCCGGTCAGCCAGTACGTGGTCCACGATGCGGGTCGCCACGGCGTGGATGTCCGCCTCGGCCGCCGCCAGCAGGCGGGGCGTGAAGGCCCGCTGCACGATCTTGCGGAGCTGGGCGTGGTCGGGGCCGTCCAGGTTGACCATGGAGTCCCCGAACAGGGCGCGGACCCAGCGGGCGGGCTCGGGGGTGGTCACGCCGGGGGCGCTGGCGAACACCTTGGGGAGGCGGCTGGCCTCTTGCACGTGGGCGTGGCGGAGGAGGGCCCAGTGACCGGCCCCGCCGGTCCCTTCGGGGACGAATACGGGGCCGCCGGTCTCTCGGAGGCGGGCGAAGACGGCGAGTCGGTGGGCGGGCGGCGCCTGCCAGAAGCCCGGCTCGGCCAGTTCCCTGCCGGGGGCTCCGCCGATGCGTTGTGCGGGGAGTGTCATGGCCTGCCAACGCCGCCGGAGGCACGGGGGTGACGGTCCGGCTGCCGCGCCGCTGCCGGGGCTCCGCCCCGGCCCCCGCGCCTCAAACGCCGGCGGGGCTGGATTTGCCCGGCGGACGGCAGGAGCGAAATCCAGCCCCTCCGGCGTTTGAGGAGCGGGGTACGGGGCGGAGCCCCGGGTCAGTGGGCGGTGGGTTCCGGGACGGAGTTCGTGGCAAGGGCCAGGCCGATCGCGACCGTGGCCGCGCAGGCCAGTCCCGCGTACAGCACCGCGTACGCGCCGGCCCACGTGCACGCCAGGACCACGACGGCGGACACCGGCAGCGTCAGCTGCTGTGCCACGCCCCGCTTGAAGTGGCGGGAGTGCAGGAGCCAGACCATCAGGAGGAAACCCGCGCTCGGCACCGTCACTGCGGCGTTCGCCGCCACCTGCGAGATGTGCGCCGCACCCACCGCGTGCTCGACCGCCACCTCGATGCCCGCCCCGATCGCCGCGCCCGAGGCGAAGATCAGCAGGTGCCCGTACCCCCACGGGATCGCCTCCCGATTGGTGTTCAGCCGCTCGTGCATCGGCACCGCGAAGTAGATCCACCACGCCGCGAAGACGATCAGCAGCCCGCCGCCGGCGATCGGCAGCAGTAGGCCCACCGCGTCGTGCTCGTCGAGCGCCGACTTGACCGCCACCGTGGCCGCCGAGATCGTCTCGCCCAGCACGATGATGGTGAACAGGCCGTACCGCTCCACGATGTGGTGCGCGTGCCACGAGGTCTGGTGGCTGCGCTCCGCGATCGCCGGGACGAGCAACTCGGCGACGACCAGGATCAGGAACAGCCAGCGCCGGGCGCCCTCCGGGGCGAACAGCAGCGCCACCCAGCCCGCCTGGCAGATCACCAGCCCGACCGCGTACGTCAGCGCGGACGTCCTCGCCGCGCCCCGTTCCGCGGCCGCCGCCCGCAGCCACTGCGCGGTCAGCGCGACGCGCATGATGATGTAGCCGATGACGGGGACCGTCCAGTCGTTCTCGTCGAAGGCCCGGCTCACCCCCGCCGCGTAGACCAGTACGCCGACGATCTGGACGAACGTCGCGAGCCGGTACGGGACGTCGTCGACGTCGTAGGCGGAGGCGAACCACGTGAAGTTCATCCACGCCCACCACACGCCGAAGAAGACGAAGAAGTAGCCGGTCACCCCCGCCCCCGGGTGGCCCTCCGCCAGCGCGTGCACCAGCCGGGCGCCGGCCTGCGCGATGGCGACGACGAAACAGAGGTCGAAGAAGAGTTCCAGCGGGGTGGACGCGCGGTGGAGTTCGTCGCGGCGGCGGGGGGTCATCGTTAGGTAGGCCATACCGGCCAGGAGATCAGACGCGCGCCCGTTCAGCAGGCCGGACGCGCAGCCCGCACCGCCCGCGTGCCTCGGGCGGTCTCGTAGCGCCCCAACACCAGCCGGGCCACGCTCGGGTGGTCGGCCAGCGGCTCCGACACCGTCCACGCACCGAGGCCCGCGAGGGTCCGCGTGAAGCGGCCGGGGGCCAGCAGGTGCGCGGCGACGGCGATGCGGCGGTGTCCGGCGGCCTCCAGGGCGGCCAGCGCCCGCGGAACCGTGGGGTCGGCCGAGGTCAGGTACGCGGGGACCACCGGGACGGGGTCGGGGCCCGTGTCGGGGTCGGCGGCGAGCAGGGCGGCGAGGCGGGCCGCGCAGTCCTCCGTACCGGCGTTCCCGCCTGGCCGTGAGGAGCCCGCGCCCGCCACGACCACGGCGTCGGCCCGCGTGTGTGGGCCCCGGCGGCGCTCGGCCTCCCGCAGCCGGCCGTACAGGGCCAGGGCGATGCCGGGCTCGCCCCCGAGGCCCTCGGTGAGGACGCAGCCGGTGCCTTCGAGGACGGCGGGGATGTCGACGCGGCGGTGGTAGCCGTCACCGAGGAGCAGCGGGACGACCACCGCGCACGGGTGCGCCCGTACGACGTCGGCGAGGGACGGGGACTGCACGTCCAGGTGGCCGACGACCGGGCGTATCCCGCTCAGCGCCTCGATGGCGGAGGCGAGCCGAGCGATGGTCGCGGCGGCGGCCGGGACCGTGCTGCCGTGCACGGCGAGTACGAGCATGGGTGCCGCCCCCTTCGCGCCGGGTGGCGTACGACCGGATCGGCCCGGGACACCTTCCACGGTAGCCGCGACAGGGGCCCGGGGCGGGGCGGCCAAGGGCCCGTCACGAGGGCCGTACGTCCTGTCCGGAACGGGGTGCCGGTCCCCTGACCAGGGGGCTTCACCGGCGCTGGGGGCCGTGGAGCGGACCTACGGTCGAAAGTCGGAAGCGGAACACCTGCACGACCGCACGACCGCACGCACACGGAGTGAGAACCATGGCGCAGACGCTCATAGTCGTAGGCCACGGCGCGGTGGGCTCCGGCGAGGCGGGCTCCGGTGCGGCGGACCTCCGTACGGCCGCGCGGGGTCTGGAGCCGGGGCGCGGGCGCACGGCGGTGCTTGCGGACGGCACGGAGGCGGCGCTCTTCGAGGACCGCGCGGGCGAGGTGTACGCGGTCGGCAACCGGGACCCCTTCTCGGGCGCGGACGTGATCGCGGACGGAATCATGGGTTCGCGGGGCGGGGTGCCGGTCGTGGCCTCGCCGATGCACAAGCAGCTCTTCGACCTGCGGACGGGCGTCTGCCGGGACGACCCGGAGGTCGCCCTCCCGGTCCACGCCCTGGACTGACCGACCAACGCACCGTGGGGGGGGGGGGCGCGGGGGGGGGGGGGGCCGCGCGGGGCCCGGGGGGGGGGGGCGGGGGCCCGGCCCCCCGCCCCCGGGGGTGGGGCCGCCAGCACCCCCAAC
>NZ_JBIARJ010000008.1:0-134115 GCF_042889825.1 Streptomyces sp. NPDC002467 | reverse complement strand
GCAGCTCTCCGACGGGGGGCGGGGCGTCGGCGGGGCCCCCCCGGGGGCCGCCCCCCGGGCCCCCCCCCTGGACTCCCCCACCAACGCACCGTGCGCGACGGGACCTTGTCCCGTCGCGCACGGTGCGTTCTCCTCTGCCGCGAGGTGCCCCCGGAAACGGAACCTGGATAGGCAAGGACACCCCTCGACACCTGAGGACGAAGCCATGAGTTCCGCCACGCAGGAAGCGGTACGGCCGCAGCTCGCCGATCCGGAGCAGTACCGTCCGGGCCGCACGATCACGGACTGGACGCCGGAGGACCCGTCCTTCTGGCGGACCACGGGGAAGAAGGTGGCCACCCGCAATCTGTGGATCGCCGTGCCGGCGCTGCTGGTGGCCTTCGTGGTCTGGCAGGTCTGGAGCATCACGGCGACGAACCTGAAGGACGTCGGCTTCGGCTTCAGCCAGTCGCAGCTGTTCTGGCTCACCGCCGTTCCGGGCATCACCGGCGGAACGGCCCGGATCTTCTACACCTTCCTGGGACCGAGGATCGGGCAGCGCCGCTTCACCGCGCTCTCGACCGTCGTGCTGATCGTGCCGCTGCTGTGGCTGGGCTTCGCGGTGCAGGACACGTCGACCTCGTACACGACGATGGTCGCGATCGCCGCGCTGTGCGGCATCGGCGGCGCGAACTTCTCCTCCTCGCTCGCCAACATCGGCTTCTTCTACCCGAAGCAGGAGAAGGGCAACGCGACCGGGATCAACGGCGGTCTGGGCAACCTGGGCGTCTCCGTCGTCCAGCTCCTCACGCCCGTCCTGATCACCTCCTCGGTCCTCGCGGTCGGCGCGGGTCAGAAGAAGGCGAACGGCTCGGAGATCCACCTCCAGAACGCGGCCTTCGTGTGGGTCCCCGTGCTGGTCGTGCTCGCAGCGGTGGCCTGGTTCGGGCAGAACGACCTGAAGGTGGCCTCGACCCCCTTCAGCCAGCAGAAGATCATCTTCAAGCGCAAGCACAACTGGCTGATGACCTGGCTCTACGTCGGCACGTTCGGCTCCTTCATCGGCTTCGCCGCGGCCCTGCCGCTGCTCATCAAGACCACTTTCCCCGCGTACTCGGTGGCCACCTACGCCTGGATGGGCCCGGCCCTGGGCGCGCTGGCCCGCTGGGCGGGCGGCTGGATCGCGGACAAGCTGGGCGGCGCGAGGGTGACGATCCTGTCCTTCGTGGGCATGGCGGCCTCGATCATCGGTGTGATCACCTTCCTCCCCTCGGGCTCGGACACCGGCTCCTTCCACGGCTTCTTCTTCTGCTTCCTTTCGGCGTTCTTCTTCTCGGGGATCGGCAACGGCTCGACCTTCCGGCAGATCCCCGTCATCTTCCGCGGACAGCACCTGAAGGGCCTGACGGAGGGCACCCCGCAGTACGCGGCCGCGCTGAAGCAGGCCGAGACCGAGTCGGGCGCGGTGACCGGCTTCACCGCGGCGATCGCCGCCTACGGCTTCTTCTTCATCCCGGCGATGTTCGCCAACTTCACGGTGACGAGCGCGATGTGGGGCTTCGTGGGCTTCTACGCCTCCTGCGTGGTCGTGGCCTGGTGGTTCTACGCCCGCAAGGGCGCTGAGGCCCCCAGCTAGGCCGTCTCTTCCGTGCGGGGTCGGAACCGCCTTCGAGGTGGTTCCGACCCCGTTCGGCGTTCCGTGACGAAATTCTTGTGAAATCTTTCACAAGCGCACGACGGACCTTCGACCTGCTCGAAATGCCAGGTCAGAGCTACCGGGGGAGGACGGGGGCGGGTGATCGCGGGACCTTCGGGCACCGGCTCGGGACCAATGCGGAGGCAAATGATCGATCAAAAGGCGTGCAATGGACACAAGCAACGAGGCGACTGGGAAGGTGCGGGCGATGACTGCCACCCCTGCGGAGACCACGAGGAACGGCAAGGCCTGGGAGGGCTTCAAGGGCGGACTGTGGCGCGACGCCATCGACGTCCGCGACTTCATCCAGCAGAACTACACGCCCTACGAGGGCGACGACTCCTTCCTCGCCGGCCCCACCGAGCGCACCACCGCCGTGTGGAAGTCGATCACCGACAAGTTCCCGGAGGAGCGCGAGAAGGGCGTCTACGACATCGCCCACGACGTCCCGTCGACGATCACCGCGCACGCCCCGGGTTGGATCGACCGCGACAAGGACCTGATCGTCGGCCTCCAGACGGACGCCCCGCTCAAGCGCGCGATCATGCCGTACGGCGGCTGGCGCATGGTCGCCGGCGCCCTGGAGACCTACGGCTACCCGGTCTCCCCGGAGCTGGAGAAGGTCTTCACGGAGTGGCGCAAGACCCACAACGCCGGTGTCTTCGACGCCTACACCCCCGAGATCCGCGCCGCCCGCAAGGCCGGCGTCGTGACCGGCCTGCCGGACGCCTACGGGCGCGGCCGCATCATCGGCGACTACCGCCGCGTGGCCCTCTACGGCGTCGACCGCCTGGTCTCCTTCAAGAAGGAGGAGAAGGAGGAGCTGAACTCCCTCCCGGCCGGCGACCGTTCCCTGGAGGAGACGATCCGGCTGCGCGAGGAGCTCTCCGAGCAGATCCGCGCGCTCGCCGAGCTCAAGGCGATGGCGGCCTCCTACGGCCACGACATCTCCGGCCCGGCGGGCACCGGCCGCGAGGCGATCCAGTGGCTGTACTTCGCCTACCTGGCCGCCGTGAAGGAGCAGAACGGCGCGGCCATGTCGCTCGGCCGCACCTCCACCTTCATCGACGTCTACCTCCAGCGCGACCTGGAGGCCGGCCGCCTCACCGAGGAGCAGGCCCAGGAACTCGTCGACGACTTCATCGTCAAGCTCCGCATCGTCCGCTTCCTGCGCACCCCGGAGTACGACGAGCTGTTCTCCGGCGACCCGACCTGGGTCACCGAGTCGATCGCCGGCATGGGCGAGGACGGCCGTCCGCTGGTCACCAAGTCCTCCTTCCGGTACCTCCAGACCCTCTACAACCTCGGCCCGGCCCCCGAGCCGAACATGACGGTCTTCTGGTCGCCGCGGCTGCCGCAGGGCTTCAAGGAGTTCTGCGCCCGCGTCTCGATCGACACCTCCTCGGTGCAGTACGAGTCGGACGAGCTGATGAGGCCGCGCTTCGGCGACGACACCGCCATCGCGTGCTGTGTCTCCGCGATGCCGGTCGGCAAGCAGATGCAGTTCTTCGGCGCCCGCGTGAACCTCGCCAAGACCCTCCTGTACGCGATCAACGGCGGCCGTGACGAGAAGTCCGGCGCCCAGGTCGGCCCGGCCACCGGAGCCCTGACCGCCGAGGTGCTGGACCACGACGAGGTCATGGCCAAGTTCGACGAGCAGATGGAATGGCTCGCCGCGACCTACGTCCACGCCCTGAACGTCATCCACTACATGCACGACAAGTACGCCTACGAGCGCATCGAGATGGCCCTGCACGACCGCGACGTGCGCCGCACCATGGCCTGCGGCATCGCCGGCCTCTCGGTCGCCGCCGACTCGCTGTCCGCCATCAAGTACGCGAAGGTCTCCGCCGTGCGCGACGAGACGGGGCTCGTGACCGACTACGTCATCGAGGGCGACTACCCGGCGTACGGGAACAACGACGACCGCGTCGACTCCATCGCCGTGTGGCTGGTCGAGGAGTTCATGAAGAAGGTGCGCAGGCACCCGACGTACCGGGGCGCCGAGCACACCCAGTCCGTGCTGACGATCACCTCGAACGTGGTCTACGGCAAGAAGACCGGCAACACCCCCGACGGTCGCCGCGCCGGCGAGCCCTTCTCCCCGGGCGCCAACCCGATGAACGGCCGCGACACCCACGGCTACGTCACCTCGGCGCTGTCGGTCGCCAAGCTCCCCTACGAGGACGCCGAGGACGGCATCTCGCTGACCAACACCGTCACCCCCGACGGCCTGGGCCGCACCCCCGAGGAGCGGATCAAGAACCTGGCGGGCGTGCTCGACGGCTACATGGCCGTCGACGGCTTCCACATGAACGTGAACGTCCTCAACCGCGACACGCTCATGGACGCCATGGAGCACCCGGAGAACTACCCGCAGCTGACCATCCGCGTCAGCGGCTACGCCGTGAACTTCGTCCGCCTCACGCGGGACCAGCAGCTCGACGTGCTGAACCGCACCTTCCACGGCTCGTTGTGAGAGCCCCCTGGACCGCGCGGCCCGGGGCCGGGCCCTCACCCCGGCCCCGGGGCCGTGCACCCACCACAGGAGCACCTGCCATGACCGTCCTCTTCGGTACGAGCATCCCCGTCGGCCAGGCCGCGGCCGTCGCCGTCAGCGCGGGGCGGACCCCGGCCGCCGCCGCGACGCAGCGGCCCAGCGAGGGCTCCGTGCACTCCTGGGACCTCTCCACCGGGGTGGACGGCCCCGGGACCCGGTTCGTGACCTTCCTCGCCGGGTGCCCGCTGACCTGCCTGTACTGCCACAACCCCGACACCATGAAGATGCGCAGCGGCAGGCGCACCTCGGCCGACGACGTCATCGCCGAGGCCCGCAAGTACACCCGGTTCATCGCCGCCGCGGGCGGCGGGGCCACCGTCTCCGGCGGCGAGCCGCTGCTCCAGCCCGTGTTCGCGGGCGAACTGCTGCACCGGATGAAGCACGACCTCGGCCTGCACACCGCCCTCGACACCTCGGGCTTCCTCGGCGCCCGAGCCACCGACGCGCTGCTGCGCGACGTGGACCTGGTCCTGCTCGACATCAAGTCCTGGGACCGCGAGACGTACGAACGCCTCACCAGCCGCCCGCTGGAACCCACCCTCGACTTCGCCCGCCGCCTCGCGGACCTCGGCAAGGAGGTGCACCTGCGGTTCGTGCTGGTGCCCGGGCTGACCGACGCCCACGAGAACGTCGAGGGCGTCGCCGCCTTCGCGGGCACCCTCGGCAACGTCTCGCGGGTCGACGTCCTGCCCTTCCACAAGCTGGGGGAGAGCAAGTGGCAAGCCCTGGGCATGGAGTTCACCCTGCACGACACCCCCTCGCCCACACCGGAGCAGGTGGCCGAGGCCAAGGCGGTCTTCGCCGCTCAGGGACTGAAAGCCGTCTAACCCGTTCGGCCCAATAATAAGTACCGTATAACGGGCTTAATCGGTACAGACCACTTAGCGTGGTGCTGTGTCCGAGCCCACCGAAGTCCTCACCGAAGCCCCACCGCCGGAGCCGCCGGCCCAGCCGCCCCAGAGCCCACCGCCGGCCGGGAAACCCGTCGCCGTACGGGCCACCCTGGCCGGCGTCGCCGTCTCGCTGCTGCTCATCGTCGCGATCGTGCTCGGCAGCCGCCTCCTGCGCGACTTCGACTCGGCGCTGCTGCCGTACGCCGTCGCCACCGTGTTCCTCGCCTTCGGCGTGGCCTACCGGTACACCGTGTGGGTCTCCGCACCCGGCGCGCGCCGCCTCTTCAAGAAGGGGTTCGGCAGCCTCTTCTCCGCCGAGAACTTCCGCAAGGCGCCCACCGCGCTGCCGAAGATGATCGCCACCTACCTGGGCTTCCAGAAGTTCCTCGGCGCCCGCTCGCACGCCCGCTGGGCCGCCCACCAACTCATCTTCTGGGGCTGCGTCCTGGCCGCGCTCATCACCTTCCCGCTGACCTGGGGCTGGTTCACCTTCACCTCGGACAGCGGCTCCGGACCGGGCTACGAGATGCGGATCTGGGGCTTCAAGGTCCTCGGCTTCGACTCGCTGAACGTCCTGGGCTGGCTGATGTTCCACGGCCTGGACATCGCGGCGGTCCTCGTCATCCCCGGCGCCTCGTACTTCCTGTGGCGCCGCATGAAGGACCGGGGCGCGATCACCGGGCAGCGCTTCGCCTACGACCTGCTCCCGCTGATCTGCCTGATCGTGATCTCCGTGACCGGGCTGCTGCTGACCTTCTCGTCGATCTTCCTGCACGGCGGCGGCTACGAGTTCCTGGCCATCCTGCACATGGTGTCGGTGGTGTTCACCCTCGTCTACATCCCGTTCGGGAAGTTCTTCCACATCGTCCAGCGCCCCGCCGCCGTCGGCATGCAGCTCTTCAAGTACACGGCCCGCCAGGACGACCGGGTCTTCGCCTGCAAGCGCTGCGGCGAACCCGTCGACACCGCCCCGTACGTGGAGAACCTGCGCGGCACGATGCGGGACCTGAAGCTCGACTTCGACTCCTGGGCCGAATACTGCCCGCGCTGCAAGCGGGTCCTGCGCGGCACCGCCTATCTGAACCACGTCAAGAAGGGCTTCAAGTGACCGCGACGGACCCCGCCCGGACGGGCCGCCCGCTGCCCATCGACCCCTCCATCGCCCCGCCCGGCACCCGCAACTTCCGCGACGCGGGCGGCATCCCCGCCGACCAGTGGCGCGCCGACCAGAACGGCGAGACCCTCGTCCCCACCCACTGCTGCTTCTGCGGCGTGCAGTGCGGGATGTACCTGCGCGTGGACCGGGGCGGCAAGGTCTTCGGGGTCGAGCCCCGCAACCACGACATCAACCGGATGCGGCTGTGCCCCAAGGGCATCAACGCCTACCAGCAGGTCAACCACCCCGACCGGCTGACGAGCCCGCTGCTGCGCCACTCCCGGGACGAGGAGTTCAGGGAGGCCTCCTGGGACGAGGCCCTCGACTTCACCGTCTCCGAGGTCCGCCGCATCCAGGGCGCCCACGGCAACGACGCCTTCGGCCTGCTCGGCGGCGCCAGCCTCTACTCCGAGAAGACCTACCTGGTCGGCAAGTTCGGCCGGGTCGCCCTCAAGACCCGGCACGTCGACTACAACGGCCGCCTGTGCATGGTCAGCGCCGCCGGCGCCAACAAGCTGTCCTTCGGCATCGACCGGGCCGCCAACCCCTTCTCCGACATCCTCCTCACCGACTGCCTGCTGATCGCCGGGTCGAACGTGGGCGAGTGCTTCCCCGTGATGACCCAGTACCTGTGGGGCGCCCGGGACCGCGGCGCCTCGCTGATCGTCGTCGATCCGCGGGAGACGGCCGTCGCCCGCACCGCCGACGTCCACGTCGCCCTCAAACCCGGCACCGACGCCGCCTTCTTCAACGCCGTCCTGCACGTGGTCATCGCCGAGGGTCTGACCGACGAGGCCTACCTCGCCGCCCACACCACCGGATGGGAAGAGGTCAAGAAGACCGTCCAGGACTACCCGCCCGCCCGCTCCGCCGCGATCTGCGGGGTCCCCGAGGAACAGATCGTCCAGGTGGCCCGCATGTTCGGCGGCGCGGGCAAGGCCATGGCCTTCCACGCGCGCGGGGTCGAACACCACTCGCAGGGCGTCGAGAACTGCCTGACGATCATCAACCTGTGCGTGGCCACCGGGAACCTAGGCAAGCCCGGCGCCGGCTACGGCACCATCACCGGCCAGGGCAACGGCCAGGGCGGCCGCGAACACGGCCAGAAGGCGGACCTGCTGCCCGGCGGCCGCTCCATCATGAACGAGGAGCACCGCCGCCAGATCTGCCGGATCTGGGGCATCGAGGAGTCCGAACTCCCGCCCGCCGGCACCTCCATGATGGAGATGGTCTGGCAGATGCAGCGGCAGGAGATCCGCGGCCTGATCGGCATCTGCAACAACCCCTTCGTCTCCCTCCCCAACTACGGCGCGGTCAAGGAGGGCTACGACCGCCTCGAATTCCACGCCCAGTTCGACTTCTTCCTCTCCGAGACCGCGGCCAACGCGCACGTGGTCTTCCCCGTCACCGTGTGGGCCGAGGACGAAGGCGTCATGGCCAACACCGAGGCCCGCGTCGTCAAGCACAACAAGGCGCAGGAACCGCCCGCCGGAGTGCGCACCGACACCTGGGTGATGTGCGAGCTGGCACGCCGGCTCGGCGCCGGCGACAAGTTCGACTTCGCGGGCTCCCGCGAGGTGTTCGAGGAGCTCCGCATCGCCTCCGCCGGCACGGTCAACGACTACTACGGCATCACCTACGAACGCCTGGAGGAGACCGGCGGCATCATGTGGCCCTGCCCCAGCACCGACCACCCGGGCACCCCCCGGCTGTTCGAGGGCGGCAAGACCTTCCACCCCGACGGGAAGGTCCACATGCAGGTCGTCGAGTGGCACGCGCCGATGGACCCTTACACCGAGGAGTTCCCCCTCTCCCTCACCACCGGCCGAACCGTCGCCCACTTCCTCTCCGGCAACCAGACCCGGCGCCTGGGCGCCCTCGTCGAGCAGACCCCGCGCCCCTGGGTGGAGGTCCACCCCTCGCACGGCTTCCGCAACGGCGACCCGGTCAGGGTGGTCACCCGCCGTGGCAGCGAGGTCTTCCCGGCCCTGGTCACCGAGGCCATCCGGCCGGACACCGTCTTCATCCCCTACCACTGGCCCGTGCCGACGGCCGCGAACGCCCTGACCATCGACGCCCTCGACCCCCGCTCGAAGATCCCCGAGTACAAGGTCTGCGCCGCCCGGATCGAGGCCGGCGAACAGGTCGACGAGGTGCCCGCGCCGCCCACGGCCCCGGGCCGCGTGGCCTATCCGGAGACCCAGGTCTCCCGCACCGACCCCCTGCCGCCCACGTCCTCGCAAGGTCGTGGCACGGCGGAGAGGAGCTGACCCGCCATGATGGGCCGCACGATCTTCATCGACCCGGGTCGCTGCATCGGCTGCCAGGCCTGTGTCTCAGCCTGCCGCGAATGCGACTCCCACCGCGGCAAGTCGATGATCCACCTGGACTACACCGAGCCCGGCATGTCCGTCGCCTCCCTCCCGACCGTCTGCATGCACTGCGAGGATCCCGTCGCGCCCTGCGCCGAGGTCTGCCCCGCCGACGCGATCCTGGTGACCGCCGACGGAGTCGTCCAACAGGCCGACACCACCCGCTGCATCGGCTGCTCCAACTGCGTCAACGCCTGCCCCTTCGGCGTCCCGAAGATCGACCTCCAGGCGAAGCTGCAGATGAAGTGCAACCTCTGCTACGACCGCACCGCCTACGGCCTGGCCCCCATGTGCGCCACCGTCTGCCCCACCGGAGCCCTCTTCTACGGAACCCTCGAAGAACTCCAGGCGGAACGCCCCGGCGTGCAGGTCGCCGACTCCTTCGCCTTCGGCGACGTCGTGGTCAACACCGGCGTGGCGATGGTCGTCCCCGCCGACAAGGTCCAGTGGCCCGTCCCCGGCGGTCTGCCCGTCGTGGAAGTGAACGGAGTGGATGTCCGATGAGCGTCACCGCACAGCCTCCTCCGGCAGCCACCCCGAACCCCGACGGCGACGCCGCCGCCGAGCAGTTGCGCGACCGGATCAGCGCCGACTCCCTCACGAC
Organism: Streptomyces sp. NPDC002467; assembly: GCF_042889825.1. NCBI lineage: Bacteria > Bacillati > Actinomycetota > Actinomycetes > Kitasatosporales > Streptomycetaceae > Streptomyces > Streptomyces sp. NPDC002467. The sequence goes on along the minus strand of NZ_JBIARJ010000008.1, from coordinate 124,855 downwards.
CCGCCGCGACTACCTGCGGATCGTCGCCACCGTCTCCGGCGGCCTGGCCGTCGGCGGTGTCGGCGTCGCCGCCGGCATCCTGCACCGGCACGGCGACAGCGAGAAGCTGCCCGAGCCCAAGAAGGTCACCGACGTGCTGGCACCCGGCCAGTCCGTGGCCTTCCGCTTTCCCGGCGAAGAGGACCGGGCCGTCGCCGTCCGCCTCGCCGACGGCACCCTCGTCGGCTACTCCGCCGTCTGCACCCACCTGGCATGCGCCGTGCTCTGGCGCGAGGACCGCGGGCCGGAAGGCGAGCTGTACTGCCCCTGCCACGAAGGCGTCTTCGACGCGCGCACCGGCGAGGTGACCGCGGGCCCGCCACCGCGCCCGCTCCCCAGGGTCTTCCTGACCGAGCAGGGCGACGGCAGCGTCTGGGCCATCGGCACCGCCCGGTCGGGAGAGCCGGCCAAGGACGCGCTCTGCCGGCAGTTCGGCGATTCCCACCCGGAGTTCTCGGCGCAACTGCGCTGCCCGGGATCGGACCGCGCCGCCGAGCCCGAGAGGAAGCGCACATGAGCGCCCCGCAGGTGCCTCCGCGCCCGGACTACGAGCCGGGTAGCGCCCAGCCCCGGCTGAACCGGCCGGTCCACGAGCGGTACCCGCAGATCCGCTCCACCAGCGGCTACGGAGACCCGCGGATCCGGCACACGGGCCCCGGCCCGGGAGCCGGCACCGAGCAGGAGCCGGAACGGTCCTCGAAGCTCAACGCGCGTCTGGCCCTGGCCCTCACCGTGGTCATCGGACAGCTCTGGGGGCTGACCGTGACCGTCAACGAGTGGATGAAGGGAAACACCGGAACGGCCTGGTGGGGGGCGGGATTCCTGATCCTGTCCTTCCTCGTCGTCCTCGGACTGTGGCTCCTCGACCCCAAGGACCGGTGACCATGTCGATGCCCACGCCCACCCCGCCCGCGGTGCGCTCGCACCGTGCGGAGACCTACAAGCCCGGCGCCACCATCGGCGACTGGCGGCCCGAGGACGACGGCTTCTGGCAGTCCACCGGGCGCAGGGTCGCACAGCGCAACCTCTGGGTCTCGATCCCGGCGCTGATGCTCGCCTTCGTGGTCTGGCAGGTCTGGTCGGTGACCGTCGTCAAGCTGAACGACGTCGGCTTCGGTTTCTCCAAGTCGCAGCTGTTCTGGCTGACCGCCATCCCCGGAATCACCGGCGGCACCTTCCGGATCCTGTACACCTTCATCGGGCCGAACTTCGGCGAGCGGAAGTTCACCGCCTTCAGCACGCTGATCCTGGTCGCGCCGATGCTGTGGCTCGGCTTCGCGCTCCAGGACAACGGCACCCCCTACTGGGAGCTGGCGCTGATCGCCGCCGTCTGCGGCATCGGCGGCGCGAACTTCGCCTCCTCCATGGCCAACATCGGCTTCTTCTTCCCCAAGCGGGAGAAGGGCAGTGCCAACGGCCTCAACGGCGGTCTCGGCAACCTCGGTGTGAGCGTGGTCCAGCTGGTCGCTCCGCTGGTGGTCACCGCGGCCGTGCTGGGCGCCCCGGCGGGCGGCCCGCAGCACGACGCGAAGAACGACACGGACATCTGGCTGCAGAACGGCGCCTTCCTGTGGGTGCCGCTGCTGGTGATCATGGCGCTGCTCGCCTGGTTCCTGATGAACGACCTCAGGGTGGCCGCCGCCCCCTTCAGCCAGCAGAAGATCATCTTCAAGCGCAAGCACAACTGGCTGATGACCTGGCTCTACGTCGGCACCTTCGGCTCCTTCATCGGCTTCGCCGCAGGCCTGCCCCTGCTGATCAAGAACAACTTCGAGTCGCAGGGCTACCAGGCCACCACCTACGCCTGGATCGGCCCCTTCGTCGGCGCGCTCATGCGCTGGGCGGGCGGCTGGCTCGCCGACAGGATCGGCGGCGCGAGGGTCACCATGCTGTCGTTCGTCGGCATGGCCGCGTCCCTGGTCGTGGTGATCTTCGCGCTGCCCTCGGGCGGCGACCAGGGCAACTTCTGGGCCTTCTTCATCGGCTTCCTCGCGGCCTTCGCCTTCTCCGGCCTCGGCAACGGATCGACCTTCCGACAGATCCCGGTGATCTTCCGGGACCAGCACATGCGCGAGGCCGAGGGCAAGGGCCCCGAGGCGCAGGCGGCAGCGCTGAAGCAGTCCGAGATGGAGGCGGGCGCCGTCACCGGCTTCTCCTCCGCCATCGCCGCCTACGGCTTCTTCTTCATCCCCGCGATGTTCGCGGCGATGGCCGTCACCAACGCCCTGTGGATCTTCATCGGCTTCTACGCCACGTGCCTGGCGGTGTGCTGGTGGTTCTACGCCCGCAAGGGCGCCGAGGCCCCCAGCTGAGCGGAGCGGGCGCCGGGGGCGGCCGTACCCTGGAGGCATGAGCACCTCCGCCGCCCCCGACCCGCATCCCGAGCCCGCCGCGAAGCCGGAGCCCAAGCCGGAGGCCCAGCCCAAGCCCAAGCCCAAGCTGGTCTTCGACGACCCCCTGGACCAGCAGTCCTCGGACGACACCGACCGCGGCTGGGGCGAGCGGCCTCCCGCCGGCGGAAGCGCGGCCGACCTGGCCCGCTTCCTCGACGAGAAGCCCCCGCACCACATCTGAGCCGGCGGAACCGTCAGAACGCGTCGCGCGACCCCGGGGTGACGCCCGCGCCGCCGGCGCTGCCATTGCCGTTGCTGCTGGTCCGCTGGGCGACCAGGTTGTCCCGGATCTCCTTGAGGACCTCCAGCTCGGTGATCTCCATCGTCTCCTGGACGCCCTCCCGGGCCTTGCGGCGCTGCTCCTGCTTGGCGAGGTACTTCGCCATCGGCAGGACCATCAGGAAGTACACGACCGCCGCGGTGATCACGAAGGTCAGCGTCGCGTTCAGCACCGAGCCCCAGAGGATCTCGACGCCCGTGGGCTGCCCGTCCGGGCCGAGCTTGCAAGGCTCCTTGATGCAGGTCTTGTAGCCCTCCAGGCTCTTCGTGCCGACCGCGCCCACGACCGGGCCGATGATCCCCTTGACGATCGAGTTCACGATGTTCGTGAACGCGGCGCCGATGACCACGGCGACCGCCAGGTCGACCACGTTGCCGCGCATCAGGAAGGCCTTGAAGCCCGCCAGGACGCTCTCCTTCTTCTTCTCGCCCACCACTGAGCCTTTCTTCGAATCTGCCGAACACGGAGTCAACGGTTCCGAAAGCTACGGCAGTCCAGGCCCGGCGTGTCCAATCGACGCCCACTTGGAGGTGACTTGACTGGGCGTGCGTGCGAATCAGCACAACGTCACCGCCAGCCGTGCCACGGAGCCCGCCCCCACGAGAGCCCGCGCGGTGTCCCGGGGCACGGACAGGACCACGAGGGCCCCACCGTCCCGAACACCCTCCTCGGGATCGGGTACTTCGGCAACCCGGGCCCCCGCGGCCACCACCCTGGGCGGCCCGGCGCGCTCCGCAGCCACCACGTCGACCCGGTCCCCGGGCCGCAGCAGCCGCACCGTCGCCGCGTCGGCGATGCGCACCGGTGCGGAGACCGTCCGCACGGCCGCCTCGGCCGTCGGGGCCTTCACCTCCGCCGGGGCGGCGCCCCGCGAGGCCCGGGCCTCCGTCCCGCCCACCGCCAGGGCCGCCGCGGCCACCGCGAGCCCCGCCGCGGTGGCGCGCCGCCGACGCCGCAGGACCCTGCGCAGCCGGTCCCCGCCCCGCCCCACGCGGAGCGGGGGGAACTGCGGGACCGTGTGCGCGGGGGCACACATGGAGGAGGGATGGATCGCGGAAGAGGGATGGGCCGAGGAAGAGGAAGGGTCCGAAGAGGAAGAACTGGTCGAAGCAGTACGGGACATGAGGAACACCGCCCAGCCGGTCGCGTGCCGTGCCCGGACCCTGCGCCCGGACACACCCCACGATCCGGCCTCCCGCCGACTCCCGCCCCGGCCTGTGGACGGTCCCCGCCCTGTGGATATCGCCGTCACTCACACGGGGGTGATCGTGCACGCCTCCGCGAAGCCCTGGCTGGTCAGACCGAAGGCGCTGTTGACCCGCGAGCGCCAGTTCTCCAGGGCGACCACCGCGGTGAGCTCGACGAACGCCGCCTCGCCGAGCCGCCCGATCAGTTCGGCGGCGAGCTCGTCGGTGACCGTCGGCTCGGTCTCCGTCATGGCCTCGGCGTACTCCATGACGAGCGCCTCCAGCGCGGTGAAGGCCTCGCGGTTCTCCCTCCACCGCGGGACCAGTTCGATCTTCCGCGCCGACAGGCCCTTCTCCCGGCCCTCCCAGTAGCCGAAGTCCATGCACCACGAGCAGTTGATGCGGGCCGCCGCGGCCATCACCGCGAGGTGCTTCAGCCCGGCGTCGAGGGCGTTCCACTTCGCCGCCCGCTGTTCGAGACGGACGTACGAGAACAGCACGCGCGAGTTGTGCCCGTACGCCTGGCCGGGGTCGAGCACCTTGCCGTAGGTGCGGCGCGAGTACCAGGCGCCGATGCGCATGAGGAGGGTGCGGGGCGGGGTGAGCGAGATGCGCGGCATGGCTGTCGTCTCCCGGGAAGCGGTCTCGGTGGGTCCTTCGTCAACAAGGACCGGACAGCCCCCCGGAATGTGACAGCCTCAGGGAAAGATCAAGGAAGTTCGATGCCGAGGTCCCAACCGTCGTGGGCGTGGGTGCACAGGCAGTCGCGGGACTCCGTCTCCGGCAGGGCCGCGACCGCGTCGAAGAGGACCTTGCGCAGGCGGCCCACGTTCTCGCCGAACACCTTCAGGACCTCGGTGTGGGAGACGCCCTCGCCCGTCTCGGCGCCCGCGTCCAGGTCCGTGACCAGGGCCATCGAGGTGTAGCAGAGCCCCAGCTCACGGGCGAGGACCGCCTCCGGGTGACCCGTCATGCCGACCACCGACCAGCCCGCCGCCGCGTGCCACCGAGACTCGGCGCGCGTCGAGAAGCGGGGTCCCTCGATGACGACCATGGTGCCGCCGTCCACCGCGTCCCAGCCCTGCGCCCGGGCCGTCGCGAGCGCCACGGAGCGGCCCACGGGGCAGTACGGGTCGGCGAAGGTGGTGTGCACGACGTTCGGGACGCTGCCGTCGGGCAGGGGCTCCCCGTCGAAGAAGGTCTGCGCGCGGGACTTCGTACGGTCGACCAGCTGGTCCGGAACGATGAGCGTGCCCGGTCCGTACTCGGGCCGCAGGCCGCCCACGGCGCAGGGGCCGAGCACCTGGCGGACGCCGACCGAGCGCAGGGCCCACAGGTTGGCCCGGTAGTTGATCTTGTGCGGCGGGACGGTGTGGGTGCGCCCGTGCCGGGGCAGGAAGGCCACCGTGCGGCCCGCCAGTTCGCCGAGGTAGAGGGAGTCGCTCGGGGGCCCGTACGGGGTGTCCACCTGTATCTCGGAGACGTCCTCCAGGAAGGAGTAGAAGCCCGAGCCGCCGATGACACCGATCTCTGCGTTCGCCATGGAGATCACCCTAACGGGGTCCCCCGGCGCATGCCGGAGGCCCCGCTGCCCGGGAAGGGCTGCGGGGCCTCGGAAAGGCGGTCGGACGGCTCAGGCCGCCGAGGTGGAGCCGGCGCTGCTGCCCGAGCTCGACGACGTCGTCGAGGAGGACGAAGCGGCGGGGGCGGCGGCAGCGGTGGACGTCGTGGACGTCGTCGACGAGGACGACTTCGAGGCAGGGGTGCTGCTCGAAGAGGCGCCACGGCTGTCGTTCCGGTAGAAACCGGAGCCCTTGAAGACGATGCCGACCGCGGAGAACACCTTCTTCAGGCGTCCGTCGCAGCTCGGGCACACGGTCAGCGCGTCATCGGTGAACTTCTGCACGGCCTCAAGGCCCTCACCGCACTCGGTGCACTGGTACTGGTAGGTCGGCACGAATTTCCTCCTGGCACTCTGACTCAATGAGTGCTAACGACGCTCCATGGTGACGTATTCCGGCGGATCAGTCCACCGTCACCGGCACTCGGTGACCGATGCCACGCTCGTTCACCGTGTTCCGGATCACCTTCGGGGCGGCCGGGGCGGACGACTTCACGATCCGGCTCGGGGCCTTCGGGGCCAGCTTCCCGCGCAGGGCCAGCAGGCTGACCAGCGCGAGAACGGTGGCCGCCGCGGGCACCAGGAAGCCGTACGAGGAGCCGTGCGCGTCGGTCAGACGGCCGGCCAGGGTCACGGCGATGGCCTGCCCGAAGGCGATCGAACCGGTCAGCCAGGTGAAGGCCTCGGTCCGGGCGTTCGCCGGGACCAGCTGCTCGACCATCGTGAAGCCGGTGATCAGCGCCGGGGCGATGCACAGGCCGACGACCAGGCCGAGCGCGCCCAGCAGGACCGCCGAGTGCGCGGCCCACAGGACGGACACGACGGCGGTGAGGCCGACGTAGCCCATGAGCAGCCGGCGGCGCGGGCCGATCTTCCAGGTGATGGCGCCCATGGCGATGCCGGCGATCATGTTGCCGGCGGCGAAGATGCCGTAGAGCAGGCCGTTGGCCCCGGGGTTGCCGATCTCGTTGGCGAAGGCGGCGAGCGAGACCTGCATGCCGCCGAAGACGGCGCCGATCCCGAGGAAGGCGAAGATCAGTACGCGCAGGCCGGGGGAGGAGAGCGCGAAGGTGCGCTTCTCACCGGAGGCCGACGGGGCGTGCGGCTTGGGCTGGGTGGCCCGCTGGGCCGCGAAGAGCAGGCCGCCGAGGAGGGTCAGCGTCGCCTCGGTGAACAGGCCGGCCGCCGGGTGGACGCCGGTGCACAGGGCGGTCGCCAGGACCGGGCCGACGACGAAGGTGAATTCGTCGGAGACGGACTCGAAGGCGGCGGCCGTCGGCATCAGCGGCGACCCCTGCAGCTTGGCGGCCCAGCGCGCCCGGACCATCGGTCCGACCTGCGGCACCGAGGCGCCGGTGGGGATGGCGGCCAGGGCCAGCGCCAGTACGGGAGCGTCCATCAGCGCGAGCACCGCCAGGCCGCTGACGGCGGCGGCGTGCGTGAGGACGACGGGGATCAGGACGGCGCTCTGGCCGAAGCGGTCGGTGAAGATGCCCATCAGCGGCGCGGACAGCGCCATGGAGATGCCGGTGACGGCGGCGACGATGCCGGCGCTGCCGTAGGAGCCGGTGGTGTGCTGGACCAGGAGCAGGATGCTGATGGTCAGCATGCCGAAGGGGAGTCGGGCTGCGAAGCCGGGAAGCACGAAGCCGATGGCGCCGGGCGTGCGCAGGAGCTGCCCGTAGCCGGGGCGGGCGGACTTGTCGGTCGTGACCGCGGATGTCACGGCCTTGCCTTTCCGCTGCCTGGTAGAGCGTCCCCGTCTGCGGACGGTGCTCCGCCTTGTGAGCGGCCGCACCCGTACATGTGGGAGCCCCGAGAGCTGTCCTCTTGCGCAGAACCGAGTGATACCTGGGCACCCACTGCGGGAGGGAGCCACGGCCGCTTTGCGGTCGCGCCAGCTCTGCGTCAGGCAGAGTTGGTTCGATCTGTTGTGCCTTCATCATACAGGGAGGGGCGTAAATGGGCCCTGTGATTACGGCGACAGGGAGTGTCTTCGCCTGCGATTAACTGGAACTTCGCCTTCAGAAGCCATCGAAACATGGGTGAATCCGGACGGAATCCACCCAATACATCGAATTAGAGCGACGTTCTAACCCTGGGTGACACCCCTTGTGCCACCTGCGCCGCCGGTTCCGTGGCCCGGCCCGCCGCCCGACCCGTTGCCCGTGCCCAGCCACCCCGCGAGCTTGCCGCCCCGGGCCACCGCCCGCAGTCGCGCTTCCGCCGCGTCCCGCACCGGATCCGTGGCCACGACCAGCAGCTCGTCCCCGCGCCGCAGCACGGTGGACGGCGCCGGTACGAAGCTCTTCGCGTCCCGCACCACCAGGGTCACCGAGGCTCCGGCCGGCAGCCGCAGCTCGCTCACCTCGACACCGTGCATCCGGGAGGCCGGCGGGATCGCGAAGGACAGCAGGTGCCCGCGCAGCTTCTCCAGCGGGGCCGACTCGATTCCGAGGTCGGAGGCGCCCTCGCCGGTGTCGCCGAGCCGCAGCTTGCGCGCCAGCCAGGGCAGCGTCGGCCCCTGCACCAGCGTGTAGACGACGACGAGCACGAAGACGATGTTGAAGACCCGCTCGCTGCCCTCGATCCCGGACACCATCGGAATGGTCGCCAGGATGATGGGCACCGCTCCGCGCAGACCGGCCCACGACATCAGGGCCTGCTCCCGCCAGGGGAGCCGGAAGGGCAGCAGGCTGACGAAGACCTCCAGCGGTCGCGCCACCATCGTCAGCACCAGCCCGATGATCACCGCCGGCCAGAAGTCGTTCACCAGCTCGTGCGGGGTGACCAGCAGGCCCAGCAGCACGAACATGCCGATCTGGGCGATCCAGCCGAGCCCGTCCGCGAACCCCCGTGTTGCCGGCCAGTGCGGAAGCTTCGCGTTGCCGAGCACCATGGCCGCCAGGTAGACGGCGAGGAAGCCGGAGCCGTGCGCCAGCGCGCCGGCCGCGTACGCCACCATCGCGATGGCCATCACGGCGATCGGGTAGAGGCCCGAGGCGGGCAGTGCCACGTGCCGCAGCCCGTACGCGCCCAGGAAGCCCACGGCCAGGCCGATGGCGACGCCCAGCAACAGCTCCAACGCGATCTTGCCGACCAGGACGTACCAGGGGCCCACCGGGCCGACCGTCGCGAAGGCGACGACCAGGATCACGACGGGTGCGTCGTTGAAGCCGGACTCGGCCTCCAGGACACCCGTGATCCGGGAGGGGAGCGGAACCTTGCGCAGTACGGAGAAGACGGCCGCGGCGTCGGTCGAGGAGACGACCGCGCCGATCAGCAGGGCCTGGCGCCATTCCAGTCCGACCAGGTAGTGCGCCCCGGCCGCCGTCACGCTCACGCTGATCGCGACGCCCACCAGCGACAGCACGATCGCCGCCGGCAGGGCCGGCTTGATCTCTTTCCACTTGGTGCCCAGACCACCCTCGGCGAGGATCACGACGAGTGCCGCGTAGCCGATGACCTGGGTCAGCTCGGCGTTGTCGAACACGACGTTGCCTATGCCGTCCTGGCCTATCGCGACGCCTATGCCGAGGTAGATGAGCAGGCTGGGGAGGCCGCTGCGTGAGGAGACGCGTACCGCCGCGACGGCGACGAGCAGCACGAGCGAGCAGACCAGCAGGAGCTCATTGAGCGTGTGGACAGTCAGCGGGCGACCCTTCCTCAAAGCGCACGGGGAAGCCGGTGGACCGCTCCTCCGCGCGACAGGTTCGGCAAGTAGTTCGTTACCTTACCTAATCTTTGACGCTCTCTTTACGCGATAACCACATTGTGAAACGAGTGTTTGCCCCTGTCCTCAGCACCTGGACCCCTGGCGGATCACCGGGGCCGGTCCTGCGCCTATGGTTGCTCCCAGCACTCCCAGGACCACCCTGCCCCTCTAAGGACAGCGATGCCCGCCAACGAAACCGCTCCTCCCGTCAAGAAGAAGGGACGACGAGCCCGTCTGATCGTGCTCGTGCTGGTCCTGGCGCTCTTCGCGGGCCTCGGCTACGGGGCGTACTGGGGCGTGGACGGCGTGCGCGCCTCGTTCCCCCAGACGACCGGCTCCCTCAAGGTGCCCGGCCTGACCGGCACCGTCGACGTCAAGCGCGACGAGCACGGGATCCCGCAGCTCTACGCCGACAACGACGAGGACCTCTTCCGCGCGCAGGGCTTCGTCCACGCCCAGGACCGGTTCTGGGAGATGGACGTACGCCGCCACATGACCTCCGGGCGGCTCTCGGAGATGTTCGGCTCCGGCCAGGTCGAGACCGACGCCTTCCTGCGGACGCTGGGCTGGCGCCAGGTCGCGCAGGAGGAGTACGACAAGAAGCTCTCGCCCGAGACGAAGAAGTACCTCCAGGCCTACGCCGACGGGGTCAACGCGTACCTGAAGGGGAAGTCCGGCAAGGACCTCTCCGTCGAGCACGCCGCCCTGAAGCTCGGCTCCGACTACAAGCCCGAGCAGTGGTCGCCGGTGGACTCGGTGGCCTGGCTCAAGGCCATGGCCTGGGACCTGCGCGGCAACATGCAGGACGAGATCGACCGCGCGCTGATGTCGAGCAAGCTCTCGCCGGCGCAGATCGACGAGCTGTACCCGCCGTACCCCTTCGACCGGAACCGTCCGATCGTCGAGGGCGGCAAGGTCGAGGGCGGCAAGTACACCCCGCAGGGCACCCCGGGCAGCTCCGCCTCGAAGGACGCCACGGGCACCGGCGCCACCGGCGGTGCCAACGGCTCGAACGCGAGCAACGCGAGCACCGCCAACGGCGGCACCACCGGCCCCGCCGGCCTCGCCGACAACGTCACCGCCCAGGGCGCGACCGTGGGCCTGCGCACGCAGATGACCTCCCTCGCCAAGACCCTGGACCAGATCCCCGCGATCCTCGGCCCCAACGGCAGCGGCATCGGCTCGAACTCCTGGGTCGTCTCCGGCAAGTACACGACCACCGGCAAGCCGCTGCTCGCGAACGACCCGCACCTGGCCCCGCAGCTGCCCTCGGTCTGGTACCAGATGGGCCTGCACTGCCGCGCCGTCTCGGCCCAGTGCCAGTACGACGTCGCCGGCTTCACCTTCTCCGGCATGCCGGGCGTGGTCATCGGCCACAACACCGACATCGCCTGGGGCATGACCAACCTCGGCGCCGACGTCACCGACCTCTACCTGGAGCAGGTCAAGCCCGAGGGCTACGTCTACGACAACAGGGTGCTCCCCTTCACCACCCGCGTCGAAGAGATCAAGATCGCGGGCGAGAAGAGCAAGAAGATCACCGTCCGCACCACCAACAACGGTCCGCTGATCTCCGACCGCAGCGACGAGCTCGGCACGGTCGGCTCCCGCGCCCCCGTGGCCTCCTCGGCCCCCGACCGGGGCACCGGCTACGCCGTCGCCCTGCGCTGGACCGCCCTCGACCCGGGCAAGTCCATGGACGCGGTCTTCAGGCTCGACAAGGCCAAGAACTTCGACGACTTCCGCAAGGCGGCCGCCGACTTCGAGGTCCCCTCCCAGAACCTGATCTACGCCGACAACAAGGGCCAGTACGGGAACATCGGCTACCAGGCCCCCGGCCGGATCCCGGTGCGCGGCGCCGGCGACGGCCGCATGCCCGCCCCGGGCTGGGACCCCAAGTACGCCTGGAAGGGCACCGCGGGCAGCGCCACCGGCTGGATCCCGCAGAACGAGCTCCCCTGGGAGCAGAACCCGCAGCGCGGCTTCATCGTCACCGCCAACCAGGCGGTCGTCGAGAGCGGCACCGGCGCCGGCAAGTACCCGAACACGCTGACCACCGACTGGGGCTACGGCGCCCGCAGCCAGCGGATCAACGACCTCATCGAGGCGAAGATCAAGGACAGCGGCAAGATCTCGACCGACGACATGCGCGCCATGCAGATGGACAACAGCAGCGAGATCGCCGCGCTGCTCACCCCGATGCTCGCCAAGATCGAGGTCAAGGACCCGGACGTGCGCTCCGCGCAGAAGCTGCTGGAGGGCTGGAACTACACCCAGGAGCCCGACTCGGCCGCGGCCGCGTACTTCAACGCGGTCTGGCGCAACATCCTCAAGCTGGCCTTCGGCGACAAGATGCCGAAGGAGCTGCGCATCGAGGGCAGCTGCATGAACGTCCACGACCAGAGCAGCGGCCCCAACGACGACCTGGCCGAAGTGGTCCGCGAATGCGGCATGCGCGGCAGCGACTCGGCGCAGCCGGACGGAGGCGACCGCTGGTTCGAGGTGGTCCGCCGCCTCGTCAAGGACGAGAAGTCGGCCTGGTGGGCCGCGCCGAAGAAGAACCTGACCGTGCCGGCGACCACCACCCGCGACGAGCTGTTCGCGCGGGCCATGGAGGACGCCCGCTGGGAGCTGACCGCCAAGCTCGGCAAGGACCAGTCCACCTGGAGCTGGGGCCGGCTGCACCAGCTGAACCTGAAGAACCAGACGATCGGCACCGAGGGCCCCGGCTTCATGCAGTGGCTCCTCAACCGCGGCCCCTGGAACCTGGGCGGCGGCGAGGCCACCGTCAACGCGACCGGCTGGAACGCCTCCAGCGGGTACGGGGTGACGTGGGTGCCGTCGATGCGGATGGTCGTGAACCTCAACGACCTCGACAAGTCCCGATGGATCAACCTCACGGGCGCCTCGGGGCACACGTACCACTCGAACTACACCGACCAGACGACGATGTGGGCCAAGGGCGAGCTCCTGGAGTGGCCCTTCGGCAAGGAGGCCGTCGACAAGGCGACGGTCGACACCCTGACCCTCAAGCCCTAGCGGCCCACAGGCCTCAGAAGCCACACGCCTTAGAAGCGGAGCACCCCGGAAGGGGTGGCCACCGCACGCACGGGGTGGTCGTGCGGTTCCTCCGGGACCCGCGCGACCACCTCGTCGTCGTAGAGGAGCACCACCAGCGCGGGATGGGCCCCGGCGCGCTCCAGCCGCTGAAGGACCCGGTCGTACGAGCCCCCGCCGCGACCGAGCCGCATCCCGCGCCCGTCCACCGCGAGCCCCGGCAGCAGCACGGCCTCGGCGCCGGTCACCGCGTCCGGCCCGAGCGCCGGGCCGGAGGGCTCCAGCAGCCGCATCTTCCCGGGGTGCGCGGCCTCGGCGAGGCTCGCCGGGCCCTCGTAGGCGGCCCAGTCGAGATCGTTGTCGGGCAGCAGCAGGGGGAGCAGCACGCGCTTCCCGGCCGCGCGCAGGGCGTCGAGCAGATCGCGGGTGCCCGGTTCCGTGCCGACGGATACGTACGCGGCCACCGTGTGCGCGTCGGCCAGTTCGGGCAGTTCCACGGCCCTGGCGGCGAGCGCGGCGGCCGCCGCGCTGCAGGCGTCGGGGGACAAGGCGCGGCGGGCTGCGAGGAGTTCCCGGCGCAGCTCGGCCTTGGTGGAGGCGGCGGTGTGCGGGTTCTCATTCACAGCGAACCAAATCTTCCTTGGAATATGGACATAAGTGGATCTACCTACCGCGATCCCGTTGAGCGTCCGCCGGGACCCACTATCGTTCTGGCCATGACTATGTTGCACCCCGTGATCAAGAAGGCTGTTATTCCGGCTGCGGGCCTCGGTACTCGTTTTCTTCCGGCGACCAAGGCGACCCCGAAGGAAATGCTCCCGGTTGTGGACAAGCCGGCCATCCAGTACGTGGTCGAGGAGGCCGTGGGAGCCGGACTCGACGACGTCCTCATGATCACTGGGCGTAACAAGCGTGCCCTGGAAGACCACTTCGACCGGAACTACGAGCTGGAATCGGCGCTCATCGCCAAGGGCGACGACGACCGGCTGAAGAAGGTCCAGGAGTCCAGCGACCTGGCCACCATGCACTACGTCCGCCAGGGCGACCCGCGCGGCCTCGGCCACGCCGTGCTGTGCGCCGAACCGCACGTCGGCCGGGAGCCCTTCGCCGTCCTCCTCGGCGACGACCTCATCGACCCGCGCGACCCGCTGCTGCGTCAGATGGCCGACATCCACTCCCGCACCGGCGGCACCGTCATCGCCCTCATGGAGGTGGACCCGGCCAACGTGCACCTCTACGGCTGCGCCGCTGTCGAGGCCACCGACGAGGAGGACGTGGTCCGGATCACCGGGCTCGTCGAGAAGCCGGACCCCGCGGACGCCCCCAGCAATTACGCGGTCATCGGACGCTACGTCCTCAACCCCGCGATCTTCGACATACTGCGGGAGACCGAGCCGGGCCGCGGTGGGGAGATCCAGCTCACCGACGCCCTGCAGAAGCTGGCCGCGGACGAGACCGTCGGCGGTCCGGTGCACGGCGTGGTCTTCCGGGGTCGTCGTTACGACACCGGTGACCGCGGCGACTACCTGCGGGCCATCGTCCGCCTCGCGTGCGAGCGCGAGGACCTGGGTCCGGAGTTCCGCACCTGGCTTCACCGTTACGTCACGGAGGAGATGTAGCACCTTGAGCAGTTCCGCACCGCAGGAGACCGGCCACCGTCTGTGGTCCGTGGACGAGCACCTCGCGGACGTCCTCGCCGCCGTCCGCCCGCTGGAGCCGATCGAGCTCCAGTTGCTGGACGCCCAGGGCTGTGTCCTGGTCGAGGACGTCACCGTGCCCGTCGCCCTCCCGCCCTTCGACAACAGCTCCATGGACGGTTACGCCGTCCGGGTCGCCGACGTCCAGGGTGCGAGCGAGGAGTTCCCCGCGGTGCTGACGGTCGTCGGGGACGTCGCGGCGGGCAGCGGTGAGCTGCCCACCGTCGGCCCCGGCGAGGCCGCCCGCATCATGACCGGCGCCCCGCTTCCGCCCGGCGCGGAAGCCGTCGTACCGGTCGAGTGGACCGACGGCGGCGCCGGCGGCGGCGCGGTCTCCGGGATGACCCCGGCCAGCGCCGCCCCCGACGGCGCGGCCGGCGAGGTGCGGGTGCACCGGGCCGCCGAGGCGCGGGCGCACGTCCGCTCGCGCGGCAGCGACGTACAGGCCGGGGACCTGGCCCTGGCCGCGGGGACCGTGCTCGGCCCGCCGCAGATCGCCCTGCTCGCCGCCATCGGACGCGGCACCGTTCGGGTGCGGCCGCGCCCGCGCGTGGTCGTCCTGTCCACGGGCAGCGAGCTGGTCCAGCCGGGCGAGGCGCTGGCCGCCGGGACGATCTACGACTCCAACAGCTTCGCGCTGGCCGCGGCCGCGCGGGACGCCGGGGCCATCGCCTACCGGGTCGGGGCGGTCGCGGACGACGCCGACACCCTGCGCTCCACCATCGAGGACCAGCTGATCCGGGCCGACCTGCTCGTCACCACGGGTGGGGTCAGCGTCGGCGCGTACGACGTGGTCAAGGAGGCACTGTCCTCGGTCGGCCAGGGCGACGCCGGCGCCGACGGCACGGACGGCGGCGACATCGACGGCGGCCGGATGGACTTCCGCAAGCTCGCCATGCAGCCCGGCAAGCCGCAGGGCTTCGGCACGATCGGCCCGGACCACACCCCGCTGCTGGCCCTGCCCGGCAACCCGGTGTCCTCGTACGTCTCCTTCGAGCTGTTCGTGCGCCCCGCCATCCGGACGCTCATGGGCCTGCCGGAGTCCGAGGTGCGCCGCCCCAGCGTGCGTGCGGTGCTGACGGCCGACAAGGCGCTCGGCTCCCCGGCCGGCCGCCGCCAGTTCCTGCGCGGCAAGTACGACGCGGAAAGCGGCACGGTCAGCCCGGTCGGCGGATCGGGCTCCCACCTGATCGCCGCGCTGGCGCACGCCGACTCGCTGATGGTCGTACCGGAGGACGTCACTTCGGTGGAGCCGGGCACCGAGCTCGAAGTGGTCCTGCTCGGCTGAACCGGGGCCGTTGCCGGTAGCGTGTGTCGCACCACACAGGCCCCGCGCGGGCCCAGAGCGGAGCGGCGCAGCAATGAGTACCCAGAGCAGGCTGACCCACATCGACGAGGCCGGCGCGGCCCGGATGGTCGACGTCTCCGAGAAGGACGTCACCACCCGGACGGCGCGGGCCAGCGGACGGGTACTCGTCTCCCCCCGGGTGATCGAGCTGCTGCGCGGCGAGGGCGTCCCCAAGGGCGACGCCCTCGCGACCGCGCGGATCGCCGGGATCATGGGGGCCAAGAAGACCCCCGACCTGATCCCGCTCTGCCACCCGCTGGCCGTTTCGGGCGTGAAGGTCGACCTGGAGGTCGCCGACGACGCCGTCGAGATCCTCGCCACCGTCAAGACGACCGACCGCACGGGCGTCGAGATGGAGGCGCTGACCGCCGTCGCGGTCGCCGGGCTCACCGTGATCGACATGGTCAAGGCCGTGGACAAGGGCGCCGTCATCACGGACGTCCGGGTGGAGGAGAAGACCGGCGGCAAGTCCGGCGACTGGGCGCGCTCGTGAACCCCCCGCGCGGCGGCGAGGTCCACAGCCACAGCCACGGCCCCCGGCCGGAGGAGGGGGCCCGTGCGGCCGCCGCCCAAGGCCGGGCCCTCGTCGTCACGGCCTCGAACCGGGCCTCGCAGGGCGTGTACGAGGACAAGGGCGGCCCGCTGCTCGCCGAGGCGCTGGAGAAGCTCGGCTTCGCGGTGGACGGCCCGAGGGTGGTCCCCGACGGCGATCC
The DNA here is from genome assembly GCF_042889825.1 of Streptomyces sp. NPDC002467. Taxonomy (NCBI): domain Bacteria; kingdom Bacillati; phylum Actinomycetota; class Actinomycetes; order Kitasatosporales; family Streptomycetaceae; genus Streptomyces; species Streptomyces sp. NPDC002467. The sequence continues at coordinate 108,805 of NZ_JBIARJ010000008.1, read as the reverse complement.
CGTCGAGCAGGCGTTGCGCGAGGGCGTGGCCGCGGGTTACGACGTCATCCTGACCACCGGCGGCACCGGCATCTCGCCCACCGACCGCACCCCCGACGCCACCGCCCGGGTGCTGGACTACGAGATCCCGGGCATCCCGCAGGCCATCCGCGCCGAGGGCCTGGCGAAGGTGCCGACCGCGGCGCTGTCCCGGGGGCTGGCGGGCGTCGCCGGGCACACCCTGATCGTGAACCTGCCGGGCTCCACGGGCGGTGTGCGCGACGGTCTCGCCGTCCTCTCCCGCGTCATCCCGCACGCCGTGGACCAGATCCGCGGCGGAGACCACCCCAGACCGGCCGAACCCTCCGGGAGCACGAGCTGAACGGCCCCACCTGGCCGGTGGTCCTGACCGACGGCGACGTCACCCTCCGGCCGATAAAACTGCGGGACCAGAAGGCCTGGCGGGAGGTCAACCGCCGCAACCGGGACTGGCTCCGGCCGTGGGAGGCCACCATTCCGCCGCCCGCCCCCTGGGGGCCGGTGATACAGCGGCCGACGTACCGCCAGATGGTCCGCCACCTGCGGGCCGAGGCGAACGCGGGCCGGATGCTGCCCTTCGTCATCGAGTACCAGGGCCGGCTGGTCGGCCAGCTCACCGTCGCCGGGATCACCTGGGGCTCGATGTGTGCGGCGCACGTCGGCTATTGGGTGGACCGCGACGTGGCCGGCCGCGGGGTCATGCCCACGGCGGTGGCGCTGGCGGTGGACCACTGCTTCGCGAAGGTCGGACTGCACCGGATCGAGGTGTGCATCCGCCCCGAGAACGGACCGAGCCGACGGGTCGTGGAGAAGCTGGGCCTGCGCGAGGAGGGGCTGCGTCCGCGCTACCTGCACATCGACGGTGCCTGGCGCGACCACCTCGTCTACGCGGTCACGGCGGAGGAGGTGCCGGACGGGCTGCTGCGGCGCTGGCAGCGGTCCCGGCAGTCGGGGGCCCCGCCGAAATAGATAATCGATTATCCGTTCGATTTATCGAGCCGGGTAGGCCCCGGGTAACCGATTTGCCCATAACCTGATCCGAAGAATCACAAAAAAAGTCCGTGATATCAGCGAGATCGCGCGACACACCGGCCCAATTGGCCGATCCCGTAGGCCGCGTCCCTCTACGGTGTGAGGTGTGAGCAGCAGCGGCCTCATCTACGCAGTCATTGTCGGGGCCTGGGCCGCCTACTTGGTGCCCATGTGGCTCCGGAGGCAGGACGAGCTGAACGAAGCCCGTCCGACGGAACGCTTCTCCACTGCCATTCGGCTGCTTTCGGGCCGGGCGGGAATGGAGCGCCGTTACGCCAAGGGGCTGCGTGAGCGCGGTGCCGAGGAGGCGGAGCCCCAGCCCCACGCGGACCCGGACGCGGTCACGGAGACGGTCGATTCCGTCGACGCCGACGCCCGGGCCCTCGGCGTGTCCCCGACCAGGGCGGAGCCGAGACAGGCCGCCACCCAACGGGAGCACCGCGCGGAGCGGGCCCGGCGAGAACAGCGCCTCCAGGTCCTCGCACGCCGCAGGCGCACCACCGCGCTCCTCTTCCTCGTCTTCACCCTCGGCGCGATCGTCGCCGCGGTCGGCGGCCTGCGCTACCTGTGGGCCCCCGCCGTGCCCGCGCTGCTCCTGAGCGCGTACATCGTGCACCTGCGGGTCCAGGAGCGGCGCCGCTACGAGTTCACGATGGACCGGCGCCGCGCCGAGGCCGCCGCGCGCAACCTGAGGGAGAACCGCCCGCGCCGCCGGGACTCCGAGGAGACCGCGGCGCCGGGCGCCGAACCGGACCCCGCGCCACCGGTCTCCCCGCAGGAGGCCGGGCGGCGCGCGCTGGTCGAGCAGACCGACCACGCCGAGTGGGTGGACCAGCAGCGCGAACGCGACCGCGGCGCGGTGCGCGGTGACAGCTGGGAGCCGGTACCGGTCCCGCTGCCGACGTATGTGACGGCCCCGGTGGCCCCGCGCGCGACCGGCCCCGCGACCCCGGACGCCTGGAGCTCGACCCGCTCCAGCGCGGCCGAGCCGACGGACCCCCGCCTGCGGGCCCAACCGCAGTCGCAGCCGGCGGCCCCGAAGCAGGACCCGAAACCCCAGTCCGCCCCGCGCCCGCGCGGCCAGGGCCGGGGCCGCACACCGCTGTTCGACCAGTACGAGAGCGACGACCGCCCGCGTGCCGCGAACGAGTGATCGGTGACCTGCGCGGACGCTCCGGGATACGCGTTTTGGAGCACCGGCGCGGGGATGCTAATGTTTCACACGTCGCAAGGGCCTGTGGCGCAGTCTGGTAGCGCACCTCGTTCGCATCGAGGGGGTCTGGGGTTCAAATCCCCACAGGTCCACAAACGACAGTTCGCGAGTAGCTCTCGGGAACGTCATGAAATCCCGTCCGGTCGAAAGACCGGGCGGGATTTCGGCGTTTCCGGGGCCTGTTGGCGGCCGGCCCGGTGTTCGTCCCGCGGATCGCCGCGGCGGTGGTGGGGATCGCAGAATGGGGCCATGACGATCGCTGATGCGGGTGGGCGGGACGGGGGCACCGCGCAGGCCTGGGCGGCGCTCGGTGGGGCGTCGGGGCTCGTGGGGCGCGTGCGGTACCGGGGGGCCGGGGATCTGGGAGAAGGGCCGCTGCCGGTCGCGGAGTTGGCGCGGTCCACGGTCGGGGCGTGCGCGCTCGCGGCGGGCGAGCTGGCCGCCGTACGGGCCGGTGGCGGGCCGCAGGACCTGACTCCGGTGGTGGTGGACGAGGGCGCGGTGGCGACGGCGTTCGTCAGCGAGCGGCACCTGAGGGTCGCGGGGCGGGCCCCGGTGAACTTCGCGCCGCTGTCGGGCTTCTGGCGGGCGGCGGACGGGTGGGTGCGGACGCACGCCAACTATCCGCACCACGAGGCGGCGTTGGCGCGGGCGCTGGGGCTGCCTTCCGCGACTCCCGAGGCGCTGCGGGCGGCGGTGGCGGGCCGGCCGGCCGTGGAGGTTCAGGAGCTGGTGTACGCGGGGGGCGGGCTGGCCGTCGCAGTCGCCGAGGAGTACGGGGAGCCGCAGCCGCTCGTGGAACCCGTACGGCTATCGGGCGCGCGGGGGCGGCCGCTCGGACCCGCCCCCGCCGGGCGGCCCGCGGCCGGGGTGCGGGTGCTGGACCTGACCCGGGTCATCGCCGGGCCGGTGGCCACGCGGACGCTCGGACTGCTGGGCGCGGACGTCCTGCGCATCGACTCGCCGCGGCTTCCGGAGGCGGACGACGCGTTCGCGGACACCGGCTTCGGGAAACGGTCGGCGCGGCTGGACCTCGGGGTGGCGGGGGACCGGGCGGTGTTCGAGGGGTTGCTGGCGGAGGCCGACGTGGTGGTCTCGGGGTACCGGCCGGGGGCGCTGGAGCGGTACGGGTTCGGCGCGGCGGAGCTGCTGGAGCGGTGGCCGGGGCTGGTGGTGGCCGAGCTGTGCGCGTGGGGGTGGCGGGAGTGGGGCCCGTGGGCCGGGCGGCGGGGGTTCGACTCGCTGGTGCAGGCGGGGTACGGGATCACGGCGGCGTGCGCGGATGCGGGGCCGCGGGCGGACGGGGTGCCGGGGGTGTTGCCGGCGCAGGCGCTGGACCACGGGACGGGGTACCTCGTGGCGGCGGGCGTGCTGAGGGGTCTCGCGGAGGGGGGTGGGCGGGGGCTGCGGTTCTCCCTCGCCGGGACGGGGTCGTGGCTGGTGCGGGGGCTCGCCGGGCCGGCCGGGGGCCGGTGCGGGCGGGGGGCTTACTCGGCCGGGCCGTGGCTGCGGGAGGTGGACTCGGGGTACGGGGTGCTCCGGTACGCCGCGAGTCCCTTCGGGGAGTGGGGGCGGGGGCCGTCCCGCTGGGGCACGGACGAGGCCGTTTGGCTCCCGCGGGGGTAAGGCGGGTGGGCGGGTGCGGCGCCGCTGCCGGGGCGCTGCCCCGGAGCCCCCGCGCCTCAAGCGCCGGCGGGGTTGGAGTTCGCCCCGGCCGGGGTGGGTTTGCAGGGGCGGGTTCGCGTGGGCGGGTGCGGCGCCGCTGACGGGGCTCCGCCCCGGCCCCCGCGCCTCAAACGCCGGCGGGGCTGGGGTTGCGCAACGGCTTCGACATGCAGCGGCTGGAGTCGTAGTCGCGGTAGAAGCCGAACTTGGTGCACATCGCGTAGTCCGACGAGAGGTACAGGGCGATGGCCTCCGGCTGCTGGTCGCCCGTTTCCAGGACCATGCGGGTGCGGCCCGCCGCTCGGGCGTCGTCCTCCAGGGTCGCCAGGATGCGGCGGGCCAGGCCCAGGCCGCGGGCTTCGGGGATGACGTACATGCGCTTGAGCTCGGCGTCGCCGTCCGAGTAGCCCTCGTCGTTCTCCTCCTGGCTGCGCCAGCCACCGCTCGCGACCGGGGTGCCCGAGGCGTCGTAGGCGAGCAGGTAGAGGCCCTGCGGAGGTACGAACATCGCCGGGTCGAGGAACGTTTCGTCGCCCTCGCCGTCGTACCGCTCCTGGTATTCGATCTGTACCAGGTCGTTGAGCTTGACCGCGTCCGGGTGGTCGTACGGCACGGCGCGGAGGTTTATACCGTGAGACATTCGAATATCGTACGGAACGCTCCGGCTATGGTGCTGGGATGCTCACCGTTACCTCCGTGAATGTGAATGGGATCCGCGCCGCGGCCAAGAAGGGCTTCGTCCCCTGGCTGGCCGGGTCCGACGCCGATGTCGTCTGCCTCCAGGAGGTGCGGGCCGAGGAGGGGCAGATCCCGGAGGAGGCCCGGAAGCCCGAGGGGTGGCACACCGTGTTCGCGCCGGCGGCGGCGAAGGGGCGGGCGGGCGTCGCGCTGTACACGCGTCGGGAGCCCGAGCGGGTGCAGGTCGGGTTCGGGAGTGACGAGTTCGACACCAGCGGGCGCTACATCGAGATCGATCTGCCCGGTGTGACCGTCGCCAGCCTCTACCTGCCCTCGGGCGAGGCGGGGACCGAGAAGCAGGACGAGAAGTACCGGTTCATGGAGGAGTTCCGCGCCTATCTGGCGGAGCTGAAGGTGCGGGCCGCCGCCGACGGGCGCGAGGTCGTGGTGTGCGGCGACTGGAACATCTGCCACCGGGAAGCCGACCTCAAGAACTGGAAGACCAACCGGAAGAACGCCGGCTTCCTGCCCGAGGAACGGGAGTGGCTCGGCAAGGTGTACGCGGAGACCGGCTACGTGGACGTGGTGCGCGGGCTGCACCCCGACACCGAGGGCCCGTACTCCTGGTGGTCCTACCGCGGGCGGGCCTTCGACAACGACGCCGGCTGGCGCATCGACCTCCAGGTGGCCACCCCGGGCCTGGCCGCGAAGGCCGTGAAGGCCTTCGTGGAGCGAGCCGAGACGCACCCCGAGCGGTGGTCCGACCACGCGCCGGTCACCGTCGTCTACGAGCTCGGGGTCTGATTCCCGTCCCCACGGGACAGCACGCGGTCCATCGCCATCGTGAGTTCCGCCTCGACCACGCTCTTCGCCAGCGGGCGCAGCCGGGTCAGGGCGTCCTCGCCCGGTATGTGGGCGGCGATGAGCTCCGTGAAGAGGGCCGCCATCGCGTCCGCGTGCGCGCGGACCTGGCGGCCCGTCTCCAGGACGTCCGCCAGCGGCACGCCCTCGCGGACCAGGTCCGAGGAGACGTCGAGCAGGCGGCGGCTCACGTGCACGATCTCGTCGCCGTCGACGGCCAGGTAGCCGAGGTCGAGCGCGGCCGCCAGGTTCTCCGGGGTGACCTCGCCCTCGAAGTAGTCGGCGAGCGTCTCGGGGGACAGGCGGACCGGGGTCTCCTCCGACCAGCCGATGCCCAGCAGCTCGCCGACCTGGCCGGCGTCGCGGCCGCTCTCGAACGCGGCGGTCAGTTCGGCGATGCCGCCGAGGGTGTGGCCGCGTTCCAGCAGCGCGGCGATGGTGCGCAGCCGGGCCAGGTGGTGTTCGTCGTACCAGGCGATCCGGCCCTCTCGGCGGGGCGGCGGGAGCAGCTTGCGCTCGCGGTAGAAGCGCAGGGTGCGCACGGGGATGCCGGCCGCCTCGGCCAGTTCCTCCGTACGGTACTCACGCACTGTGTCCGGTTCCGTCTCATCCTTCGCCACGAGCGCAGCCTATGGCGTACGGGCGGTAACTTTCCGCGCGCGACCCCTACCCATGAGTACGGGCCTGCTCTACTCTCCCGATTGTGCCAGTGATTGCTGGCAGTGTTGCAGATGCGGAAGGCGGCGGCATGGGCGGCATGGGCAAGGGCGAGCGCGTGCGTGAGCACGTACGCGTGGCGGTGATCGGGTCCGGGTTCGGCGGGCTCGGCGCGGCCGTGCGGCTGCGGCGCGAGGGGATCACCGACTTCGTCGTACTCGAGCGGGCCGACTCGGTCGGCGGGACCTGGCGCGACAACAGCTACCCCGGGTGCGCGTGCGACGTTCCCTCCCACCTGTATTCGTTCTCGTTCGCGCCCAACCCGGACTGGCCGCGGACGTTCTCCGGGCAGCCGGCGATCCGCGAGTACCTGGAACACGTCGCCGACACCTTCGGGCTGCGCCGCCACATCCGGCTGAACCACGAGGTCCGGATGATGCGCTGGGACGCGGACGAGCTGCACTGGGAGATCGAGACGGCGGGCGGGGACCTCACCGCCGACGTGGTCGTCTCCGCCACCGGGCCGCTGTCCGACCCGAAGATGCCGGAGATCCCGGGGCTCGCCGAGTTCCCCGGCAAGGTCTTCCACTCCGCGCGCTGGGACCACGACTACGACCTCGCCGGCAAGCGCGTCGCCATGATCGGTACGGGTGCCTCCGCCATCCAGATCGTGCCGGCCATCGCGCCGGAGGTGCAGCGGCTCACGCTGTTCCAGCGGACCCCGCCGTGGGTGATGCCGCGCACCGACCGGGCGATCACGGCCGTGGAGCGCTGGCTGCACCGGCAGCTGCCGTTCACCCGGGCGGCGCGGCGCGGGCTGCTGTGGGGGATCCGGGAGCTCCAGGTCAGCGCGTTCACGAAGCGGCCCAACCAGCTCGGGCTCATCGAATCGCTGGCCAAGGCCAACATGGCGCGCTCGATCAAGGACCCGGCGCTGCGGGCCAAGCTGACGCCGTCGTACCGGATCGGCTGCAAGCGGATCCTGCTGTCGAGCGAGTACTACCCGGCGCTGGCCCGGCCCAATGTGGACCTGGTCGCCTCGGGGCTGAAGGAGATCCGGGGCTCTGTGCTGGTGGCCGCGGACGGGACCGAGACCGAGGTCGACGCGATCGTCTTCGGCACGGGCTTCCACGTCACGGACATGCCGATCGCGGACCGGGTGGTGGGCGCGGAGGGCGAGACCCTCGCGGACACCTGGAAGGACGGGATGCAGGCGCTGCGCGGGGCCACGGCGGCGGGCTTCCCCAACTGGATGACGATCATCGGTCCGAACACCGGGCTGGGGAACAGCTCGATGATCCTGATGATCGAGTCGCAGCTGAACTACATGGCGGACTACCTGCGGCAGCTGGGCGTGCTCGGGGGGCGGGTCGCGCTGGCGGCGAGGCCGTCGGCGGTGAACAAGTGGAACCGGTACGTGCAGGCGCGGATGGAGCGGACGGTGTGGAACACCGGTGGCTGCACCAGCTGGTACCTCGACGCACAGGGGCGCAACACGACGGTGTGGCCGGGGACGACCGGTGAGTTCCGGAAGGAGACCCGTCTGGTCGACCTCTCCGAGTACGAGGTCGTACGGGTTCGGGAGCGTGTCCCTGCCGTGGCGGCTCCCGCCGGGGCGAAGGGCGGGCGGCGGCGGGCGGGGGCCGCGGGGGCCGGTGCGGCGCCGTTGCCGGGGGCGCTGCCCCCGAACCCCCGCGCCTCAAACGCCGGCGGGGCTGAATTGGCCTCCGGCGGCGTCTCGAACGCCGGCGGGGCTGAGACGGGCGCTGGGGAGGGGGCCGCGTGAGCAGGTTGATGCATGTGGACTCCGGGGTCTACGCGCCGCCCGTCGCGCGGCGGGAGGTCGTCGCCGTGTCCGCCGACGGGGCGCGGTTGCACGTCGAGGTGCACGGGGAGGACGGGGCGCCGGCCGTGGTGCTGGCGCACGGGTGGACCTGTTCCACCGCCTTCTGGGCCGCCCAGGTGCGGGAACTGGCCAAGGACCACAAGGTCATCGCATACGACCAGCGGGGGCACGGGCGCAGCCCGGCCGCTGCCGCGCACAGCACGACCGCCCTCGCCGACGACCTCGTCGCGGTGCTCGGGGCCGTGCTGGAGCCCGGGGAGCGGGCCGTCGTCGCCGGGCACTCCATGGGCGGCATGACGATCATGGCCGCCGCCGGGCGGCCGGAGTTCGCCGCGCACGTGTCCGCCGCGCTGTTGTGCAGCACCGGCAGTTCCCGGCTGGTGGAGGAGGCGCGGGTGCTGCCGCTGCGCGCCGGGCCCGCCCGGACCCGTGTCACCGGCGCGGTGCTGGGCTCCCGGGCCCCGCTCGGGCCGGTCACAAGCGTCGCCCGCAAGGTCCTCAAGTACGCCACCATGGGCCCCGGCTCCGCCCCGGACCGGGTCGAGGCCTGCGCCCGGATCGTGCACGCCTGCCCGACCAAGGTGCGGCACGCGTGGTCCGAGGTTCTGGCGGGGCTCGACCTCGACGCGAACCTGGCCGCGCTCACCGTGCCCACCGCGGTGATCGGCGGCACCGCCGACCGGCTCACCCCGGTCACGCACGCCCGCCGCCTGGCCGCCGCGCTGCCGAACTGCGTCGGGCTGACCGAGCTGACCGGGATGGGGCACATGACGCCGATCGAGGCGCCGGAGGCGGTGACGAGCGCCATACGCGAGCTCGTGGAGATCGATGTGAACGTGAACGTGAACAGCGACGTTGAGGAGAAGACGACATGAGCTCCCGCAGCAGTCTGGAAGGCCAGGTCGCCGTCGTCACCGGCGCCGCCCGCGGAGTCGGCGAGCTGCTCGCCCGCAAACTGTCCGCGCGCGGTGCGAAGATCGCGCTCGTCGGCCTGGAGCCCGAGGCCCTCAAGGAGGTCTCCGAGCGGCTGCACACCGACAGCGACCACTGGTACGCCGACGTCACCGACCACGAGGCCATGGCCCGCGTCGCCCAGGAGGTCAAGCAGCGCTTCGGCAAGGTCGACATCGTCGTCGCCAACGCGGGAGTAGCCGCCGGCGGGCCGTTCGCCGACTCGGACCCCGACGCCTGGCGCCGGGTCATCGAGGTCAACCTCATCGGCGGGGCCGTCACGGCCCGTGCCTTCCTGCCCGTACTGATGGAGAGCCGCGGCTACTTCCTGCAGATCGCCTCGCTCGCCGCGATCACCCCGGCCCCGATGATGACGGCGTACTGCGCCTCCAAGTCGGGTGTCGAGGCCTTCGCTCACTGCCTGCGCGCCGAGGTCGGCTACAAGGGCGTCAAGGTCGGCGTCGGCTACCTCTCCTGGACCGACACCGACATGGTGCGCGGCGCCGACCAGGACGAGGTGATGCGCGAGCTGCGCCAACGGCTGCCGTGGCCGTCCAACCGGACCTATCCGCTGGGCCCGGCCGTCGACCGGATCGTGGCGGGCATCGAGCGGCGCTCGGCGCACGTGTACGCGCAGTGGTGGCTGCGCGGGATGCAGGGGATGCGCGGCTACCTGCCGGGGATCATCGCGACGGTCGGACAGCGCGAGATGAAGCGGTTCGAACCGCGACTGGCCGGTGTTTCCAAGGGCCTTGTGGGGGCCGGTGGCGCCGCGGACGAGAAGGAACGCACCGTCGACCGCTGATCGAAATGCGGGGTTCGTCCGGCCGTGCAAGTCTGGTCGGGCCCGACCACCTACACCCCGCACGGAGTGAAAAGCATGGGTATCAAGGACCAGTTCCAGGACAAGGCCGAACGGCTCGCGCAGAAGGCGAAGTCGGAGGCCGGTGGAGCCGAGGACGAAGCCGCCGAACGCTCTTCGCAGGCCGCGGAACAGGCGAAGAGGAAGGCGCGGGGGGCGGACGACAAGGCCCGAGCCCGGTTCGACGACGACTTCGACGCCTGACCTCGGTCGGTAGGCGGCGCCGAGGGGCGCGATTCCCGCCGTGGCGGGGATCGCGCCCCTTTCGCGTGCTCTGCCCCTGCTAGCGCGGCGGCAGCTTCGGGCGGCGGCGGTCCGGGACGTCCGTGTAGCCCGGCGGGACCGCGGCCGGGTCCTGTTCGAGGAGTTCCAGTGCCAGGTGCACGGCGTCGTCGAGCTGGGCGTGCCGGCCCTCGGCCCAGTCGAGCGGGGTGCGCAGGATCTCCAGGTCCGGTTCGACGCCGTGGTTCTCCACCGACCAGCCGTACTCCGGGAACCAGGCGGCGTTCATCGGCACCGTGATCACCGTGCCGTCGCCGAGGGTGTGCCGGCCGGTCATGCCGACCACCCCGCCCCAGGTGCGCTGGCCGACCACCGGGCCCAGGCCCAGCAGTTTGAAGGCCGCGGTGATCATGTCGCCGTCCGAGGAGGTCGCCTCGTCGGCGAGCGCCACGATCGGACCGCGGGGCGCGTTGGAGGCGTACGACACCGGTTGCGCGTTGCGCGTGAGGTCCCAGCCGAGGATCGAGCGGGTCAGCTTCTCCACCACCAGCTCGCTGATGTGCCCGCCCGCGTTGCCGCGCACGTCGACGATCAGCGCGGGCCGGGACATCTCCATGCGCAGGTCGCGGTTGAACTGCGCCCAGCCCGAGCCGCCCATGTCGGGGATGTGGAGGTAGCCGCACCGGCCGCCGCTGAGCTCGCGGACGACGGCCCGCCGCTTGGCCACCCAGTCCTGGTAGCGCAGCGGCCGTTCGTCGATCAGCGGCACGATCGCCACCCGGCGGGCCGGGCCCTCTCCGTCGCCCGGGGTGAAGGTCAGCTCGACGGTGGTGCCGCCGGCCGCCGACAGCAGCGGGTAGGGCCCGGTCACCGGGTCCACGGGCCGGCCGTCGACGTGGGTGAGCACCGCGCCGTCGCGGATGCCGGTGCCGGCCAGCGGGGAGCGGGCCTTGGAGTCGGAGGACTCGCCGGGCAGGATCCGCTTGACCACCCAGCCCTCCTCCCGGTGCACGAGGTTGGCGCCGAGCAGCCCGATGGCCCGCTGGTAGTGGGGCGGTCCTTCGTTGCGCCGGGCGGGGGAGACGTAGGCGTGCGAGGTGCCGAGTTCGCCGAGGACCTCGCGCAGCAGGTCCGCGAACTCGTCGGGGGAGGCGACCCGTTCGACCAGGGGGCGGTACTGGCGCAGTACGCCGTCCCAGTCGATGCCGCACATCTTCGGCTCCCAGAAGTACGCCTGGATGAGCCGGCCCGCCTCCTCGAAGGCCTGGCGCCACTCGGCCGCCGGGTCCACCTCGTGCAGGATGCGCCGCAGGTCGAGGTAGACCGTCGAATCGCTGTCGCCGGACTCGGTGGCGGGGGCCGCGCGCAGGTCGCCGTCGTCGTTGATGACGAGCCGGGTGCCGTCGCCGCTGACCGCGAACCAGTCCAGCCCGGAGGCCAGTTCCGTCTTGCGGGCCTTGGTGAGGTCGAAGCACTCCAGCGTCGGCTTGCCGCTGATGTCGTTCGGGTTGGCGAAGGTCTCGCCGAGCGCGCCCGAGATGGGCCAGCGCAGCCAGACCAGTCCGCCGCCGCTCACCGGGTACAGGGCCGAGTACTTGGACGCGGTCACCGGGAAGGGCGTGACCCGGCTCTCCAGCCCCTCCACCTCGACGGTCACCGTGCCGTCGCCGGTGTCGCCCTCCGCCGGGTCGAGTCCGCCCGCGGCGGGCCGACCCTCGGCGGAGAGCGCGAAGGGGGAGGGGGTGGCCGAGGACAGCGGCACCAGGTAGGGGCGGCAGCCCAGCGGGAAGGAGAGGTCGCCGGTGTGCACGTCGTAGACCGGGTCGAAGCCGCGCCAGGACAGGAAGGCCAGGTAGCGGCCGTCGCGGGTGAAGACCGGGTTCTCGTCCTCGAATCGGCCGTTGGTGACGTCGACGATGACGCGCGGCCCGGGGCCGGAGATCCGGGCCATCTTGATCTGCCGCAGCGAGCGCCCGATGCCCGGGTGCGACCAGGTCAGCCAGGCCCCGTCGGGGGAGAACGCCAGGTCGGTGACGGGCCCGTTGATGGACGTGATGAGCTCGGTGACCTCCCCGTCGGACTCCTCGGTCGCGTCGAGGAGCAGCAGCCGCCCGTCGTTGGAGGCGATCGCGAGCCGTTCCCCGTCCGGGTCGGACAGCAGCTCCAGTACGCGGCCCAGCTTGCCGGAGGCCAGCCGGCGCGGCTCCCGGTCGCCGGAGGCGCGGGGGAGGTAGGCGATCTCGATCGCGTCCTCGCCCTCGGCGTCCGTCACGTAGGCGACCTGGCCGCCGGAGCCGAGCATCTCGGGCAGCCGGACCCGTACGCCCGGGGTGTCGGCGATGGTCCGCGCCGGCCCGTCGCGGTGCGTGAGCCAGTACAGGCTGCCGCGCACGACGACGGCGCTGGCCCGCCCGGTGGTGTCGACGGAGAGGGAGTCGACGTGGCTGGCGGCCGGGACCTGGTAGGTGCGTCGACCGGCGCGCGGGCCGCCGAGCCGGACGTCGAGCTTGCGGGGGACGGAGTCGGGGGCGAGGGAGTCGACGAGCCAGATCTCGCCGGCGCACTGGTAGACGACCCGGCGGCCGTCGCTGGAGGCGTGCCGGGCGTAGAACTCCTCGTGGTCGGTGTGGCGGCGCAGATCGGTGCCGTCGTGCCGGCAGGAGTACAGGTTGCCGACGCCCTCGTGGTCGGAGAGGAAGGCGATGCGGCCGTCCACGAACATCGCGGCGTCGAGGTGGCCCTCGATGTCCTCCAGCAGCCGTTTGCCGTGCAGCCACAGCCGGCCGGTGGCGCCGCCCCGGTAGCGCTTCCACGCGGCGGGTTCGTGCGGCGGCTTGCCGGTGAGCAGCAGGGTGCGGTGCTCCCCGTCGATGTCGGCGACCTGGATGTCGGAGACCGGCCCCCAGGGCAGGCGCCCGCCCGGGCTGCCGTCCGTCGGCACCTTGTAGGCCCAGGAGTAGTAGGAGAAGGGCTGGCCCTGCGAGGTGACCGCGAGGACGTTGCCGTCCGGGTCCCAGCCGCAGACGCGGGTGTCGGTGGCGCCCCAGTAGCTGAGCCGGCGGACGGGCCCGCCGTCCACGGGGGCGAGGTGGATCTCGGGGTCGAGGCTGCGCCAGTTGGTGTAGGCGATGTGGCTGCCGTCGGGGGAGAAGCGCGGGTGGCTGACCCTGGTCCGGTCGACGGTCAGGCGCCAGGCCCGGCCGACCGGATCTCCAGGGGGAACCAAGGGCGCGATCCAAAGATCGTCCTCGGTGGCGAAGCACAGCAGGTCGTCGTGGAGGTGCGGGAAGCGGAGGTACGCGACGTCGTGACTCACCCCCCAATGCTTTCCGCGCCGGGGGGGCCTGGCAACTCGTACAGGTGATCCAGACCACGCCCGCTAGCGAAACGGAACGGTTTCGTTTCGTTGAAGTGGGGGGTATGGTCTTAAGAGTACGAAGTGGTTTCGTTCGAGTGGGAGGTGCGGAGATGACCGAGGCGCACGCGCCGCGGCGCAGCCGGATCACCCCCGAACGGCAGGCCGAACTGCACGAGGCGGTCCTCGACCTCCTGCGTGACGTCGGCTACGAGGCGCTGACCATGGACGCGATCGCCGCCCGTACGAAGTCCAGCAAGGCCACCCTCTACCGCCAGTGGGGGAGCAAGCCGGAGCTGGTCGCCAAGGCCCTGCGATGTACGCAGCCCGTCTCGCTGCGGGAGATCGACACGGGCAGCCTGCGCGGGGACTTCGCGCGCATGGTGGAGCACTCGGACGACGCGCAGATGGCCAAGGACACCGCACTGATGCGGGGTCTGACCCACGCCATCCACGAGAGCCCGGAACTCCACAAGGCACTGCGCGAGCTGCTCGTCGACCCGGAGATCAACGGTCTCCAGTCGATGCTGCGGCGCGCGGTGGACCGGGGCGAGATCAGCCCGGACTGCCGTGCCCTCGACTTCGTACCCCACATGCTCATCGGGGCGTTCATCGCGCTCCCGTTGATCGAGGACCGTCCGGTGGACCGGACGTTCCTCGGTGACTTCATCGACGCCGTGGTGTTCCCCGCCCTCGGCGTCTGATCCTCCCCGTTTCGCCCCGTCCCCTTGCTCGTCGCGTTCCGCTGCTCCTGACACGCCGCTCTCGTCGTCGGGCCGGCTCTTCCTGCCCTTTTCCATCCCACGACCTGAACGGGAGAACCACCCTCGTGGCTACCTTCCTCTACCGGCTCGGCCGCGGCGCCTTCAGGCGCCGGGGCATCGTCGCCCTCATATGGGTGGCGCTGCTCTTCGCCGCAGGATTCGGCGCCGCCACGGCGGCAGCGCCCACCTCCGGTTCGTTCTCGATCCCCGGCTCGGAGGCCCAGAAGGCCTTCGACCTGCTGGACGAGCGCTTCCCGGGCATGTCCGCCGACGGCGCGACCGCCCGTATCGTCGTCAAGGCCCCCGCAGGCGCCAAGATCACCGACCCGGGCCCCAAGGCCGAGGTGCAGAAGATCGTCGCCGGGCTGAAGTCCGGACCGGGCGGTGAGCAGGTCTCCTCCGTCGCCGACCCGTACGAGACCCATGCGGTCAGCCAGGACGAGAGCACCGCCTACATCAGCACCAAGTACGACGTCAGCGGCATGGAGCTGAAGGACGCCACCCGCGACGCGCTCAAGGAGTCCGGCAAGGACGCCAAGGCCGCGGGCCTGAACGTCCAGATCGGCGGCGACGCCCTGATGGCGGCCCCCGAAACCGGCTCCGGCGAGGTCGTCGGCATCCTGATCGCCGGGATCGTCCTCGTCATCACCTTCGGCTCGCTGATCGCGGCCGGGCTGCCGCTGCTGACCGCGCTGATCGGCGTCGGCATCGGCGTCTCCTCCATCACCGCGCTCGCCAACGTGCTGGACCTCGGCTCGACCACCTCCACGCTCGCGATGATGATCGGCCTCGCGGTCGGCATCGACTACGCCCTCTTCATCGTCTCCCGCTACCGCGCGGAGCTCGCCGAGGGCCGCGAGCGCGACGAGGCCGCGGGCCGGGCGGTCGGAACGGCCGGCTCCGCCGTCGTCTTCGCCGGTCTGACCGTGGTCATCGCCCTGGTGGGCCTGGCCGTCGTCAACCTCCCGATGCTCACCAAGATGGGCGTCGCGGCCGCCGGCACCGTCGTCATCGCCGTCCTGGTGGCGCTCACCCTGGTCCCGGCCATCCTGGGCTTCGCGGGCAAGAAGGTCCTTCCGGCCGGCCGGAAGAGCAAGCTGTTCGGCAAGGGCAAGCCCGCCGGTACGAAGGCGAAGCCCAACGGCGGCACCCGCTGGGCGCGCTTCGTCCTGCGCCGCCCGGTCATGGTGCTGCTGGCCGGTGTGATCGGCCTCGGCGTCATCGCGATCCCCGCGAGCAAGCTGGAGATGGGTCTGCCCGACGACGGCGCCCAGCCCGTCTCCACCACACAGCGTCAGGCGTACGACCTGCTGTCCGACGGCTTCGGCCCGGGCTTCAACGGCCCCCTGCTGGTGGTCGTCGACGGCGACAAGGCGCTCGCCGACAAGACGGTCGACCGGATCAAGGGCCTGGACGGCGTGGCCATGGTCACCCCGCCGAACCCGAACAAGGCCGGCGACGCCGCGGTCATCACCGTCATCCCGAAGGACCGTCCGTCCTCCACGCAGACCGAGAACCTGGTCCACGAGATCCGCGACGGCAACGGGGACGACGTCTTCGTCACCGGCGCCACCGCGATGAACATCGACTTCTCGCAGAAGATGAACGACGCGCTGCTGCCCTACCTCGCGCTCGTCGTCGGCCTCGCCTTCCTGCTCCTGATGCTGGTGTTCCGCTCGGTCCTGGTCCCGCTCAAGGCGGCCCTCGGCTTCCTGCTCTCCGTCGTCGCCGCCCTCGGCGCGGTCGTCGCGGTCTTCCAGTGGGGCTGGCTCGGCTCGCTCTTCGGCGTGGAGCAGACCGGTCCGATCATGTCGATGATGCCGATCTTCATGGTCGGCGTGGTCTTCGGTCTGGCCATGGACTACGAGGTCTTCCTCGTCACCCGCATGCGGGAGGCGTACGTCCACGGCGAGCGCCCGGGCCAAGCCGTGGTGACCGGCTTCCAGTACAGCGCCCGGGTGGTCGTGGCCGCCGCCGTCATCATGATCGCGGTGTTCGCCGGCTTCATCGGAGCCAGCGAGCAGATGGTCAAGATGATCGGCTTCGGCCTGGCCGTCGCCGTCTTCTTCGACGCCTTCGTGGTCCGCATGGCCATCGTCCCGGCGGTGCTCGCCCTGCTCGGCCACAAGGCCTGGTGGCTGCCCAAGTGGCTCGACCGGCTGCTGCCGAACGTCGACGTCGAGGGCGAGAGCCTGCGCAAGCACCTGGCCTCCGACTCCTCCGACGGCACGGAGGGCCCGGGCAAGAGCCGCGAGCTGGTCAACGCGTAACCGCTCCCGCACGACGGTCCCGGCCCCGCACCCCCGATCACCGGGGGTGCGGGGCCGGTCCCGTTCAGGCGAGCCGGCGACCGGCGGGGGCCGGGGCGTTGGTACGGCGCAGGAAACGGCGCAGGGCCGCGATGTCGAACTGCACCACCGCCACCCCGTCGGGGGAGTGGAACTCGACGACCGCCTGGACGCGGCCGCAGGGCCAGACGCGTACGTCCCCGCTCCCGGTCGGCGCCTGGAGGCCGGCTTCGAGCAGGGCACGGGGGAACACCCACTCGTTCTCCGTGCCCTCGGGGGACAGCTCGGCGGGGAAGACGATCCGTACGGCCAGCGGTTCGGACTCGGCGAAGCGCAGGGCCACCGGGATCTTCCGGTAGAGGGGGTCGTCGCTGATCACGCGCGCGATCACGCGCTCCTCGACGGAGGTGGCGGTCGCTGGGGGATTCTCGGCGGTGGCTGACACGACAAGACTCCTCTTTTCGGCACATCTGCGTCCGTTTGTCCTCCAGCCTCGCACATTCCGCCGAAATCGCACGGGGCCATTTGTGACATGGACGCTGTTGCCAACGGTTTGCAACTAGGCACTATTCTTGGACGGCTGAAAACTGCGAGAAAGCGGAGCCCCCATGCACGTGCCCGACGGATTCATCAACGCACCCGTATCGGTGGCCGCCGGAGTGGCGGCGGCCGGCGCGGTCGCCGTCAGCCTGCGAGGCGCCCGCCGCGAGCTCGACGAGCGCACCGCGCCGCTCGCGGGCCTCGTCGCCGCCTTCATCTTCGCCGTGCAGATGCTCAACTTCCCCGTCGCCGCCGGCACCAGCGGCCACCTGCTCGGAGGGGCGCTCGCCGCGATACTCGTCGGCCCCTACACCGGCGTGCTCTGCGTGTCGGTGGTCCTCCTCATGCAGGGCATCCTCTTCGCC
Source organism: Streptomyces sp. NPDC002467 (assembly GCF_042889825.1). Taxonomy (NCBI): domain Bacteria; kingdom Bacillati; phylum Actinomycetota; class Actinomycetes; order Kitasatosporales; family Streptomycetaceae; genus Streptomyces; species Streptomyces sp. NPDC002467. Next base: position 91,488 of record NZ_JBIARJ010000008.1, on the reverse strand, counting down.
GACGGCGGGCTGACCGCGCTCGGCGTCAACATCACCGTCATGGGCGTCGTCACCGTCGTCGTCGCCTACGCGGTCTTCCGGGGGCTGCTCAAGGTGCTGCCGGCCGGCCGCCGCTCGGTGACCGTCGCCGCCTTCGCCGGAGCCCTGCTCTCCGTGCCCGGCGCGGCCGCGGCCTTCACCGCGATCTACGCCCTCGGCGGGACCACCGACGTGCCCATCGGCAAGGTGTTCACCGCGATGGTCGGCGTCCACGTGCTCATCGGCATCGGCGAGGCCCTCATCACCGCGGCGACCGTGGGCGCCGTGATCGCCGTACGCCCCGACCTCGTGCACGGGGCGCGCGGGCTGGGCAACCCGCTGAAGCTGCGCGTCGGCGGCGAACTGGTCGACGCCCCCGCGGCCGCCGCGCCCGTCGCCGCCCGCTCCACCACGAAGGTGTGGGTCACCGGCCTGGTCACCGCCCTCGTACTGGCCGGCTTCGTCTCCTTCTACGCCTCCGCCAGCCCCGACGGCCTGGAGAAGGTCGCCGCCGACCAGGGCATCGACGCCAAGGTCCAGGACCACGCCGCCAAGGACTCCCCGCTCGCCGACTACTCCGTCAAGGACGTCGCCGACGCCCGCCTCTCCGGCGGCCTCGCGGGCGCCCTCGGCGTCGGCGCGACCGTGGCCGTGGGCACCGGGATCTTCTGGGCCGTCCGGCGCCGTCGCACCACCGAGCCTTCCGCCGTCTCCTCGGCAGCCGTCTGATGGCCGCCCTCTGATGGGCGCGGGACACGCCCACAAGCTCTACCGGCACGCCCACACCCCGGTCCACGACCTGCCCCCGCACTGCAAGCTGGCGGCGACCTTCGCCTTCGTCGTGGTCGTCGTCTCCACACCGCGCGAGGCGGTCTGGGCCTTCGGGGCGTACGCACTGCTCATCGCGGCGGTCGCGGCCGCGGCCCGCATCCCGGCCGGCTTCCTGCTGCGCAGGCTGCTGATCGAGATCCCCTTCGTCGCCTTCGCCGTGCTCATGCCGTTCGTCGCGCAGGGCGAACGCGTGGAGGTCCTCGGCATGTCGCTCAGCGTCTCCGGCCTGTGGGGCGCCTGGAACGTCCTGGCCAAGGGCACCCTCGGCGTCGCCGCCTCCGTCCTGCTCGCCTCGACGACGGAACTGCGGGCACTGCTGCTCGGCCTGCAACGGCTGAAGCTGCCCCCGCTGCTCGTGCAGATCGCCACCTTCATGATCCGGTACGGGGACGTCATCAGCGACGAGCTGCGCCGGATGTCCATCGCGCGGCGCTCGCGCGGCTTCGAGGCGAGCGGCATCCGCCACTGGGGGGTGCTGGCCAAGACGGCAGGCGCGCTGTTCATCCGCTCCTACGAGCGCGGCGAGCGGGTCCACCTCGCGATGGTCAGCCGCGGCTACGCCGGCTCGATGCCGGTGATCGACGAAGTCGTGGCCACCCGCGCCCAGTGGGCGTACGCGGCCGCGCTCCCGGTGACGGCCCTCGCCGTCTGTCTGATGGGATGGTCCCTGTGACCCCTGCTCCGTCTCTTGAAGTGACCGGCCTCGCCTACGCCTACCCCGACGGCCACCAGGCCCTCTTCGGGGTGGACCTGAGCGTCGGGCGCGGCGAGCGGGTCGCCCTGCTCGGCCCCAACGGCGCTGGCAAGACCACCCTCGTGCTGCACCTCAACGGCATCCTGGGCGGCGGGGTCGGCTCGGTGTCCGTGGCCGGGCTGCCGGTGGAGAAGCGGAACTTCGCCGAGATCCGCCGCCGGGTCGGGATCGTCTTCCAGGACCCCGACGACCAGCTGTTCATGCCGACCGTCCGCGAGGACGTGGCCTTCGGCCCCGCCGCCGCGGGCCTGCGCGGCGCCGAGCTGGAGGAACGGGTGCGCGGGGCGCTGGAGCAGGTCGGCATGGCGGACTTCGCCGACCGGCCGCCGCACCACCTGTCCTTCGGCCAGCGCCGCCGGGTGGCCGTCGCCACGGTCCTCGCGATGCGGCCGGAGATCCTCGTCCTCGACGAGCCCTCGTCCAACCTCGACCCGGCCTCGCGCCGCGAGCTCGCGGACATCCTGCGCTCGCTCGACGTGACCGTGCTGATGGTGACCCACGACCTGCCGTACGCACTGGAGCTGTGCCCCCGCTCGGTGGTCCTCAGCGAAGGGGTCATCGCCGCCGACGGTCCCACCCAGGAACTGCTGTGCGACGAGGAGCTGATGCGGGCGCACCGGCTGGAGCTGCCGTTCGGCTTCGACCCGCGCACGCCCCTTCTGACGCGCCCCTCGCACTGATCGGCGCCGGGCCCGGTGAGCCGCTGCGGGGGGACCCGGGAAGCAGGGCGCTCCGGCCGGCGTTGCATTGTGGCGTGGGCGCCGTCGGGGCGCCGCGGCAGGTGCTGGGAGTAGACGTGGATGTCCACGGGTCGGTGGCGGAGGGCTTCGAGCCCGTCCGCGAGGCTTTCGTACGCAACTTCGAGGTGCTCGGCGACCGGGGCGCGGCGGTGGCCGTCTACCGGGACGGCCGCAAGGTCGTCGACCTGTGGGGCGGCACCAAGGACGCCGACGGCGACGAAGGCTCCGGGCCCTGGGCCGAGGACACCGCGACGATCGTCCGCTCCGCCACGAAGGGCGTGGCCGCCGCCGTGCCGCTGCTGCTGCACCAGCGCGGGCTGCTGGACCTGGACGCGCCGGTGGGCTCGTACTGGCCCGAGTTCAAGACGGGCGGCAAGGAGAAGACCCTCGTCCGCGACCTGCTCGCCCACCGCGCCGGCGTTCCGGCGCTGGACCGGGGGCTGACCGTCGCCGAGGCGGCGGACGGCGTCAGCGGGGCCCACGCGGTCGCCGCGCAGCGGCCCTTCTGGGAGCCCGGCACCGAGCACGGCTACCACGCGCAGACCTTCAGCTGGCTGGTGTCCGAGCTGGTGCTCCGGGCCACCGGCCGCACCATCGGCTCGATCCTCGCGGAGGAGATCGCCGAGCCGCTGGGCCTGGACTTCTGGATAGGCCTGCCGGAGGCCGAGGCGCACCGGGTGGGCCGGGTGGCGCCCGTCGAGCCGCCGGAGCGCGCGGGCCTGCTGAAGACCCGGCCGCGGAGAAACGTTTCCGAGGCGTACGCCGACCCGGACTCCCTGACCCGTCGCGCCTTCGCGGCCATCGACCCCCAGCCGGACGAGAACGACCCCGCCTACCAGGCCGCCGAGCTCCCCGGCTCGGCCGGCATCGGCACCGCACGCGCCCTCGCCCGCTTCTACGGGGCCACCATCGGCGTGGTCGAGGACGGCGCCCGGGTCTTCACCCCGGAGACCACCGCGCTGGCCGGCCGGGAGCTGTCGTCGGGCCCCGACCGGGTGCTGATCGTGAACACCCGCTTCGGACCGGGCTACATGCTGCACGGCCCGGCCTCCCCGCTGCTCTCCCCGGCCTCCTTCGGCCACCCGGGCCGCGGCGGCTCCCTGGCCTTCGCGGACCCGGAGTCGGGCATCGGGTTCGGCTACGTCACCAACGCCCACGCCAAGTCGGTCACGGCCGACCCGCGGGCGCAGGCGCTGGTACGGGCCCTGAAGTCGGCGCTCTAGCCTTCGCGGCCTTCGCGTACGTCGGTGAGCGTGGCACCCGCGTGCGCGATGAGCTCCTCGGGGGCCATCGGGAACACGCTGTTCGGGGTGCCGGCCGCCGCCCAGACCTCGGTGTGGGCCAACAGGGACCGGTCCGCCAGCACCCGGGTGCGGGTGCGGTGCCCGAAGGGCGGGACCCCGCCGATGGCGTAGCCGGTGGTCTCCCGGACCACGGCCGCGTCCGCCCGGGTGACCTTGGCGGCGCCGAGCTCGCGGCGTACGGCCTCGACGTCGACGCGGGAGGCGCCGTCCATGAGGACCAGTACGGGAACCCCGTCCGCGGCGAAGATCAGCGACTTCACGATCTGGCTGAGCTCGCAGCCGATCGCGGCGGCGGCGTCGGCGGCCGTGCGGGTCCCTTCGGGGAAGCTGCGGACGGCGGGGTCGAGCCCCAGCCCTTGCAGGGCCTCGGCGAACAGGGGGTGCGTGGGGGTGGTCGTCATGGGGGGACGCTAGCGCCGCGGCTCCGCCCGGGTCGAGCGCCTTTCACCCCCACGGGCCCGGCCCCGGACCGGCGGCCCCGGCCCCCGGCCCCGGCCCCCGGCCCCTGGCCCTGGCCCCGGCCCCGGCCCCGGCCCTGGCGCCGGCCCGGGAGCTGGGTGCGGCCGGGTCCCTGCGGGGCTGGTCCCCTACCCGCCCTTCCACCGTTCCCTGGGGCTCCGCCCCAGACCCCGCGGCTCAAACGCCGGCGGGGCTGGATATGCCCCCAGCGGCTCAAACGCCGGCGGGGCTGGATATGCCCCCAGCGGCTCGAACGCCGACGGGGCTGAAATGTCAGGCGGGCGGCAGCGGGCGAATCCAGCCTCGCCGGCGTTTGAGGCGCCGCCGGAGGCAAAGCAGCCCGTCCGGCGTTCGAGGACCGGGGGTCCGGGGGCGGAGCCCCGGGTGGCCCGGCCGCCCGTCCGGCCCGACCCCGCCCGGGAGGGCTACCCCGCGTTCAGGACCTCCGCCACCAGCGGCCCCGCCGCCTCGCCGCCGTGGCCGCCCGCCTCGACCATCGCCGCGGCGGCCACGTCGCCGCTGAAGCCGGTGAACCAGCTGTCCGGGCTGCCCGCGCCGTCGACCTCCGCGGAGCCGGTCTTCGCGCCCTTGTCCGAGCCGCCGACCGAGGCCATCGCCTCGCGCGCGGTGCCGCTCGTCGCCGTCAGCCTCATCATCTTCACCAGCTGCGCCGACACCCCCGGCTTCAGCGCCCGCGAGGCGGTCGCGAGGGTGCGCCCGTCCAGCGAGGCCTTCACGATCACCGGCTGGCGGAACACCCCCGTCCGGGCGGTCGCCGTGATCGAGGCGACGTTCAGCGGGTTCATCGTGATCGTGCCCTGGCCGATGTACGCGGCGGCCGCGCCCGACCCCGACGCCTCCGGGACCGACCCGTCCACCGAGACGACCCCGGTCTTCCAGTCGAGCCCGATGCCGAAGACGTCCCTGGCCTCCCGCGGCAGCGCGCCGTTGTCGTGCACGTCGTCGATCAGGCTGATGAAGGCCGTGTTGCAGGACCTGGCGAAGCTCGACGCGAAGGTCTCCCCCTCGGACTTGAAGTTGTTCAGGTTGTGGAAGGTCCGCCCCTCCCACGTGGCCGTGGCCGGGCAGGCCGCCGGCTTGTCCGCCGACACCAGGCCCTTCTCGATCAGCATGGCCCCCGTCACGATCTTCATCGTCGAGCCGGGCGCCCGAGCCCCCCGCATCGCCGCGTTGAAGCCGTCCTTGCGGTGGTTGGCCACCGCCAGGATCTCGCCCGTGCTCGGCTGGACCGCGACCACCGAGGCCTCGGGGTACTTCCCCACCGCCTTCTCCGCCGCCGCCTGCACATCGGCGTCCAGGACGGTCCGGATCTCCCCGGGCTTGCCCTCGGCCAGCGTCATCAGGGTCCGCTTGGGCTCGCTCGGGCCGGCCGGCTCGATCCACACCTCCGCGCCCTTCGTGCCGCCCGCCTTCTCCCCGTACGCCTTGCGCAGGTCGTCCAGGACGGCCCGCAGCGAGGGGTACTGCTCGGCGGTCAGCTCCTTGCCGTTGCGGTCGAGCGCCTTGACCGGCGGGGTCGCGGGGGAGCCCGCGCGCAGCTTCTCGCCCCGCTGGAGCTGCGGGTGGATGATCGCCTCCTTCCAGTCGACCAGCGCCTTCCCGGTGGTCAGCCCGCGCACCACGGTGAGCCGGGAGTCGTAGGCGAAGGGCTTGGTCGTCCCCTCGTACGTGATCTCCGCTTCCACCTTGAAGGGCACGCCCGTGCCGTCGTACGCGCCGGGGGTGATCACGGCCTTGGACACGTGCGCCTTGGCCGTGAAGTCGCCGACGGCGGGCTGCGCGTCCTGCGCGTTGTTCGTCAGCGCGGCCGCCGCGGCCGAGTCCCCGGCGGCCCACGCGGCGAGGAAGGCCTTGGCGGTCTCCACCGTCTCCTTCTCCGTGATCGGCCCGCTGCCCTTGCCGGCCTGGACGGAGGTCGTACCGTCCTTCTCGCCGTTCTTCGCGCCCCCGCCGCCGTCCCCGACCAGCGCGTACACCCCGTACCCGGCGCCGCCGACGAGTGCGAGGAACACCCCGCCGACGATGGCGCCCTTTGCCGCCCCGTTCATTTCGCATCCTCCCCCGAGTCACGGTTCTCTGAACATGTTCAAAGAGCCCTTGGTGCGGACCTTACGCCGCGTCGTCACCCGAGTCCGCTCTCGTTACCGGACCGGAACCCGCGATGGCCGAAAGGGTGCGGGAAATGGCAGGAGGGCCCGCCCCGACGAAGCGGGGAAGGCCCTCCTGGATGCCTGCCGGGCGACCGGCCGGGCTATGCGGTCATACCCAGGTGTCCAGCCACATCCGGCCCCGCCAAGAGTCCATCGGCAGGGACTGGCCGGTGTAGATCGGCCAGAAATAGATGAAGTTCCACGCGATCAGCAGCACCAGCACGCCCGCCCCGATCGCGCCCAGCGCCCGCCGGCGCTCGCTCGAACCGGCCGGCCCCAGCAAGGCCCCGATCATCATCGCCACCGCCAGGCACAGGTACGGGACGAAGACCACCGCGTAGAAGTAGAAGATCGTCCGCTCCTGGTAGTTGAACCAGGGCAGCAGACCCGCGCCCAGCGCGCACGCGATCGCACCCGCCCGCCAGTCGCGGCGGAAGAACCACCGCCACAGCACGTACAGCAGCGCGAAGCAGCCCGCCCACCACAGCAGCGGGGTGCCCAGCGCCAGCACCTCGCGGGCGCACTTGCCCGTCTCGGTCGCCGGGCAGCCGTCCGTGCCGGGCGCCGGGGACTCGTAGAAGTAGGAGACGGGCCGGCCCAGGACCAGCCAGCTCCACGGGTTCGACTCGTAGGTGTGCCCCGAGGTCAGGCCGACGTGGAACTTGTAGACCTCGGTCTCGTAGTGCCACAGGCTGCGCACCCACTCCGGCAGGAACGACAGCGAGCTCTTCTGGTCGTACTTGGCCGCCCAGTCGCGCAGGTAGCCGCCCTTGCCGTCGTCCGGGCTGAAGATCCACCCCGACCAGGAGGCCAGGTACGTGACGATCGCGACCGGGACGGTCGACACGAAGGCGGGCAGCGCGTCGCGGCGCAGCATCGACGCGTACGGGGCGCCCGCACCCGCGGTACGGCGCGCGGCCGCGTCCCACAGCACCGTCAGGACGCCGAAGAACGCCAGCGCGATGAAGCCGTTCCACTTCGTGCCCGCGGCCAGACCCAGGCAGACGCCCGCCAGGATCCGGTACGGCCGCCAACCCAGCCGCAGCGTCTCGGCGATCTTCGCATCGGGCCGGGTACGGCCCTCCTCGTCCACCGGGAGCGCGTCCGCGAGCCGGGCCCGGGTCCGGTCCCGGTCGATCAGCAGCGCCCCGAACGCGGCCAGCACGAAGAACATCAGCACCAGGTCGAGCAGCGCGGTGCGGCTCATCACCAGGTGCAGCCCGTCCACCGCGAGCAGCGCGCCCGCCAGGCAGCCCAGGAAGGTGGAGCGGAACAGTCGGCGCCCGATCCGGCACAGCATCAGCACCGACAGGGTGCCGAGCAGGGCGGTCATGAACCGCCAGCCGAAGGGATCGAAGCCGAACATCCACTCGCCGAGCCCGATGACCCACTTGCCGACGGGCGGGTGCACGACGTAGCCGGCGTCCGTCGGGAGCGCGACCGCGTGCGGGTTGTCGAGGATCAGCTTGTCGATGTCCTTGGGCCAGCTCGCCTCGTAGCCCTGCTTGATCGTGGCCCAGGCGTCCTTGGCGTAGTACGTCTCGTCGAATATCACCGCCTTCGGGCTGCCCAGGTGCACGAACCGCAGCACGCCCGCGACCAGCGCCACCAGCACCGGTCCCGCCCACGCCAGGATCCGGTTCCACGTCCCCCACACCTCGGGCCGCAGCCCGAAGGTCGTCCACAGCTGGGGGGACGGCTGCGTGTACGGGGGCACCAGGCGGGTGCGCAGGTCCGCGGGCGCGCCCGCGGGCGGCGCGTAACCGAATCCGCGCAGGCGGCGCAGCCAGGTGGGCTGCTCTTCGGCCCGCCCCGACGGCAGGGCGGGAGGTGCCCCCGCGGGGCTGGGCGGCGGCGTCGCGGTACTGGTCACCGGCACATCGTAGGGAAGAGATCTGTGTGCGCCCCAGTACCCGGGGGGCGACGGGCCACGGGACTGAGAGGATGGGCCGGTGACGACTGACCAGCCCCTCCGTACCGAACCCTCCTCCACCGTCGGCGTGCTCGTCCTCGCCGGGACGCCGATCGGCGATCTCGCGGACGCCCCGCCGCGGCTCGCGGCCGAGCTGGAGCGGGCCGACGTGGTCGCCGCCGAGGACACCCGGCGGCTGCGCCGGCTGACCCAGGGCCTCGGCGTGCACACCACCGGGCGCGTCGTCTCGTACTTCGAGGGCAACGAGTCCGCGCGCACCCCCGAACTCGTCGATGCACTGGAGGACGGCAAGCGCGTCCTGCTGGTCACCGACGCCGGCATGCCCTCCGTCTCCGACCCCGGCTACCGGCTCGTGGCCGCCGCCGTGGAGAAGGACATCAAGGTCACCGCCGTCCCCGGTCCCTCCGCCGTGCTCACCGCGCTCGCCCTGTCCGGGCTGCCCGTGGACCGCTTCTGCTTCGAGGGGTTCCTGCCGCGCAAGGCCGGCGAGCGCCTCGGCCGGCTGCGCGAGGTCGCGGGCGAGCGGCGCACGCTCGTCTACTTCGAGGCCCCGCACCGGCTCGACGACACCCTGGCCGCGATGGCCGAGGTCTTCGGTGCGGACCGGCGGGCCGCCGTGTGCCGCGAGCTGACGAAGACGTACGAGGAGGTCAAGCGCGGCGGCCTCGGCGAGCTGGCGGCCTGGGCCGCCGAGGGCGTGCGCGGGGAGATCACCGTCGTGGTCGAGGGGGCCCCGGCGGCCGGCCCCGGAGACGTGGACGCCGAGGAGCTGGTGCGCCGGGTACGGGTGCGCGAGGAGGCGGGGGAGCGCCGCAAGGAGGCCATCGCGGCGGTCGCGGCGGAGGCCGGAGTACCCAAGCGGGAAGTGTTCGACGCGGTCGTCGCGGCAAAGAATGTGGCTCAAAAGATGCCCCAGGTCGGTAAAGGGCTAACCTGAAAAGCAAAGCTCAGACCGCGCACCGGGCGCTTTGGGACATGAGTCGCCCAAATACCGTCCAACAGTAGACAGGGCCTGATGCGCTCCCGCCCGAAGAGGCGTCCACTGGCAATGGCACCAGTGGAACAAGAGGAGCTGGCATGAGTGAGATCGCTGACACCCCGGTACCCGTAGCCGCCGCGGTACCCGGCCCTGTATCCGCTCCCGTGCAGACCGTGCACGAGGCGTACTCCTTCGCCTGCATGAAGTGCGGATACGCCTGGGAGCAGGCCTACGCGATAGAACACCACGTGGACGGCAGGGGCGAGCAGTTCATCATGTACATGGTCGGCGGCGAGCGGGTTCCCTCCCCGCTGTCCAACCCGACCTGCATGAACTGCGACGGCCACGTCGTGCGCATCATGCGGGCCGGTCAGGTCTCCTCGGTACTCGGCACGATCGACAGGCTCTACCACCACCGCATCGCCCCGGGGATCGCCGGGCCGGTGCCGGCCGGGGCGAACGTCCCCCGGACCCCCAAGCCGCGCGCGCACGACGCCCCGGGACCCGTCCCGGTGGACGAGTCGGAAAGGCGCCGGGGCCTGCTCTCCCGGCTGATGGGGATCTTCCGCCGGTCATAAGATCGGCCGCATGAGCCCCTCCTCGAAAGACGCGCCGCCGCCGCTGCCCGAACCCCTCCGGGTGGCGGTCGCGGATTCGCACACCCACCTGGACATGCAGTCCGGCACCGTCGAGGAGGGCCTCGCGAAGGCCGCCTCCGTCGGAGTGACCACCGTCGTCCAGGTCGGCTGCGACGTGAAGGGCTCCCGGTGGGCCGCCGAGACCGCGGCGGCGTACGAGAACATCCACGCGGCCGTGGCCCTCCACCCCAACGAGGCCCCCCGCATCGTGCACGGGGACCCCGACGGCTGGTCCCGCCAGGGCGCGCGGGCGGGCGGCGGCGACGCGGCGCTCGACGAGGCGCTCGCGGAGATCGAGGCGCTGGCCGCCCTCGACCACGTCAAGGCGGTCGGCGAGACCGGACTGGACTACTTCCGCACCGGGCCGGAGGGGATGGCCGCGCAGGAGCGTTCGTTCCGCGCCCACATCGAGATCGCCAAGCGGCAGGGCAAGGCCCTCGTCATCCACGACCGCGAGGCCCACGCGGACGTACTGCGCGTACTGCGCGAGGAGGGCGCCCCGGAACGGACCGTCTTCCACTGCTACTCCGGGGACGCCGAGATGGCCCGGGAGTGCGCCGCCGCCGGGTACTACATGTCCTTCGCCGGGACCGTCACCTTCAAGAACGCGGCCCCGCTGCGGGAGGCCCTGGCGGTGGCCCCGCTGGAACTCGTCCTCGTGGAGACCGACGCCCCGTACCTGACCCCGGCGCCCTACCGCGGCCGGCCCAACGCCCCGTATCTCATTCCGCTGACGGTGCGCGCGATGGCCGCCGTGCGCGGCATCGACGAGGACGCGATGGCCACGGCCCTGGCGGCGAACACGGCCCGCGCGTTCGACTACTGACGCCGTCCGACACAGCCCTGCTTCGCCACCCTGAGTAGTCGTACAACTTTGGAGTGTGACGACTCCTCCGCTATGGTGCCGTGCCCCCGAACCAGCGGGTGCCGACCAACAGGGGAGTGAGCGTCGTGAGCGATACGCAGGGCAGTCACCGCCGCGGCCGACCCGGGCCGGGCCCCGGACCGACCGCCGTGTCCGCATCCGCCCCGGAGCCCACCCCCGAGTCCGCGCCGGGGTCCGGGGCCGGCTTCGGGGCGGCCGACCCCGAGGTTCCGGCCCCTCGGGGCGGTGGACGCGGCTCGCGTCGGCGGGCCCGGGGCCAGACTCTCGACCGGACCGCCGCCCCCACCCCGCAGGACGGCCCCGCCGCACCGGTCGGCGGCCGCCGCCGGGGCGCGGCGGGTGGGGCGACGGCCACGGCCCCCGCCCCACCGGGGCCGGGTCGGCGGCGCGGTGCCGCGGCCGAGGCCCCGAGCCCCGCCGCCCCTCCCGGAGCGGAGGCACCGCCGGTGGCCGGCAGGCGCCACGCCGGGGCCCCCGCCCCCGCCCCCGTAGGCCCCGGCACGGGCCGCCGCCGGGGCCAGGACCCCGCCACCACGCCGGCCCCCGCCGGCACCGGCCGCCGCCGGAGCGCAGAGCCCGCCACCCTGCCGGCCCCCGCCGGACCCGGCACCGGCCGCCGGGGCGGGGACGCCACCCCGACGGCCCCCGCCGGGCCCGGCACCAGGCGCAGACGGGCCGCGGCCGGACCCCCGCCCACCCCGGGAGGGACCTGGCGGCGGATCGTGCCCCAAGCGCTCGTCGTCGCCTTCCTCGCCGGCGGCACCACCGCCTTCGTCGCCGCCGACAAGACGGTCCGGCTCACCGTGGACGGCGTCCCCAGGAACCTCCACACCTTCGCCGACGACGTCGACGAACTCCTGGCCTCCGAAGGCCTCGGCGTCGGCCCCCACGACCTCGTCGCCCCCGCCCCCGGCGAACCCCTCGACGACGGCGAAGAGGTCATCGTCCGCTACGGCCGCCCCCTGCGCCTGACCCTCGACGGACAGCCCCGCCAACTGTGGACGACCGCCCGCACCGTCGAAGGCGCCCTGCGCCAGCTCGGCATCCGCGCCGAGGGCGCCTACCTCTCCTCCCCCCGCGAGGCCCCCGTCCCCCGCACGGGCCTCGCCCTCAGCGTCCGCACCGAACGCAGCGTCACCTTCCTCGCCGACGGAAGGGAACGCACCATCCGCACCAACGCCGCCAGCGTCCAGGAGGCCCTCGACCAGGCCGGCATCACCCTCCACGGCCAGGACACCACCTCCGTCCCCCCGGACTCCTTCCCGCGCGACGGCCAGACCGTCACCGTCCTGCGCATCACCGGCACCCGCGAGGTCCGCGAGGAACGCATCCCGTACGCCGTCGAGAGGACCGAGGACCCCTCCCTCTTCACCGGCACCGAGGTCGTGGAACGCTCCGGCAGGCCCGGCGCCCGCCGGGTCACCTACGGCCTGCGCACCGTCAACGGGGTCCGGCAGAAGCCCCGCCGCATCGCCGAGGAGACCGTCCGCGAGCCCGTCACCCAGCTCGTCAAGGTCGGCACCAAGCCACTGCCCACCTCCGTCTCCGGCGCCGACGGCCTCGACTGGGCCGCCCTCGCCCAATGCGAATCCGGCGGCCGCCCCTCCGCCACCGACGCCTCGGGCACGTACGGCGGCCTCTACCAGTTCGACGTCCGCACCTGGCAGGCCCTCGGCGGCAGCGGCCGCCCGCAGGACGCACCGGCCGGGGAGCAGACGTACCGGGCGAAGAAGCTCTACGTGCAGCGGGGGGCGAGCCCGTGGCCGCACTGCGGCCGTAGGCTTGCCCGGTGAGCACCGCAGAGCAGCAGCCCAACGAGAACCCCCCCGCCCCTTCCGACGCCCTCCTCGGCCCGGCCGACATCCGGGAGCTGGCCGCCGTACTCGGCGTGAAGCCGACGAAGCAGAAGGGGCAGAACTTCGTCATCGACGCCAACACGGTCCGCCGGATCGTGCGCACCGCCGAGGTGCGGCCCGACGACGTGGTCGTCGAGGTCGGGCCGGGGCTGGGCTCGCTGACGCTCGCTCTGCTGGAGGCCGCCGACCGGGTCACCGCCGTCGAGATCGACGACATCCTCGCGGCCGCGCTGCCCGCCACCATCGAGGCGCGGATGCCCGACCGCAAGGACCGCTTCGCGCTGGTCCACTCCGACGCGATGCTGGTCACGGAGCTGCCCGGGCCGGCGCCGACCGCGCTCGTCGCGAACCTGCCCTACAACGTGGCCGTGCCCGTGCTGCTGACCATGCTCGACCGGTTCCCCAGCATCGAGCGGACCCTCGTCATGGTGCAGTCGGAGGTCGCCGACCGGCTCGCCGCCGAACCCGGAAACAAGGTGTACGGGGTCCCCTCCGTCAAGGCCAACTGGTACGCGCACGTCAAGCGGGCCGGCGCCATCGGCCGCAAGGTCTTCTGGCCCGCCCCCAACGTCGACTCGGGCCTCGTCTCCCTCGTCCGCCGCACCGAGCCGATCAAGACCACCGCCTCGAAGGCGGAGGTCTTCGCGGTCGTGGACGCCGCCTTCGCACAGCGCCGCAAGACGCTGCGCGCCGCGCTGGCCGGCTGGGCCGGTTCGGCGGCGGGCGCCGAGGAGGCGCTGGTCGCCGCCGGGATCTCCCCGCAGGCGCGCGGTGAGTCGCTGACGGTGGAGCAGTTCGCCGCGATCGCCGAGCACAAGCCGCAGGCGGAGAGGCCGGCGCTGTGAGCACGGGTGCGGGTGCGGGTGCGGGTGTGACCGTACGGGTCCCCGCGAAGGTCAACGTCCAGCTGGCGGTGGGCGCGGCGCGTCCCGACGGCTTCCACGACCTCGCCAACGTCTTCCTCGCCGTCTCCCTCTTCGACGAGGTCACGGCGACTTTGGCGGACTCCCTGACCGTCAGCTGCACCGGCCCGGACGCCGACCAGGTCCCGCTGGACCGTACGAACCTGGCCGCGCGGGCCGCCGAGACCCTCGCGGCACGGCACGGCATCTCCCCCTCGGTGCACCTCCACATCGCGAAGAACATCCCGGTGGCCGGGGGCATGGCGGGCGGCAGCGCGGACGGCGCGGCGGCCCTGGTGGCCTGCGACGCGCTGTGGGGGCTGAACACCCCGCTGGCCGAGCTGTTGGACATCTGCGCGGAGCTCGGCAGCGACGTCCCCTTCAGCCTGGTCGGCGGGGCCGCGCTCGGCACGGGGCGCGGGGAGCTGCTGACCCCCGTGGAGGCGGGTACCTTCCACTGGGTGTTCGCGGTGGCCGACGGCGGGCTGTCCACGCCGGCGGTGTTCCGGGAGTTCGACCGGCTCGCCGAGGGCCGGGAGATCCCGGAGCCCGTGGCCTCGCCGGCACTCCTCGCGGCCCTCGCCTCCGGCGACCCGGAGGCGCTGGCGGGCGCCCTGTCCAACGACCTCCAGCCGGCGGCGCTGTCGCTGCGGCCGTCGCTCGCCGCGACGCTGGGCGCGGGCGTGGAAGCCGGTGCGCTCGCCGCGCTGGTCTCCGGCTCGGGTCCGACCACGGCCTTCCTGGTCCGCGACCCGGAATCCGCGCTGAAGGTGGCCGCGGCCCTGGAAGCCTCGGGCACGTGCCGCACCACCCGCGTGGCGTCGTCCCCGGCACCGGGAGCGGTGGTCCTGCCGTAGCCCCCCGGGGCTCCGCCCCGGACCCCGGGGGGGGCCCACCCCCGGGCCTCGGGGCGGTGGGGTCGCGCCCTCCCCCCCGGGGGCCGGCCCGCGCCCCCCCCCCACCACCCGGCGGGGGGGGGGGCGGCGCCCCCCCCCCCCCGCCGGCGTTTGAGGCGCGGGGGTTCGGGGGCGGAGCCCCCGCAACGGCGGGATACTCAGGCGGGAGTTGAGTATCCGCACCCTGTCGGCGGAGCCGGGCCGCGGGGGACCGTAGCCTCATGACAGCCAGCGCACGCGACATCGCCGGGGCCACCCCCGCCGGACGGGACCGGTACGTGGATCTGCTGAGGGTCGCCTCCCTCGGCACCGTCATCGGCGGGCACTGGCTGATGGCCGCCGTCAGCACCGACGGCATAGGGAACCTCCTCGCCGTCGTGCCCGCGCTCCAGGTGCTCACCTGGGCCCTCCAGGTGATGCCGGTGTTCTTCTTCGTCGGCGGGTTCTCGCACGCGTTGTCCTACCGGTCGCTGGTGCGGCGGAGCGACGGCCGGCCCGTCTACGCCGACTTCCTGCGCGCCCGGCTGCGCCGACTGCTGCGGCCCACGCTCGTCTTCGTCCTCGTCTGGGCCGCCCTCGCGCTCGCCGTGCAGCTCGCCGGAGCCGGTGACGGGCGGCTGAGCGGGGCCGCGCTGCGCATGGTCACGCAGCCGCTCTGGTTCATCGGGATCTACCTCGCCATGGTCGCCTTCACCCCGCCGCTGCTGAAGCTGCACGAACGCCACGGCTGGGCGGCCTTCGCCGGGCTGTGCGGCGCGGCCGCCGTCGTGGACGTACTGCGCTTCGCGCTCGGCGTGCCGTACGTGGAGTTCCTGAACTTCGGCTTCGTCTGGCTCGCCGTCCACCAGCTCGGCTTCCTCCGCGCCGACGGCCGCATCCGCCGCCCCGCCCTCCTCGCCGCCGCCGGCCTGGCCGGGGCCGCGCTGCTGGTGGCGTACGGCCCGTACCCGCTGTCCATGGTCGGGATGCCCGGCGAGAAGGTCTCCAACATGGCCCCGCCCACCCTGGCCCTGCTCTGCCACGGCCTGTGGCTCGTCGGCGCGGTCCAGCTCGTGACGAAGCCCGCCGCCGCCTGGCTGGCCCGCCCGCGGGTCTGGCGCGGCGTCGTCGCCGCCAACGGGATCGCCATGACCGCCTTCCTCTGGCACCTCACCGCCATGCTCGCCGTGTACGCGGCCCAGCTCGCCCTCGGCATCTCCCTGCCCGAGCCGGCCACCGCCGCCTGGTGGGCGCAGGTGCCCGTGCGGGTCCTGGCGGCGGCCGCCCTGACCGGAGCCCTGGTCACCCTGTTCCGCCGCTTCGAGGCCCCGCCGGCCCCGGCAGCGGCCCCCGCCGGCCCCGGCAGCGGGCCCCGCGCCGCCGCCGGCATCACCCTGTGCCTCCTCGGCGTCCTCGGGCTGTCCATGACCGGACTCGGCGGCCTGCTCGACGGCCACAGCGCGACCCTGATCGCCGTTCCCGTCACCGCGCCGGCCGCCATCGCGATGGCACTGGGCGGTTGGCTCCTGGTGGAACGGTCCGGCGCTGCCCGGCGCGTTAGGCTGAGGGGCTGATCCACACCCCTTCCCTGGAGCGCGTCTGATGGCCGTCAATCTGGTCAATGTCGAGGCAGTCAGCAAGGTGTACGGCACACGTACCCTGCTCGACGGCATCTCCCTCGGCGTGTCCGAGGGGGACCGGATCGGTGTCGTCGGCCGCAACGGCGACGGCAAGACCACCCTCATCCGCATGCTGGCCAAGCTGGAGGAGCCCGACACCGGGCGCGTCACCCAGTCGGGCGGCCTGCGCATGGGCGTCCTCACCCAGCACGACTCCCTCGATCCCGCGGCCACCATCCGCCACGAGATCATCCGGGACATGGCCGACCACGAATGGGCCGGCAACGCCAAGATCCGCGACGTGCTGACCGGCCTCTTCGGCGGGCTCGACCTCCCCGGCTTCGGCCAGGGCCTCGACACCGTCATCGGCCCGCTCTCCGGCGGCGAGCGCCGCCGCATCGCGCTCGCCAAGCTGCTCATCGCCGACCAGGACCTCCTCGTCCTCGACGAGCCCACCAACCACCTCGACGTCGAGGGCATCTCCTGGCTGGCCAAGCACCTCCAGGAGCGCCGCTCCGCGCTCGTCTGCGTCACCCACGACCGCTGGTTCCTCGACCAGGTCTGCACCCGCATGTGGGACGTCCAGCGCGGAGACGTCCACGAGTACGAGGGCGGCTACAGCGACTACGTCTTCGCCCGCGCCGAGCGCGAGCGGATCGCCGCCACCGAGGAGCAGAAGCGGCAGAACCTGATGCGCAAGGAGCTGGCCTGGCTGCGCCGCGGCGCCCCCGCCCGCACCTCCAAGCCGCGCTACCGCATCGAGGCGGCCAACGAGCTGATCGCCGACGTGCCGCCGCCGCGCGACAAGTCCGAGCTGATGCGCTTCGCCAACGCCCGCCTCGGCAAGACCGTCTTCGACCTGGAAGACGTCAGCGTCCAGGCCGGCCCCAAGGTCCTCCTCAAGCACCTCACCTGGCACCTCGGCCCCGGTGACCGCATCGGACTCGTCGGCGTCAACGGCGCCGGCAAGACCTCCCTGCTGCGCGCCCTGGCCGAAGCCGCCCGCACCCAGGGCGAGTCCCAGCCCGCGGCCGGCCAGGTCACCGTCGGCAAGACCGTCCGGCTCGCCTACCTCTCCCAGGAGGTCGGCGAACTCGACCCGTCCCTGCGGGTCCTCGAAGCCGTCCAGCGCGTGCGCGACCGCGTCGACCTCGGCAAGGGCCGCGAGATGACGGCGGGCCAGCTGTGCGAGCAGTTCGGCTTCACCAAGGAGAAGCAGTGGACGCCCGTCGGCGACCTCTCCGGTGGCGAGCGGCGCAGGCTGCAGATCCTGCGCCTGCTGATGGACGAGCCGAACGTCCTCTTCCTCGACGAGCCCACCAACGACCTCGACATCGAGACCCTGACCCAGCTGGAGGACCTCCTCGACGGCTGGCCCGGCTCGATGATCGTGATCTCCCACGACCGGTTCTTCATCGAGCGCACCACCGACACGGTGATGGCCCTGCTCGGCGACGCGAGCCTGCGGATGCTGCCGCGCGGTCTGGACGAGTACCTCGAACGCCGACAGCGGATGATCGAGGCGGCCGCCCCGGCGCCCGCGCCCGCCGCTGCCGCCGCGAAGTCCAGCTCGTCCGGTGACTCCCGCGCGGCGAAGAAGGAACTCCAGAAGATCGAGCGCCAGCTGAACAAGCTCTCCGACCGCGAGAGCAACCTGCACGCGCAGATCGCCGAGCACTCCACCGACTACGACAAGGTCGCCAAGCTCGACGCGGAACTGCGCGAACTCCTCTCGGAGCGGGACGATTTGGAGATGCGCTGGCTGGAACTGGCCGAAGAGGCCCAGTAGCCGAAGCGCGCAACCGCCCCGATAACGGCGGCGTCACGGGCCGGTCCTCCCTTGGGAACAGGGGCGGAGCGGCCCGTTGTGCGCAGGCGGGCAGTGATAGAAAGGTCATCCCCCACGACCATCCGAAGCCGAAGGTTGCGCTGATGACCGAGCCGCCCCAGCCGCCGAACCAGCCGCCGACGCCTTCCGATTACGGTCACCTGCCCGGCCCCCCGCAGCCGTCCGCGTACGGCTACCCGCCGCAGGGCGCCAACCCGTACGCCCAGCAGCCCCAGACCCGGCAGCCGCAGCAGTTCCAGCAGCCCCAACAGCCCGCCACGCAGCCGATGTACGGATATCCGCCGCCGCCCCCCGGCCCGCCCGGGATGCCGCCGACCGTGCCCGGAACCCCGCCGAAGAAGAAGTCCACCGTGCTCGTCGCCGCCTCCGTGGCGGGGCTCCTGCTCATCGGAGGCGTCGTCTACCTCACCCTCGCCGGCCGGGACGGTGACCCGAAGAAGCCCGTCGCGCAGGGGTCCCCCGCCGACGGCAAGCCCTCCGCGTCGACCTCCGTCGACAACGGCGACGGCAGTGGCAACGGCAGCGGGGAAGCCGACCTCAACTCCGGCCGCAAGCAGGGCGAGGACAAGGTCCTCTGGCTCAAAACGGTCAAGATCGACGGTCCCGGCATGGGCGTGGAGTCCCCCGGCCAGTGGGTGACCGGCGACACCGTCGTCAAGGGTGTGGGGAAGTCCCTCACCGCCTGGTCGGTCGCCGACGGCAAGGAGAAGTGGACCCTGCCCTTCCCCGCGCTGATCTGCGCCACCACCTCGCAGACCACCACCGACGGCAAGACGGTCGTCATGTACAAGGACGGCGAGTCGGACACCGCCTCCTGCACGCAGATGCGCGTGGTCGACCTCAAGACCGGCAAGGAGGTCTGGTCGAAGGAGGTGCCCAAGGAAGGGCTCTTCGACCTCTTCACCAGCCCCACGGTGGACATCACCGGCGACACCGTCGCCATCAGCCGCGGCGGCAACGCCAGCGCCTTCAGGATCAGCACCGGCGACAAGCTCTTCAGCGGCAACCAGGCCGAAGGCTGCGGAGCCGACTCCTACACGTCCGGCAACGGCAAGATGATCGCCCTCGCCACCTGCCGGGACGAGAACAGCACCGCCGAGGTCCAGGGCATCGACCCGGTCACCGGCACGAAGGGCTGGACGTTCCGGCTCCCCCCGAAGTTCAAGGTCACCGGCATCTACTCGGTGGACCCGGTCGTCCTCGACCTCGGCAACGAGGAGAGCAAGGAACGCTCCATCGTCGTCATCGGCCCCGACGGGAAGCAGACCGCCACCCTCAGCGGCGAGGGCAGCTTCCCCGTCGGCTGCGGCGACACCGGCCTCTTCCGCTCCCTGACGACGTGCGATTCCTCCGCCGTCGCCGACGACACCCTCTACCTGGCCACCAAGGCGTCGGGCGGCAAGGCGAACGAGATCGTCGCCTTCGACCTGGCATCCGGAAAGGCCAAGTGGCGCACCCCGGCCGGGGACGGGCGCACCATCACCCCCCTCAAGGCCGCGGACGGACAACTGGTCTTCTACCGCCTGGCCGAGGAGGACAAGGGCGGCGAGATCCTCTCGATCCCCGCCGCCGGTGGCACCCCCACCGCGCTCCTGCGCAACCCGTCGGGCCCCGCCGCTCCGATCGAGCACTCGTTCCGTCTCCCGAAGGTCGACTGGGTGGACGGACGGTTCTTCATCTCCACCGGCCGACTGAAGGCCGAGGGCAAGGAAGAGAAGCTCCTCATGGTCTTCGGAAAGTGAACGTGTCCGACAGCCACCCACCGAGAGGCAGTAGCAACGCATGAGTACCCCGCCGCCCCCCAGCCAGCCGCCGTCCGGCGGCTTCGGAGCGCCGCAGGATCCCCCGCCGGGCGGCTTCGGCCCGCCGGGCGGGTTCCCCCCGCCTCCGCCGCCCGGGCCGTCGGCGCCCGCGCAGCAGCCGCCGGCCCAGCCCGCGACCATGCCGGCCCAGCCCGCGGCCCAGCCCGCGACCATGCCGGCCCAGCCCGCGGCCCAGCCCGTGCCGCCGCCGCCCGCACCGCCCGCAGCGCCGCCAGCCCCCGGACAGCCCGCGTACGGCTACCCGCAGCCCGGACCCGGCTACGGATACCCGCAGCAGCAGCCCGGGCCCGCCACCACGCCCATGTACGCCCCCCAGCCCCCGGCGACGACGGGCGCCCCGGCCGGCGGCGGCAACGACAAGCGCAACCAGCTGATGATCGTCGGCGCGGCCCTGCTGGCCGTCGTCCTCATCGTCGGCGGCGGACTCTGGTACGCCTCCGGCACCGGCGACGACGACGGCGGGCACACCACCGCGGGCGGATCCAGCGCCTCCACGGGCAACGACAAGCCCCAGGAAGGCGGCGCCGGCAAGGAGAACGCGCCCTCCAACCCGAAGGCGAAGACGCTCTTCAACCTGACCAGCCCGCAGCCCGCCGAGCAGGTCGGCACCATCGGCTCCTGGATCACCGACTCCACCTACGTGAAGTCCGACGTGTCCAAGGTCGTCGGCTACAACCTGGTCGACGGCGGCAAGAAGTGGGAGATCCCGCTCCCGGGCGAGGTCTGCGGGGCGACGAAGCACGTCAGCCAGAACAAGTCGGCGATCCTCTTCCGCCCCACCCAGCCGACGGCCGAGACCAAGTACCCGGCGTGCACCATGGTCGGCGTCATCGACCTGGACGCCGGCAAGCTCCTCTGGTCCGCAGACGCCAAGAGCGCCAGCGGCGGCGACCGGCCCGCGAACCTGCGCGAGGTCACCATCAGCGGCAACACCGTGGCCGCCGCGGACATCTCCACCGGCGGCGCCGCCTGGAGCCTCGCCGACGGCAAGCCCCTGTGGGTCCCCAAGGTCGACGCCGAACAGTGCCGCGACACCGGCTACGCCGGCGGCGAGGCCCTCGCCGTCATCCGCAAGTGCGGCCAGAGCCCCAACTACACCCTGTACGCGCAGGTCCTGGACCCGAACACCGGTGCGCCCAAGGCCTCCTACAAGCTGTCCCCGGGCATCGACTACGCGAGCATCGTCTCCACCAACCCGCTGATCGTCGGTGCCGACGTCGGCAAGACCGCGAAGAACGCCACCGGCGTCAGCGACCTCTTCGTCGTCGACGACAAGGGCGAGCTGAAGGCCCGCATCGCGCTCACCTCCGGGAACTTCGACGGCAGGTGCGCGGCCACCGACGTCGAGAAGTGCACGGGCATGGTCGTCGGCAACGGCAAGCTCTACCTGTCCTCCTACGAGCACCAGGGCAAGGAGGGCATCAGCCGCACCAACGAGCTGCTCTCCTTCGACCTGTCGACGGGCAAGCAGACCTCCGACCGCGCCGACGCGGGCGAGCGGTACCAGATCACGCCGCTGCGCATGGACGGCCCGAACGTCATCGCCTACAAGGAGCCCCCGTACGACAAGGGCGGCCAGATCGTCAGCATCGACGGCAAGACGATGAAGGAAACCCTCCTCATGGAGAACCCGGCGGACAAGGCGAGCCAGCGGGCCGAGACCGCCTTCTCGCCCGAATACTCCGAATACCGCTACCACAACGGGAAGCTCTTCATCTCCCGCACGTCGGTCCGCAAGCCGATCTCGGACAGGGACCCGGAGTACCTCTTCATCTCCTTCACCGCGAGCTGACGCCCGCGCCGCGCCGCCACGTGGCGGGAAGCCCCCGGAAGGTCCGTCCTTCCGGGGGCTTCTGCGTCGATACCGGAGCGGACCGTCGAACAAGCGTGTAGCTTGCCGGGTCAGATGATTCGGGGGTGGGTGCCTCAATGGGCGTACGGGTCGTGGTGGTCGACGACCACCGGCTGCTGGCCGAGGCGCTCGCCTCTGCCCTGAAACTGCGCGGTCACCGGGTGCTGGCGGCCACCGCGCCGTCCGCGGGTGCCGCCGAGCTGGTCATCAGCCGGGCCCCCGAGGTCTGCCTGCTGGGGACCGCGACCCCCGCCGAGCCCGGGGTGTTCGAACCGATCGTGCGGATCAAGCGGGAGCGCCCGCAGATCGCCGTCGTCGTCCTGGGCCCGGTGCCCAGCCCGCGCGGCATCGCCGCCGCCTTCGCCGCGGGCGCCTCGGGCTACGTACGCCAGGACGAGCGGATCGAGGGCGTGGAGCGCGCTCTGGCCAAGGCGCGGGCCGGGGAGCCGGCCATCGCCCCCGGGCTGCTCCAGGGGGCGTTCGCGGAGCTCCTGAACCCCGCCGCCCAGCCCGACGACGAGGGCAGCAGGCTGCTGCGGCTGCTGACCCCGCGCGAGGTGGAGGTGCTGGTGCGGGTCGCGGAGGGCGAGGACACCCGGCTGATCGCGGCGGGCATGGCCATCGCCCCGAGCACCGCCCGTACGCACGTGCAGCGGGTCCTGATGAAGCTGGGCGTGGGTTCGCGGCTGGAGGCGGCCGCGCTGGCCGCCCGTACCGGCCTGCTGGACCGGGCGGGCCCGCCGCGGGGCGTGGGGGAGGCTTGATCGGGGCCCCGGATTTCCCCGGAGCCGCCTCATCCGGTAAGCCAGTCTCCTAGTACGCGCGTACCCCTGTGCGCGTTTCCCTGGGAGAGGCAGTAGTCGAGTGAGCAAGTACCTTGTAACGGGTGGGGCCGGATACGTCGGCAGCGTGGTCGCGGCGCACCTGCTGGAGGCCGGCCACGAGGTGACCGTCCTCGACGACCTCAGCACCGGCTTCCGCGAAGGCGTCCCGGCGGGCGCCTCCTTCATCGAGGGCCGGATCCAGGACGCCGCGCAGTACGTGGACGGCTCCTTCGACGGCGTCCTGCACTTCGCGGCCTCCTCGCAGGTCGGCGAGTCCGTGGTGAACCCGGGCAAGTACTGGCAGAACAACGTCGGCGGCACCATGGCCCTGCTGGCCGCGATGCGCGAGGCGGGCATCGGCAAGCTGGTGTTCTCCTCCACCGCCGCCACCTACGGGGAGCCGACGGAGGGCCTGCTGACCGAGGCCTCGGTGACCGCGCCGACCAACCCGTACGGCGCCTCGAAGCTGGCCGTCGACCACATGATCGCCGGTGAGTGCGTGGCGCACGGCCTGGCCGCGGTGTCCCTGCGCTACTTCAACGTGGCCGGCGCCTACAAGGAGTTCGGCGAGCGCCACAGCCCCGAGACCCACCTGATCCCGCTGGTGCTCCAGGTCGCGCTGGGCGAGCGCGAGGCGATCTCGGTGTACGGCGAGGACTACCCGACGCCCGACGGCACCTGCGTCCGCGACTACATCCACGTCGCGGACCTCGCCGAGGCCCACCTGGCGGCGCTGGAGAACGCCACCGCCGGCGAGCACCTGATCTGCAACCTGGGCAACGGCAGCGGGTTCTCGGTGCGCGAGGTCGTCGAGACCGTCCGCAAGGTGACCGGCCACGAGATCCCCGAGGTCGTCGCCGCGCGCCGGCCCGGCGACCCGGCGAAGCTGGTGGCCTCCGCGCGCACCGCCCACGAGCGCCTGGGCTGGACCCCGAGCCGGCCGGACCTCACCGGCATCATCACGGACGCGTGGAACTTCGCGCGCAGGGACGCCTCCTGAACCACCCCGCTCATCCGCTTTCCCACGCGCCCCCCGCACCCTCCGGTGCGGGGGGCGCGTGTCTGTCAGGCACACGCGGTTTGCGGGCGCTGTGCGCGGGCGCCCGGCGTGCACACGCCGGGTGAAATGCACCCCGTGCAACTGCCCGTGGCACACGCCGGTGCGGATGCCGCCATCCGGACCTTCGGTGCAGTCGAATTCAAGCCACCACAAAGCCCGTTCGGGCCGTCCCCACAGGAAAATCACAGGGAAAACTTCTGCTATTCGGCCAACCGCGTGTCGCCCCCGGCCCTACGCTGATGCGTGACACCGGTGGGGGCCGGTGTTGATTCAGGGGTCGAGACAAGTCGGGTACGACGTCCGGTCCGGGGTAGTGCAGAGATGTCTCGGCGGCGGCCGTGGCAGCTGCGGATCACCCGGTCCGGGCGCCGTACCCGCCGTCGTCCGTTCCCCTACCCTTGGGGGTTTTGTGGCTCGTATCCGGGTTCTCGTCGTCGACGATCACCGAATCTTCGCCGAATCGCTCGCAGCCGCGCTCGCGGCCGAGCCGGACGTGGACGTGTCCGCGGCCGGCAGCGGTCCGGCCGCCCTGCGCTGCCTCGAACGGGCGGTGGCCGAGGGCCGCCGCTTCGACGTCCTGCTCGTCGACGCCGACCTGGCCGCCGCGGCCGGGTCCCCGGGCGCCTCCGGGCCCTCCGGGGGCGTGCCCGCCCAACGGGAGTCCGGCTCCGGGGCCGCGCCGCCGGGCGCGGACGGGATCGCGCTGGTCGCGACCGTACGGGGCGCCCACCCGGGCGTGCGCACGGTCGTCCTGGCCGAGCGCGACGAACCGCGCCGGGCCGCGCACGCGCTCCAGGCGGGAGCCTCGGGCTGGGTGGCCAAGGACTGCTCGCTCTCGCGGCTGCTGGCCGTGATCCGCGGGGTCCTGCGCGAGGAGACCCATCTGCCGCCCGCGCTGCTCACCGGGGTGCTGCGCGAGCTGACGGCCGCGCGCAAGCACCGTACGGACAGCGAGCGGCTGGTCGAGTCGCTGACCCCGCGCGAGCACGAGGTGCTGCGCTGCATGGTGGCCGGGCTGGGCCGCAAGGACGTGGCGGCGCGGCTGTTCCTGTCCCCGCACACGGTCCGCACGCACATGCAGAACGTGCTGGGCAAGCTGGGCGTGCACTCCACGCTGGCGGCGGTGGCCCTGGCCCGGCGGGCGGGCGTACGGCCGGCCGATCTGGGGCTAGCCGGGGATGTTGTCGAACGGAGCGGTCAACTGGCGTAGCAGCCCGGCGAGGTCCGCGCGCTGGTGCTGGGAGAGCTGGGCGAGGATCGCCCGCTCCTGGGCCAGCAGCCCGGCGAGGGCCTGGTCGGCGCGGTCGCGACCCTCGGGGGTGAGTCGCACGAGGACCCCCCGGCGGTCGCTGGGGTCCGGGAGCCGTTCGACGAGGCCCTTCTTGGCGAGCCGGTCGATGCGGTTGGTCATGGTGCCGGAGGTGACCAGCGTCTGCGTCAGGAGCTGGCCGGGGGAGAGCTGGTAGGGCGCTCCGGCGCGGCGCAGGGAGGTCAGTACGTCGAACTCCCAGGGCTCCAGGCCGTGCTCGGAGAAGGCCAGCCTGCGGGCGCGGTCGAGGTGGCGCGCGAGCCTGCTCACGCGGCTCAGCACCTCAAGCGGTTCCACGTCGAGGTCAGGGCGCTCCCGGCGCCATGCCGCTACCAGTCGGTCGACCTCGTCCTCCATGCCGATCAGTGTAAGGGGTCTGTCGACATGAAGTCTCTTCATGTCGAGCTTCTTGACCACGACTATCTTGATGTCGAGATATAATTGCCGTGAGCGTGGGGCATGGAGCGTCCCGGAACCGATTCCGCTTCCGACCGCCCCGCCAGCAGGGAGGCTCGAACATGCATTCCGATACCGCGCGCGCCGGGACCCCCACGTCCACCGCGCCGTCCGCACCCACCTGGGACCCCCAGCAGTACCTCCGCCACTCCGGCCACCGCACCAGGCCCTTCCTCGACCTCCTGAACCGCATACCCGAACTCCCCACCGCCCCCGCCCGCATCGCCGACCTCGGCTGCGGCCCCGGCAACGTCACGACCCTCCTCGCCGACCGCTGGCCCGACGCCAGGATCACCGGCTTCGACCTCTCCCCGGAGATGCTCCACCGCGCCGCACAGGAACACGAGGGCCCCACCCCCGGCGGCGGCAGCCTCGACTTCCGGCACGCCGACCTCGCCTCCTGGCTACCCGACGAGCCCTACGACCTGATCGTCTCCAACGCCGCCCTCCAATGGGTCCCCAGCCACCCCGGCTCCTTCGGCGCCTGGATCAACGGACTGCGCCCCGGCGGCACCTTCGCCTTCCAGATCCCCGGCAACTTCACCGCCCCCAGCCACGCCCTGCTCGCCGAACTCTGCGACACCCCCCGCTGGCGCACCCGGCTCGCCGGCCACGGTGCCCGCTACATCCACCTCCTCGAACCCGCCGAGTACCTCGCCCGCTTCACCGAACTGGGCTGCGCGGTCGACGTCTGGGAAACCACCTACCACCAGCTCCTCCAAGGCCCCGACCCCGTCCTCGACTGGGTCAAGGGCACCGCCCTGCGGCCCGTCCTCACCGCCCTCGGCGACGACGAGGACGCCGTCCACGCCTTCCTCGCCGAGTACCGCGACCGGCTCCGCGAGGCCTACCAGCCCGGACCGCGCGGCACCGTCTTCCCCTTCCGCCGCATCTTCGCCGTCGCACGCAAGGAGGCCTGACCGTGCTCACCGCCGTCGACCACGTACAACTCGCCGCGCCCCCCGGATCCGAGGACCTGCTCCGCGCGTACTACATCCACGTCCTGGGCATGACCGAGATCCCCAAACCACCCGTCCTCGCCGCACGCGGCGGCTGCTGGTTCACCGCCGGCCCCGTCCAGCTCCACCTCGGCGTCGAGGACGACTTCCGCCCCGCCCGCAAGGCCCACCCCGGACTGCGCGTGACCGGCATCGTCGAGTACGCGAGCAGACTGGAACAGCGGGGGGCCAAGGTCGTCTGGGACGACAACCTGCCCGGCCACCGCCGCTTCTACTCCGAAGACCCGGTCGGCAACCGGCTCGAATTCCTCGAACCGCACGGCCTCGACCCGCACACCCTGGAACCCTGCGCCTGACAGCGGCCCACCGGCACCACGCGACGGCGCCCCGCCACCGGATCACCGGTGACGGGGCGCCGTCGCGTACCCAGGAGCGCGCTCAGTTCTTGCGGCGGCCCACCAGCTGCGGCTTCGACTCCAGCCCGTCCAGCCCGTGCCACGCCAGGTTCACCAGGTGCGCCGCCACCTCCGCCTTCTTCGGCCTGCGCACGTCCAGCCACCACTGCCCCGTCAACGCCACCATCCCCACCAGCGCCTGCGCGTACAGCGGCGCCAGCTTCGGATCGAAGCCCCGGGCCTTGAACTCCAGACCCAGGATGTCCTCCACCTGCGTGGCGATGTCACTGATCAGCGACGCGAACGTGCCCGTCGACTGCGCGACCGGCGAATCACGCACCAGGATCCGGAAACCGTCCGTATAGGACTCGATGTAGTCCAACAACGCGAAGGCCGCCTGCTCCAACAGCTCCCGCGGATGCCCGGCCGTCAGCGCGCCCGTCACCCCGTCCAACAGCTGGCGCATCTCCCGGTCCACGACGACCGCGTACAGACCCTCCTTGCCGCCGAAGTGCTCGTACACCACCGGCTTGGACACCCCGGCCTTCGCCGCGATCTCCTCCACCGACGTGCCCTCGAAGCCCTTCTCCGCGAAAAGCGCCCGGCCGATGTCCAGCAGCTGCTGGCGCCGCTCGGCGCCCGTCATCCGCACCCGGCGTCCTCGCCTGGGCTTGTCACTGCTGGAAGTACCGCCGTCGATCGCCACGTCCCCCATCATGCCGCTTTCGACGCGGTTTCCCTGCGTCGGGCGTCGATGCGCGACGCCGACGGCCACCGCACGTCCGTGGCCCACCCCAACTGCTCGAACCAGCGGATCAGCCGGGCACTGGAATCGACCTGTCCCCGCAGCACACCGTGACGAGCCGACGTCGGATCCGCGTGGTGCAGGTTGTGCCAGGACTCACCGCACGACAGCACCGCCAGCCACCACACGTTGCCCGAACGGTCACGCGACTTGAACGGACGCTTCCCCACCGCATGACAGATCGAATTGATCGACCACGTCACGTGGTGCAACAGCGCGACCCGCACCAGCGAACCCCAGAAGAACGCCGTGAACGCACCCCACCACGACATCGTCACCAGACCCCCCACCAACGGCGGGATCGCCAGCGAGAACATCGTCCAGAAGATGAAGTCGCGCGAGATCCGCCGGATCGCCGGATCCTTGATCAGATCGGGCGCGTACTTCTGCTGATCCGTCTGCTCCTCGTCGAAGAGCCAACCGATGTGCGCCCACCACAGGCCCTTCATCAACGCCGGCACCGTCTCCCCGAACCGCCACGGCGAATGCGGGTCACCCTCGTGGTCCGAGTACTTGTGGTGCTTGCGGTGATCGGCCACCCACCGCACCAGCGGCCCCTCCACCGCCAGCGAACCCATCACCGCGAGCGCGATCCGCAACGGCCGCTTCGCCTTGAAGGAACCGTGCGTGAAGTACCGGTGGAAACCGACCGTGATCCCGTGGCACGCCACGAAATACATGAACACCATCAGGCCCAGATCCAACCAGCTCACCCCCCAGCCCCAGGCCAGCGGAACCGCCGCCAGCACGGCCACGAAGGGAACGGTGATGAACAGAAGAAGCGCGATCTGCTCGATGGACCGCTTGTTCTCGCCGCCGAGAGTCGCGGATGGCACAGACCCGTCGGAGGGCGCGGACACGTCCTCGATCAGATCGGGACTGGTGGTCATGGAGGTCCCCTGAGGGTGAGAAGCCGGCAGGGCCGAGGTTACGGACCCGTAACCTACGGCAACGTAAGTATGGCAAAGGCGGGCCACCAGGCAACAGGCGCGCGCCCGAGGCGCGCGAGAGCACACCACCCCCACGACCAAGACACCCCCCGCACGGCCCCTCCACTTGCCGTCTGGTGAGACATTTGCCCAGGCACAAGCACAGGACACCTATCCTGTCCCCGGCGGACAGCGCGGTCCGCACGGGCAGCCCGAGCTGCGCATCAGGAAGCAGCAGCGCTGCGCGCGGTCGGGAGCCCACCGCCCAGTAGCGCTCGAAACACTGCAAGGAGCCGCACCTGTGAGCAGTGCTGACCAGGCCCCCGCCCACACCACGGACGCCGCGAACGCAGAGCTGCGCGCGGACATCCGCCGCCTCGGCGACCTCCTCGGGGAAACCCTCGTACGCCAGGAGGGCCAAGACCTCCTCGACCTCGTCGAACGCGTGCGCGCACTCACCCGCACCGACGGCGAAGCCGCCGCCACCCTCCTCGGCGACACCGACCTGGAGACCGCCGCCAAGCTCGTGCGCGCCTTCTCCACCTACTTCCACCTCGCCAACGTCACCGAACAGGTACACCGAGGCAAGGAACTGCGCGCCCACCGCGCCGCCGAGGGCGGCCTCCTCGCCCGCACCGCCGACATGCTCAAGGACGCCGACCCCGAGCACCTGCGCGAAACGGTCAAGAACCTCAACGTCCGACCCGTCTTCACCGCACACCCCACCGAAGCCGCCCGCCGCAGCGTCCTCGGCAAGCTCCGCCGCATCGCCGCCCTCCTCGAGGAGCCCGTCACCGGCGCCGGCGACCGCCGCCGCCACGACCTGCGCCTCGCCGAGAACATCGACCTCGTCTGGCAGACCGACGAACTCCGCGTCGTCCGCCCCGAACCCTCCGACGAGGCCCGCAACGCCATCTACTACCTCGACGAACTCCACGCCGGAGCCGTCGGCGACGTCCTCGAAGACCTCGCCGCCGAACTCCAGCGCGTCGGCGTCGAACTCCCTGCCGGCACCCGCCCCCTCACCTTCGGCACCTGGATCGGAGGCGACCGCGACGGCAACCCCAACGTCACCCCCGACGTCACCCGCGACATCCTGATCCTCCAGCACGAACACGGCATCAGCGACGCCCTCGAACTCGTCGACTTCCTGCGCTCGCTCCTGTCCAACTCCATCCGCTACGCCGGAGCCACCGAGGAACTCCTCGCCTCCCTCCAGGCCGACCTCGAACGCCTCCCCGAGATCAGCCCCCGCTACAAGCGACTCAACGCCGAAGAGCCCTACCGCCTCAAGGCCACCTGCGTCCGCCAAAAGCTCCTCAACACCCGCGAACGCCTCGCCAAGGGCACCCCCCACGAGGAAGGCCGCGACTACCTCGGCACCGCCGAGCTCCTCACCGACCTCACCCTCATCCAGACCAGCCTGCGCGAACACCGCGGCGGACTCCTCGCCGACGGCCGCATGGACCGCACCATCCGCACCCTGGCCGCCTTCGGCCTCCAGCTCGCCACCATGGACGTCCGCGAACACGCCGACGCCCACCACCACGCACTCGGCCAGCTCTTCGACCGCCTCGGCGAGGAATCCTGGCGCTACGCCGACATGCCCCGCGACTACCGGCAGAAGCTCCTCGCCAAGGAATTCCGCTCCCGCCGCCCCCTCGCCCCCACCCCGGCCCCCCTCGACCCGGCCGGACACAAGACCCTCGGCGTCTTCTTCGCCATCAAGGACGCCTTCGAGAAGTTCGGCCCCGAAGTCATCGAGTCCTACATCATCTCGATGTGCCAGGGCGCCGACGACGTCTTCGCCGCCGCCGTCCTCGCCCGCGAAGCCGGCCTCATCGACCTCCACGCCGGCTGGGCCAAGATCGGCATCGTGCCGCTCCTCGAAACCACCGACGAACTCCGCGCCGCC
The DNA here is from genome assembly GCF_042889825.1 of Streptomyces sp. NPDC002467. Lineage (NCBI taxonomy): Bacteria > Bacillati > Actinomycetota > Actinomycetes > Kitasatosporales > Streptomycetaceae > Streptomyces > Streptomyces sp. NPDC002467. Next base: position 61,347 of record NZ_JBIARJ010000008.1, on the reverse strand, counting down.
GATGTCATCCTCGGCGACATGCTCGCCGACCCCTCCTACCGGCGCCTCGTCTCCCTCCGCGGAGACGTCCAGGAGGTCATGCTCGGCTACTCCGACTCCTCCAAGTTCGGCGGCATCACCACCAGCCAGTGGGAAATCCACCGCGCCCAGCGCCGCCTGCGCGACGTAGCCCACCGCTACGGCGTCCGCCTGCGCCTCTTCCACGGCCGCGGCGGTACCGTCGGCCGCGGCGGCGGTCCCTCCCACGACGCCATCCTCGCCCAGCCCTGGGGCACCCTCGAAGGCGAGATCAAGGTCACCGAACAGGGCGAGGTCATCTCCGACAAGTACCTCGTCCCGTCCCTCGCACGCGAAAACCTCGAACTGACCGTCGCGGCCACCCTCCAGGCATCCGCCCTCCACACCGCGCCCCGCCAGTCCCCCGACGCCCTCACGCGCTGGGACACGGCCATGGACATCGTCTCCGAAGCCGCCCACGGCGCCTACCGCGCACTCGTCGAGGACCCCGACCTCCCCTCCTACTTCTTCGCCGCCACCCCCGTCGACCAGCTCGCCGACCTCCACCTCGGCTCCCGACCCTCCCGCCGCCCCGACTCCGGCGCCGGCCTCGACGGCCTGCGCGCCATCCCCTGGGTCTTCGGCTGGACCCAGTCCCGCCAGATCGTCCCCGGCTGGTACGGAGTCGGCTCCGGCCTCAAGGCCCTGCGCGAAGCCGGCCACGAGGACGTCCTCACCGAAATGGGCGAGCGCTGGCACTTCTTCCGCAACTTCCTCTCCAACGTCGAAATGACGCTGGCCAAGACGGACCTGCGGATCGCCCGCCACTACGTCGACACCCTCGTACCCGACGAGCTCAAGCACGTCTTCGACCGCATCGAGGCCGAACACGCCCTCACCGTCGCCGAAGTCCTGCGCATCACCGGAGGCGACGAACTCCTCGCCTCCCAGCCCGTCCTCCAGCAGACCTTCGCCGTGCGCGACGCCTACCTGGACCCCATCTCCTACCTCCAGGTCTCCCTCCTGGCCCGCCAGCGCGCCGCAGCCGCCCGCGGCGAAGAGCCCGACCCGCTCCTCGCCCGCGCCCTGTTGCTCACCGTCAACGGCGTCGCCGCCGGCCTGCGCAACACCGGCTGACCGCCCGCCCGACCGCCCCGCGGACACACGGGCACACGAAAAAGCCCCCGCACCGACCCACGGTGCGGGGGCTTCCCCATGAAAAGACCTACGAGTTGTACGCCGACTGGGCGCGCTCCAGACCCTCCGCGATCAGACACTCCACCGCATCCGCCGCCCGGTCCACGAACCAGTCCAGATCCTTGCGCTCCGTCGACGAGAAGTCCTTCAGCACGAAGTCCGCGACCTGCATCCGACCCGGCGGCCGACCGATCCCACAACGCACCCGGTGGTAGTCCGCACCCATCGACTTCGTCATCGACTTCAGACCGTTGTGCCCGTTGTCCCCGCCGCCCAGCTTCAGACGCAACGTCGGATAGTCGATGTCCAACTCGTCATGGACCGCGACGACCCGCTCCAACGGCACCTTGTAGAAATCGCGCAGCGCCGTCACCGGACCACCCGACAGGTTCATGAAGGACATCGGCTTCGCCAGCACCACACGGCGGTTCGCCGGCCCCGGAGGCCCGATGCGCCCCTCCAACACCTGCGCACGCGCCTTGTGCGCCTTGAACTTGCCGCCGATCCGCTCGGCCAGCAGGTCGGCCACCATGAACCCGATGTTGTGGCGGTTGCCCGCGTACTCACCACCCGGATTGCCCAGGCCCACGATCAGCCACGGAGTCGCCGCGTCATCCGACATCAATAGCTCCTTAAACGAAGACGACCGCCGTCCCGCTCCAGTGGAGCCGGACGGCGGTCGGTCAGCAACTGCTGAAGGGCGAAGGCGAAGCTCAGGCCTCGGTGCCCTCGGCCTCGGCGGCCGGCTCCTCGGCCTGCGGGGCGACGACCTGCAGCACGGCGACGTCGCCGTCGATGGCCAGGGTGGTGCCCGCCGGGAGGACCAGGTCCTTGGCGTGGATGGTGGCGCCGGCCTCCAGGCCCTCGATCGAGACGGTGACCTCGGTCGGGATGTGGGTGGCCTCGGCCTCGACGGAGACGGTGTTCTGCAGGGTCTCCAGCATGTTGCCGCCCGCGGCCAGCTCGCCCTCGGTGACGATCGCGACGTCGACGGTGACCTTCTCGCCCTTCTTGACGATCAGGAAGTCGACGTGGGAGATCGAGCGCTTCAGGGGGTGCTTCTGAACGGCCTTCGGGATGACCAGCTCGACGCCGTCGCCCGCGATGTCCAGGGAGATCAGGACGTTCGGGGTGCGCAGCGCCAGCGCCAGGCCGTGGGCCTCGACGTTGACGTGCTTCGGGTCGTTGCCGTGACCGTAGATGACGGCGGGGATCAGGGCGTCGCGACGGGCCTGGCGGGCAGAGCCCTTGCCGAAGGTGTCGCGCAGGGTGGCGGAAAGCTTGACCTCGGACATGCTCACTCCTCGTGGGGTGACGGAAAGAAGGACAGGGTCACCCGGCCGAAACGGCCTGCTACGAAGAGCGCGTCGATAACGGAGTGCCCGCACACAAAAGTGCGGCCTCCCTCGCCGAGCAACTTCAGGAGTCTACCCGGCGGGAAGGCCGCACTTCAAAAGGATCTTCTAGAGGCTCAGTGGTCCTCTTCGAACAGGCTCGTCACGGAACCGTCCTCGAAGACCTCGCGCACCGCACGCGCGATCATCGGGGCGATCGACAGCACCGTGATCTTGTCGAGCTCCAGGTCCGACGGGTCCGGCAGGGTGTTCGTGAACACGAACTCGCTGACCTTGGAGTTCTTCAGACGGTCGGCCGCCGGACCCGACAGGATGCCGTGCGTGGCCGTCACGATGACGTCCTCCGCGCCGTGCGCGAACAGCGCGTCGGCGGCGGCGCAGATCGTGCCACCCGTGTCGATCATGTCGTCGACCAGGACGCAGACGCGGCCCTTGACCTCACCGACGACCTCGTGGACGGTCACCTGGTTGGCGACGTCCTTGTCGCGGCGCTTGTGCACGATGGCGAGGGGCGCGTCCAGACGGTCGCACCAGCGGTCGGCGACGCGCACGCGGCCGGCGTCCGGGGAGACGATCGTCAGCTTCGAGCGGTCCACCTTCGCGCCCACGTAGTCCGCGAGGACGTTCAGGGCCGAAAGGTGGTCCACCGGGCCGTCGAAGAAGCCCTGGATCTGGTCCGTGTGCAGGTCCACCGTCAGGATGCGGTCCGCACCCGCGGTCTTCAGCAGATCGGCGACCAGGCGGGCCGAGATCGGCTCACGACCCTTGTGCTTCTTGTCCTGACGGGCGTACCCGTAGGACGGCACGATCACCGTGATGGAGCGGGCCGACGCGCGCTTCAGCGCGTCGATCATGATCAGCTGCTCCATGATCCACTTGTTGATCGGAGCCGTGTGGCTCTGGATCAGGAAGCAGTCCGCGCCGCGCGCCGACTCCTGGAAGCGGACGTAGATCTCGCCGTTCGCGAAGTCGAAAGCCTTGGTCGGCACGAGGCCGACACCGAGCTGGTGCGCGACCTCCTCGGCCAGCTCGGGGTGGGCGCGGCCGGAGAAGAGCATCAGCTTCTTCTCGCCGGTCGTCTTGATCCCGGTCACAGCACTGTCTCCTCAGACGTGTTGAAAGCTGCTCGCCCCCATGTGCGTCCGTCCCGCACACGGTGAGCCAGCCGAATTGGGTGCACCTATCACGGTACGCCGTCCTGAACGTACCCGTTTCCGGTCAGTTCACCTCAACGGGCGTCGGAGTCCACCTGGACCGCCGACTGAGCCGCCGTCGCCGAGGCGCTTCCCGGGCGCTTCCGAGCCACCCAGCCCTCGATATTCCGTTGCTGGCCCCGGGCCACGGCCAGCGCGCCGGCCGGAACGTCCTTCGTGATCACCGACCCGGCGGCGGTGTACGCACCGTCCCCGATGGTGACGGGTGCCACAAACATGTTGTCCGACCCCGTCTTACAGTGCGAGCCGACGGTGGTGTGGTGCTTGTGCTCACCGTCGTAGTTCACGAAGACGCTCGCCGCGCCGATGTTGGTGTACTCGCCGATCGTGGCGTCCCCGACGTACGACAGGTGCGGCACCTTCGTGCCCTCGCCGATCGTCGCGTTCTTCATCTCCACGTACGTGCCCGCCTTGGCCTTCACGCCCAGGTTCGTGCCCGGACGCAGGTACGCGAAGGGGCCCACCGAGGCCTGCGCGCCGATGACCGCGCTGTCGGCCACCGTGTTGTCCACACGGGCCCCCTCGCCCACCCGGGTGTCCGTCAGCCGGGTGTTCGGGCCGACCTCGGCCCCCTCGGCGATGTGGGTGGCGCCGAGCAGCTGGGTGCCCGGGTGCACGATCGCGTCCTGGCCGAAAGTCACCGTCACGTCCACGAAGGTGCTCGCGGGGTCGACGACCGTCACGCCCGCCAGCATCGCCTGCTCCAGCAGCCGCGCGTTCAGCAGGGCGCGGGCCTCGGCGAGCTGCACGCGGTTGTTGATGCCCAGGATCTGCCGGTGGTCGGCGCCCACGGCCGCGCCGACGCGGTGGCCGGCCTCGCGCAGGATGCCGAGCACGTCGGTGAGGTACTCCTCGCCCTGGCTGTTGTCCGTGCGGACCTTGCCGAGCGCGTCGGCGAGCAGGGCCCCGTCGAAGGCGAAGACCCCGGAGTTGATCTCCCGGATGGCGCGCTGGGCGTCGGTGGCGTCCTTGTGCTCCACGATCGCCTTGACCGCGCCGCTCTCGGAGTCCCGGACGATGCGGCCGTAGCCGGTGGAGTCCGGCACCTCGGCGGTGAGCACGGTGACGGCGTTGCCGTCGGCGGTGTGGGTCGCCGCGAGCTGGCGCAGCGTCTCGCCGGTGAGGAGCGGGGTGTCGCCGCAGACGACGATCACGGTGCCGTTCGGCGCGCCGCCGAGCTCTTCGAGGGCCATGCGGACGGCGTGCCCGGTGCCGTTCTGCTCGTACTGGACGGCGGTGCGGACGTCGGCATCGATGCCGGCGAGGTGCGCGACGACCTGCTCCCGGGCGTGCCCGACGACCACGACGAGGTGCTCGGGGTCCAGCTCACGGGAGGCGGCGACGACGTGACCGACGAGCGAGCGCCCGCTGATCTCGTGCAGAACCTTGGGAGTCGCGGACTTCATGCGGGTGCCTTCACCCGCTGCGAGTACGACGACGGCTGCCGGGCGGTTGGCGCTCACGGGTGTGCCCTTCGGCTTTCGGGAGTGGACCCGTGAAGGATACCGGGGGGTCATGGGCCGGAAACGAGGGCGGGTCCTGACCTTGAAGGTCAGGACCCGATCCTTGCTCTGCTCCCCTGCCAGGACTCGAACCCGGACATAGGACTCCAAAGGTCCCAGTGCTGCCGATTACACCACAGGGGATAGCAAAGCCGACTAAATCGGACATTCGCCTCTGTTGATCGAGTCGACGGCACCTACTATGCCGCACCATGCACCTTCAATGCGACGGTACAACTCGCAACTGGCGGAGACGCGGACGATCAGGCATCCCCGGTACTCCGCGCCGGTGTTCTTGCGCACGGTCTTCGGATTGTGCTTCTTGAGGGTGGTCCTCTGGAGCTGGGTTCGTTGCACTCCGACGAGGTCGGCCCAGTACTGCTCGGCGCCCTCCACGTCGGCGGATTCGTGGATCATCACCCGGAACTTCAGGCGCTCGCGGGGGATCTCCATGAGCTGCAGCCAGGCCAGCCATACCCGGATGACGCCGGGATCGCTGTTGATGAAGGTGACGGTCTCGTCGCGGCGGTAGGGCTTGCTCTTGGATCCCTCGGCCCAGTAGAGGGCGACACCGACGAGGAACAGATTTTGGTCGGCGAGGGGGCCGACCTCCTCCCGCGCGGTCTTGATGGCCGCTTCGCGAGCCTCCCCGCGGCGCGGGCTCTCGTGGGCCCAGCGCTTGAGTGCGGCGTCCCGGGCCTGTTCCGAAGGGGACCGGTGGTCGACCTTCGGCAGGTCCCGGACCCAGAGGGAGATCGAGCTCTTCGAGCAGCCCAGTTCCAGTTGGATCTGGTCGTACGTGAGGCCCTGGAGGCGGAGTTCTCGGGCCTTCGCGCGGAGGTCGTCCTTGGCGTTCGGGCGCTTGGTCCACTCGGGGGCGGGCTCGCCGTCCAGGAGGCGGTTCAGGATGTCGTTGTTGTGGACGTGCAGGCGGTCGCGGATCTGGCGGCGGCTGAGGCCCTCGCGGCGCAGGGTCACCGCCTGCTCGCGGAGGGATTCGAAGGTCGTGGTGCCGTGGCGGAGTCCGCCGGTGCCGTCGCCGGGGCGACGTCGGATTTCGGTCATGTCCCCAATGTCGTCCGGAATGCGGGATTCAGATCTCGGATTACGGGCTAATCATTCGTACGTGCGATTACCGCGAGTTCGTCGGAATTCCGGTCGACCGTGTGCTGGGGCCCCTGCGTACGCTGGTCGGCATGACCGGTTCGGGGGATGTGGAAGGCCGCGCGGGCCCGCCTGTGTGGTGGTGGGGGCGGCGGCGGGACGTCGTGGTGGACGTGGCGCTCGGTGTGGCGTCCGCCGTGGAGTGCGGGTTCGAGGGCGTGTCCTTCGCCCACGAGGCGGGGGTGCCGACCGCGGCCGGGGTGCTGTTCGGGGTGATGGTGGGGGCAACGCTCCTCGTGCGGCGCCGGTGGCCGGTGGCCGTGGTGCTGGTGGGGATCGGCGTCACGCCGGCCGTGATGGGGTTCCTGCTCGGGGTGGTGGGCCTGTACACGGTGGCCTCCTCCGAGGTGCCCCGCCGGATCACCGCCACGCTGACCTCGATGGCGCTCGCCGCGACCTTCGCCGTGATGTACCTGCGGACCAGCGGGGACACGGAGGCCGGCCGGACGTTCGTGCTGATGCTGTCCGTGTTCGTGGCGGTGGCGCTGACCGTGCCGCCGGTGCTGCTCGGGCTGTACATGGGGGCCCGGCGGCGGCTGATGGAGAGCCTCCGGGAGCGGGCGGACTCGCTGGAGCGGGAGCTGTCGCTGCTGGCGGACCGGGCGGAGGAGCGGGCCGAGTGGGCCCGTACGGAGGAGCGGACCCGGATCGCGCGGGAGATGCACGACGTGGTCGCGCACCGGGTGTCGCTGATGGTGGTGCACGCGGCGGCGCTGGAGGCGGTGGCCGCGAAGGATCCGGTGCGGGCGGCGAAGAACGCGGCGCTGGTGGGGGACATGGGGCGGCAGGCGCTGACCGAGCTGCGGGAGATGCTCGGGGTGCTGCGGCGGGAGGAGCCGGTGAGGGTGGCGGTCCCGGCTGCTGCCGCCGCCGCGGTGCCGGTGGCGTTGGTGGGGGGTCCGGGGGTCGAGGACGGGCCTTCGCTGTGCGAGCTGGAAGCGCTGGTCGGGCAGTCGCGGGTGGCGGGGATGGTCGTCGAGATGGTGGTGCACGGGGAGGCGGTGTCCGCGTACGCGGCGGAGGTGGAGCAGACCGCCTACCGGGTGGTGCAGGAGGCGCTGACCAACTGCCACAAGCACGCTCCGGGCGCGCGGGTCGTCGTACGGCTCGCGCACCGGGAGGGGGAGGTGGCGATGCAGGTGGAGAACGGGCCGTGTGATGCCCAGGCTCCGGAGCCGGGGCTTCCCAGTGGGGGGAACGGGCTGGTGGGGATGCGGGAGCGGGTGCTCGGGCTGGGTGGGGTGTTCGTGTCGGGGCCTACGGATGGGGGCGGGTTCAAGGTGTCGGCGGTGCTGCCTGTGGGGGCGGGGGGCTAGGTCGGGTGCCGGCTGGGTGGGCCGGTGCGGCGCCGTTGCCGGGGGCGCTGCCCCCGGACCCCCGCTCCTCAAACGCCGGAGGGGCTGGATTCGGCCCGCCTGAGTGCGTGTGTGCGGGTGCCGGGGGTGGCCCCGTCGTGGGCCCGGGCCTGTCAGCCCGTGGTGAGGCGGGTGGGTTGGAGGCCCGTCAGGAGGAGGGCGAGGGCTTCGTCGAGGTTGGCGCCGAGGTACCAGTCGCCGGTGTGGTCGATGCCGTAGACGCGGCCCTCGCGGTCGATGGCCAGGTGGGAGCCGGCGTCGGCCTCGGTGCCCAGGGGGCAGAGCTCCGTGGACAGGGCGCGGCCCAGGTCGGCGAAGGTGCGGGCCAGGTGGAGGCCGGTGGTCGGGTCGACGCGGATCGCCACAGGGGCTATCTGGCGGCCCGGTCCGCGGGTGGTGATGGTGAGGCCGCCGAATTCGGCCCAGGCCTCGACGGCGGCGGGGAAGACGGTGTGGCGGTGGCCGGCGGGGGTGGTGTGGTCCCGGAGGGCGTCGGCCCAGTACTCGGCCTGCTTGATGTCCCAGCGGCCGGGTTCCCAGCCGGCGGTGCGCAGGGCGGAGTCCACGGAGACGGGGAACCGGGTGGCCGAGGAGCGGTCGTAGGAGGCTGAGGTGGTGGTCATGGCTACTCGGCGGGGGTGAGGTCGACGTGGCGTACGCCGAAGTGGGCGAGGAGGGCCTCGCAGGAGCGGCAGGGGGGTGCGTAGCTGCCGTGGAGGGGGTCGCCGTCCTCGCGGATGCGGCGTGCGGTGATCTTCGAGTGCTTGAGGGAGCGGCGGGCCTCGCTCGGGGAGAGGGGTTTGCGGGAGGCGCGCTTGGAGCGGGCGCCTTCGACGCCGGCGAGGTGGCGGGAGAGCAGGATCGCCTCGGGGCAGCGGCCGGTGAACCGTTCGCGCTGGCCGCTCGTGAGGGTGTCGAGGAAGTCCTGTACGAGGGGGTGGAGCGCGGGTGGTTGGTCGCCCTTGCCGGCGGTGCCGGTGAGGGTTTCGCCGCGGACGGAGAGGGCGGCGGCGATGGTGGGGAGGATGCCGTCGCGGCGGAAGCGCAGGACGGGCGCGGCGGGGCGGCCGTTGGTGCTGCTCCAGCGTAGGCGGGGGTCGCCGGTGGGGCCGCTCGCTTCGGGGGCCTGGGCGGCGGCCGTAGCGGTGGCCTGGGGGGTGGCCGGGCCCGTGGGGGGTCCGGTTCCGGGGCCGGTGGAGTCGGCCCGGTCTGTACGTGTTGCCGTGTTGTGCATGTTCGCGCTTTCCCTCCCGTGGCCGCGGTGGTCGCCGCTGTGCGCACGCCCCCGTGCTGCGGGGACAGCCTGCCAAATGTCATCCGTCATACGGAAGCGGGGTCGAATATTCGTATCAATTCGGATGTTCCCGGCCCGCGGGTGGGTGGGCCGGTCGCGGGCGGGTGACGCTCTTGCCCCAGCGCATAGGCTGTGGTGAACCAGCCAGATCCAGCAGGGGGCTACCGCCATGACGACAGGTCGGCTCGGGCAGCATGCCGCGCCACCCAACGCCGCGTACTCGGGGCAGGTCGTGCATTTCCCGGACCCGGTCCGGGCTGCTCGGCATCCCCACGGAGTGCGGATGGGCGGTGCGGGGCATCCGGATTTCTCCGCGTACGCGCGGGCGGCGGTGGAGATCGCCGAGCCGCCGGAGGGGTTCGGCGTGGACGAGCTGCGTCTGACGGACTACGTGTCCGCGAACGCCGCGATGAAGGCGACGGGTCACGAGCTGTGGGACACGGTCGGTCCGGTCGCGACGCCGCACGGTTGGACGTGGCACCACGTCGCGGGTTCGCGGCGGATGGAGCTGGTGCCGGTCGAGGTGAAGGCGTTGTTGCGGCATCACGCGGGCCTGGCGACGGCTCCGGTGGACCACGAGAAGCGTGGGACGAGGCCGTTGCAGGAGGTGCGTCCGGTGCACATGGGGTTGCCGAAGTCGGTGGTCTCGGTGTCCGAGTCGCAGGTGCAGGGTGTCGAGGAGGATCTCGGCTACCGGCTGCCGGAGGCGTACCGGTCGTTCCTGAAGGCGGCGGGCGGCTGTGCTCCGGTGGGCGCGGGTCTGGACGTGGACCTCGGACTGCTGGTGGACCAGCCGTTCTTCACGGTGCGTGAGGAGGCGGCGGTCAACGATCTCGTCTACGTCAACAAGTGCCTGCGCGACCACCTGACGAAGGACTACCTGTGCGTGGCCTTCGCGCAGGGCGGGCTGCTGGCGCTGAAGGTCAAGGGCGAGTCGATCGGGTCGGTGTGGTTCTCGCCGTACGACGACGCGCGTGACCGGGACGGGTGGTCCGTCCAGGAGCGTGTGGAGCGGCTGTTGTTGCCGTGCGGCGCTGATTTCGATGCCTTCCTGGAGCGCTTGGCCGGCAATCCGCCGGAGCTGGAAACGGTGGCCGGTCTGATGGTGGACGGCGGATTCGCACGCTCGGTTCCCGTGGCGGGTCCGGCGCGGGTGGAGGGTTGAGCGCGCGATGGTGACGTTTGCGCAGGCGCAGGAGCGCGCCGAGGAGTGGATCAACGGGGACGTGCCCGGGTACCAGCATCGTGAGGTGCGGGTACGGGAGTTCGGGCTCGGGTTCGTGGTGTGGGCGGAGGACCGGGCGGCCGGTCCGGTGTCCGGTGGTGGGCGGCAGCGGCTGGTCATCGCGAGGGACAGCGGTGAGGTGACGTTGTGGCCGGGGTTGCCGGTGGGTGAGGTGATCCGCCGGTACGAGGAGGAGTACGGGGCGGCCGCGGCCGCGTCGGCTTCGGAGGCTTCGGTTCCGCCGCCGCGGATCGATTCGGAGCAGACTTCGTTCATCCTGAGCCCGCCGGAGTGGTTGCAGGAGGCGGCGGACCGGGCGGGGATTCCGCCGGCGGTGACGCCTGCCGTGACGCCTGCGGCTGGGCTTGGCGGTTCGGATGCCGGTGTGCCTGCGAGTGCCGGTGTGGCTGCTGGTGCGTCTGTGGGTGTGGGCGCCGGGGCCGGTGCGTCTGATGGTGGTGGCGTGGCCGTGGGGGCTCCGGAGCCCGTTGCGGTCGAGCCCGTGGACGCCGTGCCGGTTCGGGCCGCGGAGCCCGTGGACGCGGTGCCGTTGCGGCGCGGGGGTGAGATCCCGTACGAGCCGACCGCCAACGACGGGGTGCCGGCCGGGTCCACCCCGTGGGCCGGTACGGATGTGAACTCCGGTACGGACGACGCCTCCGTGCCGTTGCCCGCGACCGTGTTCGCGCCGCCGCTGTCCGGGTCGGACCTGGACGACGCCCCGTCCTCCGGGGTCGCCCCGGAGGCGAAGACCACGCTGATCCCCGGTGGCAGCAGCCTGCCGAAGACCCGGATCGTGCCGGCGCTCGGGTCGGACGCGGCGGACATCGCCGACGCGCCCACGAGCCGGGCCAGGATCGATCGGCGGGGCGACTCGGCCGGGGGCGCCGGCGGCGCTGCCGTGCCGCCCCCGCCGGTGGCTCCGGGGGCGTCCGGAGGGTCGGGCGCGCCGTTGTCGGCGGGAGTGCAGGAAGGACAGGGAGTGCAGGGAGTGCAAGGAGTGCCGGGTACGCCGGGGCCGCAGGGTGCGCCGATGCCGCCGCCTCCGCCGGGGGCGCCGCAGCCTCCCGGTCCGCCGGGGGTTCCCGGTGGTGGGTCGCTGGGTGGTGGGTTGGACCATGCCGCGACGATGTTGGCGGGTCCGGCGGTCACGGGTAGGCCGCCGGCGCCTCCCGGTCCTCCGGGGGCTCCGCGTGGTGGGGTTCCGCAGCCTCCCGGTCCGCCGGGGGTTCCCGGTGGTGGGTCGCTGGGTGGTGGGTTGGACCATGCCGCGACGATGTTGGCGGGTCCGGCGATCACGGGTCAGCCGCCGGCGCCTCCCGGTCCTCCGGGGGCTCCCGGTGGCGCTCCGCAGCCTCCCGGTCCGCCGGGGGTTCCCGGTGGCGGGTCGCTCGGGGGCGGGTTGGACCATGCCGCGACGATGCTGGCCGGTCCGGCCGTCACCGGTCGGCCGCCGGCGCCCCCCGGCCCGCCCCCGGGCGGATCCGTGGCGGGGCATGCGGCGCCCCAGGCCCCTGCGGCGCACCAGATGCCGCCGGCTCCCTCCGGCGTGCCCACGGTCGGGCCCGGCTACCAGGCGGTGCTCCGGTACCGCGCGCCCGACGGTTCCGAGCAGCAGCTCATCCGCCGCTCGGCGCCCGGTACCCCGCACCCGGAGTGGCAGATCCTGCACGAGCTGCGCGCCATGAACGTGCCGCCGCAGCAGGTGCTGGAGCTGCACACGGAGCTGGAGTCCTGTGAGCTGCCGGGCGGTTACTGCGCCCGGATGATCCGGGAGACGTGGCCGCAGGTGCGGATCACGAGCGTGGCTCCGTACGGCAAGGACCATGCGGGCCGTCAGCAGGGCATGCGGCATCTGCTCACCCATCAGGGCGAACTCCACCAGGTGGCGGACGGTCCGGCGCGCCCCGCGCCGGTGCGGGCGCCGCTGCCGCAGGTTCCGCTGCAGCCGGCGATCCCGCTGGACGCGATCGCGGCGGAGCTGGCGGGGGCGTTCGGTCCGCAGGGCGTGTTCCGCTTCGACCAGCGGGCGGTGTCCCGTCAGGGTGTGCCGGAGATCGTGGCGCAGACGCTGATGTGGTCGGGTCTGCCGGTCGACTTCGGGCCGTTCTTCTGGGCGCAGGCGGTGCCGGGTCAGCCGGTGCCGACGTTGGCCGAGATGGCGGCGCAGCGGCAGGTGCAGCCGGCTTCGGACGCGGGTTCGTACCTGGTGGTCGGCAGTGACTTCGGCAAGGCGCTGTGCGTGCAGTACGGGACGGCGCACATCGTGGCGGTGCCGGTGGAGGGTGGTCCGGGCGGTGCGCCGGTGCCGCCGCAGTTCGTGAATTCGAGCCTGCCGCAGTTCGTGCGGTCGCTGGCGATGCTGGGTCACATGTGGCGGCTGCGGCAGCACCTGACGCCGGAGCAGGCGGGGCGTTGGACGGTCGACTTCCAGGCGAACCTGGCGGGGCTGGACAGTGCGGCGCTGGCTTCGCCGGAGAGCTGGTGGTCGGTGTTGCTGGAGCAGATGTGGGACGGGCTGCTGTAGCGGCGGCCCGTTCGCTGTGGACGAATGGCCGGGTCGAGACCCCTCGAAAGGGGTTTCGGCCCGGCCATTCGGGCTTCCGGGAGCAAATGGCGCATCCTTGACGGGAATCCCCGCGAGAGAGGCGCTTCCAGGATGAGTGCACCCATTGCGATCGTGCGCGGCCGTGGCTACCGGGTGGAGGACGTGGACCGGTACCTGGCCCGGCTGTCGGGCAGCCGGGACGAGGCCTGGGAGCGGGTGGCGCGGTTGACGGTCCTGGCCAAGCAGATGGAGGCGGAGGCGGAGCGGCTGCGGGAGGCGGTGGCGGCGCTGGCGCCGCAGCCGCAGACGTACGACGAGCTGAGCGAGCGCGCCCGTCGGATCCTGCTGCTGGCGCAGGAGGAGGCGGAGACGCTGCGGGTGGACGCGCGGGCGGACGCGTCGGCGACGCGGGGTGCGGCCGAGGCGCACGCGGACCGGGTGGCGGAGCTGGCGCGGCAGGACGCGGTGGCGGTACGGGAGCAGACGGAGGTCCGGGCCCGTCAGGGGCTGTTGCGGGCCCAGCGGGAGGCGGACGACGCGCGGGGTGCGGCGCGGGAGGACGCGGCGGGGTGGCGGGCGGAGGCGGCGGCGGGTCTGGACGCGGTGCGGCGTCGGTCGGAGGCGCTGCTGGCGGACCGGGAGCAGGAGCACGTGGACCGGTGGGACGCGGCTGAGCGGGAGTTGGAGGCGCGGGAGGCGGAGTCGGCCGCGCGGCACGCGGAGGCGGAGCGCGCGGCGGAGTCCCGTCTGGCGGGGGCCCGGCGCGGGTTCGCGGAGGCGGAGGAGGCGGCGCGGCACGGCCAGGAGGACGCGGAGGCGTTGGCCGCGGAGGTGTTGGCGGGGGCGCGGGTGGAGGAGGAGCGGGTGGGGCGAGAGACGGAGCGGGTCTTGCGGGAGCACGCGGAGGCGGAGGAGGAGATGCGGGCGCACATGGACCACGTCCGGGCGAGCCTGGCGGCGCTGACGGGTCGGACCCCGGCGGGGCCCCCTGCGGGGGGCTCGGCTGGGTGAGGTCCCGCGGCTTCCGGGGCGGGGCCCCGGCAGCGGCGCCGGGCAGGCGGGGGGCGGAGCCCCGGCAGCGGCGGGGTCAGGGGAGGGTCGTCAGGAAGGCCGCGATCAGCGGTGCGATCACGTTCAGGTGGGTCTCAAGGGCGAAGTGGCCCGCCCCGTCGAAGACGTGCACGGCGGCGTCCGGCACGTCCCGCAGGTACGCCTTCGCGCCGACCGGGGTGAAGAAGGGGTCGCCGGCGCCCCATACGACCAGGACCGGTACCCCGGAGTTCCGGAGCCAGGCCTGCCATTCCGGGTAGCGCCGCAGGTTGGACGCGTAGTCGAAGGCCAGGTCGGCCTGTGCGTCGGCGCGTCCCGGCAGGCCGAGGTAGTGCGCGTCGAGGGTCCAGCTGTCGGGGGAGATCAGGGAGGTGTCGGCGACGCCGGCCTCGTACTGGAAGCGGGTGCCTTCGAGGGTGAACAGGCCGCGGACCTGTTCCTCGTTGCCGGGGACGTCCCGCCGCAGGGCCGTGAACTCGCGGGCCATGTCGGACATGCCCTCCTCGTACGCGTTGCCGTTCTGCACGATCAGGCCGGTGACGCGGTCCGGGCGGCGGGTGGCGAGGCGCAGGCCGATGGGGGCGCCGAAGTCGAAGACGTAGAGGGCGTAGCGGTCCAGGCCGAGGGCGTCGGTGAAGTTTTCGAGGGTGTCGGCGAGCCGGTCGAAGGTGTGGGTGAAGTCGGCGGGGGTCTCGGTGCGGCCGAAGCCGGGGTGGTCGGGGGCGATGAGGCGCCAGGGGGTGTCGCCGAGGGCGTCCATCAGGCGGGCGAACTGGTGGGAGGCGGTGGGGAAGCCGTGCAGGAGCAGCAGGACGGGGCCGTCGGCGGGGCCGCTCTCGCGGTAGGCGACGCGGACTCCGTCGACGTCGACCGTGTGGTGCCGGACTTCGACTGCGACTGCGCTCATCACATGCCTCCTGGGGTGTTGGTTCCATTAGTCTTGTCGATGATCCTTAATGGGTCAAGGGGGGTTGATAGCATTAGGGACGTGACTGTCGACTTTCCGCTCATCGGTGAGCCCCTCGCCCTGGACCTCCTCAACACCCGTACCGCCGTCGGCGATCTGATCGCCGACCCGGCCGGTCTCTCCGCGTGGCTGGCCGTGCAGGAGGGGCGGCTGGGTCCGGTCGGGGAGGTGGGCGCCGCCGAGGTGGCGGCCGTGTGCGGGGTGCGGGAGGCCGCGCGTGCCGTGGTCGGGGCGGTGCGGAGCGGGGAGCGGCCGCCGGCGGATGCGCTGGGCGTGCTGAACGGGGCCCTGGCCGCGGCGCCGGCCCACCGCGAGCTGGCCTGGGAGGCCGGGGGCGGGGTGGTGGCCGTCCCGCGCAGGGCGGCCCCGCCGGCCCGGCGGCTGGCGGCGGAGTTGGCCGACGCGGTCGTGGACCTGCTGACGGATCCCCGGGTGGGGTCGGTGCGCGCGTGCGAGGGGGAGGGGTGCGTGCTGCTGTTCCTGCCCGCGCACCCGCGCCGCCGCTGGTGCGTGGCGTCGGTGTGCGGCAACCGGGCCCGGGTGGCCCGGTATTACGCCCGCCACAAGGGGGAAGGGGCGGCCTAGGGCTCCAGGCGGTACGGGTCGCTGCGCAGGCCGCGGTTGGTGGTGACCACCAGGGTGAGCGGGGGCTTCGTCCCCTCGGGGAGGGTGGCCGTCAGGGTGCCCGTCGCGGGGTCGGAGGTGGCCGGGGTGGCGCTGTCGTTCACGGTGACCGTGGGGTCGGGGGTGAAGCCGCCGCCCTCGATGGTGAGGGTCGGGCCGGTGAGGGTGGCGCCGGTGATGACCGGGTTGCCGCGCACGGCCATCTTGTTGATCAGGTACGCGCCGGCCGGGGCGCCCGTCAGGGCCCAGATCTCCGAGGGGAGTCGGGGGAGTCCGCCGTCGACGTCGGCGAGGAAGAACAGGACCACGTACGCCATCGTGACCGCGCTGAGGGCGACGTACTGGAGGTCGACGAGGTCCACGCGGCCGCTGTCGTTCGCGACGAGTTCGCGCAGCGGCCTGCGGCCGGAGGCGGTCGGCTTCGGGGCGGGTTTGGCCATGCTGCCGTTCTCCAGCCGCATGCCGACGACGGTCTTCGCGCCGATCAGGGCCGCGTACGGGCCGCCGAGCAGCGGCAGGTAGACGCCGGTCAGCGTGGAGAGCGGGCCGTCGTCGCCCTGGAAGTACGAGACTCCGCCGCCGGCGGTGAGGCCGTGGACGAGGATCGCGAGGAGCAGCCAGACGAGGATGACGGTCCAGGCCAGGGCCAGGACGATCGAGGTGGAGAGGCGGCCGTCGCGGCCGGTGATGAAACCGGGGTGGCGGCGCAGGCGCAGGCCGACGGGCACGGTCAGTGCGGCGAGTAACGCCAGTGCGAAGAGCGTGGATGCCATGTCGTCCCCCCGGATGCGGTCCTGGTCACAGGGTGTCCGAATGGCCGGGGTCATGACAAGTGCCCCCTGTCGTCACTGCTCCTGGTCGGGCAGGACGGGGAACCGGCGCGGGGCCACCAGCAGCAGGATCAGCAGGGCCGCGACGGCCGCGGCCGTGGCGCCGAGGAAGATGTGGTCCACAGCGGCGGCGACGGCCTCGCGCAGGTACGCGGCGGCGGCTCCGGGGAGGAGCTCCGGCCGTTCCAGCGCCTTCGCGACGTCGTCGAGGTGGCCGGGGAGTCCCGCCACGGGGGCGTCCGCGAGCCGCGCGGCGAGGGTGGCGTTGGCGACGGCCGCCAGCAAGGCCGCCCCGACGCTCTGGCCGACCTGACGGCAGAACAGCACGGAGGCGGTCGTGGTGCCGCGCTCGGCCCAGCCGACGGTCGACTGGACGCCGACGATCAGCGGGAGCTGGAAGAGGCCGAGGGCCCCGCCGAGCAGCAGCATGATCAGTGCGGGCTGCCAGGGCCGGGCCGGGTGGGGCAGCAGGGTGAAGGCGAAGAGGATGGCCGCGGCCAGGGAGATGCCGAGGGCGGCGGTGTTGCGGAAGCCGATGCGCCGGTAGACGTGCTGGCTGAGGGCCGCGCTGATGGGCCAGCTCAGGGTCATCACGGACATGACCAGGCCCGCGCCGACGGGCCCGAGGCCGAGCACGGACTGGGCGTACGTCGGCATGAACACCATCGGGGCGACCATCAGCAGGCCGAGCGCGCCCATGGCGAGGTTGACGGCGGCGATGGTGCGCCGGCGCCAGACCCAGCCGGGCAGGATCGGTTCCTCGGCCCGGCGTTCCACCCGGACGACCACGGCGGCCAGGAGGGCGCCGGCGGCGAAGAGGCCGAGCGAGGGCGCGGACAGCCAGGGCCAGGCGACCCCGCCCTGGACGAGCGCGAAGAGCAGCACCCCGCCGCAGGCGAAGACCCCGAGGGCGCCGGCCCAGTCGACCGGGCCGCGGCGGCCGGGGGAGCGTACGGGTTCGACGAGGTGGCGGGAGATCATCCACAGGGCGAGGGCGCCCAGCGGCAGGTTGACCAGGAAGATCCAGCGCCAGTGCGCGTAGGAGGCGAGCAGCCCGCCGATGGCGGGGCCGGCCACGGCCGAGGTGGCCCACACGGTGGACATGCGGGCCTGGATCCTGGGCCGTTCGGCGAGCGGGTAGAGGTCGGCGGCGAGGGTCTGGATGGTGCCCTGGAGGGCGCCGCCGCCCAGGCCCTGGACGATTCGGAAGGCGATGAGGGCGGCCATGTTCCAGGCGGCGGCGGAGAGCAGGGAGCCGACGAGGAACAGGCTTATGCCGAAGAGGAGCACGGGCTTGCGGCCGAGGGTGTCGGAGAGCTTCCCGTAGACGGGGAGCGTGACGGTGACGGCGAGCAGGTACCCGGAGAAGAGCCAGGAGAAGACGGAGAAGCCGCCGAGGTCGCCGACGATCTGCGGGACCGCGGTGGCCACGACGGTGCCTTCGAGGGCGACCAGGGCCATCCCGAGCATGAGCGAGGCGACGACGGCCCGGGGCGGTCGCCCGGCGGGCGCGATCCCCGTGGTCCCGGTCGCGCCGGTCGTGCCTTCCCTTGCGCCCACAAGATCCCTTCCCCGTACACGTATATGCGGGGAACACCATCTCACCGCGGTGGTGCCCCGGGATATCCCCCAGGACGCATCGTCCGAAGGGTGGACAACCCCTAAGGGGACCTCCGTATTACGGGCCAGGGGCCGTTCGTCCCGGCGGAGGAGGAATCGGCCCCCGGCGGCTCGTTGACTGGAACATACGGGCCAGGGGGGCCGGGGGCCGGACGGCCGGGGGTGGGGTTAACCCCCGGGCGGATACGGCGATGGGCACCAGCGCGCCCGACACCCCTCCCGCCGGAGACTTCAGGACGACGGCAGCGCAGGCCGCAGCCCACAGATCGCAGCCCGCAGATCGCACACCGCACACCGCACACCGCAGAAGGAGAAAGACCGTGACAACGGCTATGACCGAAACCAGGCACGGGGGTACTGGAGGGCATGAAGCCGTCGCGGCCCGGGCGCGGAAGGTCGTCAAGGCCTACGGCTCCGGGGAGACGCGGGTGGTCGCCCTCGACGACGTGGACGTGGACATCATGCGCGGGCAGTTCACCGCGATCATGGGTCCGTCCGGCTCCGGCAAGTCCACGCTGATGCACTGCCTCGCCGGGCTCGACACGGTGACCAGCGGGCAGATCTTCCTGGACGACACCGAGGTCACCGGGCTGAAGGACAAGAAGCTCACGCAGCTGCGCCGTGACCGGATCGGTTTCATCTTCCAGGCGTTCAACCTGCTGCCCACGCTCAACGCCCTGGAGAACATCACGCTCCCCATGGACATCGCGGGCCGCAAGCCGGACGCGCAGTGGCTGAACCGGGTCGTGGAGACCGTCGGCCTCGCCGGCCGCCTCAAGCACCGCCCGACCGAACTGTCCGGCGGCCAGCAGCAGCGCGTGGCCGTGGCCCGCGCCCTCGCGGCCCGCCCGCAGATCATCTTCGGTGACGAGCCCACCGGAAACCTGGACTCCCGGGCGGGCGCCGAGGTGCTGGGCTTCCTGCGCCGCTCGGTCGACGAGCTGGGCCAGACCATCGTCATGGTCACCCACGACCCGGTCGCCGCCTCCTACGCGGACCGCGTCATCTTCCTCGCCGACGGACGCATCGTCGACGAGATGTACGGGCCGACGGCCGACCAGGTCCTGGACCGCATGAAGGACTTCGACGCGCGCGGGCGGACCTCGTGAGCAACACCGTCCTGAAGACCTCGCGGCGCAACTTCGTCGCGCACAAGGGGCGGATGGCGCTCTCGGCCATCGCCGTCCTGCTCTCCGTCGCCTTCGTCTGCGGCACCCTGGTGTTCACCGACACGATGAACGCCACCTTCGACAAGCTCTTCGCGACCACCGGGGCCGACGTCACGGTCTCCGCGAAGCCCGCCGGGGGCGGCGACGAGAACGTCGAGAACCCGCGCAACGCCCGGCCCGCGGTCATCCCCGGCGACGCCGTCCAGAAGGTCGCGGCCGTCCAGGGCGTCCAGTCCGCCCAGGGCAGCGTCGTCTCCCTGTCCGTGACGGTCGTGGCCGCCGGGAACAAGAACGTCGGCCCCACCTCCGGCGCCCCGACGATCGCCGCGAGCTGGAACGACAACGAGCTCAAGTCGATGAAGGTCGGCTCCGGCCACGAGCCGCGCGGCCCCACCGAGGTGATGGTCGACGCCGACACGGCGAAGAAGCACAAGCTGAAGATCGGGGACGAGCTGCGCACCATCGCCGTCACCGGCGACTTTCGCGCCACGATCTCCGGCATCGCCACCTTCAAGGTGACCAACCCGGGCGCCACCGTCGTCTACTTCGACACGGCCACCGCGCAGCGCGAACTGCTCGCCGCCCCCGGCGCGTTCACCAACATCAACGTCACGGCCAAGGACGGCGTCAGTGACGAGCAGCTCAAGACGAGCATCGCCGCCGCCGTCGGCGCCGACACCTACAAGCTCCAGACCGCCAAGGAATCCGCGGACCAGGGCCGCAAGGACGTCGGTTCCTTCCTCGACGTCATGAAGTGGGCGATGCTCGGGTTCGCCCTCATCTCCGTCCTCGTCGGCATCTTCCTGATCTTCAACACCTTCGCGATGCTGGTCACCCAGCGAACCCGTGAGATCGGCCTGATGCGCGCCATCGGCTCCGACAGCGGCCAGGTGCTGAGTTCCGTGGTCCTGGAGGCCTTCCTCCTCGGTCTCGTCGGCTCGATCGCGGGCATCGGCGTGGGCGTGGGCCTGGCCGTCGGACTGATGAAGCTCATGGGCCAGATGGGCATGAACCTGTCCACGGACGACCTCACCATCGCCTGGACCACCCCGGTCGCCGGCATCCTCCTGGGTGTCGTCGTCACCGTCGTCGCCGCCTTCATCCCGGCCCGCCGGGCCGGCAAGGTCTCCCCGATGGCCGCCCTGCGCGAGTCGGGCACCCCGGGCGACAAGAAGGCCGGCGTGGTCCGCGCCGTCATCGGCCTGGTCCTCACCGCCGCCGGCGGCGCCGGGCTCTACCTGGCCTCGGCCGCCGAGAAGGCCGGACCCGGAGCGCTCTGGCTGGGCCTGGGCGTCGTCCTCACCCTCATCGGCTTCATCGTGATCGGCCCGCTGCTCGCCGCGGGCGTGGTGCGGGTGCTCTCCGGCGTCGTCCTGCGGCCCTTCGGGTCCGTCGGCCGGCTCGCCGAGCGCAACGCGCTGCGCAACCCGCGCCGCACCGGCGCCACCGCCGCCGCCCTGATGATCGGCCTCTCGCTGGTCGCCTGTCTGTCGGTCGTCGGGTCCTCGATGGTGGCCTCCGCCACCGAAGAGCTCGACAAGTCCGTCGGCGCCGACTTCATCGTCAACTCCCAGACCGGGCAGCCGGTCATGCCGCAGGCCGAGCAGGCGATGCGCGCCGTCAAGGGCCTCGACCACGTCACCGCCTACCGGGAGGTCGACGCCAAGGTCACGGCGCCCGACGGCACCACCGAGGAAGTGGGGCTCGGCGCCACCGACCCCACGTACGCCAAGGACATCCGCCGCAAGATGGTCGCCGGCGAGCACGCGGCGGCGTACGGGGCGAACTCGATGTCGGTGGGTTCGGAGTACGCGGGCAAGCACGGCGTCAAGCTCGGCGACGAGCTGACGGTCGCCTTCACCGGCGGCAACACCGTCAAGCTGAAGGTCGCGGCGATCACCAGCGACGAGGGCAACCTCGACAAGACGATGAAGTACGTCAGCACCGCCGTCGCCCAGGCGAACGTCCCGGCGGACCGGCTGCCGCAGCCCTTCATGCTGCTGGCCAGCGCGAAGGACGGGCAGGACGAGGCCGCCGCGTACGAGGCGGTCAAGAAGGGGCTGGCGGAGTACCCGCAGTACGCGGTCCGCAACCAGGCCGACTACAAGCAGTCCCTGAAGGACCAGGTCGGCCAGCTCCTGAACATCGTCTACGGGCTCCTCGCCCTCGCCATCATCGTCGCGGTCCTGGGCGTCGTGAACACCCTGGCCCTGTCGGTGGTCGAGCGGACCCGCGAGATCGGCCTGATGCGCGCCATCGGCCTCTCCCGCCGCCAGCTGCGCCGCATGATCCGCCTGGAGTCGGTGGTCATCGCCCTGTTCGGCGCGCTGCTCGGCCTCGGGCTGGGCATGGGCTGGGGAGCCACCGCGCACCAGTTGCTCGCGCTCCAGGGCCTGAAGGTGCTGGAGATCCCGTGGCCGACGATCCTCGGGGTGTTCGCGGGCTCGGCCCTGGTGGGCCTGTTCGCCGCGCTGGTCCCGGCCTTCCGGGCAGGGCGGATGAACGTCCTGAACGCGATCGCGAGCGAGTAGCACCGCCCCCGGTCGTACGGGGGAGGCGCCGGTCCGGGACCCACGGGGGAGGTTCCGGGCCGGCGCCGTGCGTTCAGTGCACGCGCCGCATCAGGACGACGCCCTCGGCCTCGCCGACGAGGTCGTACCGCTCGCCGGGGTGCAGCTGTGTGGCGTACGCGGTCGGGTCCTGGCCCGCCCACTTCGAGCCGTTGTCGATGGCGATCCACTCGGGGACCACGCCCTTGCTCCCGCCGATCCACAGCACCCGGCAGCGGGAGGTCAGCCGGGTCAGCGGCCCGGTGTCGGCCTCCACGGTCGCCCCGTCGGGGATCCGGGACAGGAGGTGCTCGATCGCGGTCACGCGCGCGGGCTTCTCGTACGTCTTCGCCTCGACGAGCTTGGCGGTCGGCATCGAGGTCGCGGCCAGCGCGAGGGAGGCGGCGAGCACGGCGATGGGCATGTGCAGGGCGTACGAGCGCAGCCACGGCCGTTCGCTGCGCCGCAGGGCGTCGATGGCGTCGACGAGGGCGAGGGCGACGACGGGCATCAGGACGGCGCTGTAGTGCCAGTCCGTGGACCAGTAGTGGTCGTCCCCGGACAGGAACCGCCAGCCGAGGGTGGGGGCGGCGACCAGCAGCAGCGGGGAGCGCAGCGCGAGCAGCCCGGAGGTGGGCAGCAGCACCCAGGTCAGGGTGGTGAGCTTGGTGCCGAGGCCGTCGAGGGGGCCCGCGCCGTGGATCTTGTCCCAGTAGCCGTAGCCCGCGGTCGCGAAGGCCGGTATGAAGACGGTGAAGACGAGGACGGCGAAGACGGCGGCTCCGGCGGCGACACCGAGCGCGGTCCACACGGCCCGCCGGTCGGTGTGCCGGGCCCGCCAGGCCACCACGACGGCGAGGGCGGCGAGGGTGAAGCCCAGGTCCTCCTTGACGAGGACCAGCGGCAGCCCCCACAGCAGTGCGGCCCGCCACCGGCCGGCGAGCAGCGCCTCCAGGGCGAAGGCGATCAGCGGCACGGCGAAGGCGATCTCGTGGAAGTCGAACTCCACGGCGCGCTGGATCCCCCAGAACAGCCCGTACGCGACGCCGACGGCGATCCCGCGGGGCCGCCCGAGCAGCCGGCCGGCGGCGCGGGTGACGGGGACGGCGGACACCGCGAACAGGGCGGCCTGGACGACCAGCAGGGTGACGGGGCCGGGGAAGACCCGGTACACGGGCGCCACGGCCGCGATGATCGGGCTGAAGTGGTCGCCGAGGATGTTGGCCCCGGGTCCCTTCAGGTCGGCGACGGGCGCCTGTAGGTGGGCGTAGGCGCGGATGGCCTGCTCGAAGATCCCCAGGTCCCAGGAGGCCCACTCCATCCGCCGGAACCGCCCGACGGAGAGCACGAGGTAGACGAGGAACAGCCCGCCGGCCACCACCCAGGGCCCCGGCCACCAGGTCCGGCCCGGCTTCGCGGGGGCCGGTGTCACCGGCGTCGGACGTGCTATCGCGTCACTCGTCACGGAGTCGTGCCCCTCGGCCGGTCGTGTCTCTCCGGCGACGGCGACGCGGCGAGCTCAGACGGTCAGTACATCGACATCGTAGATCGGGACCGCCCGATCCCGGTGTTCCCGGCGTGCGGGTCCGCGCCTGATCCGTCACTCCCACGGGGGACCGGAATCCCTCGCGCGTGGTGGAGGGGAGCGTCGTAGGGTGGGAACCCCCGGCCCGTGTGACGTGTCGGGTCCTTCGCGTTGCCCCCTCACCGGATGGAAGCCGTTTCATGAGCCTGCACGGACTGCTCGACGCCGTCACCCGGGATCCCGCGCTCGCCGAGGCGGCCACCGCGGCCGGGGACGGCAACCGTATGCACGTCGACGTCGTCGGTCCCGGTGCCGCCCGGCCGTTCGTGATCGCCGCGCTGGCCCGGCGCACCGAGCGGACCGTCCTCGCGGTCACCGCCACCGGGCGCGAGGCCGAGGACCTGGCCGCGGCGCTGCGCTCGCTGCTCCCGCCCGACGAGGTGGTGGACTACCCGTCCTGGGAGACCCTGCCGCACGAGCGGCTCAGCCCGCGCAGCGACACGGTCGGCCGCCGGATCGCCGTGCTGCGCCGGCTCGCGCACCCGAGCAAGGACGACCCGGCCGCAGGTCCCGTCTCCGTGGTCGTCGCGCCGATCCGGTCCGTGCTCCAGCCACAGGTCAAGGGGCTCGGGGACTTGGTGCCCGTGGGGCTGCGGCAGGGGCAGAGCGTCGACCTCGGCGAGGTGACCTCGGCGCTGGCCGCCGCCGCGTACGCCCGCGTCGAGCTCGTCGAGAAGCGCGGGGAGTTCGCCGTGCGCGGCGGCATCCTCGACGTGTTCCCGCCCACCGAGGAACACCCGCTGCGCATCGAGTTCTGGGGCGACGAGGTCGAGGAGATCCGCTACTTCAAGGTCGCCGACCAGCGTTCCCTGGAGATCGCCGAGCACGGGCTGTGGGCCCCGCCCTGCCGTGAGCTGCTGCTGACGGACGAGGTGCGGGAGCGGGCCGCTGCCCTCGCCGAGCAGCACCCGGAGCTCGGGGAACTGCTCAACAAGATCGCCGAGGGGATCGCGGTCGAGGGCATGGAGTCCCTCGCCCCGGTCCTGGTCGACGACATGGAGCTGCTGATCGACGTGCTGCCGGCCGGGGCGATGGCCGTGGTGTGCGACCCCGAGCGGGTGCGGACCCGGGCCGCGGACCTGGTGGCGACGAGCCAGGAGTTCCTGATGGCGTCCTGGGCCGCCACCGCCGGCGGCGGCGAGGCTCCCATCGACGTCGGCGCGGCCTCGCTGCGCGGGATCGCCGACGTCCGGGACCACGCGCGCGAGCTGGGCATGATGTGGTGGTCGGTGTCCCCCTTCGCCGCCGACGAGACGGCCGGCGGGGACACCTTGAAGCTGGGCATGCAGGCCCCGGAGGCGTACCGCGGTGACACGGCCCGCGCGCTGGCCGACACCAAGGGCTGGATCGCCGACGGCTGGCACACCGTCTACCTCACCGAGGGCCACGGCCCGGCCGCCCGTACCGTCGAGGTGCTGGGCGGCGAGGGCATCGCGGCCCGGCTGGAGGCGGACCTCGCCACCCTGGAGCCGAGCATCGTCCACGTGGCGTGCGGCTCCCTCGACAACGGGTTCGTCGACCCGGCGCTGAAGATCGCGGTGCTGACCGAGACCGACCTGACCGGGCAGCGCACCGCGACGAAGGACCTGGGCCGGATGCCGACCCGGCGCCGCAAGTCGATCGACCCGCTGACCCTTGAGGTCGGCGACTACATCGTCCACGAGCAGCACGGCGTCGGCCGCTACATCGAGATGGTGCAGCGCACCGTGCAGGGCGCGACCCGCGAGTACCTCCTCGTCGAGTACGCGCCCGCCAAGCGCGGTCAGCCCGGCGACCGGCTGTACATCCCCACCGACCAGCTGGAGCAGGTCACCAAGTACGTCGGCGGCGAGGCCCCGACCCTGCACCGGCTCGGCGGCGCCGACTGGACCAAGACCAAGGCGCGGGCGAAGAAGGCGGTCAAGGAGATCGCCGCCGACCTGATCAAGCTGTACAGCGCGCGCATGGCGGCGCCCGGCCACACCTTCGGCCCGGACACCCCCTGGCAGCGGGAGCTGGAGGACGCCTTCCCGTACGCGGAGACGCCCGACCAGCTCACCACGATCGCCGAGGTCAAGGAGGACATGGAGAAGTCCGTCCCCATGGACCGCCTGATCTGCGGCGACGTCGGTTACGGCAAGACGGAGATCGCGGTCCGGGCGGCCTTCAAGGCGGTGCAGGACGGCAAGCAGGTCGCCGTCCTCGTCCCCACCACGCTGTTGGTGCAGCAACACTTCGGGACCTTCTCCGAGCGCTACGGCCAGTTCCCGGTCAACGTGAAGGCGCTGTCCCGCTTCCAGAGCGACTCCGAGTCCAAGGCCACCATGGAGGGCCTGAAGGAGGGCTCGGTGGACGTGGTCATCGGCACGCACCGGCTCTTCTCGCAGGAGACCAAGTTCAAGGACCTGGGCCTGGTCATCGTCGACGAGGAGCAGCGGTTCGGCGTCGAGCACAAGGAGCAGCTGAAGAAGCTGCGCGCCAACGTGGACGTGCTGACGATGTCCGCGACGCCGATCCCGCGCACCCTGGAGATGGCGGTGACCGGCATCCGCGAGATGTCGACGATCACCACCCCGCCGGAGGAGCGGCACCCGGTGCTCACCTTCGTGGGCCCGTACGAGGAGAAGCAGATCGGCGCGGCGATCCGGCGCGAACTGCTGCGCGAGGGCCAGTGCTTCTACATCCACAACCGGGTCGAGTCCATCGACCGGGCCGCCGCGAAGCTGCGTGAGATCGTGCCCGAGGCGCGGATCGCGACGGCGCACGGCCAGATGTCCGAGCAGGCCCTGGAACAGGTCGTGGTGGACTTCTGGGAGAAGAAGTTCGACGTGCTGGTCTCGACGACGATCGTCGAGTCGGGCATCGACATCTCCAACGCCAACACCCTGATCGTGGAGCGCGGCGACAACTTCGGCCTCTCCCAGCTGCACCAGCTGCGCGGCCGTGTGGGCCGCGGGCGCGAGCGCGGGTACGCGTACTTCCTCTACCCGCCGGAGAAGCCGCTGACGGAGACGGCGCACGAGCGGCTCGCGACGATCGCCCAGCACACCGAGATGGGCGCCGGCATGTACGTGGCCATGAAGGACCTGGAGATCCGCGGCGCGGGCAACCTGCTCGGCGGCGAGCAGTCCGGTCACATCGCGGGCGTCGGCTTCGACCTGTACATCCGCATGGTCGGCGAGGCGGTGGCCGACTACCGGGCCGCGGTCGAGGGCGGGGTGGAGGAGGAGCCGCCGCTGGAGGTGAAGATCGAGCTGCCGGTCGACGCGCACGTCCCGCACGACTACGCGCCCGGCGAGCGGCTGCGCCTCCAGGCGTACCGGTCCATCGCCGCCGCGAACTCCGAGGCGGACATCAAGGCGGTGCGCGAGGAACTCACCGACCGCTACGGCAAGCTGCCGGAGCCGGTGGAGAACCTGCTGCTCGTGGCCGGGCTGAGGATGCTGGCCCGGGCGTGCGGCGTCGGCGACATCACCCTCCAGGGCCCCAACATCCGCTTCGGGCCGGTGGAACTGCGCGAATCGCAGGAGCTGCGGCTGAAGCGGATCTACCCCGGGTCGCTGCTGAAGCCCGCCACCTCGCAGGTGCTGGTCCCGCGCCCGAAGACGGGGAAGATCGGCGGGAAGCCGTTGGTCGGCCGGGAACTGCTGGCCTGGACGGGGGAGTTCCTCACCACCATCCTCGGTTCGTGACGGCCGTGGGGGCCGGGCCCGACGGGCCCGGCCCCCACGTGCACCCGGTGCGGGGCGTCGTCAGCCCAGCTTGTCGGCGTCGATGACGTCCTTGCCGGTCGGCGCGTCGGCCTTCACCGGCTCGTTGAACGCGCTGAAGGAGACGTCCGAGGGCTCCTTGCCGGTGTTGCTCGCCTTGAGCAGGTACGGCTCGCCCTTGGTGGCCACGAGCAGGGTCTCGGTGCCGTCGGTGGTCTTCGTGGTGAGGGTCAGGGCCTCCTGGCCGCCTTCCGTGGTCACCTTGCCCTTTTCGGCGCCCTCGCTCTTGTCGAACTCCTTGAGCAGCTGGTTCAGGTCGCAGAGGGCGGACAGTTCCTTCGAGTCCTCGTCCGTGGCCTTCGACTTCAGCCAGTGTCCCGCCAGCGTCTTGACCGCCGCGTCGGCCTGCTCCTTGGGCAGGTCCTTCATCTGGGCCCGGTAGAAGGGCTCGTCGGCCTTGATGAACACGGACTGGGCGTTGCGTATCAGCTCGAACGACCCGTCCTGGCTGGAGATCGTGCCCTTGCAGTCCCCGCCCTTGCTGACGGCCATGTTCAGCTGCATCTTCTTGCCCGCGTCCCAGACGTTGCCGCTGACGGTGAGCGAGTTCGTGCCGCGCAGGGCGGTCACGGACTTGTTGGCCACCTGGGAGCCGGTCATGTCGGGGAACGGGCCGGACGCGGCCGGCTTGAGCAGGGAGCAGCCGGTGAGGGCGAGGCCGGCGACGCAGGCGAGGGCGGCGGTGGTGGCGAGGGGACGGCGAACGGTGCGCATGGGGGGACTCTCTCGGCAGGTGAAAGCGGGCGGGGGGAAGGCTAAGGGGGGACGAAAATCAACCGGAACCCGGGGGTCCGGTTAGTGGGTGCGGCAGCCGGTGGGGGCGGCAGCCGGTGGGGGGCCGGGCCGGTGGGGGGCCGGGTGGGGGGGAGTGGGGGGTTGGTCGGGCCGGCCGGGTGGGGGCCGGCCGGGCTCGGGGCGGAGCGGGTCAGGACTTCTTCCAGTCCCCGCAGTCGTTGGTCTTGAAGTAGGCGTCGTCGGCTCCGATCGTCACGACCGCGGGCCCGGTCGGGTTCTCGTTCGCGATGATCGAGTCGATGTCGTGGGCGGCGCTCTTGGTGCGCTCCCAGTAGCAGCCCGCGCCGTCCTCGGCGGGGCCGGCGGACTTGTAGGTGCCCGGCGCGATGTCGGTGCCGACCTTGAGCATCCCGGCCTTGCCGGAGAACTCGGTCTTCGGCGAGCCGCCCGCGGCCTTGGGGTCCACGGCCTCCCAGGCCTTGCAGTCGTTGGTCTTGAAGATCTTGTCGGTGTCCGCGATGGTCACGTAGCTCGCGCCGACCACGTTGTCGTTGGAGATGATCGAGTCGGCCTCGCCGGAGGAGTCCTTGGCCCGCTCCCAGTAGCAGCCGGCGCTGCCGTTGCCCGTGGTGCGGTAGGTGCCCGGCTGGACGTCCTTGCCCACTTCGAACGTGCCGCTGCCCTTGATGGCGGCCTTCTTCTCCGCGGAGTCGCCGCCCGCCGCGGGGGCCGGGGCCGCCGGCTTCTTCGCCGCGTCGTCCTTGCCCGCGGTGTCGGTGCCGGTGCACGCACCGAGCGTCATGAGCGCGAGGACCGCGCCACCGCTGATGAGGACCTTGTGGCGAGTGGTCCGGCTCTTGTGCGAGGTGTGGGACATGGGTGGCTCCTGCCTCTCCGGCGTATTCCGGCTACTGAGCGTTCTCTGTTCGACGGAGTGATCACATCAGATGCTTGTGAACCGAGTCAACAGGATTCACTGAAGAAGTTGAGTTCACGCTGTGAATGAGTCTCTTGAGTGTGAACGGGTATGCTCCGCCGCATGTCCGAGGAGATCGGCGCCCCCCACGCCCCCCACGCCCCCCACGCACCCCAGGCCCCCCACACCCCCACTCCCCACACCCCCGCCCCTGCCGTGACCACCCCCGCCGTGACCGCCCCCGCGGAAGTCACCGCGGCCGAGGTCGCGCGCCTGGCCGGAGTCGGCCGCGCCGCCGTCAGCAACTGGCGCCGCCGCCACGCCGACTTCCCCAAACCCGTGGGCGGCACCGAGACCAGCCCCTCCTTCGCCCTCCCCGAGGTCGAACGGTGGCTGCGCGCCCAGGGCAAGCTCGCCGAGGTCCCGCTGCGCGAACGCGTCTGGCAGCAGATCGCCGCCCACCCCGGCGGGTCCGTCGCCGCGCTCGTCAAGGCGGGCGGCGCGCTGCTCGTCGTACGGGAACGGCCCGCCGAGTGGCTGAAGCTGGCCGCCGGCCCCGACGGGGACCTGGCCGAACAGCTGCGCCCCGTCCTCGACGAGGTGCTCCGCGCCCGCCTCGGACCCGGCCACGCCCTCACCGAGGTCCCGCTGCCGGTCGCCGCCGTACCGCTGCTGCGGGCCGCCGCCGAACTCGCCGCCGAACTCGGCGCCCACCAGGCCTTCGAGTTCCTCCTGGGCCGCCACCTCGACGCCAACCCCCGCCAGTACACGCTCACCCCGGACGGCCTCGCCTCGCTCATGGCCGCCCTCGTCGCACCCGCCGACCAGGCCGGGCAGGCCCCCCGCACCGTCCTCGACCCCGCCTGCGGCACCGGCACCCTGCTGCGGGCGCTCCCCGGCGCGACCGCCCTGTACGCGCAGGACTCCTCGCCCGAACTCGCCGCCCTCACCGCGCTGCGCCTGGCCCTGGGAGGGCCCGCCCCGGTCCGCGCGGCCGCCGCCGACAGCCTGCGCGCCGACGCCTTCGCGGGCGCCGCCGTGGACGCCGTGCTCTGCCACCCCCCGTTCAACGAACGCAACTGGGGCCACGAGGAACTCGCCTACGACCCCCGCTGGGAGTACGGCTTCCCGGCCCGCACCGAATCCGAACTCGCCTGGGTCCAGCACTGCCTGGCCCACCTGCGCGAGGGCGGCACCGCCGTCCTGCTCATGCCGCCCGCCGTCGCCGCCCGCCGCTCCGGCCGCCGCATCCGCGCCGACCTGTTGCGCCGCGGCGCACTGCGCGCCGTCGTCGCCCTCCCGGCCGGCGCGGCGCCGCCGTACGGGATCCCCCTGCACCTGTGGGTGCTGCGCAGGCCCGCCCCGTACGCGGCGCCCCCGACCGGGCTGCTGCTCATCGACACCGCGGCCGCCGCGGCCGCCGGGAACGGCGCCGTGGAGGCCGCCTGGGCGGCGTACGACGCCTCCGGCACGGTGGAGGAGGTGCCGGGCGCCACCCGCGTCGTGCCCGTCGTCGAACTCCTCGACGACGACGTGGACCTCACCCCCGCCCGCCACCTGCCGCCGCCCGCCGCGGGCGGCGGCCCCGCCGAGCTGACCGCCGTACGCGACCGCCTCGCCGAGACCCTCGGCCGGGCGGCCCGGCTCACCCCGCCGCCGGCCGCCCCACCCGCCCGGGCCGCGGCCAGGCCGCCGCTGACCACCATCGGCGAACTGGCCCGTGCCGGAGCCCTGGAGCTCCACACCGGCACGGGCTCCGGAAGCGGCGGCGCCCCCGTCCTCACCGAACAGGACGTCTACGCGGGCACGGGCCCCACCGGCACCCTGACGGCGGGCCCCGAGGCCCCCCTGCTCACCGCCCCAGGCGACGTCCTCGTCCCCGTCGTCGGCGCCGCCTCCGTCGCCCGCGTCGTCGACGCGGACACCGCGGGCGCCGTCCCCGGCCGGGGCCTGGTCCTGCTGCGGCCCGACCCGGCCGCCCTCGACCCCTGGTTCCTGGCCGGATTCCTGCGCGGCACCGCCGGCACCCGCCGGGCCAGCAGCCACGCCTCCACCGCCACCCGGCTCGACGTGCGCCGGCTGCGGCTGCCCCGCCAACCGCTGGCCGAGCAGCGCGGATACGGGGCCCGGTTCCGCGCCCTCGCCGAGTTCGAGGATGCGCTGAGGCTGGCCGGGCGGCTCGGCGAACAGCTCGTACAGGGCCTCTACGACGGCCTGTCGGACGGGACGGTCGCCCCCGACTAGTGCTGCGGCGCGCGGGGTGTGCAGCAGGCGTGCAACGGTTGCGCACACCCCCTCACCGATGGCCGGAAAGGCTTATACGCTCAGACCCGCAACCTTTCCGCACGGCCCGTCAGGAGCAACGATGCACGGCCCCGGCCTCCCGCCGCCGCAGCCCGGTCACCAGTCAGGCAACGGGCTGCACGTATCGCTGCGCGTGCTCTTCGTCGCGCTCACCCTGCTCAGCTGCGGGTTCCTGGCATGGGCGGCCATGCTGAAGATCGCCATCGTCACGCGGGCGCGCCGGAACTGGATCCTCTTCGTCGGCACGGTCGTGGTCAACATCGTGTGCATCGCGTTCGTCGGCTCGGACAACTCGCCCGACGGCGAGACCGGGCCGAACACCAACATCGCGATGATCACCTCGCTGACCACCGCGATCGCCGTCATCGCCTACTTCCTCTACGAGGACATCCGGCACTACTCGGCCGCCGGCCAGACCCCGGCCCCGGCCCAGGGTTGGTACGGGCAGCAGGCGCCCACCGTCACCTACCCCCAGCAGCCGGGCTACGGCTACCCGCCCCAGGCGCCCACGCCCGTACCCGGCCAGATGCAGGCACCCGGAGTGCCCCCGCAGGCGCCCGCCGTGCCGCGCATCGGCCAGGTGCGCGCCGAACTCGACGAGCTCAGCGAACTGCTGCGCAGGCAGGACCCGAACCAGCCCCCGAACCAGCCCCCGAACCAGGGCCCGACCTCCTTCCAGGACCCGCACCAGTGACCGACCGGCTCATCGGCGACCGCTACCAACTCGCCACCATCCTCGGCCAGGGCGGCATGGGCCAGGTCTGGACGGCCTACGACCGGCGCCTCGACCGGCGCGTCGCGGTCAAACTGCTGCGCCCCGACAAGGTCGCGGGCCCCGGCACCGTCGCCGAGGAGCTGCGCCGCCGCTTCGTGCGCGAGTGCCGGGTGACGGCCCAGGTCGACCACCCCGGGCTGGTCACCGTCCACGACGCGGGCAGCGACGGCGACGAACTCTTCCTGGTCATGGGGTACGTCGAGGGCGCCGACCTCGCCGACCACCTCGCCGAGCACGACCCCTACCCGTGGCAGTGGGCGGTGTCCGTCGTCGCGCAGCTGTGCTCGGTGCTGTCCGCCGTGCACGCGGTGCCGATCGTCCACCGCGACCTGAAGCCCCGCAACGTGATGATCCGCCCCGACGGCACCGTGCTCGTCCTGGACCTCGGCGTCGCCTCGGTGATGGACACCGACACCACCCGCCTCACCAGCACCGGCTCTCCCATCGGCAGCCCCGCCTACATGGCGCCCGAACAGGCCATGGGCGGCGCGGTGGGCCCGTACACCGACCTCTACGCGCTCGGCGTCCTGCTCTACGAACTCCTCAGCGGCAACGTGCCCTTCGCCGGATCCACCGCACTCGGCGTCCTGCACCGCCACCTCTACGAGCCCCCGCAGCCGGTGCGCGGGCTGCGTCCGGAGGTCCCGGCGGAGCTGGAGGCGATCCTGCTCCGCCTCCTCGCCAAGGACCCCCAGGAGCGCCCCGGTTCCGCGCAGGAGGTCTACGAGGCCCTCACCCCGCTGCTGCCCGCCCGCGGCAGCGCCGCCCCGACCGGCCCGCTCGACCCGACCCGCCCCTTCCTGCGGCCGCAGGCCCCCTGGCCCGACCGGGCGCCGTCGCTCACCGCGACCCCCGCCGCCCCGTCCGTGCCGGGCATCCCGGCCCCCTCGCCCGCCCCGTCGTCGGCACCGGGCATCCCGCCCCGCCCGAGCGCGCCGCCGACGGCGCCCGCCAAGCCGGACATCCCCGGCGCCGTGGACCAGGCCCGCCGGCTCCTGTCCCAGGGCCGGCTCACCCAGGCCGTGGACATCCTCGGCGGCATCCTCCCGGCGGCCGCCGCCGAGCACGGCGAGCACTCCCCGGTGGTCCGCTCCCTGCGCAAGCAGTACGCGGCCACGCTGATGGACGACGGCCAGTACCGCCGCGCCCTGCCCGAACTGCGCCGCCTCGCCGACGAGTTCCCGGCGGGCGACCCCCAGGCCCTGCGCTTCCGCTACGACTCGGCCCAGTGCCTGGAGCAACTGGGCGAACCGGCCGCCGCGCTGGCGGAGTACCGCTCGCTGCTCCCGCTCTTCGAGAACCACTACGCCAACCCGGACCCGGGACTGCCGCTGGAGGTCCGCCGCCGGATAGCGCACCTCCAGCTCTCCCTCGGCGACCGCCAGGCCGCCCACGACACCCTGGTCCGACTCCTGTTCGACGCGGAGCGCCTGCACGGCCCGGCCCACCCCTTCCCCGCCGAGGTGCGCCGGACCCTCCAGTGGCTGGGTCAGGTGCGCTGACGCCGCCTGCGCAGCGCCAGAGCCGACAGCACCGCCAGGGCCGTCCCCGCCGCCGCCGTGCCCGGCAGCAGGCCCGGCGGTCGGAAGGAACAGGTGACGGTGGTGGTGCGGCCGTCGAGGGGGACGGAGACCAGGCCCAGGTACGCCCGGGCCGGGCGGTCGTTGCAGCTCCACCCCGCGATCGCCGGAACGGACAGCACCGCCGTGCCCGTGGCGCCCGGCGGCAGCGTCGCCCGGACCCCCGAGGAGTCGACGCGCACCGAGGTGGCGGCGCGGGCGCGCAGGGCGGCCACCGCCGGGTCCAGGCGCGAGCGGTCCAGGCAGGACAGGGTCCAGCGGGGCGGCGCCGCCGCGTCGAAGACCAGTGCCGAGGCGGGCCCGCGGGAGACGCCCAGCGGCTGGACGGCCGCCCGGTTGCGGGGCGCGTTGCCGTTCAGCCGGAACGCGGGCCCGTCGGCGAGGCGGGCCGTCGCGTTGTACTCCGGGGCCCACAGGAAGGCCTCGGTGCCCGCGCGGCACACCCCGGGCGCCTCGGGATCCTCGTACACCTTCGCGCCCAGCAGCAGCTCCTGGTTGGCGAACGGCGAGTCCCCGTAGGAGCCGGGCGCGCCCGGCGGGCGGGTGGTCACCAGCGGGGGCACCTGCGCGCGGCGGACCGTGCCGTCCGGCTGGAGGCGGGCGCCGACCGCGAACACGGCGTCCGTCACCGGGTTGTCGATGCTCTGGACGTTGCGGCCCCGCGAGGTCCAGCCCGCCCCCAGCGCCACCATCGTGTTCGTGAACACCGCCGGGGTGTGGCTGCTGTAGTACGCGCCGCCCTCCCCGCCCAGCAGCATCGGGTCGTTGCCCGTCAGGGCGGGCCGGCTCGGGTCCGTGCGGTACGCGGGCCAGCCCTCGGCCGCCGCCAGCGCCTCGGCGCGCGCGGTGTGGGCGGTGGACCAGGACGGGTAGTCGTCGAGGCCGCCGAGCTTGCCCTTGTGGCCCCACGCCGTGGTCGCCGCGGCCTGACCGGCGAGCACCGCCGCGAGCAGGGCCGCCGCCGGGAGGACCAGCCGCGGCCGGCGCAGTGCCCACCACGCGCCGCCCGCCGACACCAGCCCGCCCGCGAACAGCACGTACCCGATCCGCGTCGTGAGGGGACTGTCGGCCGCCCACAGCGCCGCCGCCGTCAGCAGGCCCGCCCCGCCGGCCAGGGCGCGCGGCCCCGGCAGTCCGGCCGCGAGCCCCGCCCAGGCGGCGATCACGGCGATCCCGGCCAGGACGAAGGTCTGCCGGTACGGGCTGCCGTTCGGGGTCGCGAACAGGTGCCACACCAGGTGCGTCGGCGCCCACTGCAGCGAGAGCGCCACCGCAGCGGTCAGCCCCGCCCAGCACAGCCGGGTCCGTGCGGGCACGTCCCGGTGGAAGGGCAGCGCCGCCACCAGCAGCAGCGTGCCGGTGCCGACGAACACGGCGGGGGAGGAGAAGGAGTACGTCGCCGGCAACAGCCGCGCGAACAGGTCGGCCCAGGACACCGGCCGGAACTCCTTGACCCACCCCGGGTAGGCCCGCCCGGAGCTCAGGAACAGCGGCAGCAGCACCGGAGCCGCCAGCGCGATCCCCAGCACCGTCGTCCCGGCCGCCCGCCCGACCACGGCGAGCCGGGCCCGGACGCCCTCCCGGGTCAGCACGACCCGTACGAGGACGACCAGCGCGGCGCCCAGCGTCGCCATGTAGGCCGTGTAGAAGTTCGCCGTCCAGCAGACGGCCACGACCGCCACCCCGAGCAGGGGGCGGCGGCCGCGCAGCGCCCATTCCCCCGTCAGGCACAGCATCGGGAAGGCGATCAGCCCGTCCAGCCACATCGGGTTGTAGGAGGCCTCGATCACCGACCAGCCGCACAGCGCGTACGAGGCCCCGAGCAGCCCCGCCGCCCACCACGGGCCGCGCCGGTGGGTGCGCAGCAGCCAGGTCATCGCCGCCGCCGCGGCCGCCGTCTTGAGCACGGTCACCACGTACACGGCGAGGTCGATGTCCGCGCGCGGGAACAGGGCGACGAGCGGGGCGAACGGGCTGGTCAGGTAGGTGCCCAGATCCGGCAGGAAGCTCGTGCCGTACCCGGAGCGCCAGTTGAACAGCAGCCCGCCCTCCGCCCGGCCGTGCAGCAGGTCCCACAGCTGCGCGTGGAAGGGCACGAACTGGTTGCCGAGGTCGTTGATGCTGCGGTGGCGCGGCCCGTACGGGTCGACGCGGGCGACGGCGTCCCCGGCGCACACGGCCACCGTCGTGAGCAGGGCGGCGAGCGCGGAGCCGTGCAGGCTGCGGCGGCGCGGTGCGCTGTGCGGTGCGCCGGGCTGCGATGGGTGCGGTGTCGACATGGTGCGCGCACCTTGGCAGCAGCGGATGACCGAAGGGTGGCCTCCGGGTGGACGGTCGCCCCCGCGCGCGGCCCGGGCGGCGGGGTCCCCAGGACGGGTGACCGGGTGGCGCGGCGGATCGCCGAAGCCGGCCGACTCGCCTATGAACGGAGCGTGTTCAGTCCGCGCGCGAATCGTTGGTCGAACCAGTGGCTCGGAACACCCCGACCTCATAACATCGATCACCGCACGGCCTTGTGCAAGAACGCACAATCTCCCGGCCCTGGAGGCTCCTTTGCACCGTCGCACAGCGATCTCCGTCTCCGCCGCCCTGCTCGTGGCGGCCCCCCTGCTGACCGCCTGCTCCGGTCAGGCCCGCCCCGGTACCGCGGCCGTCGTCGGCGGCGAACGGATCACGACCTCCGCGCTCCAGGCTCAGGTGAACGACGTCCGGGCCGCGCAGAACCGTTCCGGGCAGGGATCCGCCCAGCTCATCGCGAGCACCCCGAACCTGGAGCGGCAGAAGCTCGACGCGATGCTCCAGGCCCGGATCATCGACAAGATGGCCGACACCGCCGGGATCGAGGCCACCGACAAGGACGTCGAGGAGGCGCGCAAGGCGCTGGTGGCCGAGGAGGGCGGGAGCAAGCAGTTCGAGGCGAAGCTCCTCCAGGGCGGTGCCATGGCCCCGGGCCAGGCCGACCGCTTCCTGCGCAACCGCGTCCTGCTGGGCAAGCTGACCGCCAAGTACGGCAACGGGAAGCTCGAAGAGCCCGCCCGGGCCGCGGTGAAGGCGCTGCACATCGAGGTGAACCCGCGCTACGGGTCCTGGGACGACAAGGAGATCAGGCTCGGCGCCGGGAAGACCCCCTGGATCGTCCAGCGCTCCGGGGCCGAGGGCGCCCCCGTGGATCCGATGGCGGCCGCGCAGAGGTAGGTTCGAAGGGTGACCGACCACGCACCCGCCGACCCCGCATCCACCGACTCCGCCGCCGAGCCCACCGGCCGCATCGTCCTGCTGACCACCAGCCACCGGGTCGCCCCCGGCGTGCTGTCCTGGCCGGCATGGCAGACCCTGCACGCCGCGGACCGGGTGCTGTGCGCCGACCCCGGCCACCCGCAGCTGCCGTACCTGCGGGAGGCCGGCATCGAGGTCGAGCACGAGGCCCCCGAC
The DNA here is from genome assembly GCF_042889825.1 of Streptomyces sp. NPDC002467. Lineage (NCBI taxonomy): Bacteria > Bacillati > Actinomycetota > Actinomycetes > Kitasatosporales > Streptomycetaceae > Streptomyces > Streptomyces sp. NPDC002467. The sequence goes on along the minus strand of NZ_JBIARJ010000008.1, from coordinate 24,611 downwards.
GCGCACGCGCTCGTCGACGCCTGCGCGGGCGGCCGCACGGTCGTGGTGCTCCCCGGCGGGGAGGGCGACCAGCGGCTCACCGACGGGCTGGCGCGGCTCGCCGGCTCGGGCCGCTTCTCGATGCCCGACCTGGAACTGCTGCCGGGGTCCTACGACCTGCCGGGCGCGCGCCTGCTCGACGTGGTCCAGGTGATGGACCGGGTCCGGCGCGAGTGCCCGTGGACCTCGCAGCAGACCCACGAGGGCCTGGCGAAGTACGCGATCGAGGAGGCGTACGAACTCGTCGAGGCCATCGAGGCCGGGGATCGTACGGAGCTGCGCGAGGAGCTCGGCGACGTCCTGCTCCAGGTGGTCTTCCACGCGCGGATCGCCCAGGAGGGCACGGGCGACGAGGACGACGAGGACGAAGAGGGCGCGGGCGGGGCGTTCTCCATCGACGACGTGGCCGGGACCCTCGTCGAGAAGCTGATCAACCGGCATCCGCACGTGTTCGGCGACGCGTCGGCCGAGACCCCCGAGGACGTGCACGCGCACTGGCAGCGCACCAAGGCGGTGGAGAAGCGGCGGGAGTCGGTCACCGACGGGATCCCGCTGGGCCAGCCCGGTCTCGCGCTCGCGGCGAAGCTCGCCGGCCGTGCCCGTGCGGGGGAACTGGCCGTGGAGCTGCCCAGGGGTGAGGGCGTGGGGTACGAGCTGCTGGCGCTGGCGGCGCGCGCCGAGGAGGAGGGGATCGACCCCGAGACGGCTCTGCGAGCGGCGGCCCGCGTCTACCGGGACGCGATCCGTGCGGCCGAGGGAGTCGGCGCGTAACCACCGGCGGCGGTGTTCAGGAGCCGGGGCCGTCCTGCGGGTCTCGGCTCGACGGGTCGTGCCAGTGGGGTGGCGGGGGGTTCAGGAACCACTCGCCGAAACCCATCGGGCGCCCGTACCCGGGACCGTGTCCGTTGCCACTGGCCGGCACGGAGTCGTGGAAGATCCGGTCGGGAGGGGCACCCAGTTCCTCCAGGAGCCGGGCGGTCTCGTTGATGAACAGCGGTGGCCCGCTGACGTAGACGTCCTGGTCGGGCCAGAGCCCCCGGTTGCCGAGGGCGGTGATGAGCCGGTCCGTGGCCTGGTTGCGGTGCCGGCCGGGAGCGGGCGTGATGTAGGTGACGCCCAGCCAGTCGCAGCCGGCGGCGTACTCGTCGATGAGCGGCCGGTCGTAGAGGTGCGCGGCGTCCCGCGCCACGACGAACAGCCGCACGTCCTGATCGGGAGGGTGCTCCGTCAGCTCCTCCAGCATGGCCCGCACCGGCGCCCAGCCGGTGCCGGCGGCTATGAGGCTGACCGGCCGGTCCGCGCGGCGGAAGGTCATCCGCCCGCCGGCCGCGGCCAGGCGCAGCACGTCGCCCGGCTGGGTGTCCCGGACCAGGCAGGGGCTGAGGCGGCCCCGGTCGATCCGGCTGACGTGCAGGTCGACGGTGCCGTCGGGGCGGGGCGCGTTGCCCAGGGAGTACGTGCGCCAGGTCGTCGGGACCCGTTCGCTGCTCACGCTCGTGTACTGGCCGGGGAGATAGGGGAAGGGGATCCGGGGCTGGAGGGTGAGCACGCCGATGTCCTCCCCGTACCGCAGGTGTCGCACGACCTCGGCGTCCCACCACGGCGGGTCCTCGCTCGCGGCGGCGCCGGCCATCATCGCGTCGGCGATCACCTGGTAGGCCTCGACCCACGCCTTCTCCGTCCGTGTGGTCCAGGCGTCGCCGGAGGTCTCGGCGAGCGCGGCGAGCAGGCTGGAGCCGAGGGCCGCGTAGTGCCGGGGCTCGACCAGGAACTTGCGGTGGTCGCGCCCCAGGTCGCGTAGATAGGGGACGAGGGTCTCGTTCTCCAGATGGGCGATCACGTGCGTGAGCGCGGCGAAGAGCCGGTCCCGCTGTCTTTCCATGTCTTCGAAGGAGGCCGGGAAGAGCTCACGGAGTCCGGGGTTGTGCCAGAAGAGGTGGGAGTAGAAGAACTTGACCGCGTGCTCGGCCCGTCTCTCCACCACCGCGAAACTGCTTTTCAAGATCCTCACGTCCACAGAACCGAAAGTAGGAACACCGGAGTGCGCGAGGTCAAGCGGAGGGCCATCTACGGACAGCCGCGACGAACGGGCCATATGGGATGACGGGTGGGCGGCGGGATACGGTCGTCGGGTGCACGAGCAGACTCCCGCAGCCCCCGCAGACGTTCCCGCCGACCCCTCTTCCGCCGAGGGGCCGACCCTCTTCGACTGGGAGTTCGCGACCGATCCGTACCCGGCGTACGCCTGGCTGCGCGAGCACTCCCCGGTGCACCGCACCAAGCTCCCCAGCGGGGTCGAGGCCTGGCTGGTCACCCGGTACGCCGATGCCCGTCAGGCCCTCGCGGACCAGCGGCTCAGCAAGAACCCGGCGCACCACGCGGAGCCCGCGCACGCCAAGGGCAAGACGGGGATCCCGGGGGAGCGCAAGGCGGAGTTGATGACGCACCTGCTCAACATCGACCCGCCGGACCACACGCGGCTGCGGCGGCTGGTGTCGAAGGCGTTCACCCCGCGCCGGGTGGCCGAGTTCACCCCGCGGGTGCAGGAGCTCACCGACCACCTCATCGACAGGATCGTCGAAAAGGCGGGGGCCGGCGGGAACGGGGAGGCCGACCTCATCCATGAGTTCGCCTTCCCCCTCCCCATCTACGCCATCTGCGAGATGCTCGGCGTACCGCGCGAGGACCAGGACGACTTCCGCGACTGGGCCGGGATGATGATCCGACACGGCGGCGGTCCGCGCGGCGGAGTCGCCCGTTCGGTGAAGAAGATGCGCACCTATCTCGGGGAACTGATCCACCGGAAGCGGGACGATCTGGGCGATGACCTCATCTCCGACCTGATCCGGGCGAGTGACCACGGCGACCACCTCACCGAGGCCGAGGCCACCGCGATGGCTTTCATCCTGCTTTTCGCCGGTTTCGAAACCACGGTCAACCTGATCGGCAACGGACTGCACGCCCTCTTCATGAACCCCGACCAGCGCGAGCGCCTCCAGGCTTCCCTCGCCGCCGGGGAGACCGGCCTGCTGGAGACCGGGATCGAGGAACTCCTGCGCTACGACGGCCCGGTGGAGCTGGCGACGTGGCGGTTCGCCACCGAGTCGATGACCCTCGGCGGCGAGCCGATCGAGACCGGCGATCCGGTCCTGGTCGTCCTCGCGGCGGCCGACCGGGACCCCGAGCGGTTCGCCGACCCGGACACCCTGGACCTCTCCCGGAGTGACAATCAGCACCTCGGCTACGGGCACGGCATCCACTACTGCCTGGGTGCTCCGCTCGCCCGACTCGAAGGACAGACCGCGCTCGCGAGTTTGCTGACGCGTCTGCCGGATCTGGAACTCGCCGTTCCGCCCGAAGAGCTGCGCTGGCGCGGCGGACTCATCATGCGTGGCCTGCGCACTCTTCCCGTTCGCTTCGCAGTCCCGAACATCTGAGGGGTGCCTGACCCGGAGTCAGTTCCCGACTGAACTTGTGACATGCGTTCGATGGAGGCTAGGTTCTGCCGTTACCCAGCCGTTATGCGAAAGGTGCAGCCTCATGCGTTCCGGGAACGGCCGCCACAGACGCCCCCGTCAGGTGCCCGCGATAGTCGTCACCGCCGGAGTCACCGGCTCCGCGCTGGCCCTGCCGCTGCTCGCCGCCACCGGCGCGAGCGCGGCCGACACCTCCACGTGGGACAAGGTCGCCGAATGCGAGAGCGGCGGCAGCTGGAGCGCCAACTTCGGCAGCGGTGCCTACGGCGGGCTCCAGTTCACCCAGGAGGAGTGGCGCGAGGCCGGCGGGCTCGAGTTCGCCGATCGGGCCGACCTCGCCAGCCGTTCCCAGCAGATCGCCATCGCCGAGCGGGTGCTCGCGGCGAAGGGCCCGCAGGCATGGCCGATGTGCGCCGCGCCCGCCGGGCTGGACGCGCAGGGCCCCGCCGCGGTGGTCGACCCCGGACAGCCGGGCCACCAGGGCGGCGTGAAGCCCACGCCCTCCCGTCCGGACGACGTCGTGCCGCCCTCCGGAGCCGTGCCGCCGTCCACCGACTTCGGGGCTCCGACCCCGGGGATCGCCGACGGTCCGCTCGGGCCGAACCTCGGACTGCCCGTCATGCCCCCGGCCGACCTCCCGGTTGACCAGCCCACGACTCCGGGCAACCCGAACAACCCGGGCGACCAGGGCAACCAGGACAACAAGGGCGGTAAGGGCAATCAGGGCAACTCGGGTAAGCCTGCGGACCCGGGCTCCCCGACGGCGCCTCCCACGACGACGCCGACCGACCCGAGCCTGCCCCCGGTGAACCCGACCGACCCCGCCAACCCGGGCGTCCCCACAGCACCTGACGCCTCGACCGCACCGCCCGTCACGTCCGCCGACGGCACCGGCAAGCACCGCGGCGCGCCCGCCACCGAGACTTCCGGGGCGTCTGACGCCGCGTCGAAGCCCACGTACACCGTGAAGTCGGGCGACAGCCTGACGGCCATCGCGGATGCCAAGGGCGTCAAGGGCGGCTGGGGAGCCCTTTACAAGGCCAATGAGCAGGTCATCGGCGGGGACGCCAACTTGATCAAGCCCGGACAGAACCTGGATCTATCCGGACAGTAAGGGCACTTCGGCTGACCGGTAAGAGTTGATTGTCTGTTTTCTGTAAGTGAGACATGTGTCTCTTCCGGTCAACTGGCGTGTCTCGCCTCGGGGCTTGCGCAAACCCCGTCCTCACCTGCGCAAACACCCCCGAGAAGGACGCAAGTAGGGGCCGTTTCTCCCCGATGTCGCGCGTTGAACATCGGGGAGGGACCTGCCTACCTTCTGAATCGCCCGCCACCGCGGGCTCCTTCGACCGCATCGCCGAATCCTGCCGGCGGACGGGGGGAACAGTCGTCGCGTCAAGCGCCGAAGGCAGGAGCGGGGGAACCAAGGTAAGTGCCGGGAACGGCCGTTGAGAGACGGTCACGACCGGCTTGGGGTCAAGACGTGCGCTGCGTCGCACGGCCGGGCAACTCATCCGCCCGAACCCGACAGCTCACCTCGTAGGCGTCGGTGAGGAGAACGTCATGCTGCTTTCCGGCAAGGGCAAGCACCGTCGCGCCACCAAGGCCGTCCGCATCGCCACGCTGGCCGGTGTCGCCGGCGCCGTCGTCGCCGCGCCCCTGATGGCCGCGGGCACCGCGAGCGCCGCCACCGCGAGCGAGTGGGACCGCGTCGCCCAGTGCGAGTCCGGCGGCAACTGGTCCATCAACACGGGTAACGGCTACTACGGCGGCCTGCAGTTCTCTTCCTCCACCTGGGCCGCGTACGGCGGCAAGTCGTACGCCCCGCAGGCCAACCAGGCCTCGAAGTCCCAGCAGATAGCCATCGCCGAGAAGGTCCTCAAGGGCCAGGGCAAGGGCGCCTGGCCGTCCTGCGGCGTGGGTCTGTCGAACTCCTCCTACACCGGCGGCGGCTCGACGGAGACCCCGAAGACCGACACCAAGAAGACCCAGCCGAAGAAGACCGAGACCAAGAAGGCCGAGCCGAAGAAGACGGAGACCAAGCGCTCCGAGACCCCGGCCCCGACCACCCGCTCCGAGCGCACCGAGGCCCCCAAGACGGGGAACGGTTCGTACGAGGTCAAGGACGGCGACACCCTGGGTGCCATCGCCGACGCCAACGGCGTCAAGGGCGGCTGGGAGAAGCTCTTCGAGCTGAACAAGGACACCGTGTCCGACGCCGACCTGATCTTCCCGGGTCAGAAGCTGAAGCTCAGCTGAACAATGCGGCAATAGCCGCAGGCGTCTTCACCACACGTGACAGCCACACCGCCCGGCGCGCCTTCCCCTCCACGCGCCGGGCGGTGCTGTGTGCGCGGGCCAAGACACCTTTCTCCAGAGTCGTATGTCCTGGAACGGGGGTATTCGGGCCCTTTTTCGTCCCAGGACCCGGGCGGTCGGCGGGCCGAGTGCCCGGAGCCGGTTAGGCTCTAAGCGGCAAGGCCGTCCCATGGCCTGACATGCCGCCGCACACCCAGCGTCACATCCCAGAAGGAGATGCTCGTGCCGTCCATCGACGTCGTCGTAGCCCGGGAAATCCTGGACTCCCGAGGCAACCCCACGGTCGAGGTCGAGGTGGGCCTCGACGATGGCAGCACCGGCCGTGCTGCAGTTCCGTCCGGTGCCTCCACCGGAGCGTTCGAAGCCGTAGAGCTCCGTGACGGTGACCCCAACCGCTACCTCGGCAAGGGCGTCGAGAAGGCCGTCCTCGCCGTCATCGAGCAGCTCGGCCCCGAGCTCGTCGGCTACGACGCCACCGAGCAGCGCCTGATCGACCAGGCGATGATCGACCTGGACGCCACCGAGAACAAGGGCTCCCTCGGCGCCAACGCCATCCTCGGCGTCTCCCTCGCCGTGGCGCACGCCGCGTCCGAGGCCTCCGACCTTCCGCTCTTCCGCTACCTCGGCGGTCCGAACGCGCACCTGCTGCCCGTTCCGATGATGAACATCCTCAACGGTGGGTCGCACGCCGACTCCAACGTCGACATCCAGGAGTTCATGATCGCCCCGATCGGCGCGGAGTCCTTCTCCGAGGCCCTTCGCTGGGGTGCCGAGGTCTACCACACCCTCAAGAAGGTCCTGCACACCAAGGGCCTGTCCACCGGTCTCGGTGACGAGGGCGGCTTCGCCCCGAACCTGGAGTCCAACCGCGCCGCGCTCGACCTCATCGTCGAGGCCATCAAGCAGGCCGGCTACACCCCGGGCAAGGACATCGCGCTCGCGCTCGACGTCGCCGCGTCCGAGTTCTACAAGGACGGCAAGTACGAGTTCGAGGGCCAGTCCCGCTCGGCCGCCGAGATGACGGAGTACTACGAGGAGCTCGTCGCGGCGTACCCGCTCGTCTCCATCGAGGACCCGCTGTTCGAGGACGACTGGGCCGGCTGGAAGACCGTCACCGACCGCATCGGCTCCAAGGTGCAGATCGTCGGCGACGACCTCTTCGTCACCAACCCGGAGCGCCTGGCCCGCGGCATCGAGGAGGGCTCCGCGAACGCCCTGCTCGTGAAGGTGAACCAGATCGGTTCGCTGACCGAGACCCTCGACGCCGTCGAGATGGCCCAGCGCAACGGCTTCAAGTGCATGATGTCGCACCGCTCCGGCGAGACCGAGGACGTCACCATCGCCGACCTCGCCGTCGCCGTGAACTGTGGTCAGATCAAGACCGGCGCCCCGGCCCGCTCGGACCGCGTCGCCAAGTACAACCAGCTGCTGCGCATCGAGGAGATCCTCGACGACGCCGCGGTGTACGCGGGTCGCAGCGCGTTCCCCCGCTTCAAGGGCTGATCCGGACCTCCGGGTCTAGCCTCCGTACGTCCCCGCACTCGGTCCCGTACCGTGTGCGGGGACGTATTGGTTGGTACGTGTACGTGTACACAGGGGAGGCGGATCAATGGCCGGGAACCGGGATCGGTTCTCCACCTTCTCCACCGCGACCAGGCTCAAGCAGCTCGGCGAGCGGACCGCCGCCCACGTCTACCGCTCCCAGTCGCGCCGTCAGGTACGCCGCAGCCGGCTCACCGGACGTGCGGCCCTCCTGGTGCTCGTCCTCTGTACGCTGGTCGTCGCCCTCGCGTATCCGATGCGCCAGTACGTCTCCCAGCGCTCGGAGATCGCGGAGCAGCAGAAGGCGGCCGCCGCGGCGCGGGACCGCCTGGAGCGGCTCCGCGACGAGAAGGCCCGCTGGCAGGACGACGCTTACGCCGAGCAGCAGGCGCGCAAGCACCTGCACTTCCTGCGCCCGGGGGAGATCGGCTACATCATGACCGACCCCGGAGCCGAGGCCGCCGAGCGGCACCGCACCGGCAAGGCCGGTACCGTCCGGCCCTGGTACTCCAACGTCTGGGACGGCGTCGACAAGGCCGACCGCCCGGGCGACTGAGCACCGCACCCATCCACGAGAACGAAGAGACTTCCTCCAGGCATGCAGACGCCCCCGCCCCAGACCGACCGGACCGAGCCGACCGACGCCGACGTCGACGCCTTCCAGCAGCAGCTCGGCCGCCCGCCGCGCGGGCTGCGCGCCATCGCGCACCGCTGCCCCTGCGGCCAGCCGGACGTGGTGGAGACCGCCCCGCGGCTCCCCGACGGCACGCCCTTCCCGACGCTGTACTACCTGACGTGCCCCCGCGCCGCCGGCGCCATCGGCACGCTGGAGGCCAACGGCGTGATGAAGGAGATGCAGGCCCGGCTCGCCGAGGACCCGGAGCTGGCCGCCGCCTACCGGGCCGCGCACGAGGACTACATCCGGCGCCGTGACGCGATCGAGGTGCTCCAGGGCTTCCCGAGCGCCGGCGGCATGCCGGACCGGGTGAAGTGCCTGCACGTCCTGGTCGGCCACTCCCTGGCCGCGGGCCCGGGCGTGAACCCGTTCGGCGACGAGGCCCTCGCGATGCTGCCGGAGTGGTGGGCCAAGGGCCCCTGCGTCACCCCGTGCGCGGACGAGGCCGAGAAGGCGGACGGCCAGGAAGAGGCGTCCGAGTGACCCGGGTCGCGGGCATCGACTGCGGCACCAACTCCATCCGGCTCCTCGTCGCGGACTGCGACCCGGCCACCGGGGACCTGGTCGAGCTGGACCGCCGCATGACCATCGTCCGGCTCGGCCAGGGCGTGGACAAGACGGGCCGGCTGGCCCCGGAGGCCCTGGAGCGGACCTTCGCGGCCTGCCGCGAGTACGCGCGGGTCATCGAGGAGCTCGGTGCGGAGCGGGTGCGCTTCGTGGCCACCTCCGCCTCGCGGGACGCCGAGAACCGCGACGAGTTCGTGCGGGGCGTCAAGGAGATCCTGGGCGTCGAGCCCGAGGTGATCACCGGGGACGACGAGGCGGAGTTCTCCTTCACCGGCGCCACCAAGGAGCTGACCTCCCACGAGCACCTGGAGCGGCCGTTCCTGGTGGTGGACATCGGCGGCGGCTCCACCGAGTTCGTGGTCGGCGAGGAGCACGTGCGGGCGGCCCGTTCGGTGAACGTGGGCTGCGTCCGGATGACCGAGCGCCACCTGGTGGTCGACGGGGTCGTCACCGACCCTCCGACCGCGGAGCAGATCGCCGCGATGCGGGCCGACATCGAGGCCGCGCTGGACCTGGCCGAGGAGTCGGTCCCGCTGCACGAGGCGCGGACCCTGGTGGGTCTGGCCGGCTCGGTGACCACGGTCGCCGGGATCGCGCTCGGCCTGCCCGAGTACGTCTCGGAGCGGATCCACCACTCCCGGATCTCCTACGAGCAGGTCCGGGAGATCAGCGGGCGGATGTTGACGCAGACGCACGCCGAGCGCGCCGCGATCCCCGTGATGCACGAGGGCCGGGTGGACGTGATCGGCGCGGGCGCGCTGGTCCTGCTGGCGATCATGGAACGGATCGGGGCCACGGAGGTCGTCGTGTCCGAGCACGACATCCTGGACGGCATCGCCATCAAGACCGCAGAAGACGCCGAGGCCGGCAGGAGCCGCTGAACGACGGCGCTCCGGTCGGCCGACCGGAGCGCCGTCGTCACGTCGGACTCAGATGTTGCGGTAGACGTCGCGCCGGTCGCCGACCTTGACGACGAGGATGACGAGCTCACCGTCCAGGACTTGATAGGCGATCCGGTAGCTGCCGACCCGGAGCCGGTACAGGCCGGACGGCCCGGTGAGTTTCTTGACGTCGGCGTCCTCGCGGTACGGATCGTCTCCCAGCGCGGTCAGCGCGGCGAGGATGCGCATCGCGGTCGGCCTGTCGATCGCCCGGAGCTGTCGTTGCGCCGCCCTGGTGAACCGGAACGCGTACTTCACGCCGCTCCGTCACCCCGCTCGCTGAACAGGTCGGCCAGCAGCTCGGCCATGGTCACGGTCGGACCGTCTTCGGCCAGCACGGCCTCCGCCTCGCGGGCGAGCAGTTCGTCCGCCGCCTCTTCGAGCGCGTTGAAGTCCGCGATGGGGACCAGGGCGGCCACCGGAGCGCCATTACGGGTGATTATGGTCGGTACGCCCTGCTCCGCCCGATTGATGTGGTCCGCGAGATGGGCGCGGGCCTCGCGCACGGTCACTGCGTTCTCGCTCATGACAGCAGTGTACGCGCGCATGTGTACACGCGCCGGTGCGGCAGTGAACACGTGCGGGTTCACCGGGGATGCTGGACGGCATCGCCTGGTCCGTAGCCTGAGACGCGGCGCGGCGGGCAGCGGATTCCCAGGCGGAACGCTCTCTCAGGCTGCCTCTACAGGGGTCCGCAGGGGACTTTGGTCCCTTGATCCACATGAAGTTCGTGAAGTTCTTCACAAGGAAAAGGCGTCCGCGGGGCAACTGGAGGGGGCGTTTGAGGCTCTTCCAGGGCCCTCGGGCCCGTTTCTCCGAGCGTTCGTGCGAATGTCGGAGTCGACGGGTTCCGTGTCAGACGTATGGACAAATCCCGGTGGTCCAGTCCGGTTGAGGGCCTACAGCCCAGTTCAGGACGGGTGAACAACGATTCCCGATGTGCCACGGTTCCCGTTGCGCGTCATGACTTCCGTCACGCGGGCCGCGGAGTGTAGCAGAGGGTCCCCCGTACCTTGTGAAGGGGCTCACGAGCATCACCCCTGGGGGTGCTGGATACTCGTTCCATGAGCACCACGGAGCGTCCCAGGATCCTCGTTGTAGGAGGTGGGTACGTAGGTCTGTACGCGGCCAAGCGCATCATGAAGAAGATGCGTTACGGCGAGGCGACCGTCACGGTCGTCGACCCGCGGTCGTACATGACCTACCAGCCCTTCCTCCCCGAAGTGGCCGCAGGCAGCATCTCGCCTCGGCACGTCGTCGTACCGCTGCGACGCGTGCTGCCCAAGGCAGAGGTACTCACCGGCCGGGTCACCAGCATCGACCAGGACCGCAAGGTCGCCGTCGTCACGCCGCTCGTCGGCGAGGCGTACGAGCTGCCCTTCGACTACCTGGTGATCGCGCTCGGCGCCGTCTCCCGCACCTTCCCGATCCCCGGCCTCGCCGAACAGGGCATCGGCATGAAGGGCGTCGAAGAGGGCATCGGCCTGCGCAACCACGTCCTCGAGCAGCTCGACAAGGCCGAGTCCACGACGGACGAGAACGTCCGCCGCAAGGCCCTCACCTTCGTCTTCGTCGGCGGCGGCTTCGCCGGTGCCGAGACGATCGGCGAGGTCGAGGACATGGCCCGCGACGCCGCGAAGTACTACTCCACGATCAAGCGCGAGGACATGCGCTTCATCCTGGTCGACGCGGCCGACAAGATCCTCCCCGAGGTCGGGCCCAAGCTCGGCACCTGGGGCAAGGAGCACCTCGAGTCCCGCGGCATCGAGATCTACCTCAACACCTCCATGGACTCCTGCGTGGACGGCCACGTGGTGCTGAAGAACGGCCTCGAGGTCGACTCCAACACCATCGTGTGGACCGCGGGCGTCAAGCCCAACCCGGTGCTGGCCCGCTACGGCCTGCCGCTGGGCCCGCGCGGCCACGTGGACGCCGAGCCCACCCTCCAGGTCAAGGGCACGGACTACATCTGGACCGCCGGCGACAACGCCCAGGTTCCCGACATGGCCTCCCGCAAGGCCGGCGTCGAGAACGCCTGGTGCCCGCCGAACGCCCAGCACGCGCTGCGCCAGGCCAAGGTCCTCGGCGACAACGTCATCTCGGGCATGCGGGGCTTCCCGCAGACCGAGTACTCGCACTCCAACAAGGGTGCTGTGGCGGGCCTCGGCCTCCACAAGGGCGTCGCGATGATCGTCATGGGCAAGATGAAGATCAAGCTCAAGGGCCGTCTCGCCTGGTACATGCACCGTGGCTACCACGGCATGGCCATGCCGACCTGGAACCGCAAGATCCGCGTCTTCGCCGACTGGACCCTCGGCATGTTCCTCAAGCGCGAGGTCGTCTCCCTCGGAGCGCTGGAGACCCCGCGCGAGGAGTTCTACGAAGCCGCCAAGCCGGCGCCGGCTCCGGCCGCCGCCTCCGCCCCGGCGGAGAAGGCCAAGGCCTCGTAGGCGCTCCGGCGCACCCTGCACGACCCCGAAGGGGCCTCCCGCCATCCGTGGTGCGGGCGGCCCCTTCGGCGTACCCGGAGCCCGCAATGGGTAGACGGATTCGTCGGAGCTTTGTGGAGGTGCGCCATGAACGACGCCGCGCCGCGGCTGGCTGCTTTGGCCGAGACCCTGACGGGAGCCCCGCTGCCCGTGCGCATCCGTGCGTGGGACGGCAGCGAGGCGGGCCCGCCCACCGGTCCCGTGCTCGTCTTCCGCCGCCGCCGTGCCGTGCGCCGGATGCTGTGGAAGCCGGGTGAACTCGGCCTGGCCCGTGCCTGGGTCGCGGGCGACCTGACGGTCGACGGCGACCTGTTCGAGCTGCTGGACCGGGTGGCCGGCCTCGTCTGGGAGAAGGGGCGCGAGATGCCGCCCGCCGCCCTCCCGGCGCCCGCCGGCCCGGCCGGGAAGCGGGTCGGGCGGATCGGGCCGCGAGCGGCCCTGGGAGCCGTCGCCGACCGTGCGAGGGAGGCCCGCCCGGCCGCCCTGCCGGAGGCCGCCCGGCTGCTGCGGGACCCCGAACGGCGGGCAGCCGTACGAGGTCTGATCGCGCTCGCCGGACCGCTGCCGCCGCCCGCGCCCCCGGCCGAGGAGGCGACCGCCCGGCGCGGCGGGCAGCAGCACAGCAAGGGACGCGACCGACAGGCCGTCAGCCACCACTACGACGTCGGCAACGAGTTCTACGAGCGGGTGCTCGGCCCCTCGATGGTGTACTCCTGCGCCTACTGGACACCCGGCGCGACCCTGGAGAGCGCCCAGCGCGACAAGCTCGACCTCGTCTGCCGCAAGCTCGCGCTGCGGCCCGGAGACCGGCTCCTCGACGTCGGCTGCGGCTGGGGCTCCATGGCGGTGCACGCGGCCCGCGAGTACGGCGTCCGGGTCACCGGGGTCACGCTCTCCCGCGAGCAGGCCGCGTACGCCCTCAAACGCGTCGCCGACGAGGGGCTCACCGACCTCGTGGAGATCCGGATCCAGGACTACCGGGACGTCAAGGACGGTCCGTACGACGCCGTTTCCTCCATCGGCATGGCCGAACACGTGGGCGCCGAGCGCTACCACGAGTACGCCCGCGACCTGCACGCCCTGCTGCGCCCGGGCGGGCGGCTGCTGAACCACCAGATCGCCCGGCCCCCGGAGCCCGACGAAGACGCCTACCGGATCGACGCGTTCATCGACGCCTACGTCTTCCCCGACGGGGAGTTGTCCCCGCTCGGCAGCACTGTCGGCGAGCTGGAGCGGGCCGGCTTCGAGGTCCGCGACGTGGAGGCGCTGCGCGAGCACTACGGGCTCACCCTGCGGGCGTGGGTGGCGCGGCTGGAGACGCACTGGGAGGAGTGCGCACGGCTGACCTCGCCCGGCCGGGCCCGGGTCTGGCAGCTGTACATGGCGGCCTGCGCCCTGGGCTTCGAGCGGGGCCGGCTCGGCGTCAACCAGGTCCTCGCGGTGCGGTCCTCGGCGACGGGGGACTCGGGCCTGCCGCTGCGGCTGCGCACCTGGACCGAGTAGGGCACGGGACGCGGAAGGGCCCCGGGGCCGTTGCCCCGGGGCCCTTCCGCGTGACGCGCTGCCCGCTACTCCGTCTTGATGGCGGTCAGCATGTTCAGGCGGGCCGCGCTGCGGGCCGGCCACATGGCGGCCAGGACGCCGACCACGGCGGCCAGCAGCAGGAACACACCGATCCGGTCCCACGGGAGCACGAGCGCGTAGTTCGGCACCGCCTTGGCGAGGGTGGAGCCGACGGCCCAGGCGAGGAAGACGCCGATGACGACACCGAGCACCGCGCCGAAGAGCGAGATGACCACGGCCTCCAGGCGGATCATGTTCTTGACCCGGCCGCGGTCGAGGCCGATCGCCCGCAGCATGCCGATCTCCCGCGTCCGTTCGAAGACGGACATCGCGAGGGTGTTCACGACGCCGAGCACCGAGATGATCAGGGCCATGCCGAGCAGGCCGTACATGATGTTGAGCATCGTGTTGATGATGCCGCCCATCTCGTTGCGCATGTCCTGCTGGGTGGAGACCTTCATCGCAGGGTTCTTGCCGAGGGCGTCGACGACGGCCTGCTGGTTCGCCTTGGAGGCGCCGCCGGCGGTCTGGACGTAGACCTCGCGGATGTACTGGTCGTCGCTGTGCGCGGCGAGGATCTTGTTGTCGAGCACGTACGGGGACAGCAGGCTTTCGAGGTCCTTGAAGACGCCGCCGACCTTGAGCGTGGCCTTCTGGCCGTCGTCGTACTGGACCTGGAGCGTCGAGCCGACCTTGAGGTCCTTGTCCTTGGCGGTCTTCTCGGCGACGAGGACCTCGCCCCTGCCGAGGGAGTCCACCGAGCCGCTGACGGTCTGGATGTTCAGCAGCTTGCCGATGCCGGCCGGATTGACGCCGGAGGCAGAGCGGAAGCTGTCGCCGATCCTCAGGAAGCCGGCGGCCTGCTCGGAGACCGCCTTCACCGAGGGGGCCTTGGCGAGGGTCTCGGCGACCGACTTGTCCAGGGGCATGCCGTCGGCGGCCATGGAGACCTTGTAGTCGGCCTTGATGTTGTCCGTGCTCATCCGGTCGACGGCCTTGCCCATGGTGATGCCGAGCACCGACAGGGTGGTGACCAGGGTCAGGCCGATCGCCAGCGACGCGGCGGTGACGGCGGTGCGGCGCGGGTTGCGCACGGCGTTCTGGGCGGCCAGCTTGCCGGGCACGCCGAAGACCTTCTGCAGGCCGGGGCGGATCGCGGCGATGACCGGCTGGGACAGCAGCGGCAGGATCACGATCACGCCGATGAGCAGGAAGAACGCGCCGGCGCCGATGACCATGCGGCCGTCGCCGGCCATGGAGACGCCGAGCATGACCACGCCGATGCCGGCGAGGCTGATGACCGAACCGAGGACGTTGCGGACGATCAGGGACTTAGCGGTGGCCGGCAGGTGGGCGCTGCCCATCGCGGCGACCGGGGCGATCCGGCCGGTGCGCCAGGCCGGCAGCAGCGCGGCGAGGGTGGTGACGAGGACGCCGATGACCAGGGCCGCGATGACGGTGGTCGGGGCGATCACGAGGTCGCCGGCCGGGAGCTTGGCGCCGAAGGCCTCGATCGCGGAGCGGATGCCGACCGCCAGGCCCACACCGCCGGCCAGGCCGACGGCGGCGGAGACGAGACCGACGAGGAGGGCTTCGACGAGCACCGAGCGCATGACCTGGCCGCGGTTGGCGCCGACGGCGCGCAGCAGGGCCAGTTCCCTGGTGCGCTGGGTGACCAGCATGGTGAAGGTGTTGTAGATCAGGAAGATGCCGACGAAGAGCGCGATGCCCGCGAAGGCGAGGAGCATCTGGTTCATGTTCGTCATCCCCCGCTCCACGTCCTTGGCCTGTTCCCGGGCGAGTTCGGCACCGGTCTGCGCCTTGGTGTGCTTGGCGTCGAGCAGCGGCTTGATGTCGGCGAGCAGCCGGTCGGCGGAGGTGCCGGCCTTGGCGGCGACGGAGAGCTCCTCGTAGAAGCCGGGCTTGAGGTACAGCTCCTGGGCGACGGCGGTGTCGAAGAGGACCAGGCTGCCGCCCGCGCTGACCGCGCCGTCCTCGGTGGTGAAGACACCGGAGAGGGTGTACTCCTTCACCGGGCCGTTGGTGGCGACGCGGACCTTGTCTCCGACCTTGTACTTGCCGGTGTCGGCGGTCGCCTTGTCGAGAGCGACCTGGTCGGCCCTGGCCGGGCCGGCGCCCTCGGTGAAGGCGTAGCGCGGGTCCTTGCCGTCCTTGACGGGCGCGTAGTTGGCGCCCTTGTTGGACCAGCCGGAGCCGATCAGCTCGCCCTTCTCGTCACCGACGCCCGCGAAGCCGGAGACGCGGCCGGAGACGGAGTCCACGCCGTGCAGCGCCTTGACCTTGTCGAGGGTCTGCGCGCTGATGCCCGGCTCGCCCTCCTTCTGGCCCTCGTCGTTGCGGCCCTGGCCGTACGAGGTCACGGAGACGGCGACGCCGTCGTAGCTCTTGGCCGACTGGCTGGAGAGGGACTTGCCGAGGGTGTCTGTGAAGATCAGGGTGCCGGAGACGAAGGCGACGCCGAGGGTGACGGCCAGCACCGTCATCAACAGTCGGGCCTTGTGCGCGAGGACGTTGCGCAGGGCGGTACGGAACATGGTGGAGGAGTCCAGAGGAGTCGGCGGGACCGGGCAGGGGGGGGGTGGGGGAGCCTCAGCTCGTACGGCCCTTGGAGTCGAAGGCCTTCATGCGGTCCAGCACGCCGTCCGCGGTGGGGGCGTACATCTCGTCGACGATGCGGCCGTCGGCGAGGAAGATGACGCGGTCCGCGTAGGAGGCGGCGACCGGGTCGTGGGTGACCATGACGACGGTCTGGCCGAGCTCGCGCACCGAGTTCCGCAGGAAGCCGAGGACTTCGGCGCCGGAGCGGGAGTCGAGGTTTCCGGTGGGCTCGTCGCCGAAGATGATCTCGGGGCGGGAGGCCAGGGCGCGGGCCACGGCCACGCGCTGCTGCTGGCCGCCGGAGAGCTGGGTGGGGCGGTGGGAGAGGCGTCCGGACAGGCCCACCATCTCGATGACCGTGTCCAGCCACTGCTTGTCGGGCTTGCGGCCGGCGATGTCCATGGGGAGCGTGATGTTCTCCAGGGCCGTCAGGGTCGGCAGCAGGTTGAAGGCCTGGAAGATGAAGCCGATCTTGTCCCGGCGCAGCTGGGTGAGCTGCTTGTCCTTGAGGGAGCCCAGTTCGGTCTCGCCGATGCGCACGGACCCGGAGGAGAAGGTGTCCAGGCCGGCGACGCAGTGCATCAGCGTGGACTTGCCGGAGCCCGAGGGGCCCATGATCGCGGTGAACTGGCCCTGCGCGAAGTCCACGGAGACGTTGTCGAGGGCGACCACCTGGGTCTCGCCCTGGCCGTACACCTTGGAGAGGCCGGTGGCGCGGGCGGCCACGGCCTGGGTGGTGCGCGGGGCGTGGTTCATGGTGGTCACGGGAGGGCTCCTCGTTCTGCGGTGCGGGGACCTTTCCATCGTCTCCGCGCCGGCCGCGCTCCGGATCAGCCGCGGTGCCGGTTCGCAGGCCCACTGGAGTCTGACCGTGGGGACGTCCGCATACGCCTCTGGTATGACGGCGACCCTGATCCACCTGCGCGGACCCGGGGACGCGCGGGGGTGGCGCGCGGGTGGCGGGCGGGGGTGGCGCGGGACATCGAAATCCCGTCATTCCCGTACCGGCGGTGATCGTCCCGCAGAGGGGGCCCACCGTGTGTTCTGCGTCCTGACGCTCCCTCAATCGCCAATAAAATCAGACAACATCGGAAAGACGGCCAGGTGGTGGCCGGGGTGTTCCGGATAGGCTCGGGGCAGCGCTGAAGGCTTTATCGGGGGCCGCCACGCCCTGCCCGGATGGTGGAATGCAGACACGGCGAGCTTAAACCTCGCTGACCTTCGGGTCGTGCCGGTTCAAGTCCGGCTCCGGGCACTCCTCAGCTCCCCCGAGGCCCGGTCGATTTATCCCCTGCGCTTCGCCATGTCTTCTCCTAAGATCCTCCTCCAGCAGTAGGGTGATTTTTTTGCGAGCGCATTACTCTTGATGCGAGGCCGCGCTCGGTGGCCACTTGAGGAGTGAGATGAGGAGCAGTAACCCGGTCTTCTCGCGACGGGGGTTCAGCCGCGACAACGGTGGCTACGCGGGCTTTGACGCGCAGCACCAGCAGGCCGGGACCAACCCGTACGCGACGAACCCGTACGCGACCGACCCGATGACGGGTATGCCGCAGGCGCCGGCGCGCACGAACGCGATGACCATGGACGACGTCGTGAGCCGCACGGCCATGACGCTCGGCACGCTCATCGTCACGGCGACGCTGTCCTGGGTCCTCCTGCCGGTCGACCCGGCGAACCTCGGCAAGTCGTACGGCATCGCCATCGGCGCGGCCCTCGTCGCGTTCGTTCTGGCCATGGTCCAGTCCTTCAAGCGCAAGCCGGTCCCGGCGCTGATCCTGGGCTACGCGGCCCTGGAGGGTGTCTTCCTCGGCGTCATCAGCGCGGCCACCAGCACCTACTTCGGTGCCGGCGTGGTCATCCAGGCCGTCATGGGCACGATGTGCGTCTTCGCCGCCGTGCTCCTCGCCTACAAGATGGGCTGGATCCGCGTCAACCGACGCTTCACCGGCTTCGTGATGGCGGCGGCCCTCGGCTTCATCCTGCTCATGGTCGCCAACTCGCTGTTCGCCGTCTTCGGCGGTGGCGACGGCCTCGGCTTCCGCAGCGGTGGCCTCGGCATCGTCTTCGGCATCATCGGCGTCCTCCTCGGTGCCGCCTTCCTCGCCATGGACTTCAAGCAGGTCGAGGACGGCGTGACCTACGGCGCCCCGCGCGAGGAGGCCTGGCTGGCGGCCTTCGGCCTCACGCTGACCCTGGTGTGGATCTACCTGGAACTGCTGCGCCTCTTCCAGATCCTCTCGGGCGACGACTAGTCGCACCGGCGGCCGTCCGGTTCGCCCACCGCATGGGGAAGGCCCCGCGAGCACACGCCCGCGGGGCCTTCCCGCGTCCAGGGGGACTGGGGTTCTGAGTTGTCGGGTCCTGGGGGCTGGGGGCTGGGGTCAGCCGAACCGGCGTGCGGCTCTGCGCAGGTCGTACTCGTGGATGATCGCCTTGGCCTGGCCGTACGACAGCTCGTGCGCGCCGCGCAGCCAGCTGACCTTCTCCTCGAACCGGACGAGGGAGGGGCCTTCGTCCACGGTGCGGAGCCAGTCGGACACTTCACGACCGGTGGTCAGGGGGATTCTGTCGATCATGTTGCGGTGGGTCTGCTCGGAGAACTCTACGGACATGGGCGCCTCCGGAAGGTTGCCGTGCTGTTCTCTTCACGTCACCGTGCCGGAGAGTTCGGCCGTTGGCAATGGTGCGCGGACGGCGCGTAAGGTCGGCCGGGTGCTCGATACCTCACCCCTGACCGCCGCCGTGGACCGTTTCGCAGACCGGCTGCGGGCCGCGCCGCAGAGCCGCCTGCGCCAAGGAGCCGCCGAGGCGGCACTGGAGCTGGCCCGCGAGCTCTCGGCGACGGCGCAGACCCTGGAGGGCGCGGCGGGCCCCGCCGTGCGGGAGATCCCGGACGCCGGGCTCTTCGTCGTCGGCGACCAGGTGGCGGTGGCCGGCGCCGATCTGGCGGAGGCGCTGCGCGGCGTACCGGCCCAGGACGGCGCGAAGGCCCCGTCCGAGGTGCTGGACGAGGCCGTGCGGCTGGTGGAGCGGGCCGAGGCTAGAGCGATGCGATGACGCGGTCCGCGAGGATGTAGACGTTGCTGTCCGGGTCTTCGGAGTCCCCGCAGGAGAAGGTCAGCGCGTAGGCGCCGGAGATGCCCGAGCCGCCGAGGAGGACCGGAGCGGTGCCCGAGCGCAGGGCCTCGGCGAGGCGCTCGGCGGTCTCCCGGTGCCCCGGGGTCATGCAGAGCGTGGTGCCGTCCGTGAAGACGTACACGTCGAGGGTGCCCAGCGGGCCGGGGCGGACGTCCGCGAGGGCCGTACGGGCCTCCGCGAGCTCCTCCAGGCGGCTGACCGTGCGCTCGTGGTCGGCGCCGGGGTGCGAGGGCTGGACCGGAACGAAATCGGGGTGCGAGGGGTGGCGCCGGCGGGCGGCGGCCAGCTCGGCCGAGTCCTCCGGGTACGGGTTCTCGTCGAGGACCTCGTCGCCGAGGACCGGCTCCAGACCCACCAGGTCGGCCTGTCGGGGCAGGAAGAGGTGCGGGCCGTCGTCGCCGAGGCCGGGCAGGCCGCCCAGCAGGGACGGCGCGTCGGCGGCGTCACGGGCCTCCTGCGCGGCCCAGAAGGCACGCGCTTCGGCCAGCTCGCGCTCGCGCTCCTCGGCGAGGGCTTCGGCCACCGCGGCTCGTATCTCGGCGGCGGGGGACTCCACGGCGCTGCGGGCGTGCGGGACGGTCGCACCACGGGGGTGCGGCACCGCCAGCTCACTGCGCAGGGCCGTGACCTGCTTGCGCAGGCCGTGGACGGCGTGCAGCGCAGCAGCGCCGACGGCCGTGGCAGCGGCCGCGGTCAGCAGCAGGGCAAGAGACATGGCGCTCACTGAGTGACTCCCGGTGTGATTCGATCCCCCGACTTCCTACATCAGAGTGTCCCGACCTGGGAATGGCGTGCAGTGCATTACGTCATGAAATGGACAGGTCTTTCGTCCCGATGCGCCCATCCGCATGGCGCCTGACCTGCATATATGCCGAGCCCCCAGGAGATAGGTCACATCCTGGGGGAGATTCGGTCACAGGTCGGCCGCGACGGGGTTGGATTCGGCGCCGGTACGCCGCAAGGGATCAGGCCCGATCCCTTGCGGCGCCTGGGGCCGCTCACGCTCCGCTCAGCTGCGGTTACGGCTCAGCTGAGCCGCTCGATCACCATGGCCATGCCCTGGCCGCCACCGACGCACATGGTCTCCAGACCGAACTGCTTGTCGTGGAACTGCAGGCTGTTGATCAGCGTGCCGGTGATCCGGGCACCGGTCATCCCGAACGGGTGACCGACGGCGATGGCCCCGCCGTTGACGTTCAGCTTGTCGAGGGGGATCTCCAGGTCGCGGTAGGACGGGATGACCTGGGCCGCGAACGCCTCGTTGATCTCGAACAGGTCGATGTCGCCGACCGTCAGGCCCGCGCGCTTCAGCGCCTGCTTCGACGCCTCGACCGGGCCGAGGCCCATGATCTCGGGGGAGAGGGCGGTGACGCCGGTGGAGACGATCCGGGCCAGCGGGGTCAGACCCAGCTCGCGGGCCTTGGTGTCGCTCATGATGACGAGGGCGGCGGCGCCGTCGTTCAGCGGGCAGCAGTTGGCGGCGGTGACCAGGCCGTCGGGGCGGAAGACGGGCTTGAGGCCCTGCACGCCCTCCAGGGTGACCCCTGCGCGCGGGCCGTCGTCCGCGGTGACCACGGTGCCGTCGGGGGTGGTGACCGGGGTGATCTCCCGCTCCCAGAAGCCGTTCTTGATCGCGGCCTCGGCGAGGTTCTGCGAGCGCACGCCGAACTCGTCCATGTCCTGACGGGTCACGCCCTTGAGGCGGGCCAGGTTCTCGGCGGTCTGCCCCATCGCGATGTACGCGTCGGGGATCAGGCCGTCCGCACGCGGGTCGTGCCAGTCGCTGCCCTCGCTCTGCGCGACGGCGGCGGTGCGGGCCTCGGCGTCCGCGAAGAGCGGGTTGTGGGTGTCCGGCAGGCCGTCGGAGGAACCCTTGGCGAACCGGGACACGGTCTCGACGCCGGCGGAGATGAAGACGTCGCCCTCGCCCGCCTTGATGGCGTGCAGGGCCATGCGCGAGGTCTGGAGGGAGGAGGAGCAGTAGCGCGTGATCGTGGTGCCGGGCAGGTAGTCCATGCCCATCTGCACGGCGACGATACGGGCGAGGTTGTGGCCCTGCTCACCGCCGGGGAGGCCGCAGCCCAGCATCAGGTCGTCGATCTGGCGCGGGTCCAGCTCGGGGACCTTGGCGAGGGCGGCCTGGATGATCGTGGCGGTCAGGTCGTCCGGGCGGACGTCCTTGAGCGACCCCTTGCCGGCGCGCCCGATGGGGGAGCGGGCGGTGGAAACGATGACTGCTTCGGGCATCGGGACTCCAAAGGGGTGCGTGCGTCGTTGCGGGACCGCATGCGAAGTTACCGCCCCGTACGGTCGAGGTCACCGCCGGGGCGGTGTGATGCCGGTCGCTCCCGCGGGGTGGCGGTGTGCCGTGCGCCTGCGGCGCCGCTGCCGGGGCTCTGCCCCGGACCCCGCGCCTCAAACGCCGGCGGGGCTGGATTCGGCCGTTGCCGTCCGCCGGGCGCGGCCGGATTGCCCGCAGGGCAATTCCAGCCCGTCCGGCGGGGGCTACGGCAGGTCGGCCGGGGCCGGGGTGGCGGCCGGGTCCTCGGCGGTGAGCCGGCGCCGGCGGCGGTGTTTGAGGAGGACCCAGGGGCCGCGGGCCGCCGTGACCTCCGTACCCGCCAGACCGGCCGCCGCCGACGCCGCCTTGGCCACCGGCAGCATGTCCTCGTGGCGGGACACGTCCAGCCGGTCGGACTCCGGCCACAGCGCCAGCGCCGCGCACAGCGTGGGCAGGACGGCCATCGCGGCGGTCGCGTACCCCTCCGCCGAGGGGTGGTAGGAGTCCGGGCCGAACATCTCCCGGGGGTTCGCCGCGAACTCCGGTCCGAGGAGGTCGCCCATCGAGACCGTACGGGCGCCCAGCGCGACCACCCCTATGGTCTGCGCGGCCGCGAGCTGCCGCGAGACCCGCCGGGCCAGCCACCGCAGCGGCTGGTACACCGGCTCGATCGTGCCCAGGTCGGGGCAGGTGCCGACCACGACCTCCGCGCCCGCCATGCGCAGCCGCCGCACCGCCGAGGTGAGGTGGCGGACCGACTGCGTGGGCGGCATGCGCCGCGTCACGTCGTTCGCCCCGATCATGATCACGCACACGTCCGGCGCGGGCCGGTCCCCGTCCAGCAGCAGCCCGACCTGGCGGTCCAGGTCGTCGGACATGGCCCCCGACAGGGCCACGTTGCGCAGCTCCACCGGCCGCTCGGCCACCGCCGCCAGCCCGGACGCCATCAGGGCCGCCGGGGTCTGCCTGGCCCGCCGTACGCCGAGGCCCGCGGCCGTGGAATCGCCCAGCATGGCCAGCCGCAGCGGGCCCGGACTCAGTTCCGGCCCGTTGAAATCGCTCCCGTACAGTCCGTCCGCGCGCGGGGGATCGCCCAGCCCGCTGCCCACCGTGCGCTTGGCGAACTGCATCTCCGCGAGTACGAGCCCCACCGCGGCGACCCCGACCAGCCCGAGCCCGCCACCGCCGTACGCCGCGCCCGCCGCGATGCGGCGGGCCGTTCTCGCCCTGGACACCCTTCAGGCCACCTCGCTTCGCTGACTGGGGCTTCGTTGACCTTCCTGCCCCGTACGGACGGTCGTCCAATCCCTTTCCGCATACTCTGGCCGAACCTCCCGGAGAACCCGTGGAGTCCCGTCCTTGGAGAACATGGTGCAATTCCACGACTCGATGATCAGCCTCGTCGGCAACACCCCGCTGGTGAAGCTCAACCGTGTGACCGAAGGCCTCCAGGCCACCGTCCTTGCGAAGGTCGAGTACTTCAATCCCGGCGGCTCCGTGAAGGACCGGATCGCCGTGCGCATGATCGAGGCCGCCGAGCAGAGCGGAGCCCTCAAGCCCGGTGGCACCATCGTGGAGCCGACCAGCGGCAACACGGGTGTAGGACTCGCCATCGTGGCCCAGCAGAAGGGCTACAAGTGCATCTTCGTCTGCCCTGACAAGGTGTCGATGGACAAGATCAACGTGATGCGCGCGTACGGCGCGGAGGTCGTGGTCTGCCCGACCGCGGTCGACCCCGAGCACCCGGACTCGTACTACAACGTGTCCGACCGCCTCGCGCGCGAGCCCGGCGCCTGGAAGCCCGACCAGTACAGCAACCCGAACAACCCCCGTTCGCACTACGAGACGACCGGCCCCGAGCTCTGGGAGCAGACGGAGGGGAAGATCACCCACTTCGTCGCCGGCGTCGGCACGGGCGGCACGATCTCGGGCACCGGCAACTACCTCAAGGAGGTCAGCGGCGGGAAGGTCAAGGTCATCGGCGCCGACCCCGAGGGCTCGGTGTACTCGGGCGGCTCCGGCCGTCCCTACCTCGTCGAGGGCGTCGGCGAGGACTTCTGGCCGACCGCCTACGACCCGAACGTCACCGACGAGATCATCGCGGTGTCCGACAAGGACTCCTTCCAGATGACCCGCCGCCTCGCCAAGGAGGAGGGCCTGCTCGTCGGCGGTTCCTGCGGCATGGCGGTCGTGGCCGCGCTGCGCGCCGCGGAGGGCCTCGGGCCGGACGACGTGGTCGTGGTCCTGCTCCCGGACAGCGGCCGCGGCTACCTGAGCAAGATCTTCTCGGACGAGTGGATGGCCGGGCACGGGTTCCTGGAGCAGGGCGGGCCGACGGCGCGCATCGGCGACGTCCTCGCGGACAAGGAGGGCGGCATGCCCTCCCTGGTCCACATGCACCCCGAGGAGACGGTGGGCGAGGCGATCGAGGTGCTGCGCGAGTACGGCGTCTCGCAGATGCCCGTCGTCAAGCCGGGCGCCGGTCACCCCGACGTGATGGCCGCCGAGGTCATCGGCTCGGTCGTCGAGAAGGAGCTGCTGGCGGCCCTGTTCGCGCAGAGCGCCTCGCTGGGCGACCCGCTGGAGAAGCACATGAGCGCGCCGCTGCCGCAGGTCGGCTCCGGCGAGCCGGTCTCCGACCTGATGGAGGCCCTGGGCGAGGCGGACGCGGCGATCGTCCTGGTCGAGGGCAAGCCGACGGGCGTGGTGAGCCGGCAGGACCTGCTGGCGTTCCTGGCCAAGACGGCGAAGTAGCCTGCGACTCGCTCGGCGGGTGCGGGCCGGAGGTCCCCCCGACTCGCTCGGCGGGCGCGGGGCTCCGCCCCGCGCCCCGGCCCCCGGGCCCCGGCCGCTTTGTCCGGGCGCTGCCCGTCACCCCTACGGCGCTCCGCGCCCGCGCCTCAATCGCCGGCGGGGCTGAGTATCAGCCCGTCCGGCGTTTGAGGACCGGGGTCCGGGGCG
>NZ_JBIARJ010000007.1:0-383440 GCF_042889825.1 Streptomyces sp. NPDC002467 | reverse complement strand
CCCGGCAAGGTCGCGTTCGACGACGGTGCCCGCGTCACCTACTGGATCCCGGCCTCCGGCCTCGCCCTGCGCTTCATCATGTCGTCCTGACCGACCCCGACCCCGACCGGAACGGAGGGGAGGGTCGCCGCGTTGGTGCGGCGACCCTCCCCTGCCCTATGGGTGTGGCGGCGGTCAGTTGCCGTGGTGGTGGCCTCGGCGACCCCAGGACTCGGTGTCGATGACGTCGCCGCGGTTGTCGCGGAGGGTGGCGGTGTCGCGCTCGTCCCAGACCTGGTGGCGGCGGCCCTGGTAGACGTCGTGGGCGGTGTCGCGGCCGTGGCCGGTGTGGACCCTGACGCTGGACTTGCCGTCGAGGCGGAAGCCGTTGAACCGGTAGCGGTTGCCCTCCTTGTCGGTGAGGGTGAAGCCGCGCAGGTCGACGGAGTGGCGGCCGGTGTTCTTCACTTCGACCCATTCGCGGTTCAGAGCGCGGTTGTCGTGTCCGCGGCCGGCCGCCTGGACGTCACCGATGACGATGGAAGAGTGGGAGCCGCGGTGGTCGTGCCGGTGATCGTCGGCGGCTGCCGGCACCGCCGCGGCACCGATCAGGGCGCCGGCGGCGAGGAGACCGGCGAGAGCGCGGCGGGTGGCGTTTGCGGGGGAAGCGGACATGCGGATGACTCCTTCAACGGTCAGCCCGGTCCGACCTGGTGCGGGCCGGACGGGCTCCGAACGGTCCCGGCGTCCTGCCGAGGAGCCACACCCTGACCCCGAACCACCCCTGAAGACGCCGAAAACGGCCGGTGTTGCCCAATGCGGACATTTCCGTAACCCTCTCTTGCAGTGGGCACGGGTCAAGACTGCGTTGACCCTCTGGCGGGGGAGGTCCCCTCGCGGCCCAGGGGGGCCACGGGCCGGAGCGTCAGGCCGCACCGGCCCCGCGGTTCATCGTTGGTTAAAGCGGCTGCGCCAAGCGGGTTCATCGCCGTGTAACAGCCGCCGGCGTGTTGCGGAGGCGTGGGACCCGGGTCACCGGTCAGAGTGCAATTCGTTGCGGCCACACGTGTTAGGCGAGGCCGGGGACCGGGAGTTCTCTAGCGTGTCCCGGGAACGATCCCGGCAGGCCTGTGCCCGGATCCTGGTCCTACGGAGGAACCCTTGACCGCGTCCCTTGTCGAGCTCACCGGCGACTACGTCCTCGACCCCACCCACACCCGGATCGGGTTCGTGGCCCGTCACGCCATGGTGACCAAGGTGCGCGGTGCCTTCCACCAGTTCGAGGGCACCGCCCATCTGGACGGCGCCGACCCGGCCAAGTCCACCGGCCAGGTGGTCATCAAGACCGAGAGCATCGACACCGGCGTCGAACAGCGCGACCAGCACCTGCGCACGAACGACTTCCTCGACGCCCCCAACTTCCCCGACATCACCTTCCGCACCACCACGGTCGAGCAGAAGTCCGACACCGACTACCGGGTCACCGGAGACCTCACCATCAAGGAGACCACCAAGCCGGTCACCATCGACTTCGAGTACACCGGCAACGCCGTCGACCCGTACGGCAACCTGCGCGTGGGTCTGGAGGGTTCGGTGACCGTCTCCCGCAAGGAGTTCGGCATCACCTGGAACGCGGCCCTGGAAGGCGGCGGTGTCCTGGTCGGAGACAAGATCGTCCTGGAGTTCGACATCTCCGCGATCAAGCAGGGCTAGGGCCTGTCTCTTGGATCAGGCCGGATCAGGAGCCCCGCGAGCCCGGCATGATCCGAAAGACAGGCCCCAGCGGTGGCGGCCCCCTTCAGTCCCGGCCGCCGCCCCGGGAGTCCAGGGCGGTGATCACCGCGCCGCTGCGCAGTGTCGCGGTCAGGGCGGCCGGAGGAGCGGTGGCCGGCGGGGCCGGGAGGGTGAGGCTGCGGCCGGGCGTACGGGAGTGCAGGGATCCCGTGGCATTGATCTCCGCCACCTCCCGGCTGCCCGCGGCCAGTTGGTAGGCGCGGCCGGACGGGGCGCGCCAGACCGTCGTCGCGAGGAGGTGCTGCCCGAAGCGTCCGCAGGCGGCGGTGGAGCCGGCCCGGGCCACGGGCAGCGAGGCGCCCGCGGGCGGCCGGAGGCGGATCTGGACGTCGCCCTGCCCGGTCCAGTGGGTGGCGCGGGTACAGGACCAGACGGCCCGGCCGGGGGTCTCGGGGAGTTCCGTGACGGCGAAGTCCCACAGGTTGACCGCCCGGACCGCCCGCCCGTCGACCGCGTCCAGCGCGCAGGCCTCCTGGGCCCAGCGGGCCAGGGCCGCGGGCCCAGTGGCCTCGCGGGGCTGGCGGGCCGGCGGTGCGTCGGCGCCCTCCGCGGGCGGGGTGTAGGTCAGGTGGACGGGGAGCAGCCCGCCGCGGTCGGCGAGGAGGAAGGCGTGCTTCTCCACGATGCGCGGCGAGGAGGCGACCTCCAGGACCGGGCGCGGTCCGCAGCCCCCACCCCCCGCACCGCCGCCCGCGTCGGCGTCCGGCCCCTGCCGGTCGGCGTCCTCGCGCGGGAACTCGGTCGTGACCGTCCCGTCGGGGCCGATCGTCAGGGGCCGGGCGGCGGTGGCGGGGGCGGCGAGGTCCCGTACCCCGGCGGTGGCGATCCACGGCGCGAGGAGCCGACGGGCCGTGCCCCCGTCCCGGCTCAGGGTGACGGAGGCCGCCGTCGTGACGTTGGCGTCGTCGGTCCGGGCGATGTCCAGGCTCCGGCGGCCGCCCTGCTCGGTGTAGCGCACCACCCGGTCGGCGTCGCGGAACACGACCACGGCAGTCCCCGGCCGGGGATCGCCCGCGAACAGCAACTGCGGCGGGTGCCCCGGCGGTTCCGCCGAGGCCGAGGGGGCGACGGTGACGGCCGTACCGTAGGGCGGCGCGGCCCAGGTGCCCAGGGCCCGCGCGAGCAGTGACCGGTCCCCGGTGCGGGTGCCGCGGGCGGGCCAGGCGGTGAAGTCCACCCGGCCGGTGTCGGCCCAGGCCTGCGCGGGAATCCGGACCAGGCGCGCGGGATCGAGTACGGCGCGGGCGGCGGGGGCTCCGGCGTAGGCGACGGCGGGCCCGGAGTCCGGCCCGGCGACGGTGGCCCGGGTCAGCCCGGCGGCCAGCAGCAGGACGGCGGCGACGCCCCAGGCGGCGCGGATGCGGGTGCGGCGCAGCAGCAGGTCGGTGGGACGGGTGTGGACGTCCGCCGGATGCGAGATCGTTTCTCTGTCGGGCCGGGCGCCCGCGTCGGCTCCCACGCCCCCGGATGAGCCCTCCTCCGGCCCCGCCGCGGCCCCCGGTCCGGCACCGGACGCGAGGGCCGCCCGTACCTCGCCGCCCGGATCACCGGCTCCGGCTTCCGCGAGCACTTCCGCCGCGGTGTCCTCGTCCAGTCCGTCGTACCGGCACAGCACGTGCGCCGCCCGGGCGTACGGGGACAGCCCCGCGAGTCCGCGCGCCGCCTCGTCGAGCCCCTCGGCGGTGGGCCACATCCGCAGTCCCCACACCCACGGCGGGAACGGCCCGCGCCGCCGCCCGGCCGCGCGCCGCACCACCTCGGCCCGTACGGCCGCCAGTGGATCCCCGCCCTGCCGTGCCCGCCGCCCCGCGGCCCGCAGGGAGTGCTGGACGGCACGGTGAGCGCGCAGCAGCCGCGTGTGCCGGTCGAGGTCCGGCGGCAGCACCAGATAGGCCAGACGCAGCAGTTGGGGGTAGCGCTCGACGATGATCGCCTCAGCCTGGCGCAGCCCGTCTCCGGAGCCTTGACGTTGTCCCACGCTGCGGACAACGAAGCAATCATCATTTGGTCACATCCCCGGGGGGGGGCGCGGGCGGATGCCTGATCCTTGGGGCATGCGTGCCGCCCGCCTGATCCGCATGGCCCTTCTCGTCCAGTCGAGCCCCGGCCTGACCGCCGCCGCCCTCGCCCGGGAGTTGGGCGTGTCCGAGCGCACCGTGATCCGCGACGCCCAGGCGCTCCAGGAGGCGGGGGTACCGGTCCGGTCCGAGCGCGGACGCACGGGCGGCTACCGTCTGGCGCCCGGCCACCGGACGCGGCTGACCTCCCTCCACCCCAGCGAGGCGGAGACGCTCTACCTCTCCGGTCTGCCCGAGGCGCTGCGCGACCTCGGGCTGTCGGGGCCGGCGGACACGGCCCGGCTGAAGCTGTCGGCCACCCTGCTCCCCTCGCTGCGGGCGGCGGCCGAGTCGTCGGTGCGCCGGTTCCACCTCGACGCCCCGGCCTGGTTCCGCGAGCCGTCGGCGCCGGAGCTGCTGCCTGAGCTGGCCCGTGCCGTGTGGTCCGACCGCACGGTCGAGCTGGAGTACGCGCGGCCCGGTCGGCACGGCGCGGCGCCGCGCGGGGTGAGCCGGCTGCTGGAACCGTACGGCCTCGTCCTGAAGGCGGGGGTGTGGTACGTCGTGGGCCGTGTCCCGGAGGGGAGGCCCGGCCGGGCCGGCGCCTGGCGTACCTATCGCGTCGACCGGGTCACGGCGCTGTCCCCGGCCCCCGGCGCCGCCGAACCCTTCGTCCGCGAGCCGTCGTTCGACCTGGCCGCGTACTGGCAGGAGCACGCCGCCGGGTTCGCCCGGGCGCTGCTGCGCGCGACCGCCACGGTACGTCTGACGGAGGCGGGTCTGCGGCGCCTGCCCACCGTGGCGGATCCGGCGGGCGTGGACGAGGCACTGGCGTCCGCGACCGTCCCGGACACGGCCGGGCGCGTCACGCTCGACCTGCCGGTGGAGTCGGAGGAGGTCGCCTTCGCCCAGCTGGCCGGGCTGGGCGCGGACGTGGAGGTGCTGGGACCGCCGGGCCTGCGCGCCCGCTTCCGCGAGAACGCGCAGGCACTCGCCGCCCTGTACGGCGCGGAGCCGGAGGATCAGCGGTAGTCGTCGGGCGCGGCGTCCTTGCCGCCGTACACGACGTCCTCGAAGTACGCCCAGGCGTCCGGCCGGCTGCCGTCCACGTCCCGTACGCCGTAGACCTTGGCGAGCTCGCCGCTGGAGGTGGACTTGCCGTTCCAGCGGGCGGCCCGGTCCGGGTCGGCCGCGAGGGCGGCGACCGCGCGGGCGAGGTAGTGCGGCGACTCGGCGATGGCGAAGGCCGGCTCCTGGGCGATGGCTTCGCGCCAGTTGTCCTCCGTCACGCCGAAGTGGGTGAGCATCTGCTCCGAGCGCAGGAAGCCCGGGGTCACGGCGATCGCGGTGCCCCCGTATTCCTCCAGCTCCTGTCCCAGACCGAAGGCGATCCGGATCGGGGCGTTCTTCGCGAGATCGTAGTAGAGGTTCTCGCGGTAGCGACGGTTGGAGCGCGCGGTGCCGTCGGTCACCTCCACGTGCAGCGGCGCGTCCGAGCGGACCAGGAGCGGGAGGGCGAGCGCGGCGGTGATCACGTGCGAGCGCACCCCGAGTTCCAGGACGCGCAGTCCGTCGGCGAGCGGGGTCTCCCAACTCTTCTTGCCGAAGACGGAGCCGGCGATGAGGTGCTCGCCGCCCCAGAGGTCGTTGACGAGGATGTCGAGCCGTGCGTGGTCGCGTTCGATCCTGTCCACGAGGGTCCGTACCCGGTCCTCGTCCAGGTGGTCGGTGGGCACGGCGATGCCGGTGCCTCCGGCGGCCGTGACCAGCTCGGCGGTCTCCTCGATGGTCTCCGTGGCCCGGCCGACCTCGCTGACGTGCTCGCGGGTGGTGCGGCCGGTGACGTAGACCGTGGCGCCGGCCCGGCCGAGTTCGACGGCGAGGGCGCGTCCGGCGCCGCGGGTGGCCCCTGCCACGAGGGCGATCCGGCCGGCGAGCGGGTGGTTCGGGTCGGGGTGCTGGGTGTCGGTGTCCTGGTTCATGTCACCACCGTGCACGCCAAAGGTGACAGATTCCGTCACCTTTTCTCGCGACTTTCCGAGTGGCTCTCCGTGCGGCATGCCGTGCGGCGGAGAGCGGTGCCCGGGCGGAGAGGGCGGGGAGAGTCGTCGCCGGGGCCCACCAACTGCCAGAAGTGCTCCGGCAGGCTGCCCAGCCACCGGGCGCGCGCGTCGGCGATCTCCCGCAGCCTCGCCTCGGGGCTGCCGGCCATGACGTGGCCCATGTAGAGCTCGGTGGTCTGCGTGTACTCCTGGCGCAGCAGGCGCAGCACGTGTTCCACCCGCCGCTCGTCGAGCTCGGCCAGTTCTGCGAGCGGCACGACCTGGTTCTTCCAACGCTCCTCGACGGCCTGTGCCAACAGTCGGATGAGTTCCGCGCTCCGACCGATGAACTCCCGCAGGTGTTCGGGAGTCATGGCCAACGCGCGTGCCAGGGCTCGGATCCGGCGTTCGTCGCCGTGCCGGAGGTGTTCGGGGTCCGCCGCGGCGTACGCGTGGAGTTCCATGCCGATGCGGTGGGCCAACCGTTCGCGGGTCGGCCGCCCCGCCGGGCGGCGCGCGAGATGGGTCCCGGGGCGTACGGACATCAGTACGGGGGTCGGGCACCACAGGACGTCGGCGAGGGCGAAGAGCTCGGCCTCCGACGGCACTCTCGCGCCCTGCTCCCAAGCCTTCACCCGGTGTGGCCGTAGATGGACTCCCAACCTGGCCATTTCGGCCGCGACTTGTTCTCGGGTGATCCCCATCCGCAGCCGCGCTGCGCGGGCTTCGACGGGAGAGAAGGGGAGCGTGGACACGTGGGTCACCTCGGTGGGGCTTCGCGGAGCCGTTGGGGCTCGGGGAGTGGCGGTCTGGTCGACTCCGTTTGGCGGAAGGCGGTGTGGCACGGCCCTCCTCGGCCTGTGTGAGGCCGGGCGATCGCTGTCAGCGAGCGCCGCGCGGTCAACGTGCTTGCGGTCGAGCCGCTGGGGGTGAGGCGAGGAGCCGCTCCGGGGGAGCGGATCGACCGCGCCCCTTCGCGACGTGCCGGAGCGCGACGGCGAAGCGATGGGCCGCGACGTGTCGAGACGCGAGGTGTCGGGACGTCGTGGGTTCCGGAAACGCTCTCCGGCTGTGCATTCTCGGCCTTCCAGTCACCTGTCGGTGGCTTCGGGCCCGGGAGCGTACACCGGGCTGCGAGAGGAGCGCGGTGGCGTTGGGACGACCCTGGCGGGCGACGGTTTCGTCGTCCACCTGACGGAGCCTGCGAGAACAGGACCCGCCCCATGATTTCCACGATTCGAAAGTGAGATTCCGTGCGTGGCGCACCCAAACCTAGAAAGAGCCGGCTGGTTCGTCAATAGCCTTCGGCCGGATCGGGGGAACTGTGTGCGCTCCGGCTGCTGCCACCGGAGCGTCGTCCGGAGTGGAAGTCGGGCCCCGAATCGAGAGGTTCTCCCACCGTGCGCAGTTGCCGCCACAGGTGCAGGTCGATGTGCGCGAGGAAGTCCGCCGCCTGCGCCTCGGCCGCGGCGGCGGTACGGGGCGATGCGCCGACGTCTGCTTCGAGTCGGTGGTAGGTCAGGTGAAGTCGCTCCAGCGCCTCGCGGACCACCACCGCCTCGACGGGCAGGATGCCCGCGATGGCGGTGACGTGGTTGGGCCACCAGCCGTTCACCGCCTCCGTGAGCAAGGTCCTCAGCTGCCGGGACGTGCCGCAGGCGGCCACGAAGCAGGCCGGCGGCGGGTTCAGCACCCGGAGCAGGGCGTCGGTCTGCGCGGCCGTCCCCCGCCAGCGGTTGCGGCGTTCGGCGTCCTCCCAGCGGACTCGCGTGATTCCCAGCGCGCTCGCGGTCCGGCTGATCGACAGCCCGACGACAGTGCGGCACTGCGCGAGCGTCGCAGGTTCCCCCACCAGGTCGACGGGTGAGCACCACAGCGCGGCGGCCAGTGCTCTGACCTCGCTGTCGGCGGGTACGGCCGTGCCGGCCTCCCAGGCTTCCAGGCGTGCGGGGGGAAAGGTCCTGCCCTGGTAGGCGGTGATGGCGTGGGCCGCCTGGCCGACCGTCATTCCGAGCAGGTCGCGGGTCGCTCTTGCGCGGGCCGGTTCGAACGGGGGCAGTGCGGATGGATCCTCGGCGTAGGACATAGCGGCACACCGTAGGGACGGGGCGCGATTTCGCCAAGGCGTCGGATCCGCGACCCCTCTCGGTCCGCCCGGCCGGACCCGGCGCAACACCCTGCGAACGGCCGACGGTCCTGTCCGTGACGGCACGCCTTTGACGTGCACATTTTCTGATTCCGAGGTCCCCCGAAACGGAATCTGCGAGCCGCCGTTCTGGCGGTTCCTCCAAAGTTCATCCCGAACTGGTCCGACGACTTGGGGGAGTTGACGAGTGGCCGAGTCGCTACCTAGAGTCCCGTCCCGTCCGCAACGGAAAAACATTTCCGTGATGCGGAACGTGCGGTGCTGTGCTGCCACCCCTGCGGCACCGCGCCGCCTGCAACGCCCCGGTGCCGGGCCGTCCACCCGCACCGGCCGCCCACCTTCCGCCCGCACGCCCCGGAACCCCCACTCCCGGGCGGTGTCCCAAGGACTCGCCTTGTCGCCCCGAGATCTGGCTCGAACACCCGGTGCGCCCACGCACCCGGTCGACGAGATCCTCCCCGTCCGCCGTCTGGTGCCCGCCGCACTCCAGCACGTCGCAGGCATGTACGCCGGCCTCACCGCGCCGCCCCTGATCATCGGCGGAGCCCTCGGGCTGACGTCCGCCCAGCTCTCCGTCCTGCTCGCCGCCGCACTCCTCGTATCGGGTCTGGCCACCATCGCCCAGACCCTCGGCCCGTTCGGCATCGGTGCCCGGCTGCCCCTGACCAACGGCGTCTCCTTCGCCGTGGTCGCCCCGGTCCTGGCCGCCTCCGCCACCGAACCACGGGCCGGCGCCCTGCCCGAGGTCTTCGGCGCGACCTTGATCGCGGGAGCCGTCTGCTTCGCGCTGGCCCCTGCCTTCTGTCGACTGGTCAGGTTCTTCCCGCCCGTCGTCAGCGGTTCCGTCATCACCCTCGTCGGGCTCTCGCTCCTGCCGGCGGCAAGCACCTGGGCCCGCGGCGGCAACACCGAAGCGGCCGACTACGGCTCACCCTCAAACCTGGCCCTCTCCGCGGCCACCCTCGCCATCACCCTGGCCATCCACCGCGCGTTCTCCGGCAGGTTCCTCGGCCGCATCGCCGTCCTGCTGGGGATGCTCGTCGGCACCCTGATCGCCGTGCCGCTCGGCAAGGTCGACCTCGACCCCCTCGCGGACGCGCCCCTCTTCGCCCTGCCCGAGCCGTTCGCCTTCGGCACCCCGCAGTTCGTGCCCACCGTCATCGCCACCGCCGTGGTGGTGATGCTCGTGTCGATGGCCGAATCCACGGCCTCGCTGTTCGCCCTCGGCGCGGTCTCCGGCCGTCCCACGCAGGGCGACACCATCACCGGAAGCCTGCGCGCCCAGGGCCTGGCCACCATCCTCGGGGGAGTGCTGGGTTCGTTCACCACCACGGTCTTCGCGCAGAACGTCGGCCTGGTCGCCCTCAGCCGGATCCGCAGTCGCTACGTGGTCACGCTCTGCGGCGCGATCCTTGTTCTCCTCGGCCTCGTACCGGTCCTGGGCTCACTCGTCGCCCTCGTCCCGCCACCCGTCCTCGGCGGAGCCGGCGTGGTCTTCTTCGGCTCCGTCGCAGTCGCGGGCATCCGCACCCTGGCCAAGGCCGCCCTCGGCACCGGCCACAACAGCCTGATCGTTTCCGTCACCCTTGCCTTCGGTCTCGTCCCCGTCGTCGCCCCCGACTTCTACGAACGCCTCCCGGCCCCCGCCGCCACCGTTCTGGGTTCGGGCATCACCGCCGGCTGCCTGGTCGCCGTACTGCTGAACTACCTCCTCAACCACCTGGGCCACGGCACCGAAGCCGACCCCGACCCCATCGACTTCCCCGGCACGGGCTCCGCGGTCCGCCCGCCCACCGGCCGGCCCGTCCCCGGGAACGATCCGGCCCCGCCCGCGCCCGCCCCCGCCCCCGCATACGACCCATTCGGACACGCGCCTCCGGCCTCCGCGGACACACCCTCCTCCGAAGCCATCGGCTTCCCCGGCCCACTGCACCCGCTGCACTCCCGGCTCAACCATCCCCGTGCGCGGAGCATCCGCCAAGACGCGCGGCCCGTCCAGCAGCCGGACCCGCCCGGCCGGGCGGCCCCGAGCGAAGGTTGGTAACCCCAGAACCGCCGGTTCCGACAAGCCGGCAGGGCAGGGGCGCCTCCCGGTCCCATCCGGGGGGCGCTCAGGCCGTGGTGGGCGACTGCGGCGCGGTGACGCCGGGAAGGCGAAGAGCCCTGGCGCACGGGGGACGTTGCGGCAGGGCTCTTCGTCGGTGCGCGTCGGCGTGGTGCGAGGTAGGAGGCCGGCGCGCCCTTTCGGGTGTGCACACGCTACGCCCGAGATGGCCTGAACAACACCCCCCGAGTGCGGCTGGAATTCACCCGTCCGTCCGAGCCGCGATCTCGTCCCGGATCAGATTGCGGTGCACCTCGTACGCGAGGCGAGCCTGGTCGCTGGGGACCAGGCCCGTATCCAGGCCGCACCGGCACGTGACCGTGGTCTCGCCGGTGGGGCGAGGCTCGGAGCGGAGGTAGTGGCGGAGGACGGGAGTGTGCTGCTGGCTCATGCAGATCATCATCCCTTCTTCGGTGCCGCCTGGGGCTCCTCCTGCGGCTTCAGCGCGGCGGCGGGTCGTCCGATGGCCTCCATGTGCCGACCGAGTCCCCGTTCCTGATCAGGCCGACGGCGCCGGGGTGGCCGTCGGAGAGTCCTTGTTCATTCCGGCCCGCAGGAGATCGAACGTCGAACGGAGCCGGGGAGTTCGTCGTACGCGACGGCCGGGAGAGCACGGCGTAAGAACCGGTCGGTATCGGTCGGGGACCTCCACCGACGGGCCTCATCGACGGGCCTCATCGTCGGGCCGGCGAGGCCCGTCGGTGAGGAGGCCTTCTGGTCCGTCGGCACGTTTGCCGATGCGACAACACCCTGTTAGCTTCGGTCGATTTGATCACTCGGGGTGGGAGGGGCGCTGAGGTGGCCGGTTTCGGAATGCGGTGCGTGGTTGGACTCGTGATGCTCGCGTCGGTCACGGCTTGTGGCAGCCCGACGAAGCCTGAACGACCGATGGCGGCTGCCGAGCTGCGCACACACCTCCTGCCCGCAGCCTTGCCGGGAGGCTGGACCTCCGTGGCCGATCCGACGGACGAGCACCCGAAGTCGGCCGCGGCTTCGGGTGCGTCGACAGCACCGCCGTCCTGCACGGGGCTGCTCGACGGGCAAACCGTCGTGGATGCCGGCACGACGGCCTCCTCCGCTTCCGCGACGGCCATGTTCAGCGGTGGGCACTCCGTCGGCAACGGCGTCATCCCCGGCATGGAGAAGCTGTACTCGTTCCCGGGCGACGGCGCGCACCGGGCGATGCAGTCCATGCGGGACCTGGTGGGCCGGTGCCGGACCGTGGACCTGCCCCACGCGCCGAGCGAGCCCGCCGCGACCGCCGGCTTCGCCATCGCCGAAGGCCCCCGGCTCGGAGACGAGAGCCTCGTGATCAAGGCCGTGGTGACGACGAGCGCCCCGGGCGGCGACCCGCAAGGCGCCGACGCGACGGTCGTACGCGTCGGGAGTTCGCTCGTCGTCATCAGCAGTGTCCTCTCGCTGACCCAGGCGGAGGCCGACAGCGCCGCGGCGTTCATGCCCGTCGCCGTGGAGCAGGTGAAGTCGAACCGTCCCGAGCCGGTGGACGCGGTCTGAGGGACCGCGTCGTTCAGTGCCCGGGCTCGCTGTGGCCGGGCACCCCGCGGCCGGGCTAGTGACCCCCGCCGTGGCCGGGCTTCAGGACGTCGTCGAGCCAGTTGCCAGGGCTGGTCCAGTCCTGATGGCCGGGCTTCTCCGGCTTCCCCGGCTTCCCGTGCCCATCGGGCTTGTGCTCCTTGTCGTGCTTGTCCCGCTGGTTGTGGACGGTGACGGTGACCTGGTGGCCGGGCGTGGCGGCGTCCAGCGTCAGCGGTCCGGTGACGGGATCGCCCGCTGGGACGTAGCCGTCGGGGACGTGCGTCTCGACCACGTAGTACTGGCCGTTCTCGAGCGGGGTGAACTCACAGACGCCCTGGTCGTCCGTGGTGCACTCGTCACCCACGGGAGTGTCGGCGCCGGGGGATCCGGTCTGCAGGCCGGACGTGCCGTTCGTCTCCCTCCAGAGGCGGAACACCGCTCCGGGAAGGGGCCGGTCCTTCTTGGCGTCCTTCTTCAGGACGAGGATCGAGCCGGGACGCTCCCCTTCCCGCTTCCGGTTGGTGATCGTGACCGCCTTCTCCCTCCCGGTGTCGGCCTCGTCGAGTGCGAAGACCGTGACCGGATTGCCGGAGGGCTCGTACCCGTCCGGAAGGCCGATCTCGCGCCAGTAGTACGTCTCCCGCACCGGCAGGCTGACCCGGCAGGTGCCCTGTCCGTCGGTCACGCAGACCGCCGACAGCCGGGTGTCGGCGTTGCCACCGGCGGTCTGGAGCCCCGTCACGCCGTTGGTCTCCCGCCACAGTTCGAAGCGGGCTCCGGAGAGCACCGCCCCGGTGGACTCGTCACGTTTGGTGAGCACCACCTCGCCGGTGGGAACCGGCGGCGTCTGCCAGCGGTTGACCGCCGTGACGCTGACCCCGCTCCCGGCGTTCTCCCGCGTCAGCTCCAGCCGGCGGACCGGCTCGTCGGGGAGCAGGTACCCGGGGGGCGCCGCCGTCTCGCGCCAGTAGTACGTGCCGATCTCCTCCTCACGACTGCACAGGCCGTCGGTGCCGGTGGTGCAGTCGGACACCTTGGAGTCGGGGTTCCGGCCGCCGGTCTGCAGGCCCTCGGTGCCGTTCGTCTCGCGCCACAGCTCGAAGACGGCTCCGGCCAGCGCGTTGCCGTCCTCGTCGTGCTTGACCACGGTCACGTTCCCGGTGACGGGCGGCACGGGCGTGCACTCGGGGAGGTCGCCGTTGAAGGGGTAGGCGTGGAGTTCCGCTCCGAGGCCCGTGGTCTCCGTCGGGCTGGTGTGCGTCATGCTGCCGGCGGTGAGGAAGCGGCCGTTCACGCCGATCACGGAGACCGTGGCCACGGAGGTCCGGGGGCCGATCAGGACGCTGCCGCCGAGCTGAGCCGAGCCCGCGATCTCTGCGGTGTCGGCGTCGGGGAAGTTCCACAGCAGCCGCTCGCGCAGCCCGGCGGGCAGGAGCACGTTGTTGACGCGGATCGTGGGGGAGGAGCCGAGGACGTTCACGAGGACGGTGGCGCCGGCCGGGATGCCCGCGAAGCGGATCGTCTGCTGGGCCGTGCCCGGGCCGGAGAGGTCCCGGGAGACGTTGAAGACCTGCAACGGGGAGGTTCCGTTGCCGGTGAAGACGGTCTCCTGAGGGGTCCAAGCGGTCGTGCCGGTCGCCACCTGGTCGCCGTAGCAGTCGCTCGCGGCGGTGAGGCGGTCCCGCAGGACGGCGTACGGGGCGGCCGCGTCCGGATCGCGCGTGAGCGTACCGGTCGCGGTTCCCGTGAGCGTGGACCCGTAGCGGATCACGCCCCCGTCGGCCAGCAGCCGCTGACCCGAGGCCACGCGCACGCCGTTCCCG
Organism: Streptomyces sp. NPDC002467; assembly: GCF_042889825.1. Classification (NCBI taxonomy): domain Bacteria; kingdom Bacillati; phylum Actinomycetota; class Actinomycetes; order Kitasatosporales; family Streptomycetaceae; genus Streptomyces; species Streptomyces sp. NPDC002467. Next base: position 369,959 of record NZ_JBIARJ010000007.1, on the reverse strand, counting down.
GCGGTCAGGAAGTCCGAGCCGTTCGACGGGGGGACCCGGGAGCCGACTCCGGCGATCCCGACGTTGTAGACGTTGCCGCCTGCACTCTTGTTCATGTCGAAGTCGCCGAGGACGACGACCTTGCCCTCGGCCTCGGCGGCGCCCCGACGGACCAGCATGTTGCCGCCGACGAAGACGTTGATGTTGTTGTCCCGGCCCGTGAAGGGCAGGTTGTTGGGCTCCGGCCAGACGGGCGGACATGCTTCGCCGGGCCCCGTACCGGGGATGCACGGCCCCAGACCGTTGGGCAGCGGGGCCCGCAGGGCGTGTGCCGCCCCGGGACCGGCGCCGTGCCCGGCGGCCACGGCCGTGGGGGACCCAGCAGCGGCCAGTACGATGCCCACGGCCAGCCCGAGGGCCCGGTTTCCTGCTGACATGACGCTCCGTCCGTTACGGCGCTGCTCACGCTGATGCCTGACAGACTGCGGGCGCGGCGGGGCACGACGGTCGGAAGACACTCCTCGGCCACGGAATTCCGGTACGACAATCACTCACTTGCCGGGCCGGGTCAGTCCGGCGCGTACGTCCCACCAGGGCGCACCGCCCCCCAAGCCACCGTCCACCCGATGCCACCGTCCGGGTTCCGATCTGCGGGGACGACGAGGCGGCACTCGCGGCGACGTGCGAGCTGGTGCGCGACACGGGCTGTGAGCCGGTGGCCGCGGGCGGGCTGGACCGCGCGGGACTACTCGAGGCGACTGCCGCGCTGTTCATCGGACTGTGGGTGGCGGAGCAGACGGACGTACGGGCCATCGCGCCGCCACTCGCCTATGCGGAGGGCCCACGGACCGGCGAGATTGCGTGAGGCGATCCGGATACTCCGTTGTAACGGGAGCCTCGCTCCCCACGCGAGCGCGGGTTGGCTGATAGGTTCCGGGACCAAGGGGTCGAACAATGGACACGACTTCAGAAGCCCATGACGAGCTGGGTCGGCTGGACCGACTGGGCCGGTCCCTGCGCCGACAACTGGTGTCACTGATCACCGACTTGACGGTTCGGGTCCACCTCCGTCGGCTGTCCCTCGACGAACCCGAGGTTGCCGACCCGCGCGAACCGCTGCGCTACCACTACGCGACGGAGTACCAGGGCAATCGTCCCGCGAAAACCACGGCTGCCGAAACGGCGTCCCGCGCCGTGTCCCTTCTCCGCACCGCCGGTTGGGACGTCACCACGTCGCAGGAGCATGACGACGGGATCGACTGGACGGTGGTCCTCGCTCACCAGGAGGGCATCCGCATCCGCATCCTCACGAGCGAGGACACACCGGCCGTTGCGTTCCGCGGCCAGACGCCGGCACTGCCACTGGGCCCGCCACAACCGGTCCGGTCGCCGGAGCCGGTGCGAACGCCGGAGACCGTCACGCCCGGATACGTCCTCTGCTACGAATGCGACGGCCTCGGCTGGTGTCCCGGATGCGGAGGCCGCGGATGGGTGCTCGGCCGGTCTCACCGCAGGAGTCGATGCGGGGAATGCGCCGCGAGGAGGGTCTGCCCCATCTGTCAGAGCGCGGGCGAGCTGGACGTCTCCGGTCTGTCGACGTACCAGCGGGGCTACTACCCGGGACTGGACCCGCGCTGAACGAGTGGGGAGGCGAGGGCCCCGTCAACCGGCCGGGAGGCGTCGACGGACACCACGACCGGCCGGTGCCCCGCCTGGGGGACGCGAGGTCAGTGCGTGGCCGATCCCCGCACGCCGGTTGTGCCGGCTGGACGCTGTGCCGCCATGTCCCATGGCCGACGAGCCCCGAGAAGGCGAACACGACCAGGAGCAGGATCAGTTCGCCTACGCGTGTGAAGACGGCGGAGCGAAGCGATTCGGGAGTCGTGGTCCAGGCACGGCCGGTGACCTTGGTGTCGTTCGGCGAGCGGGGCTACGCGCACGTCGTGTCCGGGTTCGGTCCCGCCCCCGGCGGCGGGGCTGATCGTCAGCCCCGCACGGATACCCACCCAGGGCTCGTAATCCGCTGCGGCGAGCACCCGTAATCCCCCCTGTGACGACGTCTGGCAGAGCACTACCGGCGTGCGGCGCCTGCCTGCGGCCATTGCGGCCAAGGCAGGGCTTCGTACTGCTGGGCCAGCAGTCTGCGGGTCTCGCGTCCCAGGGTTGTGAACCCCGCGACGAGCGTTCCGATGAAGGAGACGCCCGCGATCGGCAGGGCACCACTGCTGTCGGTCCCTACTGCCGGCAACCACAGCGCTGCGCCGGCCGCCCCGAGGGCCAGTAGCAGCGCGATCCTGGCGGGGCGCGCCAGTCGCCGACTCGCCGCAATGCAGCCGAAGCCGAGCAGGGCGCCCGGGATGGCCAGGAAGGGGAGGGCGAGCAGTAGGCAGAGCGCGAAGACGATCAGCATGGCGTACGGCCTCCAGATTGGTGTCACCCTGTCACGGGGCAGGGCGGATCAGTGTGTTCGCTGCTCCAGCAGGTGCGAGGTCCATCTTGGCAGAAGTGTTGAACGTGTTCAATATTGTGGTCGCCTGTCATGGCCCGCCGGTCCGTACGCAAAGCGGGACGCTCGTCTGCCCCGAGAGGCCTGTGTGGATACACGCGCCCGAGGGCGCGCGGAGCGGCGCAAGAAGCGCGAAACTGGGCGATAGGGTGCTGGACGCACCGCCGGCCGGTCGCCTTCGGGCGTCCGGGCGAGCGCACGTAGTGCACGTCATCGTCGTTCGCGAGGAAGCCCGTACCGGCGTTTTCCTTGGGGAAGACGACGAGGTGGACCTTGCACGACTTACCTGTGCTGGTACCCGGTAAGTCGAGCCTGATCCCCGGCGCCTTGTCGGGGTAGGCGTCGAACTCCCGGGTAGCCGGGCCGGTATAGGTCCGGGGAGACGGCCCTGAGTACTGGCCGCAGCTCCCCTCGGGCGCCCTTACCCGTTCCGGCTCCGCGGAGCCGTCTGCTCGGACCGTGAGACGTTCCCCGCTCGAAGCGGACCACGTCCCCTCCACGTCTGCGGCTCTCAGCGCATCCCGCTGATCGCCCTCGGACATGAGGACGACCGCCGGCAGCACCGCAAGGAACCTCACCGCGCCGACCGGCAACCAAGCGGACCCTCGCAGACGCACACTCGTGGTTTCCCCTCTCGGCTGCCGTTTCGACCACTACTTGCCGTCGAGCCGCGTCTTCTGCGCGTAGCCCGGTGGCGGTCATCGGCGGTCATCGGCGGTTCGAGGCGCCCACGCCCAAGACATCGCCACTGCCGAAGGCTCGGCGACCGCCACAGCGAAGGCAGGGTGCCGAACAACCTGGGCCTCGCGCTGCCGGCGGTGCGGCGGCAGGCGTGAGCGGACTACTGGCCGGCCCTGCGGCGCCCAGTACGCGGCGTCTCTGCGGGCTGGATCCGCATCGCGGTGAATGGCACACCATCACCGGAAGGCGTTCAGTCCTTGCCGGCCGCCTGCCAGCTCATCCCCCAGTCGTATTGGAGATCCACGGCCTGCTGATTGAAGATGCCGGGCGACGGCAGGATGTACTTGGCCTCCCGCCGAACGGTCAACTCCCCGCCCACGTTCTCGATCAGTGCGATCGCAGCGACAGGCGAGGCGACGGTGCACTCGTCCAGACGCACCTCGATCGACGGCCCGGTGGGCGGATACAGCGTGGCGACCCCGTGTAGACCCGCGAAGCTTGACGCCCCGGCGTAGATGGACACGAACACCAGGATGCGCTTGATTTCGGACGCGTGATCGAGGTTGATCACGAGGTTCTCGCCGGCCTCACTCGCGCCGGTCCGGTCGTCCTGATCCAGCCGGATGTACGGCGGTTGATCGAACGAGCCGAACTGGTTGTTGATGGGGTGGACGATCCCTGTCGTTCCGTTCTGAAGCTCCCACAGACAGGAGAGGTCGAGGTCGATTTCCTCCAGCCGCTTGGCGTCCCTTCCCTTGTTCATCCAACCTTGCGGCGGCTCGGCGGCGCTCCAGGAAAGGTTGACCCGCATGCCTCCTGAGGTGGCGCCTTGTTTGGTCAGCGAAACGGTGGGTGCCGTCTTCGTCAAGGTGATCTTTGACGGCGGTTCGGGCCGGGCGCGGGCGGCAGGCGGAGCCTGCGGTGCAGGGGGAAGTTGCGCAGGCACGGAAGCCGCCGGCGGATGCACTGGCCGTTGCGAGGGCGGAGGCGTGGCGGGCTCGTCAACGGTGATGCCGAAGTCGGTGGCGAGACCGGCCAAGCCGGAGTCGTATCCCTGGCCCACTGCCCGGAACTTCCATGCGCCGTTACGTCGGTACAGCTCCCCGAGCACGAACGCCGTTTCCGATGTGGCGCCCGTGGAGTCGAACCGTGCCGTCTCGAGGCCGCTCTGCGCATCCAACACGCGTACGAACAAGCCGGAGACCTGACCGAACGTGCGGTCCGTGGATGCTGCGACCACCACGGTGCCGATGTCCTGTTCGACCGCGGACAGCGTCACGTCGATCGTCTCGCGCGTGCCCTCGGCGTCCTGGCGCCTGCCCTCGTGACGAACGGCCCCACTCGGATGGACAGGTTGGTTGTAGAAGACGAAGTCCTCGTCCGACCGGACCTTTCCGGCCGGCGTCAGCAACAGGGCCGAGACGTCCACATCAGGAGCTCCGGGGCCGCCGTGCCAACCCAGCTCCACCCGGACCCTGGTACTCGCCACCGGCACATTGGCACCCTTTTGCAAGGCCATGGAGATCCTCTTCCCCCGCTTCCGGCACTTCCGCTCCTGCAGCGTACGAGGTACTGGCCCTCTCGGGGTGAGGTGTGCGATAGATGGCCGCAGGGCGTGCGGGCCGGGAGCCCGCGCTCCGCCGGCACCGTGGTGGGCCCGGTCGGCGAGGTGCTCGGGCGAGCAGCCGATGGGAATCTGGTCGTGAACCGTGGTTCCCGTCCGTTCGTGGAGTAGGTATGCGTGCTTCTGTTCCCGGTGTGCCGGTCTTCCTCGCCCCGCCGTACGCCGGGCCGTCGGACGCCCGCCCGGTGGGTGCCGGGGCGGCCCGTGTCGTGTGGGCGCTGCGCGACGGCGGCCGCGACCTGGACGCGAACCTGGTGCGGCTGGGTGCGGGGGCCCTCATCGGTGAGCACACCGAGACGGTCCTGGGGGTCCTGCTCGTCGTGGTCGCCGGCTCGGGTGAGCTCCGTACGCCGGACCGCACTGTTCCGCTGGCGCCCGGATCCGTGGCCTGGCTGCCGGCCGGTACCGTTCGGGCCGTCCACGCGGGGCCCGAGGGGCTGACGTACACCACCGCGCACCGCCGTCGCCCACCTCTGAACATCACCCCGGAGCCCGGTTCGGACGCCGGGGAGCCGGCCTGCCTGCTGAACCTGGTCTGCGACGCGTGTGGCCGCCTGGCCGCGGAACGCGACGCCCGCTACTGCGCCCGGTGCGGCACCCGACTTCCCGCTCCCTGATCGAAACGACTTCCGCCCGGGAGCGCGGTCACCGCGCCCGGTAATGAGCCAGGATCCGAGAACGGGAGCCGCCTGCCGCAGGCCCGCGCCCCGGCGGGTCCCTCAGCGCATGGTCCGACTGGTGGGCGGCTGTTCGGAGGCGGTGGGTGGCGCGAACAGCGCCTGGACCGTTTCGGTGGCCAGGTCTCGTAGCCAGATGTGGGCGCGGTCATCGTCGTAGCGCTGGTGCCACAGCAGGTACAGGGGGACATCCGGCAGCGGAAGTGGCAGTGGCAGCGTGACCAGGCCGAGCTGGTCGCGAGCCGCGCGGGTGACCGCGTCGGGGAGAGTGGCGACCAGGTCGGTGTCGAGGGCGAGTTGCAGGGCGAAGGCGGCGGTGGGACCGGCGGCGGCGACGCGTCGCTCCAGGCCGCGGCTGGTCAGGGCGTCGTCGATCGGGCCGCGCAGGCTCCCGCGTCGCGAAACGGTGAGGTGTTCGGCGGCGGCGTAGCGCTCGATGCTCAGCGGGCCTTCGGTGAGGGGGTGACCCGGTCGGACGGCGGCGATCAGCCGGTCGCTGCCGACGAGGCGGTGGCGGATGTCGGGAAGCGTCGGTGCGCTGGAACTCGATTCGAGGTCGACCTCGCCCCGGCGCAGCTCGGCGTCGTCCGTCCCTGGTTCGGCCGGCAGACGCAGCCGGACGCCGGGGGCCTGGCGGCGGACGGCGGTGATCAGGGCTGTGCCGCAGGCGGCGGTCAGGGCGTCGTGCCAGCGCACGGTGAACACCCGGTCCAGAGCTGCCAGGTCGAGTTCCTGCTGCGTGGTCAGGAGGTGGTGGGCCTGCTGTACGAGCGCGTGGACCTGGGCGCGCATGGCCAGCGCGCGGGTGGTGGGGACCATGTTGCGGCCGGTGCGGACCAGGATCTGGTCGCCGGTGGCCTTGCGGATGCGGCCCAGGGACCGGCTCATCGCCGGTGCGGTGACGTGGAGGCGTGCTGCGGCGCCGGTCACGCTGCCCTCTTCCAGGAGCGCGTCCAAGGCCGTGAGCAGGTTCAGATCCAGTTGCATGGAAGTAAATCTACAACTGCACAGCATGCACTTGTTGTTAATGATCGGGAGGCCTACCTTCGAAGTGCAGGCAGGGGACAAGCCGCCCGCACACATCGAATCCAGGGAGCCCACCATGAGCACAGCCATGCCCTTCGCCGCCGACACGACGCTCCTGTCCGAGGTGACCGCCGCGGTCAAGGCCGCGGGCCTCACCCTGCGCGACCGGCACACCCCGCACGCCCGCGGCGTGAGTCTGGAGGAGGTCGTCGCAGAGATCCACGCCAACGACGATGCGGTGCTGGACGTGCTGCGCGAGCCGCTGCTGCGGGCCCGGCGGGGATCGCGGTGGTCCGAGGACGAACTGGCCGGCGGTGCGCTCCCGTCGGGGGAGTGGTGGGTCGTCGACCCCGCCGAGGGCAACATCAACCACGTTCACGGCATGGAGGACTGGGCCGTTACGGCCACCCTGGTCCGCGACAACCAGCCGGTACTCACCGTCGTCCACCTGCCGCTGACCGGCGACACCTACACCGCCGTCGCCGGCGGCGGCGCCCACCTGGGCGGCCGGCCCCTGAAGGCGTCCGCCAAGACAGACCTGGGTGCCGCGCTCGTCGGCACCGGCCAGGCCAGGCCCGGCGAGGACGAGCGCACCTTCCGGCGGATCGGCGACTCGGTCACCGCCATGCTCGTCAACGGCCTGGTCGTGCGCGTGTCCGTTCCCGCCACGATGCAGCTCATCCACGTCGCCGCCGGACGCACCGACGCCTTCTGGCAGTTCTCCGACGTCCGGTCCGGTCTGGTCGCCGGTGCGCTGCTGGTCTCCGAGGCCGGAGGCACCGTCACCGACCTGGCGGGCGAGCCCTGGAACACGGGCAGCCGCGACTTCCTGGCCGCCGCCCCCGGCATCCACGCCGACGCCCTCAAGGTCCTGTCGCCGATCGCCTGACCGGACACCCGCGACCCACCACCCACCAGTGACCACCCACCAGTGACCACCCACCACTAACCACTCATCACCCACCCCACACCACAAGGAACAACACCTCATGACCAGCATTGGCATCCTGGGCGCCGGCCGCGTCGGAACCAACCTCGCCGACGCACTCTCCGCAGCCGGACACCGTGTCACCCTCGGCGTACGGAACCCGGAAGAGGCCACGGCCACTGTCACCGCCCCGCACATTGCCTTCGCCGACCAGCGCACCACCGCCCGTACCGCCGACATCGTGATCAACACGACGCCCGGCGACACCTCCCTGGACCGCCTGGCTGGCCTGCGCACCGAGCTCTCCGGAAAACTCCTCGTCGATGTCTCCAACGCCACCCGCGACGCCGACGACGGCCTGCCGGGCGACCTGTGCTACCCCGGCAGCAGCCTCGCCGAGCAACTCCAGACCGCCCTCCCCGAAACCCATGTGGTCAAGACCCTCAACACCATGCTCTTCACGGTCATGACCGCTCCCGAAATCCTGACCACCCCACCGACCGCCTACCTCTCGGGCGATGACCAGAACGCGAAGAAGACCGTCACCGGCCTGCTCGGCGACCTGGGCTGGCAGCCCGCATGGATCGAAGACCTCGGCGACATCACCACAGCCCGCGCCACCGAGGCCATGGTCCTCATGGTTCCCCACATCCTGCGCCGCCACGGGTTCAAGCCCTTCGCCGTCTCCCTCGCCCGCTGACCCATCGAGACCGGGTCCGGACGAAATCAGTAGCGGGAGCTGTGAGGCGGAAGGGCGTGGGCACGGACACAGGCTGGGCGGTCAGGCTGTCAGCATCCGTCTCCAGGGCCGGGAGGGTGTCAATGCCGAAGGCCACAACGACCGGCCGCATTCTGCGTGACGCACTGTCATGAGCAGCCGGCGGGACCGTCGATACGATCACCGAAGACGGACGGCCGGTACGCGACTTCGGCATCGACAGCCTGGTCCTGGCCGAATGGGTCTATGACCTCGAACGGCAGCTGTCCGTCGTCATCCCGGACGAGGAGAGCGGGCGCCCGCGCACCATCGCGGACCCGCGCGCCCTCCTCGCCGCCTCGCACCGTACGGAACGGACACCCCGTGAGCCTTCGACAGATCGAGCCCAAGCAACGCGGATTCCTCATCGTCAACTCCCATCCGGAAGGCGCCGCGCAGACCGTACGCCGCATGTGGGAGAGCACCCCCGCCCACACCCCCGCCCGCACCGATGGCCGCCGCCCCGTCGCGCTCGTCCTCGGCCACTCCGCCGGCTACGGACTCGCCACCCTCCTGACCGGGCTGCGCCGGCACGGCATCCGCGGCATCGGTGTCGCCTTCGAAGCCCCCGACACCGGCCGCCGCACCGCCACCGCCGGCTGGTACCGCACTGCGGCCGCCGCCCGGCTCGCCGCCGCCGAAGGCCACGACATCCGCTTCGTGAACACCGACGCCTTCTCCATCGACGCCAAAACACATGTCGCGGACCTCCTGGAGCAGCACTACGGGCCGGTCGACTACCTGATCTACAGCCTGGCCGCACCCCGCCGCACCGACCCGGCCACCGGCGACGTCCACCACTCGGTGATCAAGCCGCTCCACCACGCCTACGAGGCTCCGGCACTGGACTTCTCCGCCGACGACCCGAAGGTGGCCTGGGCCCGGATCGAACCCGGCACCGAAGACGAGACCCGGGCCACGGTCGCGGTGATGGGCGGCGATGACTGGGCGATGTGGGTGCACGCCCTGGCCGCACGCGGGCTCTTGGCGCAGGACTTCACCACCGTCGCCCTCACCTACGTCGGATCCGAGGTGACCGCACCGGTCTACCGGCAGGGCACCATCGGCGCGGCCAAGGAACACCTGGAGCAGACCGCCCGCGACCTGAACACCTCGTCCCTCCTGAAGGAGAAGGACGGGCGTGCCTTCACGGTCGTGGCAGGAGCGGCCGTCACCCAGGCCTCCAGCGCGATCCCCTCCATCGCCCTCTACACCGCTTTCCTCCGCACCGTCCTCGGCGAGGACGGCTTCCGCACCACAACCGAACAGGCCTCCGACCTGTGGGACCAACTGGAAGGCCACACGCCCCTGGTCCTGGACGACGCGGGACGGATCCGCCTGGATGGCTGGGAACTCGACGACCACGTCCAAGACCGGGTCCGCGCCCTGTGGGCGGATCCCGAGCGAGGCCTCGAAGAAGCCCAGGCCGGCGCCGCCTGGTTCATGAGCCAGGTCCGCGAACTCTACGGATGGGGCGTGGAGGGCACCGACTACGAAAACCCGGTCGAGACCGACACCCCTTGGCCCTCAGGGCGATAGGCCGACCGTCACCGGCACGCGACGGATCCGCGTCGGCTGCCACAGCCGACGCAGAACCCGCCCACTCGCCCGCACCACTGTCTGGCCATACGGCGTGGGGCCCCCCGAGCACGGATACGAGGTCGTCCCGGCGCCGGCCCGGCACGCGGGCGGAGAGTTCGCGGCAAGGTCGTCATCATCCCTTGAGCCCGGACAGCGATCTCGCGCGCCGCACCGGCCTGTCGCCTGGCACGTCAGCCCTTACCAGGCCGGAAGCCCTGGACCACCGGTTCCCAGGCCAGGACGACCGTCAGCAGGGCCTGGAGTGCCTGGTGCACCTCCACCCTGCGGAACATGTGCCGGGATATCGCGGGCGCGGCGTACCGGACGAACGTGGCACCCCGGCCCGCGACGGCGACGCACCCCAGGACCGCCAGGACCGCCAGGACCGGCCACACGGAGTCCACCCTGCAGACGGAGACGACCAGGAGCATGCCGGCGACCCCGCCGGCGGCCGGCACGACGTGCCCGAGGGAGGCCGCCACCAGGATCGGCGGCCCGCGCGGTTTCGCCCTCACGGCCTGCGCCGTGCGGGAGCGGCGCGGGCGATGAAGACATCGACCACGATCGGCACGCCGTCCAGCAGCGGCACCGGTGTGATCACGAGCTTGACCAGGCCGTCCAGTGCCCAGCGCGCGATCCAGTGACCCTCGGACACAGTTCCAGCGGTTTTCGAAAACGCCGGGAGAGCGCCGGAGGGCCGCCGGAAAACTTCTCCCGGATTCCTGTCACACTCCCGCGATCCGAGGGGTCAGTGCTGTGCGGACGCCAGATCGGCGGCCAGAAGGAGAGCAGCAGCCATGACGAAGACCCACATCTCGCGGATGCCCAACCCCGGCGCATTCGTCCCCGAGCTCGCCGACATCAGCGCCGCCCTCTTCCGGGCCACGGGCAACAGGTCCGTGCCGCGCGCCACGATGAGCCTCGTGCACCTGCGGGCCGGGCAGATCGTCGGGAACACCTACCTGACCGTCCTGAACACGGCCTTCCTGCGCAAGGCCGGGGAGTCCGAGGAGCGCATCACCGCTGTCTCCTCCTGGCAGGACGCCCCCTACTTCAACGACGCCGAGCGGGCCGCGCTCGCGCTGGTCGAGGCCACCCTCCAGCCCGCCCCGCACGGCCGGGAGCGGGTCTCGGACGAGCTGTACGCCGAGGTGGCCAAGCACTACGACGAGAAGGCGCTGGCCACGCTCACCATCGCGATCGGCCAGATCGGCTTCTTCATCGCGCTCGCGGTCATCGGCAAGCCGCAGCCGGTCACCTCGCTGGCCGACGAGCAGTGGGACTGAGCCCGGGCCCCGGACACCGCAGGGGCGGCACGCCTGTGCGTGCCGCCCCTGCGGGTTCCTGCGGAAGGCGGCGAAAACACCGAGGGTCCCGTCCGCTCTGCAGAGCGGACGGGACCGCCACTCGGGTGGCTCACAGGCTGCCGCCGACTCCACCGTCGCGATGAGCGCAAGGCCGAAGACTTCCTCGCCTTCGTCGGCATTGCCGCAGCCTCCATTCGCGCCTGCCTCGACGAGGACAAGCTGGTCAGCTCCCTCGAGGGCGGCCGGATCCCGTCCGGTGACATGGCCTTCGGCAAGCCGAAGGCCGCCGCCATCACCCGCCTACCAACCCGAGTAGCCCGAACGGCGAAGCCTCAGGTCGAGTGCGCCCCGGGGTCACTTGGCCCGTAGCCTCACCCCCGCCCGCGTCAGGCGAGGGTTTCGCATGGGTAGGCTGCGGATCATGTGGAGAGAAGCGGCTCTTGAGGCCTTTCCCGAGGCAGAGTTCCGGAGTCCCGCGCAGGTGGCAGCCCTCGATGACGCCGATCACCATCTCGGACGCGGGCTGCCCGCCGAGCTGAGGCAACTGCTCCTGGAGAGCAACGGCATCGTCGGACACACCGCGGTGGACACCGTGTGGCCCGTCGAGCAGATCGTCGAACAGAACCTTCTCTTCCGCTCCGACGCCTCCTTCGCCCAGCTGTACATGCCCTTCGACGCTCTCCTCTTCTTCGGCGACAACGGGGGCGGGGACCAGTTCGCCTTCGTGCAGACACCCCGGCGCCCGGACATCTTCGTCTGGGAACACGAGACCGACAGCCGCCGGTGGGTGGCGGGGGACCTGAGGGATTACCTGGGCCGTTCGCTCGCGGAAGGCGGGGACGACTGGTACCAGTAGGGCAGTCGCCGTGGGCCGGCCTGGGTGATTTCGCCCCCAGTGCGGCGCCCGGGATGAGTACCAGCACCGAGTACGGCGACTCACGCCTTCCGGGCGGCCGGCCAAGACGATGGAAGCCGAACCGTCGGACCGGGAGGGACCCGTCTCATGCTCAGCACCATCGCCGACACCCTGCTGCCCGCCTTCGGGCGGCTGTCGGTGACCAGCGACATCGATGCCGGGAGCGCATTCCGACCCGGCAGCATCATCGCCGCGAACCACACGTCGCTCGCCGATCCCGCCATCGTGCTGGCCGCCCTGCGGAGGCTGGGCGTGGAGCCGGTCGTGATGGCGGCCGCCGGTCTGTGGCGGGTGCCCGTACTGGGGCGGGCTCTCGCGCGCGGCGGGCACATCCCCGTCTTCCGCGGGGACCGGCGGGCCTCGGCGGCGCTCGACACGGCCGCGGAGGCCCTCGGACGGGGCCGGCTGGTGCTCATCTACGCGGAGGGCGGACTGCCGCGGCGCGCCGATGCGGCCGAGGCCGCCCCCGAGGCCTTCCGCAGCGGGCTCGCCCGCCTCTCCGAGAGCACCGGTGCGCAGGTCGTCCCGGTGGGCCAGGCCGGTGCGCGTCGCATCACGTCCGGGAGCGTGGCCAAGCAACTCGCGGGGGTGGCCACCGCACCACTGCGACGCCCCGGCCTGCACGTGCACGTGGGCGTACCGGTCCACCTGATCGGTGACCACCTGGAACGTACGGCCCATGCCCGGACCGAGGTGACCCGTGCGTGGCGGACCGCGGCCGCGCACCTGAACGAACCGGCCGCACTCACCGGCTGACACTTGCCAAGGCGGGCAGCCACGCCGCCGGCCCGCCCCCCAGGGTTGCGGGGAGACCGGCCGGTGTTCATCGGGCGTGGATCAGTCGCCGGCTCGCAGGGGTGTCACGAGGCCTGGGGGGTCAGACCCAGGTGTAGTTCGCATCCGTGACGGCGTCCAGGGCGGCGTCGGTGACGGTGGCGCGGGGGTCGGTCAGAGCTGCGAGGGCGGGGCCGATGGGCGGGAAGATCGGCAGTTCGGCGGTCTTGCGGTAGTCGATCCATTCGATCACGCCGACCTCGTGGCTGCCGTCGGGGAGCTCGTCCAGCTCCTGCTCGGCGAGGGTGGCTCGGATGTCGGGGGTGATGTGGAAGCGGTAGATCAGGTGGAGCTTGCGCGGGGACGGCGTGGGGCCGGGGCGGGTGACGCGCTGGTCGACCATCCAGATCAGGTCCCCGCCCTCGGCCGCCGCCGTGTCGAGGCCGAGTTCTTCGTCGAGTTCGCGGGCGAGGGCGGCGATGAGGTCCTCGCCGTCTTCGACGTTGCCGCCGGGCGGGGTGTAGTGGGTGGAATCGGCGCGGTCGCGGCGGATGAGGGCGACGTCATTGCCGCAGAACACCAGCGCCCCGGTCCGGATCTTGATCCGGGAGAACGGGGCGGGTGCGGCAGGGGTGTTCGTCATGGTCTCCAGTATCGCGGCGGGTTCCGTGCGCCGGGCGGGCTTTGGCCCGCGTTCGCTCCGGGCAGTCCTCCCGACCCCCTGACCAGGATCAGCCGAGTTGCCGAAGGGCGGCCCTCACCCCTGCGTCACTGGGAATGTGGTTGAGGGGAACGGCCTCGGCCAGTCCGTCTCCCTTCGGATCCTGCCGGGCCCCGGCCGGCCGGGGCCCGGCATCCGGCACCATGACCCGATGGCCTACACACCCACGAACCCCGACCGCGAAACCCTGGACCCCGCCACACCGGACCGCGCCACCGCCCGGCCGGCCAGCACCCGCGCGGCGGCGGTGGCGGCCGCCGCGCTGACCGTCGGTGCGGGGCTGGGGCTCAGGGCGGTGGCGGCCGGAGACGTGGCCAAGTACGGCGGCGACGCGCTGTACACCGTCCTGCTCCTGACGCTCGTCGTCGCGGCCGCCCCGCGGCTGTCGCCCGCGCGGGCCGCCGCGATCGCGCTCGCCGCCAGTTGGGCGGTCGAGTTCCTCCAGCTCAGTCCGGTGCCCGCAGAGCTCTCGCGGCGCAGCACCCTCGCCCGGCTCGTACTCGGCTCCACCTTCAACGCGCCCGACCTGGCCTGGTACGCGGTCGGCGCCGCCGCGGGCCGGCTGGTCCACTCCGCGCTGCGGCGCGCCCGGCGCGGCACCGATACCGGGGCGCGCTAGGCGTACCCGCAGCCGAGCTCGTCGGAGATGCGCACGGTGTCGCCGGGCCGTACGTAGCCGAGGAGCGCGCGGATTGGACCCTGTCTGGGGACCCGGGGGTCATCACTTCTCGGGCGGTCGTCCGTTTTCGCTGCTGCCGACAGCGAAGGGTCGTGCCGCCCGCGCTTCCGGGTCGCGCAGCGGGCGCCGGGCGCCGGCGGTCCCGGGACGCCGGCAGTGAAGCTGTGGCGGCCGAGCGGGTTCAGGTCGCTTCGAGGCCTGCGGGCGGAACGCGGATTCGACTACTTCGAGGTGGCCACCACCCAACAGAGCAAGATCGGCGGCTATCCAAGCTGGACCCAGCCGCCGAACTGGCCTGAGTGCACGGGCTGCGGCACACGCATGGAGCACCTGCTCAGCGTCACCGCGACCGAGGTGGGCATGGGTCGTTGGCTTCCCCTGGACGAGCGGGACCCTGGCCAGGACCACGCCGCGACCCCGTGCTGGCGTGCCGAGGCGGACCCCGCCGCCCTCGACACGTTCGGACACCACATGTACCTGGGCGGCGGCGGCATGTACTTCTTCGTCTGCCGCACCTGCCCGGATACCCCGTACACCCATCGCTACGACTGCTGAACCCCTGTGTCAGGCTTGTGGACGGCATCCCGCCGTTTCTCGCTTCTGATTCCGAACGGCGGGGGATGGGGAACACCCCGTCAGGCTGCGGGCGGAGACGGAGCGGCGTGGTCTCACCAGGGAATCGGCCCGTCCTCGGCCAGAAGGGCGCCCGTCGGGCCGTCCTCGCCCGCCGTCGCCAGGTCAACGGCGATGGACGCGCCCTCTTCCGGCGTGCGTATCCCGCTGTGGCGGTTGAGGTCGGTGGCGCAGTAACCGGGACTCACCGCGTTGACGAGGATCCCTTCGGCGCGCAGTTCATTGGCGTAGAGCACGGTGATGGCATTCAGCGCGCTCTTGGAGGTGCAGTAGGGGAGGAGGATCGAGGTGTAGTCGGCCCATGGGCTGCCCGGGTCGGCCTGGTGGGTGAGGGAGCCGAGTTCGCTGGACATGTTGACGATGCGTCCGGCGGTGGAGCGGCGGAGCAGGGGGAGCATCGCGTGGGTCACCGCGATGACGCCGAACACGTTGGTCTCGTAGACCTGCCGGACCGTGGTGGCGACGGTTTCGCTCGGCTTTTGTGGTCCGGGGGCGATCGCGGCGTTGTTGACGAGGATGTCGAGGCGGCCGAACGTGGCGTCGATGTGCCGGGCGGCGGCCTGGACCGAGGTCTCGTCGGTGACGTCCAGCGGTACGAACCGTACGTCGGCGCCGCCCGCGCGGAGTTCCTCGGCTGCCGCCTCGCCACGCTCGGCGTTGCGTGCACCGATCAGCACGGTGATGCCGAGGGCCGCGAGCCTGCGTGCCGTTTCCTTGCCGATGCCCTTGTTCGCGCCGGTGATCAGAGCGGTCTTCTGTGAAGTCGTCATGGCACCCACCCTCCCCTCGCCCATGGGCGTCAGGGAAAGACCGGATGGCTCTGGATCTATAGTCCACGGATATGAATGAGCTGGAAGTGCGGGAGCTGAGGTACTTCATCGCGGTCGCCGAGGAACTGAACTTCAGCCGGGCCGCTGGGCGCCTGGGTATGGCTCAGCCCCCGCTGTCGAAGGCGATCGCGCAGATGGAGTCCCGGCTCGGGGTACGCCTGTTGGAGCGCACCACCCGGCAGGTGAGGTTGACCAACGCCGGTCAGGTGCTGCTCGACCAGGCCCGGATCGCGGTCGACGCGGTGCACGCGGCGGCCCGGCGAGCACGCCGGGCCGGTCAGCCGACACCCCGGCTCGTCGTGGCGGTCAAGCCGGCAGGCGATGCCGGGCTGCTGCGGGAGATCCTCGCCGCCTACCGGGGAACGGGTTCGCATCTGCCGCCGCCCGAAGTCGTCGTCGGCGGCAGTGGGGAGCCGATCGCCATGCTGCGGGACGGTCGTGCCGACGTAGCGCTGCTGCGCAGCCCGTTCGACGGTCAAGGGCTGGATTGCCAGACCCTCGTGGTCGAGCCGAGACTGGCCGTCCTCCCCGCCGGGCACCGCCTGGCGGGACGCCGGCGACTGCGGCTGAGCGACCTCAAGGGTGAACCGATCCCGCGTTGGCAGGGGGCCGCCCCCCGCGACACCGCCTACTACACCGGATACGACGGAGCGGAAGCAGGCGATGGCCACGCGGGCTCGGCGTCCGCCGACAACACTCACGAGGGGCCGATCGTGGCCGGCGTCGAGCAACTCCTGGAAGTGGTCGCGCTGGGGCAGGCAGTGGCGTTCCTGGCACGCTCCACCACCGAGCGACACCAGCGTCCGGACATCGTCTACCGGCCGGTGATCGGTCTCAGTCCCAGTGAGGTCATGGTCGCCTGGCCGGAGACCTCGCGATCCGCGGCCGTCGCCGCCTTCGTCCAAGCCGCACACGACGTCGCCGCCCACCACCCCGACCACATGACGGGACTGGCCGCCTACTGACCGGGGCACTCACCCCTCGCCATGACGATCACCGCAGGACCAATTTCAGACGACCACCAGCACGAAGAACGGCCGGCCTTCGGGGAAGCAGCCTTGGCCTGTTCGAGGCAGTCAGTCCTTCAATCGAGTGGCAATCCCGCTCAGGGCGTGGGACTCGGCGACGCCCATCCGCGTGCGGACGAGTATTCGCATCATCGCCGCGCCTGCCACCACGGCGCAGAGATGCAGCACCACCGCGACGGTGATGTTCTCCGGCGGCGTGACATCGGCCGGATCCGCCATCGCCACATAGAGCATGAGGGGCAGCTTCCAGGCGCTCCATGCGAACAGTGAGCCTGATCCGACCCACCCCAGTGTCAGCGGGAGCCAGCGCGGCAACCCGGCGGGACGCGCCCGGGTGACCGTCCAGATGCCGGCTGATCCTGCGAGTGCCCAGAATCCCCAGACAGCGGCCAGCACGTACCAGTCGGTGTTCCGCTGGGCCGGGTGGGCGATTCCCAGAGTGCCTCCGGCCGCCCAGTAGAGCCAGACCAGGCCGACTACGGCACCGACGGCAGCCGCCCACGGCGGCACCGTGCGCGGCCCGTCACCGACGCGCCCGATGAACGCATCCGGCCAGCGGCGCCGCAGATACGCCGGGACGGCGAGGGCCAGCCCCAGCCCCATCCCCACGAAGGCGAACTCGACCAGCACGCCCTCCCAGACAGGCATGGCCGGGTCGTCACCGGCGCCGCCCCGCGCGTCACCGCCCACGTTCAGGAGCGCACTGAACAGACCGAAAGGCAGCACCGAAACGAGGAACCCCGACCCCACCCAGGAACAAAAGGCGACCAGAACCCCCGGTATCCGCATCCCCCACGGCCGCACCAGCGCGAGCGCCAGAGCAATCCCGATCACCGCCATGCCGACCGTGACCGTGTTGAGCACCACCCACTCCGTCAGTCCGAACCCATTGCCGATCGGCAGCACCCCCACGAGAGAGCCGACCACCCACGAGACTTTGATCAGCAAGTACGGCGACAGCGCCAGAGCAGCCCCATACGCCGCGTTCCGCCCGACCTGATCCCAGCGATCCACCCGAACTCCCCCTCCATCAGCAGGAATTCCAGCATCCGGCCTCAGCGGCCCGGATACGTCCCCCACAGGAGGCATCCGCCTCCCCCACACGGGGGAGGCGGCGGGCGCGGACGGAGGCCAGGGATGGGGGTAGCCCCCCGGTCGGTGGCTGACCGGATGCTCGAAGGATCACCGGGTTCATACGGTTGTCTACATGTTGGGGCGGACAGCACACGCCACCGTCGCCGGCGGTCTCGCCCTGGGCGCCCCCGGCGCCCGCCGAACGGTGACACGGCATCCGCAATGCCACCGAGCCGGGAGCCGCCTGCCCCCAGACCGGCTCGATCCCACCGGTCGGCAGCCGGTCCGACGACGAGGACTGCCTCTTCGTGAATGTCACCGCCCCACGCGCCGCCGCCGAGCCGCGGCCGGTGATGGCGGCGCCCGGCGACTCGCCGGCGAGGGCGATGTCGTCGTCGTGACGGTCAACTCGGTGGTCGCCCAGTGCGGGTGGGAGTCCAGGCGGAGGCTGAGGCGGAGCAGCTCCATGCGCATGGCATGGCCGTCCGCCGGGGGCTGCTCGCCAGCCGGTTGAAGATCCTCGTCCATTGCTACTGGAGGGCTACCAGGTCGTCCGGGAACCCGGCGGCCGGTGGCGGGTCGCCCGGGTCGGCGCTCACGCCGCCGTCGCCCAGATACGGCTTCGGGCGCGGCGCCGGAGCTCGACGCGGGCGGCCGTGGAGCGGCCCGGGACGGTCCAGAAGGGGTGGGCGGCGATGGTGCAGGAGAGGGTGATGAGCCGGCGGCGGAGTGTGGTGGTACCGGTGTGTGCGGGCTGACGGGCCAGGTCGGCGTAGGTGCGCAGCCATGCGGCCTGGAGGTCGAGCAGGTCGTCGGGGAAGCGGATGGACGTCATCCACTAATTAGAGCAGCTGTTCGAATTTATTGGCCAGCGGCAGCCCGTCCTCCATCCGGGTGTACCTCGGTATCGGGCAGGTCCGCCGAGTGCGCGGTGTGAGGTCTCCCCGCTCGTGGCGTGTCGGTCTCGCGCGGCCTGGGTGCTCTTCGCAGTCCCACGGCCTCACGCGGCCGAGGTCGAGATCATGCAGCCTGCCCGTGTCGGCCGAGTGCGCCACGCTGAGCCCCGAGAACAAGGAGTGCCGGCGAGCCCGCATCGTGCACCGTCGAGTCTCCAGCGCCGCGCTGGTCCATACTCCGGAGATCCGAGACATCCAAGACGTCCAAGACGTGCAAGACATCCACGGACGAAAGGCCGGCCCGTGCGGAAACTGATCTACGGCATGAACCTGACCCTGGACGGCTACATCGCCGCGCCCGGCGGCGACATCGGCTGGGGCGGATCGCCGAGCGACGAACTGTTCCAGTGGTGGCTCGACCACGAGCGGGAGAGTGGCCTGTCGCTGTACGGGCGCAAGTTGTGGGAGGCGATGAGCTCTTACTGGCCGACCGGCGACCAGCAGCCCAACGCCACTCCGGCGCAGGTCGAGTTCGCGCGGAACTGGCGGGACACGCCGAAGGTCGTGTTCTCGTCGACGATCGACAAGGTCGACTGGAACACCCGCCTGGTCACGGGCGACGCGATCGCCGAGATCACCCGACTCAAGGCCGAAGACGGCGGCCCGATGAACATCGGTGGTGCGACGCTCGCCGGAGCCGCCATGCGCGCCGGGCTGATCGACGAGTACGTGATCGCCACCCATCCCGTGCTGGTGGGCGGCGGTACGCCGTACTTCAGCGCGCTGGACGGCTGGGTGGACCTGAACCTGCTGGAGACGCGGACGCTTCCCGGCGGCGTGGTCCTGACCAGGTACGAGACGAGGCGCTGAGCAGCCTCCCGCCGGCTCACGGCTCGGACGGGTGTCCCCTCTCGCAGTCGTGGCAATTCCTCAGCCGGGATCCGCGCCGCCCGGGTGCGCGGTGTACCGCTCGGCTCCGGGGGCCCCGCTCCATGAGCCGGGCCCGCGGCCTGGATGGTGGTGATCCGGCCGTGCAGGACGCTGACGACCACCTCGGTGATCGGCATCTCGACGCCATGTCGGCGGGCGAGTCGGAGCACTGATTCCGCGGACTTGACGCCTTCGGCCGTCTGGCGGGTGGCGGCTGTGGCTTGGGCGAGGGTGAGGCCGCGGCCGAGATGTTCGCCGAAGGTGCGTTTCCGGGAGAGGGGCGGAGTGCGGGTGGCCATGAGGTCGCCGACTCCCGCGAGGCCGGAGAAGGTGAGGGGGTCGGCCCCGAGGGCGAGGCCCAGGCGAGCGGTTTCGGCGAGGTCCCGGGTGATGAGGACGGCTCGGGAGTTGTCGCCCAGGCGCATGCCGGTGGCCAGGCCGACGGCCGGCGCGATCGCGTTCTTGAGGGCGCCGCCGAGCTCGCATCCGATGACGTCGGTGGTGGTGTGGGACCGGAAGTACGGCGTGCGGGTGAGGGCCTGGAGCCGGGCTGCCACGGTTTCGCCGGCGCAGGCGATCGCGCAAGCCGCAGGCTGTCGCTCGGCCACCTCCCGGGCCCGGTTCGGACCCGACAGGACGGCCACGCGGTCGGAGGCAATCCCCGTCACCTCCGTGATCACCTGGCTCATCCGCATCCCCGTACCGGTCTCGATCCCCTTCATCAGGCTCACGACCACGGTGTCCTCCGCGAACAGCGGGGCCCAGCGGGTCAGGTTCTCGAGCAGGGTCCGCGCCGGGATGGAGACGATGACGATGTCGGCACCGCGAACGGCTCCCGCGGCAAGTGACTTCGAGCCTCATCTCGTGAACCGACATAGGCGAACCTCTCAAGCCGTCGCCCGCCGGACCGGATAGTTCCAGCGGGCGAGTGACCTGACGACGGTTTCGGCACCGATGGGGTTGGCGCTATGGACGAAGACCGCCCCGATCCGAAAGGGCCGTCCGTCGAAGGCGGCTTCTTCCATCAGGGTCACCACCGGCATGATGGTGTCGTCGCCGCCGAGGTCGTGGTCGAGCCACAGTTCGTCGATGAAGCCGTCACGGTGCTCCTCCAGAAGCCTGACCCCTTCGCGGCTGGTGCGGGCGATCCGCGTGGCCCGGGGCAGGGGGCGGAGGTCATCTATGCCGAGGACGACGGGCACGGGCGAGGCGGGGGCTTCTTTCACCGGTTTCACCGGGTGATTGTCCCAGGAGGTGGGCGAGATGCCCACGGAGAATCGAGGCCCTGCCGGGTACTGAGACCCTGTCGGGTACGGATCCGGCAGGCCCGTCCTCGCATCGCGGTGGGTAGTCTCGCGGCATGACCGCGACCTTCGACGCAGCAGTCCGCGCCCGCCTCCTCGCCCCCAACATCTGGTACGTCGGAACGGTGTTCGCCGACGGCGCACCCCAGGTCAGCCCCATGTGGGTGGATATGGAGGGCGAGGCGCAGCTGACCTTCAACACGTCGGTGGGCCGGGTGAAGGAGGAGAACCTCCGCAACGATCCGCGGGTCTACCTCTCGCACGCGGACGCCGCCGATCCGTACGACCGGGTACAGATCAGCGGTGTCGTGGCCCGCTTCGTCGAGGGCGACGAGGCGCGCGAGCGGATGGACCGACTGGCCCGCAAGTACCTGGGCTCCGAACGCTACGAGTGGATGATGCCCGGGGAACGGCGGGTCGCCGTGATCGTGAACCCCGTCAAGGTGCGACACGTCGTCGGCGTGGAACGCTTCCGCCCCGGCGGGCCCGTCCCCGCTCCCTGACCCGCCGGCCGCACCCGCAGACGGACGGGTCCGGCCGTCGGCCTCAGTCCGGGCGGGGGCCGATGACGGTGGCACCGTCATGCACCGGGCCCACCCACAACTCGACCGCGAAGTCGAAGAGCACCCGCGTGGCTGGAAGACCGACACTCAGGACAGACGACCTCCCTGAGATGTCGCCATGATGATCTGCCCGCCCGAACCACGAGGGCAAGGTGGGGTCGGCTTCCCCTCCGCGTGCGCGACGGCGGTGCCGTCCGCGCAACGCACGGTCCTATGTCCCGCACGTCCGGCCCGGCTTCGCCTCGTATCCGGCAGCGAAACCTCCCAGGCCCGCGCCGCCGCCGAGGACGCCGTACACCCGTGCACGTCCGACGCCGTCGCCCGCCTCCACCTCACCGGCTCCACCTCACCGGCTCCACCTCACCGGCTCCACCTCTCCACCGCGGTGCCCTCGCCGTCCGTGCCGGCCTGGGGCGCTGTCACCGGCCCAGGAGTGAACCGCCCCGGGGTGCCCGTCCCCACCCACTCCGCACGAGCGACGACCGCCGTCCGAGGCCAACCGTCGACATCGCCTCGACGCGGCCACGACTCACCAGGCACCGACGAACCATCAGAAAACCGTTGTGGCTGTGCAGGTCGGCTTCCGCTCCGGCACGACTTCCGCCTCTGCGAAGTTGCGGGTCGTCCTCGCCACCGACCCCGCCCTGAACCGGTAGGCGAGCAGCGTCCCGCTTCTGACAGGGTTCGTCGTATGAACTGCATCTTCTGCGAGCTCATCCGCGAAGACACCGCGAGGTGGGTGGCGCGTGACCAGGTGGCCTGTGCCTTTGCGCCGCTGGACCCGCTGGCGCCGGGTCATACTCTGGTCGTTCCGACGCTCCATTACGCCGGCGTCTTCGATACCCCGGCCGCCGTCCTCGCCGAGGTCATGGCACTTGTCCAGCGCGTGGCCGAGTCTTCTCGTACCGTCTTGAACGCTTCAGGCGTGAACATACTCAGCGCCAGCGGTCCGGGGTCGGAGCAGTCGGTGCCCCACCTGCACTTCCATGTGGTGCCGCGGTGGATGAACGACGGAATCTCGACCTGGCCGACCGGTGGCTCCGTCCACCACTTCGCGGGCGATCCCGTCGCACGGCTTGCCACGGCTTTGGCTTCGGGCCGGCACCCGGCGAGTTGAGTCAGGGACTGGCGTTCGAGAACGTCTTTCGCCCGGTGGCAGGAACGCTCCCCTCCTCACGAAGAAGCCTGGCAATCCGTCTACGTGGCATCGCCGGACCAGAGTCGGTCTGCGTACGACCAGCACCAGCCAGACCGATTCCCGCGTAGCCGGCTACAGAGACCACGACGCCCCCGCCGGCCGGCGGGGGCGCGGTGGCAGGTACTCAGGCTTGGGTCAGCCAGCCTTCTTCAAGACCGCCCAGAACGAACCCGTTCTCGAAGCGCACCTTGTACCTGATCTGAGCGCCGACTCCGGCGCCGAGCCCTCCGTGCTGAATGATCTGCTGACGGAGGTTGTCGATCACGCCGGCCGTGAAGCCGTCGAACCGGACGCCGCGTACTTGCTGTTCGAATTCCGCCAGCGCTTGCTGGGTCATGCTGCCGGCTTCCGTTGCCGAGCCCGTGACGACGCCCTGCAGGCCCTCGGCCAGCCACAGCGGGCCGGCGAAGCCGACCCTGCCCGGCGTGTCGTTCGCGGTGACCTGGACATCCCTGGTCAGCTTCACCTTCGCGCCGGTCTCGTACGGCATGGGTGTGCCCCCCCTCGTTCGATCTTGGCCATGATCATGGCAAGCGTAGTCGGGACACCATGGAAAGAGTTGGTGCCCGGCGAGATCAGGAGCCCCAGGAATTGGCGGCGGTACCACGGTCGTTCGCGCTCACCGCCCCCCGAGGTAGACCCGGCTGATCCCGCCTCCCAGGTCCTGGAGGGTGATGCCGATGCTCTGGAGCTTGGACCGGCGCTTGTCCCCGAAGCGCGGAGGGCAGACGCTGCCCGTGCGGGCGTTCGGCACGGTGTTCGGGGCTGGGCAGCCCCAGGTGCTCGAACGACACCGGGGACGGATGGTCTTTCGGGGGTTGTGGGGCGTGGCCTTCGACGGCTCTTCGAGGGGCAGATCGGCGGCGATGGCCTCGGCCGTTGTCGGCGTCCCAGTTTGTCCACGCCCGCCCCCTTCACGTCCTGGGCGTCCGCCGGAATCCGCACGTGCAGGTACGCGGCCGCTTCCCCGCCACCCACGCCCTCCAACCACCGCGGAGCAACGGTCCGGTTGTCCTTCGAGCCGGCGTGCGCCACGCGATGTCGGGCGTCGCAAGCAAGGGTGAACAACCTTGCACTTACGGGATGAGCCGGCTTCGCCTCACGGTGAAGGCGTCCTGCCCGTCCGGCGTCGTGACCCAGTACGGCGAGGTGGAAACCGTCACGATCTCGTCCCCGTCCGCCCTGGGTCAGTCACTGAATGAGGTCGAGGTCTTCTGAGGCTGCGTGGGATCATCTCGGCATGCGCCTGATAGCTGACGGAGTCACGCCGACCTCACGGTTGGTGCTGGTGAAGGACCTTGAGACTGACGACGCGTACACCTTCGAGTTGGCGAGCCCGCTCTTCCTCGCTGCCGGCGATCGAGTCGCTTTCGAAGACGGCGACCTCGTAGTCGTACAGGCCAGTGGCGTGCGGCGCTCGCCGGCCGGGGATTGGTCCACTCGTTGCGGGTCCGGATCTCTGCGCCGTCGGTAGACGCTTTTCCTCGAACGATGTGTCCCGCTTGATCACTCGGTTCGGTATCCGCCGTACGTGGAAACGGCCTTCGCCTGAAAATGCGCTCCGACCAAGGAACGCACACGTTCATGGGGGCCGACTCTTGTCCGCGGACAAAAGTCGGCCCCCATGAATGACGAACGTTCTCCTCCTCCGGGAAGTGATGCCGCCGAGATCGGGGAACACCTACAGGCGCGTGTAGGGCCGTGGTTGTGCTCGGCTTGGGGTGCCCTGATCGGACCCGGACGTGACGTCCTCGCGACAGGGTCCGCGGTAACCCGTTCGCGTGACGAAGCCCCGGCCACGTACCTTCCGCGTATGACCAGGACAACGCCGGCCCGGCCGGTTGCCGTGGAGGCCGTGTTCCCGGAGCTGGCGGCGTATCGAGGGCGGACGACCCGCCTGCACCCGCGGCCGGGCCGGCCCGGACGGCACGACAGTCATGTCGGCGGACCGATGCTGTGGCCGATCGACGAACCGTGGCCGGTCTGCCGCGAACCGCACGCGCCCGAGACCGAGGGGTACGCACCGAAGGAGATCCGCGCCGCCCGGGCGGCGGGGGTGTGGCCTCGGAGCCGTCCATGGCCCGGCGCCGGCGGCCCGGGCGAGGGCGGACCGACGCCCTTCGTGGGGCTCGCCCAGTTCTTCGGCAGGGACGTCCCCGGCCTTGCCGCCGGTCCCGGCGGTGCGGATCTGGTGCAGCTCTTCCGCTGCCCCCGCACCCACGGCCCGTACCTGGAGCGGGAGTACCTCCTGAGGTGGAGGCCGGCCGCGCAGACCGAACGTGCCGACCGCTTCCTTCCTGCAGCGCCTGAAGTTCCCTTGCTGCGGTGGGAGCACGAACTCCCCGAACCCTGTGTCGTGCACCCCGAGGAGGTGGACACCTATCCGTGGGCGGAGGACGACACGCTGCCTGCGGCTCTGATCGCCCGCATCGACGCCTGGGACGACGCTCAGACGGCAGCCGGCGGCCGGTACGCCCCGAACTACCAGGGCGCCCTCTCGATCCCGCCCGGCTGGCGGGTTGGCGGCTATCCCAGTTGGGCGTCGACAGGCCCGCTGGACATCGCGTGCGCGACGTGCGAGACCCCGATGCGGCTCCTGCTGACGGCCGGAGGCGAAGAGATGGACCCCGACTCGCACAGCTGGATGCCGCTGGAGGACCGCGATCCGTCACTACAGGGGATGGCCTCGATCCGGGGCGGCCAGTCCGTCGCCCAACCCACCCGACTCCGCTTCGGCCGTGACCGGGACCTGCACGTCTTCACCTGCCCGGCTGACCTGGGACACCCACCCCAATGGGTGCTCTCCTGATCCGTCCCAAGGGCCACGGAACCGGCGGGCGGCGCGGTGTACCGGCCGCGAGATCGCGGGCGGCGGCAGCGGCGTCCGCCGCTGCGACCGCGTCGTGGGCTTCGGGCTGAACGAGCGGTAGGTGGCCTTCCCTACCGTGATCGGGGCGGGGTAGTCGTTTCGCAGGCCGAGCAGCCCCGGGTCTGCCACCGGCTCCTTCGGAAACGACGGGAAGAGGTGGACTGCCGGAGCATGCGCAGTTGCCGGCCCGTCTGACAGGACACGTTCTTCCACTTCGGCCACCCGGCGGGCACGTTCCTCGAAGTACGCGAGGGCCCTGGGCCCAGCGCGGAGCGGCGCCGCGAGAGCGGGATGGCAAGGAACGCGGCGCGGACTGCCGCCCGGTTGTCCTCCGTCCGATCGGCGAGGAAGGCATCGACGGCGGCCAGGCAGCGACCTCTGGAATCAGGCCGCTCGTTCAGCCGGTCGACCGTGCCGCGGACTTCGGCGGCCGGCATGTCAGGGGTGAGCCGGCTCTGGGGCTCGCTGAAGCGCGGCACGCCGTGCGCGTGGAGCCCGGGTTGAGGCGCGGACTCATGTCCGCGGACAAAAGTCGGGCCGGTCTACCCGGCGGTGAGCAACCTCCATGCGAGGGCTCGCAGTTCCTCGTCCGGGTGGGTGTCCTCCGAGAACGGGGTGTCGCTCAGCAGGCGGAGTGGGGAGAAGGCGAAGGCCCGGAGTGTGGGGCGGAGGTGCTCGGGGACCTCGCCGATGCCCGCGAGGGCCTTCAGGGCACTGAGCCCGACCGGAGTGGCGGAGAGCAGGTCGGCGAGAACGGGCAAGGCCCGGTCGGGGGATCCGGTGATGGCGTGGTGTGCTTCGGCGGCCGCCATGCGGGTCCAGTCGTAGCGGGCGGTCAGGAGCGGCTCGATGACCGGCAGCAGCGGGGCGGCGGCACGGCCGAGGGGGGTGAGGCCGGCCAGGTACCAGTGGGTCGGGCCCTTCGCCGTCGCGAGCAGGGTCTCGAAGGTGCGCAGCGCCGGCTCGGCCTCGCCGGTGAGCCGGTAGTGGGCCACGGCCGCCGCGATGTTGAGCGAGGGGTCGGTGCTCGCGGCGGCTCTGAGGAGCACGGTGGTGGCCTGCGGGCCAGGGATGCCGATGCGCCCGAGCAGGCGGGCGGCGACGACGGCACCGCGGCCGGTGTCGAGGCAGTCGATCACTTCGGGCTGGGCCTGCCCGGCCGCCGTACCGAACCGCTCCAGGGCGCCGATCAGGTCGATGGCCTCGTTGCCGGTCGCGCCTGCCGCCAGTGCGCTCCGGATCGCGGGTATCAGCCTGTCGCCGGCTTCTGCGAAGGACAGGGCGGCTGCCGTCAGCGTCTGCGGGTCGGGGCGGCGAAGTACCAGATCCAGGGCGCGGGGGTCGCGGGAGTGCGTCAGGGCGAGGAGTGCGGGTCCGGCGCTCTCCTCCTGCTCGGTGCGTGCGTACTCGTACAGTGCGTCGCGGAGTTCGGTGCGCGGCTCGGGGACGTGCCGGATCCAGCGGCCGATGGTGCTCAGGCCGTGTGCGGGGGTGCCCGCCCCGCGCCGGTGGGGCAGGGCGGCGAGCAGCAGGTCCAGGGATTCGGGCTCGCGGTCGCGCCAGGTCTCCATGATCCGCCGGGCGATCCAGGACCCGCGGGATCCGATGTCCCCCTTGGCGATCCAGCCGGCCGCGACGGTGAGGGCGGCGTCCGGGTCCTGGATGAGCAGGTCGGTGAGGTGCTGGTCCGGTGAGGCGGTGCCGGGCCAGGGGAAGCCGTCGTCCCCGGGGTCGGGGTCGGCGCCGTCCTCGGTGAGGACCTCCACGAGTCGGGGTGCGTACGGGGGCCCGGACCGCTCGGCGGCGAGCACCGCGGCGGCCAGGCGGACCTCGGGCAGCGGGCTGTCGAGGGCCTCCACCTCACTGATGCCGGACCGGGCCCGCACCACCATCGCGTCCGCTCGTACCGCTGCGACGGGGTCGGTGGCGTACAGACCGCCGATCCGGGCCAGTACCTCGGCCCGGAGTTCGGCGGGGAGCAGCTCGGCCACGGCGGCGATCACGCGGAGCACGGCCCGTCGCACGCCGCGATCGGTGTCGTCGAGGCAGGGCAGCAGCTCGGGGAGGACCCGGGCGAGCTCCGCGCAGATCGCGGCGACGGAACTGCCCGGCCAGCGTGGCGACTCGGTGTCCCCCGGGGCGTTGTCGGCGAGGGTGGCGAGCAGCATCAGCAGGTCCTCGCGCTTGGCCGGGACGTGGTGGGCCGCGTGGGCGAGGAAGGGGACGGCGGGGGCGGAGGCCGGGTAGACGGTGCCCTGGTGGTGGATGTTGCCGTAGAGCTCGTGGATCGCCTCGTCGACCGTCTCCTCATCGTCCTGATAGAGCGCCCTGATCAGCTCGGGCACGTCCTCGGCCGAGCCGTAGGCGTGGGTCAGGGTGTGCCACGGCACGTCGTCCAGTTCGGCCGGAGATCTCATGGGTCCGCGCTCCTCAGTTGATCAAGTGCGCCGAGCCTAGTGATCGCCACTGACAACGGGAGGGAGCCGTCTCTCGACCCAGGCGGTCTCGCGGCTCGGGTTCCGCTGCGTGAGCTCGAACGGTGGTGCCCTCGGTGTGTTCGCCGCGGCGCGGCGTGTGCAACGGAACGCCCCACACACCGACCGCGTCCGAGGCCGAGCGATGCTGGTGTGGCGGCCGATGGCTCCGCCTGGGCCGAGGCTGATGCTGTTGTCGGTCTGGTGCCGTCACCGAACTGCGCGGTGCCGCAGCGGTGTAGGCCAGTACTGGTGCGGGTGATGACCTCGTGGTCCGGGGTGCGCATGTCGTCGCACAGGTTGATCGCGGCCACTCTGATTGCCGCGGACAGGTGCGCCCGCGCGCCGGCGATCTGATCACGTCGTCCCCGACGATCGCCCGGGGGCGGACGAGTGCCGTCGGGTGGATACGGGCCGCCTCCCCGAGGCGGCGAGCGCCTCGCGGTGGAGCTCGGCCGGTGGGCAAGGAGGTCGGCGAGGTCGTGGGCGTCGAGGCTGCCGTACGGGGTTTCGGAGAGTGGGCCGCGGGTTGGGCGGCGGGTACGCTCGCCGTTTACCTGGTGCAGGGAAGGACGTGATGGGTGTGACCCGACCGCGCGTGGGCGTGGCCGTGCTGACGAGGGGCGACCGGATGCCCGAACTGCGGGCCCTGCTGGATTCGGTGGCCAAGCAGGACGAGGCCGCCGTACGGATCGTCGTGGTCGGAAACGGATGCGCTCTGCCCGGTCTGCCGGAGGGCGTGGTCGGGGTGGAGCTCGACGAGAACCTCGGTGTCGCGGGCGGGCGCAACGTCGCCTGGCGGCGGCTGCGGGAGTTCGGGGACGTCGACGTGCTGGTGGATCTGGACGACGACGGGTTGCTCGTCGACGCCGGTGTCGTGCGGCGGATCGCCGACCTGTACGAGGCCGGGGCGGGGCGGCTGGGCATCGTCAGCTTCCGGATCGCCGACGAGAGGGGCGAGACGCAGCGGCGGCACATTCCGCGGCTCCGGGCGAAGGATCCGATGCGGCGCGGACCGGTCACCACGTTCCTCGGCGGTGGCCACGCCCTGTCGATGCCGATGCTGGAGCGGACGGGCGGCTGGCCCGACGCGTTCTTCTTCACCCACGAGGAGACCGACCTCGCCTGGCGGGCGCTCGACGCCGGGTGGGAGATCCTCTACGAGCCCGCGCTCGTGCTCCAGCACCCCAAGACCTCGCCCGCCCGGCACGCGGTCTACTACCGGATGACCGCCCGCAACCGGGTCTGGCTGGCCAAGCGCCACTTGCCGGCGGTGCTCGTACCGATCTACCTGGCCACGTGGGCGGCATACACGCTGACGCAACGCCCGCCGCTGCACGGGCTCAGGGCGTGGTGGGCGGGCTTCTTCGAGGGCCTCCGGGTCCCGTGCCCGCCGCGGAGGCCGATGCGGTGGCGGACGGTGTGGCGGATGACGCGGCTGGGGCGGCCGCCGGTGATCTGAGACGGGGCTGACACGGAGACCCCCAACTGCCCCCCGTGCGCGCGGGGATGACCCCAGGGGGGATGCGCGGCGTAGGGACGCGTTCGCCGCCGATGGCTCGGGGAGCCGCAGCAGGAATAGCGCCGCGCGGCGACCGGCGTGGCGCGGATAGCCTGCGCGCATGAAGCGGATGCAGCGGGCCGCCGGCACGGTCGTCGGATCAGCGGTGGGCGACGCTCTGGGCGGCCCGTTCGAGTTCGGTCCGCGGGGAGCGTTCTCCGCGCGGTTTCCGGCGCCCGGTGCCGGTGGCGAGATGTGCGGTGGCGGCGGCTGGGACCCCGGCGAGGCCACGGACGACACGCAGATGGCCGTCCTGGTCGCGGAGTCCCTTCTGGATCGGGGCGGACTGGACCTGCCCGACATCTTCGCGCGCTTCCAGCGGTGGGCGGCATCGGAGCCGAAGGACATCGGTTTGCAGACCGAGGACGTCCTGACCAACGGCATGCCCTGGGACCTCGCCGCCACGATCCATTTCCAGGTCAACCAGCGAGCGGCGGGAAACGGCTCCTTGATGCGGGCATCGACCTCAGCCGTCCACTTCGCGCCCGCCGGCCAAGAAGCCACCATGGACGCGGCCCGCCGCATCGCCGCCCTCACCCACGGCGACCGCGCCGCCTGGGAAGGCACCGCGATCTTCCACGAGCTCATCCGCGTCACGCTCCAGGACACCGACCCCCTCAGCGCACTCCCGGGCATCCTGGCTCTGGTACATCCCGACCACCGCGACCGCTACGCCACGGTCCTCGCTCCCGATTGGCACCCCGACCAGGCCACCGAGTTCAACGGCGCCGTCTGGCCCTGTCTGGGCTCCGCCGTCTGGGCGCTGCGCACCACCACCGGCTTCGAGGACGCGATACGCGCGGCGATCGACCTCGGCGGTGACACCGACACCGTCGCCGCGGTGACCGGAGGCCTCGCGGGGGCGTACTACGGGTTCGACGCGATCCCCGCCCACTGGACCCGGCCCCTCCACGTCCCCCTCCCGGGATCCGAGGGACGGGTGCTGTACCTGGCAGATCTGCTCCACCTCGCGGACCGCCTCGGAGGCTCTGCGATCCCGGCCAACGAGCCGCCGGACCAGCCGGGTACGGAGCAATCCGACAGGATCGGTGACACGAGTGCCACGCAGCCCGATGTCGTCGTAAGCCCGTAGCCGCTCCACGGCCAGGGCGGCACGGGCGGGCGAGGTGCCCGATGGTGAGGAGGTCGTCGTGTACACCCTGCTCGACCGGGGTGTCGGTCCGGCCGTCGGTGTGGCGTGCCGGCCGGGGCGGATCCGGTCGGTGAGGTCGTTGAACGCCTTGGCTCCGTGGGCGCGGTGCGTCGCTAGCGCTTGTCCTGCGGGTGCGGTCCCGTCGCGTACGGGTTCGGCTCGTCGTCCGCGAGTACGCCCACGAAGGGTTCACCCTCTCCCGCGAAGGTGTACGCGCCGCCTTCGATCCGCTCGATCAGACCGCGCGTCCATTCCGCGCCGGCATCGGCCGAGTGCACCCACAGGTTCATGATCTCGCCGATGTGCCCGAGCTGCTCGGGGCCCCCCTCCGGCGTGTAGTACCCGGTGACCGCGGACCGCCACTGTTCGAGCCCCGCGATCCTCTTCCTGAGGAGTGCGACGGCCTCGTCCCGCGGCAGGTCGACGATGAAGCCGATGCCGGCCGAGAGCACGTCGGTCTTCTGCTCGTGTGAACTCAGGGCCTCGCGGAGCAGCGTGAAGTACTCCTCGGTTCCCTTGTCGTTGATCTCGTACTCGACGCGGGGCGGGCCGCCGACGGTGCTCGGTGCGACCTCGTGGGCGACGAGGAGTCCCTGCTTCGCCATCTGCTTGAGCGCGTGGTAGATCGAGCCCGGCTTGGCGTTGGACCACTCGTGGGCCCCCCAGAACTCCAGGTCGTTGCGCACCTGATAGCCGTGCGCCCGCCCGTGTTGACGGACCGCGCCGAGGATCAGCAGCCGGATCGCTGACATGTGCGTCTCCCCTCGGGTCATTCGGCCAGCGCCACTGTACAAGTTTGACCAGAGGGTCGGGGATGGGGTGGCGTCCGTAGGTAATCAAGTTTGACTAGTGGGCCGCGAGGGCGTACCTTCGGCGTGCTAGTCAAGTTTGACTACTGCCTCGGGAGGGTGTTTTGTCCGACCACGATTCGGCGATCGTCGTCGAAGGCCTGCGGAAGAGGTACGGCGACAAGAAGGCCCTCGACGGCCTCGACCTCACCGTCCGGGCCGGGACCGTCCAAGGGATCCTCGGCCCGAACGGCGCCGGCAAGACCACGGCCGTACGCGTCATGTCCACGCTGCTGCGCCCCGATGAGGGACGGGTCGAGGTGGCGGGAGTCGACGTCAGGACCCGCGCCGACGAGGTGCGCTCGCTGATCGGGCTGCTCGGCCAGAACGCCGCCGTCGACGAGGAGCTCGGCGGCCGCCAGAACCTGGAGATGTTCGGCCGCCTCCACCACCTCGGCGCACGCCGCGCCGGCGCGCGGGCCGACGAGCTCCTGGCACGCTTCGGGCTCGCCGATACCAAGGCCGTCAAGCAGTACAGCGGCGGTATGCGGCGGCGCCTCGACCTGGCGGCGTCCCTCATCTCCCGGCCGCAGGTGCTCTTCCTGGACGAGCCCACGACCGGGCTCGACCCCCGAGGCCGCACCGAGGTGTGGAACGCGGTGCGCTCGCTGGTGGGCGGCGGGACGACCGTTCTGCTGACCACGCAGTACCTGGAGGAGGCCGACCAACTGGCCGACCGGATCGCGGTGGTCGACCACGGAAAGGTCATCGCGGAGGGCACGGCGGACGAGCTGAAGTCCAGGACGGGCGGTGACCGCATCGACGTGGTCCTGCGCGACACGGCCCAACTGGCGCGCGTGGTCTCTCTCCTGCCCGGTGACGTGGTCGTGGACGAGGACCGGCGGATGGTCAGTGCCCCGGTCGTCGACCGGATGGCCGCGCTGACCGGGACCGTACGGGCGCTGGAGGTGGCCGGCATCGAGGCGGAGGACGTCGCGGTACGCAGGCCGACGCTCGACGAGGTCTTCATGCACCTGACGAAGGGGGACGCGGCGTGAGCGTGACGCAAGGTGTGAGCACGGAGTACGGCACGGACACGGACACGGACACGGGCATGGGCGCGGGCACGGGCACGGGTACAGGTTCGAAGCTGCGTTGGGCGGCCGTCGACTCCTGGACCATGACCAGGCGTGAACTGGCCCACTGGGCGCGCCGGCCCGTTCAGGTGGTGGTCGGCCTGGTCTTCCCGGTGATGATGCTGCTGATGTTCAGCTACCTGATCGGCGGCGGACAGGGCGTCGACGGGGACTTCAAGGCCTACCTGTTGCCCGGGATGCTCACCATGACCATGGCCTTCGGCCTCGAGTCGACGATGCTCTCGGTCACTCAGGACCTCGGGAAGGGTGTCATCGACCGGTTCCGGTCGATGCCCATGAACTCGGGCGCGGTCCTGGTCGGACGGAGCGTCGCCGACATGCTGCAGTCGGCGGTCGGCCTGGCCGTGATGATCGCGGTCGGGTACGCGGTCGGCTGGCGCTGGCACGGAGGATTCGGCTCCTTCTTGGGGGCGGTGGGACTGCTGTTGCTGCTGAGGTTCGCGATGCTGTGGATCGGCATCCACCTGGCGATGGTCGCCGGCAAGCCGGAACTGGTACAGGCGGTGCAGATCCTGGTCTGGCCGGTCAGCTTCCTCTCCAACGCCATCGCCTCGCCCGCATCGATGCCGGCGTGGCTGGGCGCGATCGTGGAGTGGAACCCGATGTCCGCGACGGCGACGGCCGTACGAGGCCTGTTCGGCAACCCGGGTGCGGACGGGGACTCATGGGCCGTGGCCCACGCGGAACTCCTCGCGGTGGCCTGGCCGGTGGCCCTGACCGCGGTGTTCTTCCCACTGGCGGTGAAGCGGTTCCGGGACCTGAGCCGCTGAGGGACCGAACGACAGCCCACTCGAACAGGGCGGCGCCAGGGGTGCTCCGCCAGGTCCCAGAGGGGATTGAGGGGAGGGGCGGGGGAGGGGACGGTCAGTGCCCGACGTCGACCAGGCCCGGCGCCTGCATGTTCGCCTGTCATGCCTCCAGGTTCTCCGTCACGGGCACGCACTCGGCGAGCAGGTCGACGACGTCGTGCCAGGCTCGCTGCGCGTGCCGCGGGTGGTGGCCGACGCCGGGGACCGTGGGGTGGTCGACCGTTGGGTGGTGGAAGGCGTGCAAGGCGCCGCCGTAGACCGTGAGGCGCCAGTCGACACCCGCGGACTGCATCTCGGCGGTGAACGCGTTCCGTTGCGCGGGCGGCATGATCGGGTCTTCCGACCCGACCCCGGCCCACACCGGGCAGCGGATGCGCGCCGCCTCGCCCGGCCGGCCCGTGGTCAGTGCGTTGACCGTCCCGATCGCGCGCAGGTTGACGCCGGCGCGCCCGAGTTCCAGCCCGACGGCGCCCCCGGTGCCGTATCCGATGGCGGCGATCCGGTCGGGGTCGGTCCGCGGTTCGGTGCGCAACACGTCGAGCGCCGCATGGCCGATGTCCCGCATCCGGTCGGGGTCGGCGAGCAGTGGCATGCAACGGGCCAGCATCTCCTCGGGGTCACCCAGATAGCGACCGCCGTGAAGGTCGAAGGCCAGCGCCACGTATCCCAGTTCGGCGAGAGCGTCGGCCCGGCGGCGCTCGACGTCGCTCAGCCCCATGCCCTCCGGTCCGAGCAGCACCGCGGGCCGGCGGTCGATGCCGGCCGGGAGCGCGAGGTGCCCGATCATCGTCAAACCATCGGCCGGGTATTCGACCGTACGCGTCGTGATCGTCGTGATCGTCGTCATGAGACCGGACGGTAGTGATCGCCGAGCCCGGTCGGGCCGCTGTTCTGCCGCCGGCAGAACAGCGTGCGACAACCGGACCTCGGTCAGTCGATGCCTTCGACGATGCGGAAGTCGCGCTCGACGCCGTCGGAAAGGGCGGCCAGCGCCTCCTGGTAGGCCGCACTCTCGCGCGCCGCGACGGCCTGCTCGAAGCTGTCGAACTCGATCAGGACGGTGCGCTCGGCGATTCCGGCGTCGTACGCCACGACCCGACCGCCACGGACGAGGGTCCGACCGCCCGCGGCCTTGACGGCCGGAGCGGCCAGTTCGCTGTAGGCAGCCAGCTTCTCGGGGTCAAGAATGGTGCGGTAGACGCTGACCCAGTAGGCCTTGGGCATGGAACCTCCAGTGTGGGGATGAGTGCATCCGACTTACGGGTTGGTCTCGGACGGGCGTCGGCGGGCGAGAGCGAGGCTCGTCAGCGTAGTGATCGCCATGGCGCCGATGCCGACCAGCGCCGCGGTGGTGTAGGCGCTGTCGTCGGGGAAGTGGTGGCCGGGGTCGGTGCCCGCGGCGAGGATCAGACCGCCGATGGCGCTGCCCAGGGCGTACCCGACGCTGCGGACGACATAGTTGAAGCTCATTGCGCTCGACGTCTCGCTCTTGGGGGTGACGGCCAGGATGACGCCGGGCATCGCGGCCGAGAAGCCGCCGACGCCGAGGCCGAGCACGCCCATCGCCGCGAACACTTCGACCAGGTCCGACCGGGCCGCCGCGAACAGGGCGAACCCGCCGCCGACCACGACGGCGCTGCCGGCCAGGAGCAGGGGGTCGGCGATCCGCTTCCGGATGCGCGGCGTGAGCTTGCCGGCGACGAACCCCAGCACCGAGAACGGGACGAGGACCAGCCCGGCGACGAAGGTCGTCAGCCCGAAGCCGTAGCCGGCGCCGGGCGGCGTCTGCGCGTACCGGGTGATGAGCGTGAGCAGGAGGTACATGCCGATCCCGCCGACGAACATGGCGAGGTTCGCCCCGGCGACCGCCGGGTGCCGCACCGCCCGCACATCGACCAGGGGCGCCGTGCTGCGCAGCTCGATGACGACCCAGAGGCAGAGCAGCACCACCGCGACGACGGCGAGGCCCGCCGCCACGGCGAGGTGCCCGCTCCACAGATCCCGTTCGCCGGCGAGGAACAGCACCAGGACCAGCGCGGCGGCCAGGACGACCGCGCCCGTCACGTCCACGTGGGCGGAACGGCCTTCGGGGGCTTCGGGCATGGAGCGCCACGCGGTCAGGAGGGCGGCGGCGGTGACGACCAGGCCGAGGCCGTAGGCGGCCCGTACTCCGCCGAGCTCGGCGAGCAGTGCGGCCAGCGGGTAGCCGACGCCGGCCCCGATGATCGAGACCACCGAGACCAGGGCGATCACGGCCGCGCCGCGCTCCTCGGGGAGGTGGTCCCGGGCCACGCCCATCATCAGCGGCGTCAGCCCGAGCCCGACACCCTGGGCCGCCCTGCCGACGAGCAGCCACGCGAACGGCAGCGGCAGCACGGTGAGCGCGCTGCCGGCGACGACGACCGCGAGCGTGGCGAGGATCGTGGCCCGCCGGTGCGGGCCGGCCCCGAGCCGTCCCAGGACCGGCGTGGCGACGGCGCCGCTGAGCAATGCGACGGTCAGCGTCCACTGCGCGCTGCCGAGCGTGACGTGGAACGAGGTCGCCACGCTGGTGATGAGCGGCGCCCCGAGGCTGCCGACCGCCGCCACGACCAGAGGGATGAACATCAGGGCGGGGACCAGCAGCCGCGCCTGGGAACGCGCCGCCGGTAACGCCTTCGCCGCGCCCCCGCCGACCGGCTGCCCGGTCACCGCTTCGGCCCTTCGCGGTCCTGGCTTTCGAGCTCTGCCAGATGCTTCAACGCCGGAAGGGCCGCCACCAGCGCCTCGACCTCGTCGCCGGTGAGCTCGCCGATCAACCGCTCGAACGCGTGGACGCCCGCCTGGCGCCGCGTCCGGACATAGGAGGCGCCGGCCTCGGTCAGGCACACCAGCGTGACCCGCTTGTCGGACGCGTCGCCCCGCCGCTCGACCAGCCCGGACTCCTCCATCACCCGGACCAGGGTGGTCATCGCGGGCTGGGTGACGCCCTCGACCGCGGCCAGATCGGTGATGCGCCGCGGGCCGGTGCGGTCGAGGGTGGCCAGGGTGGCGGCGGACGTCAGGCTCATGTCCCGGGGCAGGCGTCTCACGGCCCTGGTGGCCAGACCGTAGAGGGCTGCCCCGATGGCGGCGGACGCGTCAGGAGCGGTGTCTTGACGACTCATGCCCGAAGCTTAGCATTTTTATATTCATGGCTTATGGAAATGGTCGACCGGCGCGGGAGGCCTCGACCGCCGAGAGCTGCGGACATCGGCCGGGCCCGGCTCTCTTACGGCCCGGCCGCTCCCACGGCTTCACCAGCCCGGCCGCGCTCGGCCCCGGCCGAGCAGCCTGCGAGCATGAGCTCCGCCGGGCTCTCATCGCCTTCGGTCCCGACGGCGGATCGTTCGACGAGTGCGTCCGCACCGAGGCTGTGATCGCCGTCCGGCCCCAGGGGTGAACTGGGCTGTTTCTCGCCTTGGTCGTGGTCGAACGCGGCCGGGTGGCGCAGAAGGCGCAGGCTGCCGTCGACGCGTACGCACCGGGACTGTCGTTCCTGGTTGGCCCCGGCCCCGGCTCCCCGCCGCAGTGGCCAAGCCGTTCTGCGGTGTCGCCTGATCGTGGGTCACCACTTCGTCCGGCGCCCGGGCCTGCGGCTCCTGCGCTACGTTCACCGCCATGGACATCCTGCGCGAGAAGATCAGCCACGGCTTCGATCTGTTGGACGCCGACGGCGATGGGGCCCTGACCGAGGCCGACCACGTCATCATGGGCAACCGGGCCGCCGACCAGCTCGGGTACGGCCGCGGCTCGGCCGGGCACACCCGCATGGTCGACGCCTACGTCGCGGTCTGGCGAGACCTGCACGCCCCGCACGTAGGCGGGGCCGACGGTCGTATGACCAAGCAGGAATTCGTGACCAGCACCCTCACCCTGGCCGCCGACCCCGAGGCCGCGGCCACCACCGTCGGCGCCCTCGCGCGGGCGTTCTTCGCCATCGCCGACGTCGATGCCGACGGCCTGGTCAGCAGGACCGAATTCGACACCTTCCAGCGCAGCCACTTCCCGGGGATCGGCCGGGCGGACCTGGACGCGGCATTCGCCCACCTGGACCGCGACGGCGACGGCTCCCTCGACCCGGCCGAATTCGAATCCGCCGTGGTCGAGTACTGGTCCAGCACCGACCCCACCGCCCCGGGCAACTGGTGGATGGGCCGGCCCGACACCAGGGACTGACGACCCGGCCGGGCAGACCGGACACCTGCGGGCCCTGGCCGCCGCCGCGACCGGGGCCTGCGGCAGTCTCGGCAGCGCGGCCCCCACTCGCATGCTGAAATCCCGCCTCCGGCCCGGGAACTGACCCGTGTGTACGTGTCCCTTCGGGAGGCGTCCAGAGTCTGCGGGTCGGCCAGGGAGGGTATTCATGCAGATCGACATGTCAGACGGGTGGCTGCCGCAGTGGTTGGCGGCGGACTCGCGCCAGCGGTGACCGGTTGTGGACGGGGGCCGTCGCTCGCCTCAGAGGAGATGGCGGAGTCCGCCTCGACGCCCGCTGGTGAGCTGTGCGACGGACGGGCCGGGCCGTACGCGGCGACGAGGCGATCCGCACCCGGACCGTCAAGCGGCAGCCCAGGACGGAGTGCACCCTGGCTTCCTTCAAGGACGGCAGCGTCGCTGACGGCCGTGAACGAGCCGTCGTCCCGGTGGTCGGATGCGAGGTTGGTCCGAGCAGGTCGGCCACCAACAGGGGTATTCGCCAGGGCCTTCATGGCCATGATCGAGGAGATTCTCTCCGACACATGGGAAAGACGGGTACCGGAGGCCCTGGGGCCACGAGTCCCCCGAAGACCTCTGAGCCGTCACCGGGCGATCCGGTCCTCACCCCGACTCACGGGTGAAGAAGAACCCTTCGGGCCGGCCGCTCGTTTCCCCGAGCATCGGCATCGGCATCGGCATCGACAAGGCGTGGCCGCCCCCGAGCAACGTGGTGACCAGCCCGTGCCGCACCGGGCCCATTGCCCGCTGGCGCGGGATGTGGCGGCGTCGCGTCTCGCCCGCCTCGTCGGCGATCCGAAAGCCGACGATGCCGAGTCGTCCCGGCCCCGCCGGGGCCCCGCCGCGTACCGCGGCAAGTCGCCCCGGCGAGTGAAGGGTGTGGAAAGGGGGCGGGTGGCGCTCTCGAACGTCGGCTTCTTCACCTCCGCGCGCCCCGCTGGCTGGCACCGCCCGCCTCATGCTTTCGAAGGAACGCCGGGGATGGCGGCCCCGGCGCATCGGGCCCTCGCTCTCATGCTCTCGGTGACAACACCGGCCCTCGATATTCCGGAGGGATAGTCATGACCCAGGCTCCCGAGTCCCTCACCATCCGCGTGCTGATCCATCACCCGACCACCGATCGGCTGCTGTCGGAGGTCGGCGTCGAAGCGGTGGCGGGCGACCGGGTCGTCGCCGAGGGCCGGACCGACGGTGGGGGCTTCGCCGGACTGGAGATCGGCGAGGACCTGTGGCGCGAGCCGCTCACCGTGCGGATCGACCACGGCGACCGGCACAGCCAGGAGGTCCCGGTCACCAGGGAGGCCCTGTTCGACGAGGAGCCCATCACGGTGACCGTGTCCGGCGAGGACCATGTGGACCCGGGCCGGCTGGCCATACTGGCCGACCATCTGGTCGCCACGCGCCGGGTGCTCGCGGAGAACCTGGCCGACGACCTGACCTGCCCGCCCCCCGACAGCCTGATCCGCCTCCTGACGCCCGGCGAGCGGGCCCGGCTGCTCGACGACCTCAGCCGCGCCGACGGGCACGGGGACGACGGGCACGGGGACCCTGACGGAAGCGGCAACGGCCACGTCCACGGACACGCGAAGGCCGCCACCCGCCTGGTCGATCCGGACGCCCTGCGGCACGGCACCATCTCCTTCCTCGAACTCCCAGAGCTCGACACGCACTTCGACTTCGACACGATCGACCTCGACGACCCCACGTGGCCGAAGCCGATCTGGGGGCTCTTCCCCTGGGCACTGCCCGACGACCAGGCCTACCGCGACTATCTCCGCGGGGTGTTCGTACTGTTCGCACACCAGCAGAAGCTCGGGGTCTCGGCCGACGCCACGCAGTTCCCCGCCATCGTCGAGCAACAGCTCACGCACCGCTTCTTCCAGGACTTCGCCACCACCGACCGCACCGAGGCCCCGCTCAACCAGTTGCTGGTCCCCCTCGTGAAGGCGATCCTGACGGCTCCGACCGGGAGCGGCTTCGGGTTCGGCGTGCCGGCCGCGAACATCCCGGAGAAGGCCGGCACCCAGACCGTCCGCGCCTACCTCGACACCCTCCTCGGGCTGGCGTCGACCGCCCTGCCGGCCGAGTTCGCCAACCGCTACCGGCTCCCGCTGAACGAGCCGGACTCCGTCGTTTCCTCGCCGGTGCTGCTCAGCTCCTACACCCTCTCGCGCATCCTGAGCGACACCGCGCAAGGCCCCGTCGAGCCACCCGAGAACGTGATCGTCCCGCAGCTTCCCGGTGCGTCGGGCAAGCCGATCCTGTGGCCCGAGGTCGTCGGCTCGGCGCCGTTCTTCCTGCGCTTCGACGAGTGGCTCGGCCGGCAGCAGCCGTTCTTCCCCGAGAACCTCTTCGCCCTGCGCACGCAGGTCCACAGCGTCACGAGGGGCCTGTGGCTGAACGAGGACCTCAAGAAGTTCCTCAAGTTCCACGCGGAGATCGACTCCGGCCACACCGTCAACGACTACAAGCCCTACTTCGACTCGATCGGCGAGGTGAAGCGGTCGGCTGCCTTCCTGCGCAGTTACGGCGAGGCCGACGCCAAGCTGACCGAGCTCGTCCAGGCCATCGACCAGAGCCAGTTCGCCACGGCGGCACGCCTGGCCGACGAAGCCGAGGAACTGCTCAACGCGGCACAGCCCGCACCGTCCGGAAGTGAGAACTGGGAGCCTGACTACACCGCCGGCACCCCGCGCCCGGTCAGCTTCGCCCTCCGCCGGGCGGTGACGGTCTCCAACATCGTCGAGCTGACCGGGACCAGCACCACGTACCTGCCGGACGGATTCGAGCGGATCTACGAACTGTCCCGGCCGAGCGAGACCTGGGACATCGTGCACTTCCGGATGGCCCGCGACCAGGCGACCCGGCTGCGCGTCTACCAGCAGAGGTTCCTGCTGCCGATGCTGCGCGCGACGATCCGGTCCGGACTGGGGGACGTCCCCGGCGCCGTCGACATCCTCTCCGGCGTGACCGGCTTCTACATCGGCATCGGGATGCTCGGCATGCCGGCCGGAATGGTGAAGCACTACTACGTCGGCAACGCCAAGCGCCTCGTGGCCGGCCGGCAGCGGGCGATGGACCCCCTGGGCGACCGTCCCTACACGGCCCGGCTGGTGTTCGACAGCGAGCGCCGCCTCACCGGTCCCTTCACGCTCACACCTCAGACCAACGACTTCGGCGACGTGACGACGCCCGCCACACCGATCCTGCACCCCCTGGAGGAGCAGTACGCCCGGATCGTCCAGGCCGACGCCCTCCTCACCTGGGGCGAGATGCTGTATCGCAGCGACGATCCTGCGAGCCTGGAGCGGGCCCGCGAGCTCTACAAGGCGGTGCTCCTCCTGCACGGCAGGAACCCGGGAACGATGGCCTACCGGCCGAAGGACCTCCTCCAGCCCTCGCCCGGCCTCGTTCTGGTCCAGAACCCGCGCCGGCTCAACCAGATCAACCGCGCCAAGCTCGCCCTCCAGCAGCTGGACGCCGGCCTGAACTTCTACGGCTACGACGACGACACGGTGCCGACGCTCCGCTACCAGACGCTCGTCGCGGCGGCCCAGCGCTGGGCCACCGCGGCCAAGTCGGCCCAGAACGACTACCTCTCGTACGTCTCCCGGGCGGAGCAGCTCGACCTCGACCTGCTCGCCGCCAAGGCACAGGAGCGCAGGGCCCAGGGGGCCGTCGCGATCGCCACCGAGCAGGTCGCGGGGGCGCAGGCCAGTGTGGTCGTGGCTCGGAAACTGGTGACGGACGTCGAGAAGCTGATCGAGCTGAAGAAGAAGGAGATCGATGATTCGGACTCCATCTTCGGCCAGTTCAAGGACTACTTCACCGGTTTGAAGACCGGCGTCATGTCCATCGTCGACGTGGCGAAGGACGCCGCGTCGGTGGGCAAGGACCTGCAAGCGGTCTCCGACGAGGACCTCAAGGCGGTGGTCAAGCAGACGGGCAGCGAAGCGTGGTCTGGCGACGGCACCGCCGGTGGCCTGGCCGCCGTCGGAGGGTACTCCGCCTTCGCCGTGATCAGCACGACCACCCTGATCGGAATGGCCGACGCCGCCACCAAACGCCAGCAGGAACTGAACGCCCTGACCGGAGAATCCCTGCCCGCCGCCAAGGCCGCGGTCCAGGTGCAGGAGCGGCAGGTGGCCATCGCCCAGCTCCAGGGCGAGATCGCCGCGAGTGAGCTCGCCTACACCCGTGACCTGATCACGTACCAGAACGAGCGGTTCCTCAACCGCGACTTCTGGGACGCGCTGTCAGGCGTCGCCCGGCGCTCGCTGCACCGCTACCTCGACCTCGCCGGCCAGTCCGCGTGGTTCGCCGAGCGGGCCCTGTCCTACCAGCTGGCGACACCGCTGCGGGTGGTCCGCCTGGGGTACTTCGACCCGCGCATGCGTGACCTGGGCGGCGCCGACCGGCTGGCCCTGGACCTCGCCGAGCTGGAGGCGGTACGCCTGGGATCGGCCCGGCTCAGCCTTCCGCTCACCCGCACCTACTCCCTCGCCCGCGACCTGCCGCTCGCCTTCGGCCAGCTCAAGAAGACCGGCACGTGCACGTTCACCCTCACCGACGACGACCTCCTGGCCGGCCACCCCGGCACCTATGCCCACCGCATCCGCACCGCCGACGTCCTCGTGGACGTCCCGGGCACCACACAGCGGCCACGCGGCATCCTCACCAACATGGGGTTCTCCTTGCTCCGCCGCTCCCCGTCGGCCCCGCGCGTCCCGCTGCTGCGCTACGCCGACGCCTACCCGGTCAGCGATTTCCGCAGCCGGCGTGACCTGGAGTTGTTCGGCCTGCCCGGCGAACAGCTGCTCCCGTTCGAGGGCACCGCGTTCACGACGACCTGGAACCTGGCGCTTCCCGCGGGCACGAGCCCCGTCGGGCTCGACCGCGTCGCCGACGTACTCCTCACCTTCGACATGCAGGCGGCCTACGACGGCGGCCCGGCCGGCTCCGGCGTCGCGGCGGCCCCGTCCACCACGAAGATGTCGCGCTCGCTGCTCGTCTCGGCCCTGTCGGTCAACATCACGGGACTGCCGAGCCTGCGGACACCGGGGCAGTTCGCGAAGCTGACCTTCCCGCTCAACAAGCTCCCGTTGCCGGCGGGCGGCACGGTCACCAACCTCGCGGTGGTCCTGCCGGGCGTCGTGGGCGGGAGCATCACGGGCAAGCTCCGCTTCGGCAACTCGCCCCAGACCCAGTTCCAGATCGTGGACGGCATCGCGATGTCCAACCTCGGCGTGCTGGGCACGGGGACCGGAACTCAGCCTCAAGCCCTGAACGCCGCTGTCAGCGGTTCTCCCGCCCGCGTCGTCGAACTCGAGATCACCAAGGGGAGCGACGCCGACAGGCTCGCGGCAGTGCGGGACGTGCTGCTGTGGGTCGAGTACGAGGTCACCGAGTAGACCGGAGAGCAGGGCAGGCCGGGTGCCCGACGTTCGTCCGCGGACGAACGTCGGGCACCCATGGCTGCCGAACGACGGTTACCCGTCGCGGTCCCCGGGAGTCGACCCGTCAGCACAGGTGCACGGCCACCCCGCACAGACCGAGCCCCTCCCGCGCGGCGGTGCGCCAGATGCGCAGGGGGCCGTCCAGGACGTGCTCCTGGTTCGCGGAGTAGTACAACCAGTCCCGGGCCTGCGCGGCGGCACGCTCGGAGTCGGTGAAGGACAGGGCCCGCTCGACGGAGGGAAGCGACTGGCGGACCTGCCCGGACGTGAGGAGGAAGTTGCCGCACCAGCCCGGCAGGAGGGCGGCGCGGGCCGGACCGATGGCGTGGAACAACGAAGCGACCGCGTACTCCTTGGAATGGACGGAGATGAAGATGCCGTCCCGCTCCTGCTCCGCCCACATGTCGTCGACGACGTAGAAGTCCGGCTCCACACGGCCGAAGCAGGCCT
The DNA here is from genome assembly GCF_042889825.1 of Streptomyces sp. NPDC002467. Lineage (NCBI taxonomy): Bacteria > Bacillati > Actinomycetota > Actinomycetes > Kitasatosporales > Streptomycetaceae > Streptomyces > Streptomyces sp. NPDC002467. Next base: position 326,394 of record NZ_JBIARJ010000007.1, on the reverse strand, counting down.
CCTCGACGTTGTCGCCGGGGGCGGTCAGTTCCCGGAACGACTCGACGGCGGCAGCATCCGCCGCCGTGCGTGCCGGGCTCGCGGCCGGGACGCACCACGTCTCGTAGTCGGGCAGGGGTGCCCGCTGCCAACGCTCCCACCGCTGCCGAGCACCTTGCGCGGCTCGGTCTGCCTCCATGGCCGGCAGCAGCAGAGGGGAGAGACCTGCGATGAAGGCATCGCTGTGACTGCTGATCGCCCAAGCGCTGGTGAAACCCATGAACCGCACGCTAGTGCCCGGCACTGACAGCCATGGTGCTGCCGGCCTGGGGGACGCGTAGGCGGGGGTGGGCGCGACGGGGCCGCGGCGTCGATGCCGGCTCACCAGTGACGGCTGGCGGTTCCGCAGGGCTCATCCCGGTCGGACCGTCGGCGTGGAGCGCTGAGTACCAACTTGGGCAGACGGGCTGCCCGACGGGGGAGTCAAGCCGCAGAGCCCGCGCCGACGGCCGCTGACGTGACTACCCGACGACCTGTCGTCGGGTAGTCGGACCGGAACCGAGGTGGCTCAGGCGCGGGGCGTCCGTCGGCCGACGCCCCACTCGCCCATCGGCGTGACGAGGTCGGAGTCGGACAGTTCGTAGCCGAGGGCCACGGTGGCGTGCGGCGCGGGGGTGGAAGCGGTCCGCCCGTGGTCCGCCGCGGACTCCTGGCCGGCGGCCGGGGCTGCGAGGAGGACACCGGCGGCCACGGCGGCGGCACCGGCGAGGAGAATGATCTTCTTCTGCATGCTGGGTCTTGCCTTTCGTATGGTTCGGCGTGTCCGAGGTGTGGTTTCCGGACCACCGAGGGTCGGACTGGGGCGTCGTGCGTGGGCCGGGAGGTTGCCCGCCGATGCGGAGCAGCGCCCTTGCGTGAGGTGGCACCCCTGCGGCAGGCCCAGTCGATCACGGTGCACGGTGACGTTCCCAGGCACTTCCACCGGCAGAAGTACGGTCGGTCGTTCATTGCGGGCCCGCGGCCGCGCCTGTGGGGGAGTCGGCCGGAGCAGCGAGTGCCACCCGCAAAACCATGTCGGGCATACTTTTGCGGGCGAGGTACGGCGTTCCGCTGGGCCGCACCGACCAGGGGACTTTCGACATGGACACCGGTACACCGGCCACCGGCGACTTCGGTGCCCTTCTGCACGGACTGCGCAAGCGGGCCGGGCTGAGCCAGGAGGAGCTGGCCCACTCCGCCGGGGTCAGCGTGCGGGCGCTGTCGTACATGGAGCGCGGACACTCCCGAGGGCCCCAGCGCCGCACGGTGCAGGCGTTGGCCGCGGCCCTGGGCCAAGACGCGGCCGGTGCCCGGGAGTTGGAGCGCGCGGCGAGCCTGGGCCGGCCCCGGCGGGTTTCCGTGAGGCATGCCCCGCCACCTGCCGTCGTACAGGACGCCGCCCCGCCGACCGGCGGGCCCGATCTGCTGCCGCGCGCGCCGCGCGGCTTTCACGGGCGGGCGGCGGAGCTCGTCGCGCTGTCCCGGGCCGCCGAGGGCGAGGCGCCCGTCTGCCTGGTCGTCGGGCCCGCCGGGGTCGGGAAGACGGCCCTCGTGCTGCACTGGGCCCACCACCGGCGTGCCGACTTTCCCGATGGGCAGCTCTACGCCGATCTGCGCGGATTCGGCGGCACGGGCGAGCCCGCCCTCGTCGAGGTGCTTCGCGAGTTCCTGCCGGCGCTCGGTGTGCCCCACGACCGGATACCGGAGTCGGCGAACGGCGCGGCCGCGCTGTTCCGGTCGCTCGCCGCCGACCGTCGGCTCCTCGTGGTGCTCGACAACGCCCGGGACTCCGAGCAGGTCAGGCCGCTCCTGCCCGGCGGTCGCCACTGCGTCACCGTCGTTACCAGCAGACACCGGCTTCCGGGGCTGATCGTCACCGACACCGCCCGGTCCGTCGCCGTGGACGTGCTCGGACCGGAGGACGCCACGATGCTCCTCGCCGAAGTGCTCGGCGTGGAACGCGTACGCGAGGAGCCGGAGGCCGCGCTCCGGCTGGCCGAGCTCTGCGACGGGCTGCCCCTCGCGCTGCGCGTGGCAGCCGCCCGGCTCGCGGGGCGCCCCGCCTGGTCGCTGGGCGCGATGGCCGCCGAACTGTCCGACGAGACGCGCCGGCTGAGCCTGCTGGACGTGGAGGACACCGGCGTACGGGCGGCGCTGCGCGTGACGCTGCAACAGCTGCCGCGGGAGGTCTCCCGTCAGTTCGCCCATCTCGGCCGCCACCCCGGTACGCACGTCGACCGGTTCGCGGCGGCGGCCCTGGCGGGTACGGACCCGGCGGCCGCCGAGGCTTCCCTGGAGCGACTGGCCGTGGCACACCTCGTCACGGAGACGGCGCCCGGCCGGTGGACGATGCACGATCTGGTGCGGCTCTACGCACGCAGCCTGGAGGGCGGGCCCGAGGCGCTGCGGCGCGTCCTCGACCACTACATCGCCACGGGCATCGCGGCCGTGGCGGCGGCCGAGCCCGGCAACGAGGACTGCTTCCCGCTACCGGCGGACTACCTGCCGCCCGCCGTGGTGCGGGAGTTCGACGACCGGTCCGCCGCCGTGGCCTGGTACGCGGTCGAGCGGGACGACCTCACACAGGCGGTGGCCGCGGCACACGCCGCCGGACTGCACGACCGGACCTGGCGGATCGCCCTGACGATGTGGCCGCTGATCGTGTGGCGCGTCCGGGATGGCTGGGCCCCGCTCCTGGAGACCGCGCTCGAGGCCGCACGGGCCGGCGGCGACCGGTACGGCGAGTCACGGGTGCTGAACGTGCTCGGCTGGGTGCTGACCGAGGAAGGTCGCATCCCGGAGGCGCTCACCCACCTGGAGGACGCTTCCACGCTGGCCTCCCGCGCGGGCGACGCGGTGGCCGAGGCGAACGCCTTGGTCGTCCTGGGCGTCGCACAAGCCGCACTCGGCAGCCTGGGCGAGGCCGCGCGGGGATGCGAGCGCGCCGTGGAGCTGGCGCGCGAGGCCGGGGACCGGACCATCGAGAGACTGGCCATGCAGCACCTCGCGCGCCACTGGGCCGACGCCGGGAAGTGGCGCCAGGCGCTCGACACCGCGACCGAGGCGCTGGCCTTCGACGACCGGGCGGACACGGCCGACGTGCCCCGCATCCTGCTCCTCATGGTGCGGGGAGAGGCGCTGCTGGGGCTCGGGGACGAGGCCGGGGGCATCGGGCAACTCGACCTGGCGGCCCGGGAGGCGGAATCCTCCGGCTACGACGACGGCGCCGTACGCGCGCTCGGCGCGTTGCTGCGAGCGTCGGCGGACGGGGGACTCCGGGCACGGTACGACGCGGCGGTCGCCAGGCTCATGACGCGGACGTGAAGCCGGGGGCGGTCCGCCACGGAGCGGCCGCACCGGCCTCGGCGGCGTGGACGTGTCCGCGTGCGCGGGGCGCGCCCGGGGCGGGGACCGGCGGGGGGACCGGTACCCGCCCCGGGCGCAGTTCGTGGGCGCAGTGCGCGGGGAAACGTCCTACTTCGGGCAGCCGTCCTGGGTGACCTTGCCGCCGGCTTCGTCGGCCGTGGCCGTGGCCGAGTCGATGGACAGGCACAGGCCCGTCCAGTCGTAGAGGGTCCTGTCGTCACAGACCCCGGTTGCCGCCCTTGACGACGGCGCGGGCGTCATTGCGCGCGATGATGTCGTCCACCAGGGCCCAGCCGGGGAAGTCCATTCTCACGATGCCCGGGTGACCGTCGCCGTCCGCGTTGTCGAGGTACTCCATCGGCCGGCGGACGTGTGCGTCGCGAACAGCCCACCTGTGGGGCTGCCTACGGCCGCTTCGATGCCGGCGGCCGAAGACCTCCTCGATCCTGGCGTGGTCCACAGTGGTCGGGTCGTTCGCGCACTGGGTGACGTCCCCACCCGTGACGGGGCGTTCGGCGCGGAGCCGCGTGACGACGGTCATCACCAGGACGGCCCGCAAGGAAATGGCGCGCTTTTCCCAAGACGTAGCCGTAGTCCTCCTGCGTCTGCGCGAGCGGGCCGCAGTGGATGGACAGGGTGTCGTGGGTACCGGGCAGGGACACGGTGGCCGGCCAGGACCCGCCCGAGACGTTCTTCATCCAGTCGGCAGCACGGTTCGGCTCGCCGATGTTCCAGTACGCGTCGCCGTTGCCCGACCCGGCCGCTTCCGCGGTCCCCGCGGGTCCGGGGGCGAGCAGGACCGCGCCGAGTGCGGCGCAGACCGCGATCAGGCGGGCCGACAGGCGCGGGAGCCGCCGCCGGGATCCGCCGCCCGTGTCGGATGGGGTGGTGTGGGGCATGGGGCTCCTGTCCGGGCACGCGCTGAAGAACTCACGGCGCGGGAGGCCGGAGGGGGCAGGCCCGCCCCGCGTCCGTGATGCCCCGAGCCAACCCGATGCGGCCTGCGCAGAACACGAAGTTCCACCCGCAAAAGTGCCGTTCCGCTCAGACTTGCGGGGTCGCCCCGGTGCCCCGGCGGCGGCCGGCTCGTCGGACAGGCGACCTCCGGTCACCTCCCGGGGCGCGGCTCAATTGGTGCTCTTGTAACGGGCATGACCTTCAATCAACATGATCCGCGCGCATCACGCACTCTCTTCCCGCACAACCTTCACACGGCGTACGAGGAGACAACACGTGGTACAACGCACCAGACGTTCCTTACGCACGGCGCTCGCCGCCCTCGCCTCCCTCCTGCTCCTCCCGCTCGGCTCGGGTGTCGCCGCGGCCGCGCCCGACCCCGGCCCGTCGTCCGGTGCGGCCGGACTCAAGATCGAGCCCGAGCTCCGCGCCCAGCTCGACGCCTCCGACAAGGCCGTCTTCTGGGTCTACCTCGACAGCGCCGCCGACCTCACCGCCGCGAGCAGGCAGCCGAGCCGCGCCGCCAAGGCCGAGACCGTACTGCGGACCAAGAAGGAGCACGCCGCGCGCAGCCAGGCCGGGGTGGTCAAGGCCATCGAAGGCGCCCGGGCCGAGTACACCTCGTACTGGATCGTGAACGCGCTCCGCGTCGTCGGCAGTGAGAAGCTGGCCGGCGCTCTCGCGGAGCGCCCCGAGGTGTCCCGGGTCGCCGCCGACGACAAGGTCGCCCTGCCCAAACCCGCCGAGGGCCGGCGGGAGCAGTCCGTCGCCGACGCGATCGAGTGGAACATCGACCGCGTCAAGGCCCCGCAGGTCTGGGACCAGGCCGGGGTGCGCGGCGAGGGCATCGTCGTCGCCAACATCGACAGCGGCGTGGACTACACCCACCCCGCGGTGAACCGCCAGTACCGCGGGAAGAACGGGGACGGCACTTACACCCACGCCTACAACTGGTTCGACCCCGCCGGGATCTGTGCCGGGGCCGCCCCGTGCGACAACAACGACCACGGCACCCACACGATGGGCACGATGGTCGGCGACGACGGCGGCGCCAACAAGATCGGCGTCGCCCCCGGCGCCAAGTGGATCGCCGCCAAGGGCTGTGAGTCCGACTCCTGCTCCGAGGCGTCCCTGCTCGCCTCCGGCCAGTGGATCGTCGCCCCGACCGACGCGAACGGTCAGAACCCGCGACCAGATCTCGCCCCGCACATCGTCAACAACTCCTGGGGAGGTCCGGGCGGGGACACCTGGTACCAGGAGATCGTCACCACCTGGCGGGCCGCCGGCATCTTCCCGGCGTTCTCCAACGGCAACTCCGGACCGGGCTGCTCCACCAGCGGCTCACCCGGTGACTACGCGAGCTCGTACAGCTCCGGCGCATTCGACATCAACAACGCCATAGCGTCGTTCTCCTCGCGCGGCGCAGGTCCCGGGGGCCTGATCAAGCCGAACATCGCCGCCCCGGGCGTGAACATACGCTCCTCCACCCCGGGCGGCGCCTACAAGGCCTTCTCCGGCACGTCCATGGCCTCGCCGCACACCGCGGCCACCGTCGCCCTGCTGTGGTCCGCGGCGCCCGCCCTCGAAGGCGACGTCGCGCAGACCGAAGCACTCCTCGACGGCACGGCCCTGGACACCGACGCCGCGCAGTGCGGCGGCAGCCCCGCGGACAACAACGTCTTCGGCGAGGGCAGGCTCGATGCCCTCGCCGCCGTGAACGCCGCCCCGCGCGGGGCGATCGGCGCGCTCGCCGGCACCGTCAGCTCCGGCGGCGCGCCGGTCGCGGGCGTCACGGTCACCGCCGACGGTCCGATCGACCGTACGACGACCACCGCCGCCGACGGCACCTACCGGTTCACCACGCTCTCGGCGGGCGACTACACCCTGACCGCCGCCAAGTTCGGCTACGGAACGCAGACCGCCACGGCCACGGTCACCGAGAACGCCACCGCCGCCGGGGACTTCACCCTCGTCCAGGCCCCGACCGGCAAGCTCACCGGCACGGTCACCGCCGCCTCCGGACCCATGGCGGGTGCCACCGTCACCGTCGCGGACACCCCCGTGACCGCGACCGCCGACGCCCAGGGACGCTTCGAGGTCACCCTGCCCCACGGCACCTACGACGTACGGGCCACCCACCCGTCCCGCTGCGTCACCGGCGGATCCACCAGGGCCACCGTCGCGGGCGACACGACCGTCTCGGTGAACCTGCCCGAACGCACCGACGGTTACGGCTACGCCTGCGCCACCGCCAACGACCGCCCGTACACGCCGGGCAGCCGTCAGCTCGCGCTCACCGGCGACAACACCACCGAGCGCGTCGACCTGCCGTTCCCGCTGCCGCTGTACGGAAAGACGTACGCGCAGGCCTGGATCGGCACCAACGGCACCGTCAGCTTCGGCGGCAACCACACCGCGGACGTCAACGGCGACCTGCCGAGCACCGCCACCCCCAATGCCGCGCTCTACCCCTTCTGGGACGACCTGGTCGTCGGCGCCGCAGGCAGCGGATCGGGTGTCTTCACCGCCGTCACCGGCACCGCGCCGCACCGCAGTTACGTCATCGAGTGGCGCGAGGTGTCCCACTGGTCGGCGCAGGCCGACAAGTTCTCCTTCTCGGCCTCGATCGGTGAGGACGGCACCGTCACCTACGTCTACAAGGGCACGGGCGGCACCGGCATCAAGGGCGGCTCCACCGCCACCGTCGGCGTGGAGAACGCCACCGGCACCGACGCCTTCAAGTACTCCTTCAACACCCCCGTCATCACGGACGGCCTCGGCATCTCCTTCCGCACCACCCGGAGCGGCGTGGTGACGGGCCGCGTGCTCGACGCCAACGACGGCGGCGGCGTCGCCGGCGCCACCGTGACCGTCGGCACCGGTGACGCGGCCGTTTCCGCCACCACGGCGGCGGACGGCGGCTACGTGGTCCAGAGCCCGTCCGGCTCGCGGCCCGTCGCCATCTCGGCACCGCAGTACGAGTCCGGGCAGGCGACCGTGGACGTGAAGGCGGCCGACGTGACGTCCCTGACCCAGTCGCTGCGAACCGGTCGGGTGACACCGTCCAAGCCCGCCGTGGAGGTGGTCCTCCAGCCGAACCAGCAGCGGACCCGAACCCTGGACCTGACCAACCCGGGCCTCGCCACGGCCTTCACGGTGACCGAGGGAGCGACCTGGCTGACGGCCACGCCCGCGGCAGGGGATCTGCCGACGGGAGCCAAGGCCCCGGTCACCCTCACCGTCGACACGACGGGACTGGCCCCGGGGTCGGTCCTGACCGCAGACCTGAAGATCACCTCGGCCAGCGGCCGGACCCCGGACCTGACCGTCCCCGTCAAGGTGGTCGTCCCGCGCTACCAGGTCGCCCTGGACGCGGGATCGAACTCCGCGAGCACGGACGTACTGGGCGACGCCTGGTCCCCGGACCGCAAGTACACCGCGGGCTCCTACGGCTACCAGGGCAACGGCTCCACCCTCGACACCAACCGCGCCATCACCGGTACACAGGACCAGCGGCTGCTGCGCACCGCCCGCGAGGGCATGTACGAGTACCGCTTCGACAACGTGCCGAACGGGACCTACACGGTGGAACTGGGCTTCGCCGAGCTCTCCTCCACCAAGCCGAACAAGCGGGTGTTCGACGTCCTGGCCGAGGGCCGGCAGGTACTGCCCTCCCTCGACATCGCCCTGGAGGCGGGCACGTACACGGCCCTGACCCGTACGTACACGGTCATGGTGACGGACGGGGTGCTCAACATCCGTTTCGTCACGCACACCGGATTCGGCAAGCCCCTCCTCAACACGCTCCGGGTGACCGACCGACCCGACCAGAGCTGACCGCACCACGAGCAGGGGGCGGGGCGCTCCAGAGCGCCCCGCCCTCCGCGGCACATCGCGCGGCGGCGGCCGGGACGGCACGACGGGGCCCGAACTTGGGTGGCAAGGCCGATCACTATGCTCTGTGGCTTGACCAGTGGAGGGCGGACTCGGTATCCGGGGCGCCATCGCACTCGGCGGCGTCGCCGCCTACACCGTCGGCCGCTTCTGGACGGAGTACCTGCGCATCGACGAGTCCCACACGTTCCTGGGCCTCCGCGTGAACAACTGGACTTCTGTCGTGGTCTTCCTCGGTGCCATCGCCTGCCTCGTTGTATCGGCCCGCCGGCACCCGGGCATCGAGGACGTGTCACGGCCCAAGGGCGAGGGTGGCGATGAGCCGGCCGGCGAGCCGCACGTGAAGGTGGCCGTCAAGACAGGAGGTATCGACGCACGATGACAGGTCGGATGTCGGCCTGTCGTCGGTCTAGCCACTCCCGACGTATACGCGCAGGTCGGAGCGTCCGGTCGGCACCTTCCACCGGCGCAGAGCGTCCATTCCGCCGGTGGGCCAGCCATCGGAGTCCTGGTCGGCGATGAACCGCACGACCCGCTGCTGCACGTTGCTCAGGTCTCCGAAGGACTGCGGCGCTTCGGCGGGTTCGCCCGGAAAGACCAACGTGAACAGCCTCTGCGCCGTGTAGTACCTGTCGTGGTACCTCTCGACGCCCCTACGGTCAGCCAGACCGACGAGCATGGCCTCCACCGCCCGCGGCGTCGTGGCCTCGGGCGTCTCGGCCAGGGCCATCGCCGCGAGGCTGCCGTAGGAGCCGCTCAGGAACGACATGGTCTCGGCCCTCTCCGGAGGCCGGGCGACGACCTGGATCAGCACGTCGACGACGGCCGGGCCCACGATGCCGAGCCGCGTCAGCGCGAAGGCGGAGGCCCAGCGCAACTCGACGACAGGGTTGTCCAGGTAGCCCTGGACGAAGGGGACGGCCGCCGAATCGCCGAGCAGCCCGAGGGCGACCAAGCCCGTCGCCGCGGCCCCCGGCGAGGCTTCATCGGCGACGAACGCCTTCAGCAGCGGAATCAAGGTCGCCGCGGACTCCGGGAACCACGCGAACAGGTTCGCCGTCTCGGCGCGCAGCTCAGGGCTGTCCGAGGTCAACAGGACGGCGAGGGCGGGAAGAGCCTCCCGAACGGCGTCGTAGGAAAGCACGATCGCCTCGGCATCGATGAGCACCTGCTCACAGCTCTCCTCCCGCTGCTTGCGCTCATCGTCGTCCGTGGCTTCGGCGATCCACTGGGCCCAGTCCTCGGCTTCACCTCGCAGGCTTGCCAGGTTGTCGCGGTCTTCCCGAGGGTCGTAGCCGTTCGGCAGAAAGTTGTTGTCCAGCCCGATCGCGATGGCGACCAGCAGGCGGACGAACCGGTACCTGTTGACCAATCTCGGGTCGAGGGCCATCCGTACGAGAAACGGAACGGTGTACACCGCGGCCTGCGATCGCGTGCCCTGGTGCACGATGTGGTTCGCGAGCTGCGCACTCGGCGGGTACCGGCCGTCCCGGTCCCCGGCCTGCATCGCCCGGAGGTGTCCGGGGACGTCATCCGCTTTGCCGTAGGAGTGTTGCAGTTCGGCCCATGGCACATCGTCCAGGTCGGCCAGAGGGTCGTCGGTCACAGCAGCAGATCCTGGCACACCAGGAGTTCGACCCCGCCTCCAGCCCGCCGCAGAGGCCGACCCGCCCGCCGGAGTCGGCGCCGGCCGAGGAGCGTCCCGGGGTGTTCACCCGAGGCGGGCTGCCGGGTGACGTTTCTGCTCCGGGGCGGGCGAGGTGGCGTCCCCTGAGCACGGTCACCGACCACAGGACGGCGCTTCGCCGCTTTCGGGCCGGGTCTCGTGGTCCCGGGCAGGGCGCCGCGAGCGCGGGAGAAAGCCGGACTCCGGGGTCAGGTGGACGTCGGGGGCCGTCAGACGAGGTGGATCGTGAAGCGCCTCACGATCTTGGGGGTCGTGGCGATCGTGTCGGAGTGGACCGAGCCGCGAGCCCTCTCGTACCTCCCGGTGCCGCCGGTGATCGCGTTGTCGAAGGGACCCTGGTCGACGTAGTTGAAGTACATCCCCTGCACGGTGAGCTGGCCGCCGGGGAGGACGTAGGTCACGACGCACTGCTCCGCTTCATCGGCGCCGCCCCGGGTGGTGGTGCAGGTGCCGTGGGTCTCGCCGACCTTGTTGTGCGCCTCGTCGAAGAGGTCCGAGCGGACGACGACCTGATCGCCCTGCGAGACGCTGCCGGGGGTGACGGGGAAGCGGGTCAGCTGCTGCACCTCGGCCAGGACTGTGATGGTACGGCCCTTGTCAGCGGCCTGGGGGGAACCGGTGTCCGTCGCGGCGGCCGCGACGGGGGTGCAGGCGAGGAGGGTGACCAACGTGGCCGTGCCGAGGCAGGCCGCTCTGATGGGGCGCATCATGCGACTCCTGAGGTTGAAGTTCGTGAATGACCGGATGGCGAACTTCCATCCGGTTTCGTTCGATTCCCTTGATAGCCTCGACTCCACCGAGCCGCAGGGCACCCCGGCACGAACCACCGGCACATCCAGCCGGTCGGACCAAAGTCAGGCGGCGGAGCTGGGCGCGAAGGCGAACGGCAGCTCCGAGCGATCCCGGGTCGAGGCCGGAAGACGGCTCGTCGAGGACGAGGATCTCCGGCTCCATGGCGAGGACCGTGGCGACGGCGACCCGGCGACGCTGCCCGAAGGAGAGGTGGTGCGAGGTCCGCCATCCCGACCTTCTCCGGAGCGCGCAGGCCACCGCCTCCGGCGCGGCGCTCCGGACGCCCGCCGCGGCCGGGTCGAAGCCACGTCCTCGTGGACGGTCGGCATGAAAAGCCGGTCGTCGGGGTCCTGGAAGACGATGCCGGCCTTCCGCCGGATCTCGGCCAGGTGCTGCTTGCCGACGGGCAGCCCGGAGCTCCGCGAAGAGGCGGCGTGGGTGCCGGCGACGGTCGAGGGGGGTGCGGTCGAAGTGTCCGGACCCTGCAACCACGACAACGACACCGCGAAGATTTCCGCGGTGCTCCACGACTGGGAGCACCGGTTGGGCACCCGTGTCGTCGCAGCGGGGTTCGACACGCTGCACCTCGGCGTTGCCGCACCGCCGGTGAGCGAGCCGGATGCCCTCCTGGTCGCGGCCGAGCGCTCTGCGTTCTGTCCGGACAACGTCCGGCAGGGCCGCAGACCGTACACACTGACCGCGTACGCCGACCGGCTCACCGGCGCCCACCGCTGGGACTTCTGGTGGGACTGATCCGACCTACACCTGGTAAGCGATCCTCCGTCTGGCGGGAAGGGATCTTCAAGGGCTTCGCGCATGCCTGATCAGAGCCGCTCGTGAACAGCCAGGGGGCAAGACGACCCGGCTCGGCTCGACAGGGCCCACTACGAGACGGAGCAACTCCACCGCGCCATCACCGCGTTCGCCCACTTCCTGGGCCAGTCGATGCCGGACGGGATGATCAGGCGCGCACTGCCTGCCCGGCCGAGCCCGTGATGCCCCCCGGCAGACCGGCCATGTCGAGATCCCTCGCCAGGCCCCCGGCCCGCCACCGCGGCACGTCGCCGCACGCACACTGTCCCCGTCAAGCCGGGTTGGAGCGTTCCCAGGCGTCGAGGATTTCAGCGGGGATGCGGCCGCGGAGTGGGACCTGGTGGCCGTTTGCCCGTGCCCACTCGCGGATTGTCTCGGTGCTGACGGAAGGCCGGGCCGGGGCTTCGGTGTATTCGACGGCTGGGGCAGTGGAAGGGGCAAAGGTGCCGGGGAGGGCGGGGAAATCGCTGGGGAACTGGGGGGCTGATGCCTCCCCGGTAAGGAGGGACGTAAGGAAGGAGGTGAGGGTCCCTTCGTAGGTGTACCACTGTGGTCCGCGGGCTTCGTTGACGGCGATGTGCCAGTTGCCGGGAGTGCGCAGCGGGTCGGTGATCCAGAACAGGTATTCGCCGTTGCTGGTGACTCCGATGGTGAACAGGTGTTGTGGCTGGTAGGGGACGGGGTGCGTGCCCTTGTCGTAGTCGTGTCGCAGCTGGTTGCGGACCCGAGCGGGCATGGGCCCGGTGAGGTTGGTCCAGGGCGTATTCGCGTTCGGATGGAAGATGTTGATGTAGTCGCCGTAGAGACCTGCTCCGTAGGTGTCTGCGAGCTGTTTGTAGTCCTCGGGCAGGATCATCCCGAGTTCGGTTTCCACCGCGTTCCAGTCGGTCGGGATCTGCGGTGTGTTCGGTGGGGGACAGATGCGGCGGAGAGCGGCGATGTCGGTCATCGGAATCCTTGGAGACGGCGGGCGTTGGAGACGGCGGGCGACGGCACTGGTGGTCCGGCCTGTCGCGACTGGGACTTGTCCGGGCGATCTTGGATTCAGAGGGGCAGGTCCCGCTGACGGACACCTAGGATCCGTGCATGATCGCTGATCTTCAATGTGTCGTGCTGGACTGCTCGGATCCGGCGGAACTCGCCGAGTTCTACCGATCGGTGCTCGGCGGGACCGTCAATCAGCAGGATCGGCGGTGGGCAGTCGGCGACGGCTGGGCGACGTTGCACACGCCCTCCGGTCTCGTGTTGGCCTTCCAGCGGTCAGTGGACTATCGGCCGCCTCTGTGGCCGGACCCTGCACGTCCCCAGCAGTTCCACATGGATTTCGGCGTTGCGGACCTGGACCAAGCCCAAGAACAGGTGCTGGCCATGGGGGCGACCGTATTGGACGACGGTTCCGAGGGACGGAGCTGGCGTATCTACGCCGATCCCGCAGGGCATCCTTTCTGCCTGGTCCGTCACTGAGGGCCCGTTGCGCTCAAGGTCTGTGGAGTGTCACTCCCCGTGGCGCTGGACCCTTGACGGTGGGTCGGTTGGGAGCCGTTCTCATGACTGGCCGGGCCCGTCGAGCCGTTCCGTGGGACCGGCGAACGAGACGAAGAGGGTCCGTGTGGTGAGCAGCCGGGCATCGTCCACCTTGCGGAACGTGTCTTCGTAGTGCCCCACTTGAGCCGGGGGCCGCGGTGGTACGAGGCCCTCGTGGTCGTAGCCCTCGTCCGCGAGCCGCTCGGCCGGCCGTCGGCGGCGGGGACCGCGGCGGAGCGGATGGGCGGGATGCCGCGCACGAGTGGCTTCAGGGCCTGGCTGTCGTGCATGTTCGCGCCGGGGACGCGCAGGGACAGCGGCAACCCGTTCCGGTCGGTGACCAGGATGAAGGGCACGGTGCCTCCTGAGGCGATCTCGGTTCGGTCCGTGTCGGCGGTGTCCCGACCCGAGGTCCCCGAACGGCGTCGGAACACGGCCTTCAGCCCGTGCTCGCGCAGGTCGTCCGCGGCTCGTGTCACGTGAACAGGGGAACGGAAACAGGCGACTTCACCCGAATCGATGCCGTTCCTAGGCTGGACGGGCAAGCAAGCGGAGCATGCGTCGCGGGCCGGTCACCGGTGCGGCGCCGAGGGAGTTGTCTTGGCCAGTCACGATCCGATCGAACGCCCTGCGGAGCCGTCGTTCAGCGCGTTCCGCGCGTCCGGAGCGCAGCAGCGGATGTACTTCCTCCAGCAGCTGGAGGAGGGCAGGCCGACCTACCACATGCCCGTCTTCTACGGCCTCGAAGGCCCGGTGGACGAAGCCGCGCTCCGCGCCTGCGCCCAGGGTCTGGTCGACCGGCACGAGGCGCTGCGCACCCGCTTCGTGCTGCGGGACGGCGAGCTGTGGCAGCACATCGACACCGAGGCCGCGCTCGCCTGGTCCTCCGCCGCGGCGCGCGGAGCCGGGGACGTCGAGGAGTGGATGGCCGCCGAACACCACCGGCCCTTCGACCTGGAGTCCGGACCGCTTTTCCGGGCGGCCCTGCTGCACACACCCGAGGGCGCGGTCCTCGCGCTCGCCATGCACCACATCGTCGCCGACGGCTGGTCCGTCGGGATCCTCGCCCGCGAGCTCCTCGCCGCGTACGCCCACCACGGCGACGGGACCGGCGGCCCCGACGGCGCCGACCGGCGGCGCTCGGCCGGGATCGTGGCTCCGGAGGCCCCCGAGTACCAGTACGCAGACTTCTCCGACTGGCAGGAGGAATGGCTCCGCGGCGCCGCCGCCCAGCGCCAGCTCGCCTACTGGGAGAAGCAACTGGACGGCGAACTGCCCGACGCGCCCCTGCCCCGCGACGGCCGGCCCGCCGCAGGAGCGGCCCGCGGCGCGGCGGCGCTGCACTCCTTCGAGGTGCCGGCCCCGGTGCTCGCCCGGATGGAGCGCCTGTGCCGCGACACCCACAGCACCCCGTACACGCTGATGCTGGCGGCCTTCCAGATCGTGCTGGGCCGCTACACGGGCACCGACGACGTACTCGTCGGGACGCCGGTGGCGGGCCGGGGCCGCAAGGAGTTCCAGGACACCGTAGGCCTGTTCGTCAACACGCTGGTGATCCGCGCCGACCTGTCCGACGATCCCGCCTTCCGGGTCCACCTGGAGCGCGTACGGGACACCGTGCTCGACGCCCAGGACCACCAGGACCTGCCCTTCGAACGCGTCGTCGACCGGATCGCCACCGGACGCACCGGCGAGGAGGCCGCCCCCTTCCAGGTCATGTTCGGCCTGCACGACGAGGACGGCATGACCGAGGGCCTGCCCGGCCCGAAGGCCACGCTGCTCGAAGGACCGGCCGGAACAGCCAAGTTCGACCTGACCTTCGACGTCGTGCGCACCGGCGGCGCGCTGAGCTGCCGGCTGGAGTACCGGGCGGACCTGTTCGAGGCCGCCACCGTCCGACAGTTCGGCCGGCACTTCGCCCGCCTCCTGGACGCCGCCACGGAGAACCCCGAACTGTCGATCGGCGGACTGCCGATGCTGGCGGTCGACGAACGGACCGGCATCGGCTCGCCGCTCCCGGACCGCGCCGCCCTCCCGCACACCCCGGGCGAGCCGGCCTGCGTCCACGAGATCTTCGCCGGACACGCCGCCCGCACCCCCGACGCTGTCGCCCTCGTCCACGAGGGCACCTCCCTCACCTACCGCGAGCTCGACACCCGGGCCAACCGGCTCGCGCACCGGCTGCGCGCCCTCGGCGTGGGCCCCGACACCCTCGTCGGACTGTGCCTGCCCCGCTCCGCCGACCTCGTCGTCGCTCTGCTCGGCATCCTCAAGGCCGGCGGCGCGTACCTGCCCCTCGACCCCGACAACCCGCCCGAGCGGCTGCGCCACATCGTCCAGGACGCCCGCCTGGAGCACGTCGTGGGCACCACCGACACCCGGGCCCTGTGGGACGCCCCCGGCCTGCACACCGTCGACCTGCTCGCCGACGCCCCGCTCCTGGCCGCCGAACCGGACACCGCCCCCCACACCGGCGTGACCCCCGAGCACCTCGCCTACGTCATCTACACCTCCGGGTCCACCGGCCTCCCCAAGGGCACCCTGGTGCCCCACGCCAACGTGACCCGGCTGTTCTCCGCCACCGACCACTGGTTCGGCTTCGGACCCGACGACGTGTGGACCCTCTTCCACTCCATCGCCTTCGACTTCTCCGTCTGGGAGCTGTGGGGAGCCCTCGCCCACGGCGGCCGCCTCGTCGTGGTCCCGTACGGCACCAGCCGCTCGCCCGAGGAGTTCCACCGGTTGCTGCGCGCCGAACGGGTCACCGTCCTCAACCAGACCCCCTCCGCCTTCTACCAGTTGGCCCGGGCCGACGAGGAACACCACCGGACGGCCGGACCGGCCGACCCCGGGCTCGCCCTGCGCCACGTCGTCTTCGGCGGGGAGGCCCTCGACGTCGCCGCCCTCGCCGGGTGGTTCGCCCGGCACGGCGACACCGCACCCCGGCTGGTCAACATGTACGGCATCACCGAGACGACCGTGCACGTCACCTACCGGCCGCTGACCGCCCGCGACGCCGAGGAGGGCCGCGGCAGCGTCATCGGCGTGCCCATCCCCGACCTTCGCCTGCACCTGCTCGACGCGCGCGGCCGGACCGTCCCGCGCGGCGCCGTCGGGGAGCTGTACGTCGCCGGAGCGGGCCTGGCCCGCGGCTACCTGCGCCGGCCCGAACTCACCGCCGAGCGCTTCCCCACCGGACTCGCCGACCGCGGCGCCGACGGGCCCACCGGGCTCGCGGCGGGCGAGCGGCTGTACCGGACCGGCGACCTGGCACGCGCCCTGCCCGACGGGGACCTGGAGTACCTCGGCCGCATCGACCACCAGGTCAAATTGCGCGGCTTCCGGATAGAACTCGGCGAGGTCGAGGCGGCGTTGGCCGCCCACCCCCTCGTCGACGCCGCGATCGCACTCGTCGCACCGGATCCCGCGGGGAACGACGTCCTGGTCGGCTATCTGGCCGTGACCGGGGCCGACGACGGGGCGGGCCCCACCGTCGAGGAGATGCGCGAGCACCTCGCGCGGCGGCTGCCCGGCTACATGATCCCCGGTGCGTTCGTCACCCTGCCCGCCTTCCCGCTGACCGCCAACGGCAAGACCGACCGGCGCCGGCTGCCCGCCCCCGGCTCGGCCGGCCGTACCCCCACCGCCGCCTACGAGGCACCCCGCGGGCCGGTCGAGACCGCGCTCACCGATGTCTTCGCCCAGGTGCTCGGGCACGAACGGGTCGGCGCCCTGGACAACTGGTACGCCCTCGGCGGGGACTCCATCCGTTCCCTCCAGGTGCTCGCCCGGGTCCGGGAACGAGGCCTCGACCTCACCGTCGCCGACCTCATGAGATGTCAGACGGCCCGCGCCCTCGCCCCGCACGTCGCCCCGCGGGACCGGGCCGCGGCCGCGGCCGAAGCCCCGTACGAGCCGTTCGCACTCCTGACCCCCGCGGACCGCGCCGCCCTGCCCGAGGGGCTTGAGGACGCCTACCCGATGACCCGGCTCCAGGCCGGCATGCTCTACCACAGCGACCTGCCGTCGGCCGGCGGACGCGTCTACCACAACGTGGCCTCCTACCTGGTCGAGGCGCCCTACTCCGAGGACGCCTGGCGCACCACCGTCGAGGTCCTCGCGGCCCGGCACGAGATGCTGCGCACCTCCTTCGACCCGCACGGGTTCGGCGAGCCCCTCCAGCTCGTCCACCGCGGCGCCCGCCCGGAGATCACCTTCGAGGACCTGTACGGCCTCGACCCCGAGGCGCAGCGCACCGCCGTCGCAGCCCGCTACGCCGCCGAGCGCGACAGGCCGTTCACCTGGGACCGGCCCCCGCTGATCCGCTTCCACGTCCAGCGGCTCTCCGACACCCGGCTCCAACTGTTCGTCGCCGAGCACCACGCCGTCCTCGACGGCTGGAGCGAACGCTCGCTCCTCACCGAACTCGCCTCCTGCCACACCGAGGCGCTCGCCGCCCGGACCCCTGCCGACGGCCCCTCCCCACAGGCCGGCCCCTGCTCCCGGTTCGCCTCCTTCGTCGCCCTGGAACGGGCCGCTCTGGCCGACCCCGGGCAGCGTGCCTTCTGGACCGGCAAGGCCGTCGACGCCCCCGCGACCCGGCTGCCCCGCCCGGCGGCGACCGGTGGACCCGCCCGGATGTCGTGGTACCTCGCGCCGCTCCCGGAGGGGCTGCACGCCCGGCTGACCGCCCTGGCCGCCGAGTGCGGCGCACCGCTGCGCACCGTCCTGCTCGCCGCCCACCTCAGGGCCATGGCCCTCCTGGGCGGCGGCGACGCCGTCACCACCGGAGTGGTCCACAACGGCCGGGCGGAGGAGACCGACGGCGACAAGGTCGTCGGAGTCTTCCTCAACACCCTTCCGCTGAGCGCCGAGATCACCGGTCTCAGCTGGCGCGGCCTCGTCGCGCACGTCGCCGAGCTGGAGGCGGAGCTGCACGCGCACCGTCGCTTCCCGCTCGCCGAGATCCAGCGCCTGTCCGGCGGCGGACCGCTCTTCGAGACCTTCTTCAACTACACCCACTTCCACGTGGAGCGGGACGGGCCCGCCGACGGCGCGTTCACCGTGCTGGAGGAGATCGGAGAGGCCGGCACCGACTTCGCGTTCGGCGCGGAGTTCTCCCGCAGCCCCGACGGCTCCCTGCTCGAACTCGGCCTGCGCTTCGACGCCGCCCAGTTCTCCGAGGCGCAGATGGAGAGCGCGCACGCCTCCTACACCGCCGCCCTGTGCGACATGGCCGAGGCCCCCGATCGCGACTGCACGACCGCCGACCTGCTGTCGGAGGCCGAACACCGCCGCTACGCCGACTGGAACCGGACCGTCGTCGACTACCCGCAGCCGCACGTCCTGACCCGGCTGATCGACGCCCAGCGCGACCGGACCCCGGACGCCCCGGCCGTGCGCTTCGAGGGCGCCGAGCTGACCTACCGCGCCCTCGACACCGAGGCCGAGCGGCTGTGCGCGGCCCTGCGGGAGCGGGGCGCGGGCCCCGGTACCTTCGTGGGCCTGCTGCTGGAACGCTCCCTCGCCCTGCCCGTCGTCCTGCTCGCCGTCCTGAAGTCGGGCGCCGCCTACGTCCCGCTGGACCCGGAGCACCCGTCGCCGCGCGTGCGGTCCCTGCTCGCCGAGTCCGGCATCGGTCTGGTGGTCACCGAAGGCGCGTGGGCGGAGCGGCTGGAAGGCTCAGGAGTCACCGTCGTCAGGCCGGACGCGGCCGCGACCGGCACCGAGGGCCCCGCAGGGGCGCCCGAGCCCTCCGACCCCGCGTACATGATCTTCACCTCGGGCTCCACCGGAAAGCCCAAGGGCGTCGTGGTCTCCCACCGCGCCATCGCCAACCGGCTGCTGTGGATGCAGGACGAGTACGGGCTGGTCCCGGGGGAGCGGGTGCTGCACAAGACCCCGTACACCTTCGACGTCTCCGTGTGGGAGCTGTTCTGGCCCCTGCTGACGGGCGCCACCCTGGTCCTCGCCCGCCCCGGCGGGCAGCGCGACCCCGGCTACCTCGCCGGCCTGATCCACGACGAGGGCGCCACCACGGTGCACTTCGTCCCCTCCATGCTCAGCGTCTTCCTCGACGACCCCGCGGCCGTGGCCGGCGCGGCAGGGCTCACCCGGGTGGTGTGCAGCGGCGAGGCCCTGCCGTACGAGGTCCAGCGCAGGTTCTTCGAGCGGCTGCCCGGCGTCGAGCTGCACAACCTCTACGGGCCCACCGAGGCGGCCGTCGACGTCACGTACTGGCAGTGCCGGCCGGACGGCGGCGACACCGTGCCCATCGGCCGGCCCATCGCCAACATGCGCACGCACGTCCTGGACCGCCGGCTGGCCGAGGTCCCCCTCGGCGTCACCGGTGAGCTCTTCCTCGAAGGCGTCGGCCTCGCCGACGGCTACCACGGACGTCCCGAGCTGACGGCCGAGCGGTTCATCGAGCACACCGGTCCCGACGGCGTCACCCGCCGCCTCTACCGGACCGGCGACCTGGCCCGGCACCGCCCCGACGGAGCCCTGGAGTATGCGGGTCGCACCGACCACCAGCTCAAGATCCGCGGATTCCGCGTCGAGCCGGGGGAGATCGAGGCCGTCCTCGCGGAACACCCCGGGGTGCGCGACTGCGCGGTCCTGCCCCGCGGCGAACGCCTCGTCGGCTACTTCGTCCCCGGGGCGGTAGGCCCGGACGCCGCACTCGCCCCCGACCCGAGCGCACTCGCCGCCCACGCCCGGGAGCGGCTCCCCGAGTACATGGTCCCGTCCGCATGGGTGTGCCTGCCGGACCTCCCGCTGACCGCCAACGGCAAACTGGACCGCGCCGCCCTGCCCGACCCGGACCCCGCCGACCTGCGCGGCGGCGTCGCACCGACCCCGCCCCGCGACGCCCTCGAATCCCGCCTCGCCGGGATCTGGGAGCGGCTGCTGGACGCCGGCACGGTCGGCGTCCACGACGACTTCTTCGAGTCCGGCGGGCACTCCATCGACGCCCTGCGCCTGATCGGCCGCATCAACCAGGCCTTCGGCGAACGCCTCGGCGTCTCGGCCGTCCTGGAGCACCCGACCGTCGCCCGGCAGGCGGCGCTGCTCCGGGGCCGCCACGTCGCCGTGGCCCCGGACCCGGTGGTCCGCCTCCAGTCCGAGGGCACCCTCGACCCGCTCTTCCTCGTCCACCCGGTCGGCGGGAACGTCTTCTGCTACCGCACCCTGGCCGCCGAACTGGGTACCGAACGTCCGGTGTTCGGCCTGACGGCGCCCGGACTGACCGAACCCGCAGCGGCCCCCGACGCCACGGTCGAGGAGCTGGCCGCCGCCCACCTGGAGGCCCTGCGCCGGATCCGGCCCTCCGGCCCCTACCACCTGGCCGGCTGGTCCTTCGGCGGGCTCCTCGCCCACGAGATGGCGGTCCGGCTGCGGGCCGCCGGGCAGGAGGTGGCGACCCTCGCGCTGCTGGACACCGGCTACCCGGAGCCGGGCCACGTCCCCGACGACGAGTGCGAGATGCTGGAGTGGTTCCACGAGGACCTGGCCCGCTCCGCCGGCTTCGACCCCTCCGACGAGAGCGCGTCCGCGCTGCGCGGCGCCCTGCGGAGCGTCGCCGACACCACGGACAGGCTCACCGTCCTCGCCGAGCAGGTGGAACGCGACGGCTTCGCCCCCGGACTGGACCCGCGGGACCTCGCCCGGCACTACGCGGTGTTCCGGACCGGGATCCGAGCCGCCGCCGCGTACGAGCCCCCGGCCGCCCCCTGCCCGGTCCTCTTCCTCCAGAGCACCACCGGGGCCCGGGAGCACGCCGCCGATCGATGGGCGGGCCGGGCCGGGGCGGGCTTCACCCGCCACGACGCCGCCACCGACCACTACGGGCTGATGCGGCCGCCGCACAGCACCCGGGCCGCCGCACTCCTGCGCACCGCCCTCACCGCGGCCGACCACCGCTGAACGGGTACCCCGGCCCGCCCGGGGTACCCGTCCCCCCTTCCCGCGCCGCGCGTCGATCAGGCATGCCCCGACGCGCCGCCGCACCAGAACAGGAACGGAACACACCACGTGACGAGTGACACCCCGGGGCCCGCCCCCGAGCTGAGCGGCCGGATCCGCGGCGGTCCCGCCGAACTCCTCCACGACGAAGTCCTCGCCCCGCAGTTCGGGTTCGAGTCCCGCCACCTGCTGCGCCACTACGTCGCGATCGAGAAGACCCTGGCCGCCGAGTACGTCCGCATGGACCTGATCTCCGGCGAGGAGGCCCACCGGATCGCCGGCCTGCTGGACGCCG
Organism: Streptomyces sp. NPDC002467; assembly: GCF_042889825.1. Taxonomy (NCBI): domain Bacteria; kingdom Bacillati; phylum Actinomycetota; class Actinomycetes; order Kitasatosporales; family Streptomycetaceae; genus Streptomyces; species Streptomyces sp. NPDC002467. The sequence continues at coordinate 305,083 of NZ_JBIARJ010000007.1, read as the reverse complement.
TCGGGCCCGATACCCTCAGCGCGCAGCCCGGCGCCAACATGTCGGACATCGCCTTCGCCCTCGAACGGCACGTCGAGGCGGGCCTGCCCGCCCCGGTCGCGCACTGGCACGCCGACCGCAGCCGCAACGACCTCCAGGCCTGCGCCCAGGTGATGTACGGCCGCGACCAGCTCGCCCGCTTCGCCGACGCGCTCCTCGAACTCGGCTCCGTCGTAGGCGAATTGGCGCAGGAGACCTGCGACCTGCCCATGCCGGGGTACACCCACTTCCAGGCCGCCCAGATCATCACCCCCGGTTTCCACCTCGCGGCTCTCTCCGAGCACCTGCTGCACACCCACGCCCGACTGCTGCACGCCTACGACGGCATCGACGCCTGCCCGCTGGGCGCCGGCGCCATGGCCGGACAGGAACTGCCCTGGGACCGCGACCGGATGGCCCGGCTGCTCGGCTTCTCCCGGCCGCAGCCCCATGCCCTGACCGCCGTGGCCTCGCGTCGGTGGAGCGCCGAACTGACCGCGGAACTCAGCCTGCTGGGCACCGCGCTGAGCCGCTTCACCACCGACCTGCTCACCTGGGGCGGCAGCGAGTACGGGTTCATCGAACTGCCCGACGAACTGTCCGGCATCTCCTCCGCCATGCCGCAGAAGAAGAACTACCCGGTCCTGGAACGCATCCGGGGGCGCACCGCCCACCTGACCGCCTTCCACTTCGACGTGCTCCTGGGCCAGCGCAACACACCCTTCTGCAACCTGGTCGAGGTGTCCAAGGAGGCCGGCACCCACCTGCTGAACGCCTTCGATTCGGCCCACGGCACCGTCCGCCTCCTCACCGAGGTGCTGCGCAGGCTCACCTTCCGCGCCGACCGCATGCGCCAGGTGTGCGAGCGCGAGTTCCTCGGCGGCTTCAGCCTCGCCAACGCCCTCTGCCTCACCGAAGGGGTGCCCTGGCGCACCGCCCAGGTCGTCGCCGGGAAGTACGTCGTGCTCGCCGCGACGGCGGGCGCCGCCCCCGCTCCGGGCGAACCCGCCCTGCTGGTCGAGGCGGCCGCCGGACACGGCATCACCCTCGCCGACCCCGCCCGGCTCCTCGCCGAGGCCTTCGACGTCGACCGGGGCCTGGAGCGCATGGTGTCCGCCGGGTCGGCCCGCCCCGACGCCGTCCGCGCGGTCCTGAGCACCCAGCGGGAGACGTACGAGCAGCTGCGCGCCGACTGGCGGACGCGCGCCGCCGCGCTCCGCGCGGGCGCGGCGGAGGGCGACCGCGCCCTGTACGGAGCGCCCGACGACACGATCCACGAGGAGGACGGCGATGGCACCCGCACCCGCGTACAGCACGCCCACTGACACCGTCGCGGGGGCGACCGCCGCCCCCGTCGGCCCCGGCTCCGGCAGCGCCTTCGGCACCTTCGGCGAACTGCTCCAGGGAGCCCTGCCCCAGCCGCAGGGCGACTTCCTGGTCACCTTTCCCCTCGCCCGCTGGGCCACCGCCGTGTTCCTCCCCGAGCCCGGCCGCCGCGAGGTCCGGGTGCGCCCGGCGCACAAGGCGAAGTCCCGTCGGGTCGCCGAGGCCGTCCTGGCCGCCCTCGGCACGGCGGACGGCGGCCTGCTGGAGGTCGCCGGGGATCTGCCCGAGGGCAAGGGCCTCGCCAGTTCCTCCGCCGACCTCGTCGCCACCGTACGGGCCGTCGGGGCCGCCCACGGGCGCGCCTTCACCCCGGCCGAGACGGAGGACTTCCTGCGCGGAATCGAACCGGCCGACGGGGTCATGTACGACGAGATCGTCGCCTTCCACCACCGGGAGGTGCGCCTGGGCCGCCGCCTCGGGGTGCTCCCGCCGCTCACCGTCGTCGCCCACGACGAGGGCGGCCAGGTCGACACCGTCGCGCACAACCGGGGCGCCCGGGCCATCGACGCCGCCGACCGGGAGGAGTACGCACGCCTGCTGGACCGGCTCACCGACGCAGTGGCCCGCGGCGACCTCGCCGAGGTCGGCGCCGTCGCCACACGCAGCGCCGAGATGAACGCCCACCGCCGCCGGCGCGCCGGATTCACGGAACTGCACGCCCTGTGCCGCGAGGTCGACGGGCTGGGCCTCGTCCTCGCCCACAGCGGCACCATGCTCGGCGTCCTCCTGGAGGCGAACGACCCCGCCCTCGCCGGCAAGACCGAGCACATCCGGGCCGGCTGCGCCGCTCTCGGCGGCGAGGTGTCCGTACACCGCTCCCTCGGCGCCGACGACAGCTGGAGCCCGCAGGCCCCGCCCGCCCACCCCACCGAGCTGGAGATCTGAGCATGCTGTTCGACACCGTGACGGACGCGATCGGCGGGACCCCGCTGGTCCGGCTGCGTCTGGGCGAGGCCCGGGGCGTCGAGGTCTACGCCAAGCTGGAACTGCAGAACCTCTTCGCCATGAAGGACCGCGTCGCCCGCAACATCCTCCTGGAGGCCCGGCGACTGGGCACCCTGAAGCCGGGCGACCCCGTCATCGAGAGTTCCTCGGGGACCATGGCCCTCGGCGTCGCCCTCGTCGGCCGCTCCCTGGGCCACGAGGTCCACATCGTCACCGACCCGCGCATCGACCCCGTCACCCTCGCCAAGCTCCGCGCCCTGGGCTGCCGGGTGCACGTCGTCGAGGCCATGACCAGCCACGGCTGGCAGAGCGCCCGCCTGGAGCGGCTCGCGGAGCTGCTCGCCGAACTGCCCGGCGCCTTCTGGCCGCAGCAGTACACCAACCCCGACAACCCCGGCGCCTACCGCACCCTCGCCGGTGAACTCCTCGCGGACCTTGGCCGGTTCGACACCCTCGTCGGAGCCGTCGGCAGCGGCGGCTCCCTGTGCGGCACCGCCCGGGCGCTGCGCGAGAGCCTGCCCGCCCTGCACGTCGTCGGCGTCGACTGCGTGGGCAGCGCCCTGTTCGGCCAGCCCGACGTACCGCAGCGGCTGCAGAGCGGGCTGGGCAACAGCCTGCTGCCCAAGAACCTGGACCGCACCCTCGTCGACGAGGTGCACTGGCTCAACGACCACGAGGCCTTCGCCGCGACCTGGGACCTCGCCCGCGAGCAGCAGATCTTCGGCGGCAACACCTCGGGCTCCGTCTACCGGGTCCTCACCGGCCTCGCCGCCCTCGCCGAGCCCGGGAGCCGGATCGTCGGCATCCTGCCCGACCGCGGCGACCGCTACGCCGACACCGTCTACGACGACGAGCACTGGGACGCCCACCGGCTGCGCGAGGTGCCCACCGCCACCGCGCCGGCCGCCCTCGGACCCGACGGGACCGCCCGCACCTGGTCCACCGTCGCCTACAGCCCGCCCGCCGGGATCGGCCGGCACCTGCTGTTCGTGGAGTCCAACACCACCGGCACCGGCATGCTCGCGCTGGACCGGGCGTGCGAACTGGGCACCGTACCCGTCCTGCTGACCGGCGACCCCGACCGCTACCGAGGCCTCGCGGAGACCGGGGCCGAGGTGGTGCGCTGCGACACCAACTCCGACGCCGCCCTGCGCGCCGCCGTACAGGAGCGGTTCCGCCGCGAGGAGATCGCGGGCGTCACCACCACCAGCGACTTCTACGTACCGGCCGCGGCCCGGATCGCCCAGTGGCTGGGCCTGCCCGGCAACCCGCCCGACGCCGTGGCCGTCTGCCGCGACAAGGCCGCCCTGCGCGAGAGGTTGCGGGCCGAGGGCGTCCGCCAGCCCCGGTACGCCCTCGTGCGCGAGCCGGCCGGGGCGGCGGAGGCCGTCGCCCGCACCGGACTGCCCTGCGTGGTCAAGCCGGCCGACGACTCGGGTTCCACCAACGTCCTGCTCTGCGCAGACGAGTCGGAGGTCCGCGCGCAGATCGAGAAGATCCTCGCGATCGACACGAACGTACGGGGCATGCCCACCGCCCGCACCGTCCTCGTCGAGGAGTACCTGGACGGGCCGGAGTACAGCGTCGAGATGTTCGGCGGGGACGGGCAGGCCGTGTGCGTGGGCATCACCGCCAAGTCCGTGACCGAGGGCCCGCACTTCGTCGAGCACCGTCACCTCTTCCCCGCCCCGCTGCCCGCAGCCACCGCCCAGCAGATCACCGAGACGGTGACGGCGGCCCTGGACGCGACCGGGATCCGCCTGGGCGCCACCCACACCGAGGTCAAACTGACCGCCGACGGGCCCGCCCTCATCGAGATCAACCCGCGCCCGGCCGGCGGCATGATCCCCGAACTGATCCGACTGGCCACCGGGGTGGACCTCCTCGGGGAACAGCTCCGCGTCGCCCTCGGCGTGCCCCCGCACCTCAAGGCCGAGGGGGCCGGCCACGCCGGGATCCAGTTCGTCCTCGCCGACGCCGACGGCACCCTCACGGCCGCCCACGGCACCCGGGAGGCCGCCGCCGTCGAAGGGGTGGAGTCGGTGCTGGTCACCGCCGCCCCGGGCACGCCCGTACGCAAGCCCCGCAGCGCCTCCGACCGCCTCGGGCACGTGATCGCCCGCCATCCGGAGCCCGAGGGCGTGCACGCCGCCCTCGACGCGGCGCGGGCCCTGCTCCGCCTCGACATCGAGACCGAACCCCGTTCCTGACCCACCGTCGCACCCCGTCCAACGAAGCGGCCGTACGACCGTACGGCCGCACCCGACCCGAAAGGCGAACCGCCATGAGCAACCCCTTCGAGAACGACAACGCCTCCTATGTCGTGGTCCGAAACGACGAGCTCCAGCACTCACTGTGGCCCGCGGCCAACCCCGTCCCGGCCGGCTGGACCGTGGTGCACGGCCCCGACGGCCGGCAGGCGTGCCTGGACCACGTCGAGCGGGTCTGGACCGACATGCGTCCCGCCTCCCTGGTGGCCGCCCTCGCCGGGAACGCGCCCCGTGGCTGAGCCCGTCCACCCCACCGGGCAGTCGGCCGACACCGGAAGCGACACCGACTCGGGCGCCGACCCCGTACGGACCCTGCGCACCCTCTTCGCGGAGGTGCTCGGCCGCGCCGAGGTCGACGCGGGCCAGAGCTTCACCGGGCTCGGCGGGGACAGCATCCAGGCGATCCAGGTCGTCAGCCGCGCCCGCGCGGCCGGCCTCGTCGTCAGCACCCGCGACGTGCTCCGTGCCGAGAGCGTGAGCGCGCTCGCCGCCACCGCCCGTGCCCACGGCCGGGCGGGGGCGGGCGCCGGCCCCGCCGTGCCCCCGCGCCGGCTGGGCCCGGTGGCCCCCACCCCGATCATGGGCTGGCTCGCCGAACTCGGCGGTCCCGTCGACACGTACAACCAGTCGCTCGTCGTGCGCACCCCGCCGGGCTTCGGAGCGGCCTCCGCCGAACGCACCGTCCAGGCCCTCCTCGACACCCACGAGATGCTCCGCCTGCGGCTGCCCGACGGGATCGGGGCCGGCGGCGCCGAACCGCTCGTGCCGCCCGCGGGCTCCGTCACCGCGGCGGACCTGATCGAGCACGTGGACGCCCGCGGGACCGGCGAGGCGGAACTCCCCGCCCTGACCCGGGAGCGGATGCGGGCCGCGCGGCGGCTGCTCTCGCCCCGCGACGGCCACATGCTGCGCGCCGTACTCCTGGACCGGGGAGCCGGACAGCAGGGACGGCTCGCGCTCGTCATCCACCACCTCGTGGTCGACGGCGTCTCGTGGCGGATCCTCCAGGACGACCTGCGGACCTGCGCGGCGGCCCTCGCCGAGGGCCGCGAGCCCGTCCTGGAACCGGCACACACCCCCTTCGCGCACTGGGCCGACCTGCTGCGCGCGGAGGCCACCTCCGGCCGCCGGACCGCCGAGACCGACCGCTGGGCCGCCGCCCTGCGCGAGGCCCCGCACCCCCTCGCCGGGGTCCGCGCGGTCGGCGGCCTCGACCCCGAGAGTCCGGAGAACACCCTCACCCTGACCCTCGGGCCGGACGTGACGGGCCCCCTGCTCACCACCGCGCCCGGACTCGTCAACGGCACCGTCAACGACGTCCTGCTGACCGCCCTGGCACTCGCCGTGCTCGGCCGGCGCGACGCCGACGGCGAGGACGGGGCCGACGAGGACGGGGCCGTCCTCGTCGACGTCGAGGGCCACGGCCGGGAGGACGTCGCCGACGGCACGGACCTGTCCCGCACCGTCGGTTGGTTCACCACCGTGTTCCCCGTCCGCCTCGCGCTGGGTCGACCCGACCTCGACGAGGCCCGCGCCGGCGGACCCGCCGTCGGCGCCGCCCTGCGCCTAGTCAAGGAGGAACTGCGCGCCGTACCGGACAAGGGCATCGGCTTCGGGCTGCTGCGCCACCTCAACTCCCGTACCGGGCCTGACCTCGCCGCACGCGGCATCCCCCAGATCGGCTTCAACTACCTCGGCCGGTTCCCGATGGGCGGCGACGCCCCCTGGGACGCCGCGCCCGGGCACGCCTTCGCCCTGGACGACGCCGACGAAGGCCTGCCGATGGCCCACGCCGTGGAGGTCAACGCGGCCGCCCACGAGGGTCCGGACGGCCTCACCCTCAGCGCCACCTGGACCTGGGCGGGCAACGCCCTCCCCGGTCCGTGGGTCCACGACCTCGCGCGGGAGTGGTTCACCATGCTGCGCGCCGTCGTCACCCACGCCGCCCGCCCCGACGCCGGCGGGCTGACCCCCTCCGACGTCTCCCTCGCGCAGGTCAGCCAGGCCGACCTCGACACCTTCGAATCCCAGCTCGGAGCCCTGCTGTGATCCCTCTGTCCCACGCCCAGCAGCGGCTGTGGTTCCACGCCCGGGACGGCGCCGACGGCGCCCTGTACCACATCCCCATCGGGCTGCGGCTGCACGGCGCCCTGGACCGCCCGGCCCTGCACGGCGCGCTCGCGGACGTGACCGACCGCCACGAGGCCCTGCGCACCGTCTTCCCCGACGAGGCGGGCCGCCCCCACCAGCGGGTCCTGGACCCCGCGGACGCCGCTCCGGCACTCACCGTCACCGTATGCCCGCCCGCCGAGCGCGCCCGGCAGGCCGCGGAAGCCTCGTCCCGGCCCTTCGACCTCGCCACCGAACCGCCCCTGCGCGCCCACCTGTTCACCGACGGGGACGAGGACCACTACCTGCTCCTGGTCCTGCACCACATCGCGGGCGACGGCCACTCCGTGAACGTCCTCGTCCGCGACCTGGCAGCCGCCTACACCGCCCGGTGCTCCGGCCGCCCGCCCGAATGGCCCGAACTGCCCGTCCAGTACCCGGACTACGCCCTGTGGCAGCGCGAACTCCTCGGCCCGGCCCAGGACCCCGGCTCCCTGCACGGCCGGCTGCTCACCCACTGGGCGGCCGTCCTGGACGGTCTGCCCGAGGAACTGGCACTGCCCGCCGACCGGCCGCGTCCGGCCGTGGCCGGCCACCGGGGCGCACTGGTGGAGGCACGGACCGACGCCGCCGTCCACGCCGGGCTGGCCGCGCTGGCCCGGGACGGCCGCGCCACCCCGTTCATGGCCGTCCAGGCGGCCTTCGCGGTCCTGCTCACCCGCCTCGGCGCCGGCACCGACCTGCCGCTCGGCTGCCCCGTCGACGGCCGCGACGACGAAGCCCTCACCGACCTCGTGGGCCTCTTCGTCAACACCCTCATCGTGCGCGCCGACACCTCCGGCGACCCCACCTTCACGGAGGTGCTGGGCCGCGTGCGCACCGCCGCCCTCGAGACCTACGCCCACCAGGAACTGCCCTTCGAGTCCCTCGTCGAACGCCTCAACCCGGCGCGCTCACCCGCCCGTCACCCGCTCTTCCAGGTCGCCGTCTCCGCCCAGCGCGGCGAGCCGCAGGTCCCCGCCTTCGCGGGATTGGCCGCGCGGGTCGAGGCGGTCCGCACCGACACCGCCAAGTTCGACCTCACCCTGGAGGTCGAGGAGCTCCACGACCCGGCCACCGGAGAACCCCGGGGCCTGGCCCTCGGCCTGGAGTACGCGAGCGACCTGTTCGACGGGGCGACGGCCCGGCGCCTGCTGGACCGCCTCGTCCACCTCATCGGCGCCGTCGTCCGCGAGCCCGGCGTCCCGCTGTCCGCACTCGACGTCCTCCTGCCCGGGGAGCGCAACGACCTGCTGGAGCACTGGCAGGGCGCGCCCGTGGCCCCCGACGCCCGCACCGTCCACGGGGCCTTCGAGGAGCGGGCCGCCGCCCACCCCGGCCGCCCCGCCGTGCTGTGCGCCGGCCGGGAGACGACGTACGGCGAACTCGACGCCCGGGCCGAGCGGATCGCCGGACGGCTGCGCGCCCTCGGTGTCCGACCGGGCGAGTCGGTCGCCGTACTGATGGACCGCTCCGCCGACCTCGTCGCCGCCTGCCTCGGCATCCTCAAGGCGGGCGCCGCCTACCTGCCGTTGGACGCGAGGGCCCCGCGCGCCCGTACCGAGGCCGTGATCACGGCGGCCGCGGCCGCCGTCCTCGTCACCGACCTCCCGGACGGCGAGCCCGTACCGGCGGGCCCGCGCCACGTACTGCGCCCGGACGGGGCCGTCGCCGACACGGCCGCGGACGCCGCGACGGCCGGCACCCCCGGGCATCCCGACGCGCTCGCCTACCTGATGTACACCTCCGGCTCCACGGGCACCCCCAAGGGCGTGGCCGTCTCCCACCGCGAGGTCGTCGCCCTCGCCACCGACGGGCGCTGGCGCGGCGGCGCGCACGAGCGGGTCCTGTTCCGCTCCCCGCACGCCTTCGACGCCTCCACCTACGAACTGTGGGTACCGCTCCTGAACGGCGGCCTGGTCGTCGTCGCGCCGCCCGGCGAACTCGACGTCGACGCGCTGGCCCGACTGATGACCGAAACGGAGGTCACCGGAACCTTCCTCACCGCCACCCTCTTCAACGTCCTCGCCGACCGCTGCCTGCCCGCACTCGGCACGCTGCACGAGGTGATGACCGGGGGAGAGGCCGCCTCGCCGTCCATGGTCCGCCGGGTCCGCGAGGCCTGCCCCCGCACCACCGTCACCAACGCCTACGGCCCCACGGAGACCACCACCTTCGCCGCGACCTTCGCCGTCGGCCCCGGCCAGGAGGCCCCCGACGGGCAGGTCCCCATCGGCCGGCCGCTCGACGGTACGCAGCTCCACGTCCTGGACGAGCGGCTCGGCCTCGTGGCGCCCGGCGTCAGCGGCGAGCTCTACATCGCGGGCGCCGGGCTCGCCCAGGGCTACCTCGGTCGGGCGGCACTGACCGCGGAACGCTTCGTCGCCTGCCCGTACGGCCCGCCGGGCGCACGCATGTACCGCACCGGCGACCTGGCCCGCTGGAACACCGACGGCCAGGTCGAGTACCTCGGCCGCGCCGACCGGCAGGTCAAGATCCGCGGACTGCGCATCGAACCCGGTGAGATCGAGCACGCCCTGGCCGCCCACCCGGCAGTGGGCCAGGCCGCCGTCACCGTCGTGGACACGGCCGCCGGACCCGCGCTCGCGGGATACGCCGTCCCCGCCGAAGGAACCCCCGCACCCGACCCCCGGGAACTGCGCGAACACCTGCGCGCCCGGCTCCCCGACTACATGGTGCCCGCCACCCTCACCCTGCTGGACGCCTTCCCCGTGACGGCCAACGGCAAGACCGACCTGACCGGCCTGCCCGCGCCGGACCCGGCCACGGCCGGCACCGCCGGGGCCCATCAGGAACCGCGCACCGACGACGAGCGCGCCCTGTGCGCGATCTGGGAACAGGTCCTCGGCCTGCCGCGCATCGGCGTCCACGACAGCTTCTTCGACCTCGGTGGGCACTCCCTGCTCGCCACCCGACTGCTCGCCGAGGTCACGGCACGGTTCGGAGCCGCCGTCGGCATCCGCCAGTTCTTCACCGGCCCCACCGTCGCCGAACTCGCCGCCGCCCTGCCCGCGGCCGCGGCCGCCGGCGCCACCGCGCAGGACCCGCCGATCGTCCGCCGGGCCCGCCGCACCCAGACCGCCTGACCACAGAAGGAACACCACCGTGAACCACCCGCCGACCACTCCCGACCCGGCCGCCGCACCCGCCGCACGGTCCCTGGTCGAGGACGTCCTGCCGCTCTCCCCGCTCCAGGACGGCATCCTCTTCCACGCCCTCTTCGACGAGGACGAACACGACGTCTACGTGGCCCAGCTCCTCCTCGACCTCGACGGCCCCCTCGACGCGGACCGGCTGCGCGCCGCCGCCGACACCGTCCTGGAACGGCACGCCAACCTCCGCGCCGGCTTCCTGCGCCGCGCCACGGGCGAGCCCGCCCAGGTCGTCCAGCGCGGCGTACGGGCCCCCTGGCAGGAGACGGACCTCTCCGGACTCGGCACGGCCGAGCGCGCCGTCGCCGTCGAGGCCCTCCTCGCCGAAGACCGGGCCACCCGCTTCGACCTCGCCCGGCCGCCGCTGCTGCGCTTCACCCTCATCCGCACCGGTCCGCTGTCCCACCGGCTGCTGCTGACCTACCACCACGTCCTGATGGACGGCTGGTCCTGGCCGGTCCTGGTGCGCGAACTCCTCGCCCTGCACCACGCCGACGACGCGCCCCTGGGCCCGGTCACCCCGTACTCCGCCTTCCTGGGCCGGCTCCACAGCCGCGACACGGCCGCCGCCCAGGACGCCTGGACCCGCGCCCTGGACGGCCTCGCGGGCGGGACCCGTACCGCGCCCGTGTCCCCGCCGCCCGGCTCGGTCCTGCCCGACCGCGTGGAGACGTACCTCCCCGAATCCCTGACCGAGCGGCTCGGCGCGCTCGCGCGCGGCCACCGGATCACCTCCGGGACCCTGCTCCAGGGCGCGTGGGCGCTCCTGCTCGGCCGGCAGATCCGCTCCGAGGACGTGGTCTTCGGCGCCATCGTCAGCGGCCGCGACCCCGAACTGCCCGGCGTCGCCGACATCGTGGGCCTGTGCATCAACACCGTGCCGGTCCGCGTGCGGATCGACCCCGCGGAGTCCCTCGTCGCCCTGTTCGAACGGCTCCAGGACGAGCAGGCGCGCCTGATCGACCACCACCACCTGGGTCTGGTCGAGATCCAGCGCCTCGCCGGAGCGGGGGAGCTCTTCGACTCCTGCGTCGCCTTCCAGAACTACCCGGTCGACGAGGCCGGCCTCGCCGCCCTCGGAGCGGGCGGGCTCCGGGTCACCGGAGTGGACCCGTTCGACGCCGCCCACTACCCGCTCTCGCTGACCGCCATCCCCGGTGACCGAATGCGCCTGCAGATCGACTACCGGCCGGACGTGTTCGAACGGGACACCGCCCAGGCCCTCCTGGAACGGCTCGCCCGGCTCCTGGAAGCCGTCGCCGACGACCCGTCGTGCCCGGTGGGCACCGTGGACCTGCTCTCGCCCGCCGAACGCCACCGCGTCCTGGTCGAATGGAACGACACGGCGCGCGACGAGCAGTACGCGGAGGCGGTCGAGCGCGTACGGCAGCAGGCCGAGCGCCGGCCCGACGCCGTCGCCACCACCGACGAAGCCGGCCGCGAGCTGAGCTACGCGGCCCTCGTCGCCCGCGCCGACGCCCTCGCCCTGACCCTCATCGACGACGGGGTGCGCCCCGGCGACCTCGTCGCGGTGCTGAGCGAGCCCACCGCCCGGGTCCCCGTCGCGATGCTCGGCATCCTCGGCGCCGGAGCGGCCTACGTCCCCCTCGACCCCGAAGGCCCCGTCACCCGTACCGCCGACCTCCTCGCGAGCGGCGGGATCGCCCGGCTGCTGGCCGCCCCCGAACAGCGCGTCCGCGCCGAGGAGATCGCCGCCGCCGTCCCCGGAGGCCTGCCCGTCCTGGTCATCGACGACGCGGCCGCCGCCCCGGACGAGCGGCCGGCCCCGGCCGGCGGACCCGACGCCCTCGCCTACGTCTGCTTCACCTCGGGATCCACCGGCAAGCCCAAGGGCGCCATGGTCCACCGCCGGGGCATGAACAACCACCTCCTGGCCAAGGTCGAGGACCTCGGCCTCGGCGACGGCGACCGCGTGGTGATGAACGCCCCGCTCACCTTCGACATCTCCGTGTGGCAGATGCTCGCCCCGCTGATCACCGGCGGACAGGTCCACCTGGTCACCCGCGACACCGCCCGCGACCCGGCCGCCCTCTTCGACGACGCCGCCCGCCGCGGGATCACCGTCCTGGAGACCGTGCCCTCCTTCGTCCGCGCCGCCGTGGACCTCTGGGACACCGGCGTACTGCCGCCGGCCCTGCCCGAGCTGCGCTGGTTCATCGTCAACGGCGAGGTGCTGCCCCCCGAACTGTGCACCCGCTGGTACGCGCGCCATCCGAAGGCCGCGATCGTCAACGCCTACGGCCTGACCGAGTGCTCCGACGACAACACCCACGCCTTCATCGGCCCCGACGTGCACGCCCAGCTGGAGCACGGCCGGCTTCCCGTAGGACGCCCGCTGCGCAACAACACCCTCTACCTGCTGGACGCCGCGCTCGCCCCCGTACCGCCCGGCGTGCCCGGCGAACTCTTCATCGGCGGCACCGGCGTGGGCCCCGGATACCTGCGCGACCCGCGCCGCTCCAGCGAGCGCTACGTCCCCGACCCGTTCTCCGCCGTCCCCGGCAGCCGCATGTACCGCACCGGCGACCTCGCCCGGATGCGGGCAGACGGCCAGCTCGACTTCCTCGGCCGCCAGGACCACCAGGTCAAGGTCCGCGGCAACCGCATCGAACTGGGCGAGGTGGAGACCGCGCTGCGCGCCGTACCGGGCGTCGGCGAGGCCGTCGTCGCCGTCGACCGGGACCACGCGGGCCAGCAGCGGCTCGTCTGCTACTTCACCGGCACGCCCACCGCCGAGGAGGTCCGTACCGAACTGGGCAGGAACCTGCCCAACTACATGGTGCCGTCGCTGTTCCTGCACCTGCCGCGGTTCCCGCTCACCGTCAACGGCAAGCTCGACCGCAAGGCGCTCCCCGACCCGGCCACCGTGCACCGGCCGGCGGGCCGGCTGCCCGCCACGCCCGCCGAAAAGACGGTCTGCGAGCTCTTCGCGTCCGTCCTCGGTCTGCAGGAGGCAGGCATGGACGACGACTTCTTCGCCCACGGCGGCCACTCGCTGCTCGCCACCCGGCTCGCCGGCCGCATCGGCACGGAGCTGGGCGTACGACTGGGCATCCGCGACCTCTTCGAGACACCCACGCCGGCGGGCATCGCCGCCCGCCTGGCCGAGGCCGCCACCGCACCCGCCCGCCCCGCCCTGCGCCCCCGCTCCCGTGATCAGGGCTGACCACGCGTGACCGCGCGGCCGGGCGCCCTCGGGCCCCTGGCCACGCGGTCACAGGCCGCACCCCCCTTGCGAAGACCCCGCCCGCACCCCCAGGAGACACCACCACCATGAGCCCCACCGATACCACCCCCGTGCCCCAGCGCATCGCGCACCGGGCCGGGCTCACGCCCGAGGCCACCGCGGTCCGCGCACCCGAAGGGGAGCTGACGTACCGGCAGTTCGACCGGCGGGCGCGTGCGGTGGCCGAGGAACTGCGCGCCGCCGGCGCCGGGCCGGAGGACACCGTGCTCCTGGGGGTGCGCCGGGGCGTTCACTGGGCGGTGGGGCTGCTGGGGATCTGGTACGCGGGCGCGGCCCCCCTCCTGGTGGACCTCGACGCCCCCGACGATCGGCTGCGCACCCTGCTGCGGGCGGCGGGGACCCGGCACGCGGTCGCGCCGGACACCCACGCGGCGGCGATGCTGCAACGCCGCACCGGCAGCGAGCTGTTCTGGGCCTCCACCTCGACCGCGGCCCCCGCGTCGCAGGTCCGGCCCGCCGACGTCGCCCCCGGCTCCCTCGCCTACGTCCTCTTCACCTCGGGCTCCACCGGGCAGCCCAAGCCCGTGGCGGTCGGCCACGCCGGACTCGCCGCACAGGTCGGCACCCTGGCCGAACGCTACGGGCTGACCGCCGGGGACGCGGTCCTGCAGTTCGCGGCCCCCGCCTTCGACGTCAGCCTGGAAGAGGCCCTGCCCACCTGGTGCACGGGCGGCACGGCCGTCTTCGTCAAGGACAACGTCCTCTCGCCCGCCGAATTGGAGCCGTTCCTCGACGAGGAGCGGATCAGCGTCGTCAACCTGCCGACCCCGTACTGGTCGCAGTGGGCCAAGGACCTGGAGCGCTCCCCGCGGCCGCTGCCGTCCGCACTGCGACGCGTGGTGATCGGCAGCGACGCGGGCCGCACCGCGGACCTGGCACGCTGGACGGCCGCCGGTCGTCCCCCGGTGATCAGCTGCTACGGCCTCACCGAGTCCACCATCACCGCCACCTCCTACGAACCGGGACCGGCCGAACCGGCCGCCTTCGCGGGCGATGAGCTGATTCCGCTCGGCGAACCGCTGGCGGGCGTACGCGCCTACGTCCTCGACGAGGAGCTGCGCGAGGCACCCCCCGGCGCCGCGGGCGAACTGTACCTGGCGGGTTCCTGCCTGGCGCGCGGCTACCACGGCCGACCGGGGCTCACCTCCGAGCGGTTCGTCGCCGACCCCTTCGCCGAAGCCCCGGGCGAGCGCATGTACCGCACGGGCGACCGCGTCACCCGCGCGCCCGGCGGCCCGATCGTCTTCCTCGGGCGCGCCGACGATCAGGTCAAGATCCGCGGCCACAGGGTCGAACTCAAGGAGGTGGAGGCGGCCGTGGCCGACCACCCCGACGTCGTCGACGTGGTCGCCCGCGCCGCCCAGGGGGCCGACGGTCCGCAACTGGCCGCTTGGGCCGCCGTCACCCCCGGCAGCCCTCTCACCCCGGACGCCCTGCGCCGTCACCTTCTGGCCAAGGTGCCCGGGTACCTCGTACCGGCCGTGGTGACACTGATGGACAGGCTGCCGCGGACCCCGGGCGGCAAGCTCGACCCCAGGGCGCTCCCCGCGCCCGACTTCCGATGAACCAGCAGCCCGCGGACCCGGTCCGCGACCAGACAAGGAACGCACCCGTGTCCGTCACCACCGACGAGTCCGCCGAGCCGACACAGTCCACCGAGCCGACAGGGTCCGCCGAGCCGGCAGGGTCCGCCGAGCCGACAGGGTCCGCCGAGTCCGTGCAGGCCGTGCAGCGCCGGCGGCGCAGGGACTTCCGGCTCTTCATGTCCTCGCACGTCTGCAACGAGCTCGGCGGCAGCATCACGTACGTGGCCCTGCCGCTGATGGCGGTGCTCACCCTCGACGCCTCGGCGTGGCAGGCCGGTCTGCTGTCCGCCGCGGAACACGCGGCGTTCCTGCTGCTGGGCCTGCCCGCCGGAGCCTGGGTGGACCGGATGCGCAAGCGCCGCGTGATGATGGGCGCCGATCTGGCGCGCGCCGTCCTGCTGACGGCGCTGCCGGTGGCCTACCTGCTGGACCTGCACTCGATGCCGCTGCTGTACGCGGTCGCCCTGCTCCTCGGCTGCGCCCGGCTCTTCGGTGACGTGGCCGATCAGAGCTACTTGCCGACCCTCATCGGCAAGGACACCCTGATCGCGGGGAACTCGAAGCTGGAGACCGTGCGTTCGGGAGCCGAGTTCGCCGGCCCCGGCATCGCCGGCTTCCTGGTGCAACTGCTGGGCGCGGCCGGGACGTTGGCCGGGCAGGCGGTCACCTCGATGGTTTCCGTGGTCCTGCTGGGGCGGATCGGGGCCCGGGAGGAGAAGCCGGAGCCCGCCCCGCGCCGGCACCTGCTCCGTGACATCCGCGAGGGGCTGGGCTATGTCCTGAGCCACCGGATCCTGCGGCTGATCGCCCTGAACACGGCCGCTGTGAACCTCTTCCTCAGCGCGGTGATGGCCATCGAGGTGCTCTTCCTGACCCGGACCGTGGGGCTGCCGCCCGCGGCCATCGGCTGGGTGCTGACGACGGCCACGATCGGCTCGGTGCTCGCGGCCACCGCCGCGGACCGGGTGACCCGGGCCGTCGGCGCGGCCCGGCTCACGTGGCTGTCCCTGCTGGTGACCATGCCCTTCGGCCTGCTGCTCCCGCTCGCCGACGACGATTGGCGGATCGGCCTGTTCGTGCTCGGGTCACTCGTCCAGTCGGCCGGCGTCACCCTGTACAACATCTGCCAGGTCACCTACCGGCAGACGGTCTGCCCGCCGCACCTGCTCGGTCGGATGACCGCCACCATGCGCTTCCTGGTGTGGGGCGTGCTGCCCCTGAGCGGCCTGCTGGCGGGACTCCTCGGCGAACTGCTGGGCGTGCGGAACGCGCTGTGGCTGTGCGCCGCCGCCCTGTCGGCGGCCCCGCTGGTCCTGCTCTGCTCCCCGTTGCGGCGGATGCGCGAGTTCGAGGACGACGCCCCTGAGGCCGGTGCCGTAGCCGGGGCCGGGGCCGGGGCCGGTGCCGAGGCCGGGGCCGGTGCCAAGGCCGGGGCCGCGCGGCCGGCTCAGTAGCCCAGCCGGAAGGCGATGTGGGTGAGCTGGGTCCGGTTCACCGCGCCGGTCTTGCTGCGCAGCCGACGCAGGTAGGTGTCGACCGTGTGCGGGCTCAGCCCCATCCGGCCGGCGATCATCCGGTACGTGTCCCCCTGCGCGAGGTAGGCGAGCACCTCCCGCTCGCGGGGGGTCAGGGCGGGCAGCTCCGGCGCGCGGGCGGTGAGCGTGGTCTGCAGCATGTGGGGCTCCGGATTCCGGATCGAAGGTGGAGGGGAGTGGCGAACAGCGGGGCTCGGGGCCCCGGTGACGGTGACGGTGCGATCACGCCGGGCGTGATCGCACCGTTTCGGACGTCCGGGGCCTGAAGTGGCCGGACACCCGCTGCTGTTCGACGGGTACAGCCTTTCGCCCTGCATATCCTGGCGCCAGGGGGCGGGCACCTCACCAAAGTGCCTGGCAGTAAAGCGACCAGGGGCGAAAAAGGCAAAGTGGGGCAATGCAGACATCTGACGTGGAGCCGGATCCGAACAACGCTGATGTTGACATCGATGTCTACGGCTGGGTGCTCGAACACCGCACGGTGGACGTGGACGCGGTGGCCGCAGGTACGGGGCACGACACGGACGGGGTCCGGCGCAGCGTGGCACGCCTGCGCGCCTCACGCCTGCTGCACGTGAGTCCGATCGACCCGGCGGTGGCCTTCGCGGTGGCCCCGGACACGGCCGCCGAACAGCTCGTCGCGCCCCTGGAGGCGCGGATCCGCGAGCAGCAGCGGGAGATCAGCGGGATCCGCGAGGACCTGGGGCGCTTCCTGCCCCATTACCTGGGCCGCCGCTCCACGGGGGAGTCGCTGGAGGTCCTGGAGAGCCTGGAGGACGTGCGCGGGGCGCTCAACCGGGCCTCTCTCAACTGCACGACCGAGATGCTCAGCTCGCAGCCCGGGGGCGGCAGCCGGGTGCCGGAGGCGATGCAGGAAGCGCTGCGGCGGGACGAGACGATGCTCCAGCGGGGGATTTCGATCCGGACCCTCTACCACCACACGGCCCGCTTCAACGGGCCGAGCCAGGCCTACGTCGCCGCCACCTCCGCACTGGGGGCGCAGTACCGCACCGCGCACGAACTGTTCGGCCGGCTCATCGCCTTCGACCGGGAACTGGCCTTCATACCCGTCTCGGACGGAAGTTGGGGCGCCGTGGTCATACGCGAGCCCTCGACCGTCGCGTACCTGTGCGACATCTTCGACCAGACCTGGGACCTGGCCTCGCCGTTCTCGGCCGCGGCGGGCCAGGGGCTCGAAGAGGTGGCCCGGGAGATCCACGAGACCATCATCCGGCTGCTCGCGGCCGGGCTGAAGGACGAAGCCATAGCGCGGCGCCTCGGCATGTCGCTGCGCACGGCCCGGCGCCACATCGCCGACATCATGCAGGAGCTGGGTGCGGGCAGTCGCTTCCAGGCCGGTGTGGCCGCCGCCGCGCGCGGCCTGCTGGACCTGGAAGCGGATGTGGACGGCGCCCCGGTGCAGCCCTCCTGACCTGGTGTCACGCGTTCTCGTGTCTGTCGCGGGTGGCCGGCGTGTCGCATGCTGCTGGGATGGGAGCTGCGGAGCAGCCGAACAAGAGGGGCACGTGATGGACATGCCGGATGATGCCTGCGAACGGGAGGCCCCGCACCTGCGGGAGATCGTCCTGTTCCTCTCGGTCCACCTGGACCGGGCGCCGGGTGTGCTGTGGCCCGAGTACGACAACCCGGCGTTCGGCGACGTCGATGACGTCGACGACGCCGACGACGTCGAAGAAGCGGATGGACCCGACGGCACCCGTGGCGCCGGCGGTGCCGGGGCGGGTCCGGCGGGTGGCGGGGTGCGCCCCGCGCAGGTGGACCGGTTCACCGCCGAACTGGCCTCCCTGACAGGCCTGTCGGTCCGGTTGGACCGGGTGGAGACGGTCGGGTCCGCCCCGGGCGTCGGGGTGGATTCCGTCTGGACCGGGCAGCCCGGGGACCGGGAGCACCTGCTGATCCACCAGATCGCCGGCGCCGTGACCTGGCAGCTGACCGGGACCGGCGAGAGCGGCCGGCAGGAGTCCTTCCAGTGCCGGCTGCTGCCCGGCGAGCTGTTGTACGTACCGGCCCGGTGGTCGCGCAGGTGCGTCGGTGCACCGGAGGCGCGGTACGCCGTCGTCTCCCTCGACGGTGCGGGTGACTGACGGCTCGGTGTACCAAAGGGGGGAGGGAGGATCTCGTCGCGATCCTCCCTCCCCCCTTTCGATTCCTCGGCCCCTGCGGGCCGGGGTGATCAGCCGCCCCAGGAGCTGTCGTTCGTGTCGCGCCCCCGGCCGTTCGTCGTGGCGCCGACGGTCACCACGTGGCCGGAGGGCGTGACGATCTGACGGGGCGCCTGGGGGGTGGTCGTGCTGCCTTCGCCCCCGGTGGTGGTCGTCACGGTGGTCGCGTCCGAGGTGTCGTCGGCGGCCTGAGCGGCGCCGGCGGGCAGCAGCAGAGCGGCCGCGGTCACGGACAGGGCGATGACGTAACGCTTGAGCATGGGATCCCCAGGAGTACGAGCGGTCTGGTCTCGGCGCGAACCACTTTGTGGGCCGTCCGCGCCGGTCGGTGCATGACCAACCTTGCCGTGCCCGGGGCACTTCGGTGATCGATCAGACTGTTCATCAAGCTGCCTGGCGCGATGGTGAGGGGCCGCAAATCCTCTCATGTCTCACCTATTCGGTCAGGATGCCTGCCCCTACGGCGACCGGCGGGCCCACCTCCCGCCCGATCGGCGCCTCCGCGGCCTCCGCGGGGACCCGGGCGTCGAGCTCCCGCCACACCGGGAAGACCAGCGGCGCGAGCGTGACCGCGAGGTACAGCGCCCCCGTGCCCAGCAGCGCCGCCACCAGACCCCGGGCGTCCAGGGCCAGTCCCGCGCCGAGCATCCCCAGCGGGGTCGCCGCCAGCGCGGCGGCCACCAGCAGACCGAACACCCGCCCGCGGACCTCCTCGGGCACCCGCTCGTAGGCGACCGACATCATCAGCGGACCCACGACCCCCGATCCGATGCCGGACAGGGCCAGTACCGTCAGCAGCACCGCCACCGGGGGCTCGGCGGCCAGTGCGGCACACCGCACCGCCCCGACGAGGACGAAGGCCCCGACGAAGACGGCGCGCCGTGGCATCCGGTGGCCCGCCCAGCCGTACAGGGTCGCCCCGAGCAGCGCTCCGGCGCCCATGGAGGTCACCATCGCCCCGAACAGGGCGCTGCTGCGCAGCACCTGGGTCCCGTACGCCGGATAGAGCACGCCGTTCAGCGCCCC
The DNA here is from genome assembly GCF_042889825.1 of Streptomyces sp. NPDC002467. Classification (NCBI taxonomy): domain Bacteria; kingdom Bacillati; phylum Actinomycetota; class Actinomycetes; order Kitasatosporales; family Streptomycetaceae; genus Streptomyces; species Streptomyces sp. NPDC002467. The sequence continues at coordinate 285,545 of NZ_JBIARJ010000007.1, read as the reverse complement.
GTCCAAGGCGTTGGTCAGCATCAGGACCCCCACCATCGCCCCCAGGAGCCGGTCCCTGCGCAACTGCCCCAGCCCGAAGCGCAGTTCCTGCCCGTACGCACCGCGCGACGGTACGCCGTCGGCCGCGCGGGCGCGGGCCGACGCCGGCACCGAGGTCGCCACGAGGAGGGCGACCAGCGCCATCGCCGCCACGTCCGCGTACAAGGTGCGCACGGGGCCGACCGTCGCGATGAGCAGACCGGCCAGCGGCGCCCCCGCCATCATGCCGATCCGGCGGGCTCCCTCGACGGCTCCCGTGGCCCGCTCCGCCGTGACCCCCGCACGTGCCATCGCCTGCGGCAGGAGCACTTGCTTGGAGGTGTCGGAAGGCGCGCGCGCGGCACCCACCAGGAAGACCAGGACGATCAGGACGGGCAGGGGCAGGGCGTCCCATGCGTGCAGGAGGGGGATCAGGCCGATCGCCGCGGCCGTCGACAGGTCCGCTCCGATGCTCGTCGCGCGCACGGGCAGCCGGTCGACCACCGGACCCGCGAACACGGCGGAACAGAGCAGGCCCAGCACCTCGGCGGTGGCGACGAGACCCGTCCGGGTGCCGCTGCCGGTGGTGTGCAGGACGAACCAGGGCACGGCGACCAGGGTCGCCGCCATGCCGAGCGAGGAGATCCCGGAGGCGGCCACCAGGGCGGCCAGCGGGGTGCGGCGGCGCGGTGACGCGGAGCCGCCGGGGTACGAGCTGGTCATACGGGGTTCCTTCCGGCACCGCCGCGCCGCCCGGCAGCCCCCGGTGGGGTCTGCCGGGCGGCGTGGTGCCCGGGGGTCGTCGGGTCAGCCGGCCATGCTCACGCGGAGGCTGAGCGGGCGCATGTCGGTCCACACCCGCTCGATGTGCGCGAGGCACTCCTCCTTGGTGCCGCGCACGCCCTGGTCGTGCCAGCCGAGCGGGACGGGCCGGCCGGCCTCCCAGAGGGAGTACTGCTCCTCGTCGTTGGCGACGACCAGGTACTGCTGCGGGGACGACTCGTTCACGGTGTTCTCCTCGTGGGATCGTTAATGCGGAAGGGTCTTCGGGGTACGGCGCTTCAGGTGGGTCAGGTGGGTCAGGAGGGCAGGGCCGCGGCCAGCAGCTCCGCCAGCGCGGCGCAGTGCGGCGGGTCCACCAGGTCGTGGTGGTTGCCCGGGACCGCGGCCCGTACGACGGCGCCCGCGGTGCGCGGCCGCCAGCCCGCCGGGTCCACCAGCGGGGTCGCGAGCTCCGGGTGACGCTCGTCGACCGTGAAGAGGTGCAGGTCCACGGCGAGTACCGCGTCGGTGCGGTAGGCGGCGGAGGCCGCCCCGTTCGCCTCGGCGACCCGCAGCAGTCTGCGCAGGGCCTCCGTGGGGGAGGTACGGGGGAGCGTGCCCTCCTCGCGGCCCCGGCGCACCAGGACGTCGAGCAGCTCCTCCTCGTCCAGTTCGCGCGCCGAGCCGGCGTCGATCCCGGCGGCGATGCCGTACCGCAGCAGGTCCGGATCGCCCGCCCCGCCCGTCGCACCGGCTCGGCTCCCGGGAGCCGTGCCCGGCGCCGCCGCGTCGATCAGGCCGAGGAAGGCGACCTCCTCACCGGCGGCCTCCAGCCGGGCCGCCATCTCGTAGGCCACCGTCCCGCCGAACGACCAGCCGGACAGCAGGTACGGGCCGTGCGGCTGCTCCTCGCGGAGCGCGGCCAGGTAGCGCTCGGCCATCTCGGGCACCCGCTCCAGCGGGGTCTCGCCGGTGTTGTAGCCCACCGACTCCAGGCCCAGGATCCGCCGGTCGCCCCCGGGACGGGCGGACAGGTCCCGCACCAGGTCCCGGTAGCAGACGACGTCGCCGCCCCGCGGGTGGACGAGGACCAGCGGCGGCCGGGACGGGTCCCCGTCGGCCAGCGGGACCAGCAGCCTGGCGGCGGCCGCCCCCGCGTCCGGCAGCGCCTCGCAGAGCAGCTCCACGGTGCGCCGACGGAACACCAGGTTCAGCGGCAGTTCCACGCCGAACTCCCGGCGCACGGCCGCCATCAGGGCGAAGGCCTTGAGCGAATGTCCGCCGAGCGCGAAGAAGTCGTCGCGGACCCCGATCGGGGCCGTCCCCAGGGTCTGCTCCCACAGCCGCGCCATCCGCAGCTCCGTCGTGTCGCGCGGCGCGACCCGCCCCGCGCCGTCGCCGCGCGCCGCGTCCGCCGAAGGGGCGGGCAGCGCCTTGCGGTCGAGCTTGCCGTTCGGGGTGAGCGGGAGTCGCTCCAAGGCGGTCAGGACCGACGGGACCATGTACTCGGGGAGGTCCTGACGCAGGAAGTCGCCGAGCTCGCGCACGTCGCCCTCCTCGTCCCGCCAGGTCACGTAGCCGGCCAGGACGGCGTCCACCCCCGTGCCGTGGACGGCCACGGCCGCCGCCAGCACCCGCGGGTGGCGGGCGAGCGCGGACTCGATCTCGCCGAGCTCCATCCGGTGACCGCGCACCTTCACCTGGCCGTCGGCCCGGCCCCGGTACTCCAGCCTGCCGTCCGCGAGCCGGCGTACCAGGTCACCGGTGCGGTACAGCCGTTCGCCGGCCGCGTACGGGTCGGGCACGAACCGTTCCGCGGTCAGCGCCGGCCGCCCGTGGTAGCCGCGGGCCACGCCGTCGCCGCCGATGTACAGCTCGCCGAACACCCCGACCGGCACCGGTCGCAGGCCCGCGTCCAGCACGTGCAGCCGGGTGTTGGCGAGCGCCGAGCCGATCGGCACCGGCCCGTCGCCGACGGGACCGGACAGCCGGTGCGCCGTGGACCAGACGGTGGTCTCCGTCGGCCCGTACACGTTCCAGACGGTGCCCAGCGCCGTACGCATCCGCTCGGCCAGGGCCGACGGCAGCGCCTCGCCGCCGCACAGAGCCCGGACGTGGGGCGCCTGCCAGCCGGACTCCATCAGCTGGTGCCAGGTGGCCGGAGTGGCCTGGACGACCGTGACCGGTGCCGAGTCCAGCTCCTTCGCGAGGAGGGTGCCGTCCCGCGCGGTCTCCCGGTCGACGACCCGTAGGGTGGCTCCGCACACGAGCGGGACCAACAGCTCCAGCACGGCGATGTCGAAGGAGGCCGTGGTGACGGCCGCGACCGTGTCACCGGCCGTCAGCTCCAGCCTGCGCACCATGTCCCGGGTGAAGTTGGCCAGCGCCCGGTGCGGGACGGTGACCCCCTTCGGGCGTCCCGTCGAGCCCGAGGTGTACAGGGCGTACGCCAACTGCTCCGGCTCCAGTCGCACGGGTGCGAAGTCGGCCCGTGCGTTCCCGTCACCGGCCAGGGCGTCGAGGTCCACCACGGCGACCCCGTCCGGCGCCTGCGCGGTGCCGGACAGCCCCGACACCACCAGCACCCGGGCGCCGCTGTCCGCGAGCATGTAGCCGATCCGGTCGGCCGGATAGCCGGGGTCGACGGGCACGTACAGGCCGCCGGAGCGCAGGACGCCCAGCAGCGCGGCCGGGAGCAGCACGGAGCGCTCCGCGCAGACGGCCACCGCCGTGTCCGGACCCACCCCCAGCCGGGCGAGCTCACGGGCGAGGCGCCCCGAGACCTCCCACAGCCCGGCGTACGACAGGCTCCGTTCCCCGTCGTCCACGGCCACGGCCTGCGGAGTACGGGAGGCCTGCTCGCCGACGAGCGCGGGCAGCGGCCGGTCGGCGGCCGGCAGGGCGGACCCGCCGCCCGCACGCAGGATCCGGCGCTCCTCGGCCGGCCCCATCAGGGGCAGTGCGCCGAGCGGCGTCGCGGGATCGGCCACCGCGGCCGTGAGCAGTTCGGTCAGCGCCGAGGTCATGCGCTCGACGGTCGCCCGGTCGAAGAGGTCGGTCGCGAACACTGCCTCACCGCGCAGCGCGCCCTCCTCCTCCACGAAGTACAGCGAGAGGTCGAACTTCGAGGCCCCGCTGGCCAGCGAGAGCGGTTCGACGTCCAGCCCCGGAAGGGCGGGCGGCGCGGCGGCCTCCTCGTCGAGCACCAGCATCACCTGGAACAGCGGGTTGCGGCTCAGGTCGCGCTCCGGCCGCACCTCCTCCACCAGACGCTCGAACGGCACCTCCTGGTGGGCGTACGCCCCCAGGGCGGTCTCCCGGGCCCGGTCCAGCAGTTCGCCGAAGGCCGGGTCGCCGGACAGGTCGGTGCGCAGCACCAGGTTGTTGACGAAGAAGCCGATGAGCGGCTCCAGTTCGGTGCGGTCGCGGCCCGCGATGGGGGAGCCCACCGCCACGTCCTCGCTGCCCGACCAGCGGGCCAGCAGGGCCTGGAAGCCGGCCAGCAGCACCATGAACAGCGTGGCGTCGTGCCGGCGCCCCAGCTCGCGCAGCCCGTGCAGCAGCGGCTCGGGCAGGAGGAAGGGGAACTGCTCGCCGCGCCCGGACGGGGTGGCCGGCCGGGGCCGGTCGGTGGGGAGGTCCAGCGGGGCCAGCCCGGCGAGCCGCTCCCGCCAGTGCTCCAGGGTGCCGGCGAGCGCGTCACCGCCCAGCCGGTCGCGCTGCCACGACGCGAAATCGCGGTAGGAGACGGCGAGTTCCGGCAGCGACTCGGACCCTTCGACGGTGCGGGCCCGGTAGGCGGCGAAGAACTCCCGCCAGAACACCCCCACCGACCAGCCGTCGAAGGCGATGTGATGCGCGACGATCACCAGCAGGTGCTCCCGCGCCGCGATCCGCACCAGGCGGGCCCGCAGCGGGCCCGCGGCCGCCAGGTCGAAGGGCAGTGCGGCGTCGTGCGCCGCCAGCTCCCGCGCCCGCTCCCCGGCCGCCGTCGCGCCCAGCTCCGAAAGGTCGGTGAAGGACGGGGTGAACATCGAGGCCGGACCGGGTACGACGCGGGCCGCGAAGGCGCCCTCGCCGCCGTCCTTCCCGGATTCCCCGGACTCCTCGATTCGCGAGCGCAGCACTTCGTGGCGGGCGACGACGTCCGTCAGGGCCGCCAGGGCCGCGTCGGTGTCGAGCTCCCCCGTCAGCCGCACGGCACCGGGCATGTTGTAGTCGGGCCGGCCCGGCTGGAGCCGGTCCAGCAGCCACAGCCGCTGCTGTCCGAAGGACAGCGGGCCGGGCCCCTCGGGCAGCGCGGGGATCGCCGGTCCCTTCGCCCCCGCCGCGACCGGCGAGGCCAGCGCCCGGGCGAGGTCCTCGGCCACCGGGTGGCGGAAGAGCAGCTGCATCGGGATGTCCAGCTCCAGCAGGGCGCGCAGCCGGGAGATGACCCGGGTTGCGCGCAGGGAGTGTCCGCCGCGCTCGAAGAAGTGGTCGCGGACCCCGATCGGGCCCTCGCCGAGCACCTCCTCCCAGACCTCGACGACCGTCCGCTCCAGCGGCGTGCGCGGAGCGACGTGCGCCCGGTGCCCACCGGCCGAGCCGGCCTCCGGCGCGGGCAGCGCCCGGCGGTCGGTCTTCCCGTTCGGGGTCAGCGGCAGCGCGTCCAGCACCACCAGCGCGGAGGGCACCATCGCGGCCGGCAGGGCCGCGCGTACGAAGTCCAGCACGGCGGCCGGATCACCGCTCCCGTCCCGCCACACCACGTACGCGGCGAGCAGCCGGTCGGCGCCCTCGCCGTGTGCGGCGGCCACGGCCCGGGCCACGTCGGGGTGGCGCAGCAGGGCGGCCTCGACCTCGCCGAGTTCGATCCGGTGGCCGCGGACCTTGACCTGGTTGTCGCGCCGGCCGTGGAACTCCAGCACGCCGTCGGAGCGCAGCCGCGCCAGGTCACCGGTGCGGTACATGCGCGCGCCGGGCGGCCCGTACGGGTCCGGCGGATAGGCCTCGGCGGTGCGCGCCGGATCGCCCAGGTACCCGCGGGCCACCCCGCGCCCGGCGATGAACAGCTCACCGATCGCGCCCCGGGGCAGTGGTTCGAGGTGCTCGCCGAGCACGAGCACCCGGGCGCCGGGCAGCGGACGCCCGATGGGGATGCGGCCCGCCTCGATGTCGGCGTCCGTCACCACGTGGTACGTGGTGGTGTTGGTGCACTCCGTCGGACCGTACTGGTTGACCAGCCGCAGGCGGCCGGGCACGCCCAAGGTGTGGGCGGCGCGCGCCAGTCCGGGCGTCAGCGCCTCACCGGTGGTCATCACCAGCCGCAGCGCGGCCGCGGGTTCGGTGACGGCGGAGACCAGCGGCTCCAGCATCGACGGGACGATCGACAGCAGCGCCGTCACGCCCTCGGCGTGCAGCAGCCGGGCCAGTGCTTCCGGGTCCCCGGCCTCGTCCTGCGAGGCCAGCACGATCCGCCCGCCGGTGGTCAGCGGCGCGAACAGGTCGCGCACCGACGGGTCGAAGGTCAGGGCGGTGCGGGCGAGCACGGCGTCCTCGGAGCCGAGGCCGAAGGTGGAGGTCAACGCCTCCAGATAGCCGGTGATCGCGGCGTGGGTGACGGCCACGCCCTTGGGGCGGCCGGTGGATCCGGACGTGTACAGCAGGTAGGCGAGGTGCGCGGGGGAGGCGGGGGCGGCCGGCTCCGTCGGGGGCAGCGCGTCGACCAGCTGCCGCTCGGCGTCCAGGTCCAGGACCGTCAGGTCGCCGGTCAGGTCCGAGGGCAGCCCGTCCGGCAGGCCCGCCGTCAGCACCAGGTGGGCGCCGCTGTCGGCGAGGACCGTGCGGATCCGCTCGGCCGGATGGCCCGCGTCGAGGGGGACGTACGCGCCGCCGGCCTTCAGTACCGCGAGGACGCAGACCAGCATGCGCGGGTCGCGCCCGGCCAGTACGGCCACCCGGGTCTCGGGGCCGGTCCCGAGCTCCCGCAGGCGGTGGGCCAGCCGGTTGGCGGCCGCGTCGAGCTCGCCGTAGCCGGTGGTGCGGCCCTCACAGGTCACGGCCGGGGCGTCCGGCCGCAGCCGGGCCTGCTCCGCCACCAGGGAGTGCAGGGTCCGCGCCGCCGGCCGGTCCGTCCGCGGCGCGGACTCCTCTCCGAGCAGGGCGGCGTGCTCCTGCGGGGACAGCACGTCCAGCCGCGACAGCGGTGCGTCGGGGGTCTCGGCCGCACCGGCCAGCAGCCGCAGGTAGTGCGCGCCGAACCGCTCGACCGTGTCCCGGTCGAAGAGGTCCGTCGCGTAACTCACGGTGCCGGTCAGTCCGCCGGGGTGTTCGGTCATCGCGAGGCTGAGGTCGAACTTGGCCGTCCCGTTGGAGGTGTCCAGGCTCTCGACCTCCACCCCCTCCAGCGGCAGCGCGTCGAGCTGCTCGGGATGCAGCTGGAACAGGACGTCGAAGAGCGGGTTGCGGCTGAGGTCGCGCTCCGGCCTCAGTTCCTCCACCAGTCGGTCGAAGGGGACGTCCTGGTGCTCGTACGCGGCGAGCGCCGTCCGGCGCACCCGGCCCAGCAGTTCGCCGAACGCCGGGTCGCCGGACAGGTCGGTGCGCAGCACCAGGGTGTTGACGAAGAAGCCGACGAGGGGCTCCAGTTCGGTGCGGTCGCGGCCCGCGATGGGAGAGCCCACCGCGATGTCCGCCTGGCCCGTGTAGCGGGCCAGCAGCGCTTGGAACCCGGCGAGCAGCACCATGAACAGGGTGGCGCCGCGCTCCCGGGCCAGCGCGCCGAGCCGCTCGGCGAGCTCGGAGGGGACCTCGAAGACGAAGGCGTCGCCCGCTCCCGAGCGGACCTGGGGCCGCGGCCGGTCGGTGGGCAGGTCCAGGGCCGGGAGGCCGCTCAGGGCCGCCCGCCAGTGGGCGATGCCCGCGTCGGCGTCGCCGTCCGCCAGCCGGCGCTGCTGCCAGTGCGCGAAGTCGCCGTACTGAACCGGAAGTTCCGGGAGCGCGGAGCGCTCACCGCGGCGCAGCGCCGCGTAGGCCCCGGACAGTTCCCGCCACAGCACCGGCATCGACCAGCCGTCGCCGACGGTGTGGTGCAGGACCAGGACGAGGAGGTGCTCGTCGTCCGCGACCCGCACCACGCGGGCCCGCAGCAGGGGAGCGGATCCCAGGTCGAAGGGGGCGGCGGCGTCCGCGTGGGCGAGGCCCAGCGCCCGCGAGCGGGCCTCCTCGCGGGGCAGGTCCCCCAGGTCGGTGCGGACGGGGGCGAAGACCTCCGGAGCCTCCACGATCTGTACGGGGCCCCGCGGGCCCTCGGTGATCCGCGAGCGCAGCACCTCGTGCCGGGTCACCACCGCGCACAGCGCGGCGGCCAGGGCGTCGGCGTCGAGCGGGCCGCGCAGCCGGGTCGCGACGGGGATGTTGTAGTCGGGCCGGCCGGGCTGGAGCTGGTCCAGGAACCACAGCCGCTGCTGCGCGAACGACAGCGGGGCCGGCTCCCCGGCGGGCCGGGCGCCGATCGCGGTGACGGCGGCCGCGGCCGCGGCGGGACCGTCGCCGCGCAGGGCGTCCAGTGCCGACGCGAACCGCTCCAGCGTCGGGTGCTCGAACAGCAGCCGCAGCGGTACGCCGGTGCCCAGGCGGGCGCCGAGCCGCGAAACGGCGCGGGTGGCCCGCAGGGAGTGGCCGCCGAGGGCGAAGAAGTCGTCGTGGCGGCCGATCCGCCCGGTGCCCAGCACCTCGGCCCACACGGCCGCGGCGAGTTCCTCGGTCGCGGTCGCCGGCGCCGCGAACTCGGCCCGGCGCACACCCTCTTCGGGGGGCGCGGGCAGCGCGCGCCGGTCCAGCTTGCCGTTCGGGGTCACCGGCAGGGCCGCGAGCGGCACGATCGCCGAGGGCAGCATGTACGCGGGCAGCCGGGCGGCGAGGGCCCGGTGCAGCTCGGCAGGCTCGGCCGACCGCTCCTGCGAGGGCACCACGTAGGCGACGAGGCGCTGCTCGCCGGGGGTGTCCTCGCGGACCACCACCGCGGCGTGCCCGACCTGCGGGCAGCGGGTCAGCTCGGCTTCGACCTCGCCCGGCTCGATCCGGTGGCCGCGGATCTTGACCTGCTGGTCGCTGCGGCCGAGGTAGTCGACGGTGCCGTCGGGGCGCCGCCGGGCGAGGTCGCCCGTCCGGTACATCCGGGCGCCCGGGGCGCCGTACGGGTCCGGGGTGAACTGCCGCGCGGTCAGGCCGGGTCGGCCCAGGTAGCCGCGGGCCACGCCGGTGCCGCCGATGCACAGCTCGCCGACGGCGCCCTGCGGTACCGGGCGGCCGCGCTCGTCCAGGACGTACAGGCGGGTGTCGTCCAGGGCCGTGCCGATGGGGATCCGGCCGTCCACGACGGCGCCGGCGCGGGGGTCCAGCCGGTGGCCCGTGGCGAAGGTGGTGGTCTCGGTGGGACCGTACACGTTGACCAGGACGGTGTCCGGAGCCTGCGCCAGGGCCCGGGCGAAGGAGTGCGGGGAGGCGGCCTCGCCGCCCGTCCACACCTCCCGCACCCGCGTCAGGAGCTCCACGCACTCCTCGACCACCAGGTTGAACAGGGCGGCCGTGAGGAACATCGAGGTGATCCGGTGCTCCTCCACCAGCGCGGCCAGGGCCGCGGTGTCCACCCGGCCGGGCGGCGCCATGACCACCTGGCCGCCGGACAGCAGCGGCACCCACAGTTCGTACGTCGAGGCGTCGAACGACAGCGGGGAATGGGCCAGCACCCGCCGGTGCGCGGCGCCGAAGGCGGTGTCGCGGGCGAGCGCCGCGACGTTGGCGTGCGTGACGCCGATGCCCTTCGGCTCTCCCGTGGATCCGGAGGTGTACATCACGTACGCCAACTGGTCCGGTGCGCAGGGCGGGTACGGGACCGGTCCGGCCTGGACCGCGTCCGCCGGGGCGCTCACGTCGAGCACCGGCACGGGCGACGTGCGGACCGCCTCGTGGCCGGCCGTCGCCGGATCGGCGAGCAGCAGGCGGGCGCCGGTCCGCTCCAGCATCCAGTGCAGCCGGGCGACGGGGAAACCCTCGCCGAGCGGGACGTAGACCCCGCCGGCCTTCAGGACGGCCAGGATCGCCACCGGGAGCTGGACCGAGCGCTCCATGAGCAGGGCCACCGGGGTCTCGCGCCCCACCCCGGCGGCGGCCAGCCGGGCCGCCAGCCGGTCGGAACGGGAGTCGAGTTCGGCGAAGCTGAGGCGGTCCGTGCCGCAGACCACGGCGTCGGCGCCGGGGGCGCGCCGGACCTGCTCGGAGAACAGCTCCACCAGGCCGGCCGGGGCGAGGTCGCGGCGGACCGCGCCGTGGCCCTCGGCGGCGAGCCGGGCCGCGGTCGGGGCGGAGGGCAGCAGCTCGGCCACGGGGCGGTCGGGCTCCTCGGCGGCGGACGAGAGCAGCTCCAGGTAGTGGCCGAGGACGAGTTCGGCCGTGGCCCGGTCGAACAGGTCGGTGTCGAAGACGAGCGAGCCTGAGCAGGTTTCGGCGCCCTCGGAGACGAAGACGCTCAGGTCGAAGAGCGATCCGCCGAAGTCGGTCCGCACGGACTGCGCGTCCAGCCCCGGCAGTCGCAGCCCGGCCGTCTCGTCCGGGGCCGACGCGAACATCACCTGCACGAGCGGGTTGCGGTCGCCGACGCGCTCGGGGCTCAGGTGCTCCACCAGCCGGTCGAACGGCACCTCCTGGTGGTCGTACGCGTCCACCGTCGCCCGCCGGACCCGGCCGAGCAGTTCGCGGAACCCGGCATCGCCCGACAGGTCGGCGCGCAGCACCACGGTGTTGACGAAGAACCCGACGAGGGGCTCCAGTTCCACCCGGTCGCGCCCGGCCACCGGAGTGCCGACGGCGATGTCGGTGCGGCCGGCGTAGCGGGCCAGGGCCGCCTGGAAGCCGGCCAGCAGGGTCATGAAGAGGGTGGCGCCGGAGCTCTCGGCGATCCCGCGCAGCCGTGCGGTGAGCGGCGCGTCGAGGGTGAAGTCCAGGCTCGCGCCGTCACCGCTGCGGCGGGTGGGCCGGGGCCGGTCGGCGGGCAGTTCGAGGGGTTCCAGTCCGGCGAGGCACTCCTCCCACCAGCGCAGCTGCCCGTTCATCGCACCGCTCGCGAACCGGTCGCGCTGGGTACGGGCGTACGCCTGGTAGTCGAGTGCGAGCGGTGCCCGGGCGAGGGGCCGCTCCGCGAGCAGGGCTGCGTAGCCCTCGGAGAACTCCTGCCAGAGCAGGCCCATGGACCAGCCGTCCGTGGCGATGTGGTGGACCACCAGCACCAGCAGGTGGTCCTCCGCGCCCAGCCGGATCAGCAGGGCGCGCAGCAGCGGTCCCGTCGCGAGGTCGAAGGGTCTGCGGACCTCCTCCCGGGCCAGGGCGTGGGCCCGCTCCTCCAGTTCGGCGAGGGGAGCGCCGCCCAGGTCCAGCACCGGCAGCGGGACGGCCTCCGGCGCGGGCAGGACCACCGGGTGCGGGGCGCCGTCGCGCTCCTCGAAGACGGTGCGCAGCGGTGCGTGGCGGGCCACGACGGCCGTCAGGCTCCGGCGCAGCAGGTCCGGGCGGACGGGGCCGCGCAGCCGTACGACCTCGGGGATCGCGTAGCCGGGGGTGCCGTCCATCATCCGGTCCACCAGCCACATCCGCTCCTGGGCGAACGAGGCGACGGGCTCGGCGCCCGGACCGCCGGGGCCGGCGGTGGGGGTGGGGGCCGTCGTGGCGGCCGCGCCGGCCGCCGAGTCGTCCAGCGCGGCGCGCACCCGGCGGCGCAGCAGTTCCCGGGCGGCGGCCAGGCGGCTGTCCGTGCCGGTGGCCGGCAGGCTCTCCTGGGTGGTCACGAGGTCTCTCCCTGAAGTACGAGTGAAGGAACGGCGTCGGCGGTGTCCGCGGCGAACGGGGCCGTTTCGGCCTCCAGTTCGGCCAGCAGCACCGTCTCGACGGCGATGGCGAGCGTGGCGACGGTCCGCTGTTCGAAGAGGGTGTGCAGGGGTAGGTCCAGGCCGAGGGACTGGCGCAGTCGGGCCGCCACCCGGGTGGCGCTCAGCGAGTGCCCCCCGAGGGCGAAGAAGTCGTCGTGGCGGCCGATCCGCGGCGCGTCCAGTACGGAGGCCCACACCATGGCGACCAGTTCCTCGGTCTCGCCGGCGGGCGGCTCGTACCCGGTGGCGGCCGCCGCGGCGGGCGCCGGCAGCGCCCGGCGGTCGAGCTTGCCGTTCGCCGTGACGGGCAGCCCGTCCACGACCACCAGCACCGGAACCATGTACTCCGGGAGGGAGCGGGCCAGTTCGGCGCGCATCGGCTCGGGCTCCAGTACCGGAGCCGGGTCGGCCCCGGCCTCCGGGACGACGTACCCGACGAGCCTGCGGTCGCCCGGGACGTCCTCGCGGACCACGACCGCGGCCCGCCCGACACCGGGGAGGCGCCCCAGCGCCGTTTCGATCTCGCCGAGTTCGATCCGGAAGCCGTGGATCTTCACCTGGTCGTCGGTGCGGCCCAGGTATTCCACCGAGCCGTCGGCCCGGTGGCGCGCCAGGTCGCCGGTGCGGTACATGCGCGAGCCCGGCGGGCCGAACGGGTCCAGCGGGAACCGCTCCGCGGTGAGCGCCGGGCGGCGCAGGTACCCGCGGGCGAGGCCCGCGCCCGCCAGGAACAGCTCGCCCGCGACGCCCACCGGGACGGGGCGCCCCCGCGGGTCGAGCACGTACAGCGAGGTGTTCCAGATCGGCCGGCCGATCGGCACGGGCCCGGCGTCCTCGCGGCGGCAGTCCCAGTGCGTGACGTCCACGGCCGCCTCGGTGGGTCCGTACAGGTTGTGCAGGGGCACGTCGAGCACGTCGAGGAAGCGGTTCTTCAGCTCCTCCGGCAGCGCCTCGCCACTGCACACGACCCGGCGCAGCGACCGGCAGCCGCCCGCCTTCGGGTCCTCGACGAACGCGGCCAGCATGGACGGGACGAAGTGGACGGTGGTGACCGCCTCCTCCTGGATCACCCGGCTGAGGTAGGCGGGGTCCTTGTGCCCGCCGGGCTCGGCGACCACCAGGGCCGCGCCGGTGATCAGCGGCCAGAAGAACTCCCACACCGAGACGTCGAAGCCGAACGGGGTCTTCTGGAGCACCCGGTCGTCGGCGCCCAGCCGGTAGCGGTCCTGCATCCACAGCAGCCGGTTCACGATGGCCGAGTGCTCCACGACGACGGCCTTGGGCCGCCCCGTCGACCCGGACGTGTAGATCACGTACGAGGGGTGCGCGGGCAGGGGGGCCTGCCGCACCGCACCGGTGGCGCTCCCGTCGGGCACGGCCCCCGGATCCAGCCGGGGCAGGTCCGCCGCGGCCGGCAGCGCCGCCGCCACCTCGTCGTCGGCGAGCAGCAGGACGGGCTCGGCGTCGGACAGCAGGTACGCGATCCGGTCCGCAGGCAGCGAGGGGTCCACCGGAAGGTAGGCCGCCCCCGACTTCAGCACGGCCAGCAGCGAGACGACCATCTCGGTGGAGCGGTGCAGGGCGACCGCGACGATCCGCTCCGGACCGGCGCCCCGGGCGCACAGCTCGCCGGCCAGCAGTTCGGCGCGGGCGTCGAGTTCGGCGTACGAGAGGCGCTCGCCGCGGAAGACGGTCGCCGGGGCGCCGGGGGTCCGGGCCACCTGCCGTTCGAACAGTTCCACCAGCGTGGTGTCGGGGACGGGCACGGCCGTGCCGTTCCATTCCCGGATCAGCCGGTGCTGCTCCGCGGAGAGCAGGTCCACCTCCCCGACCGGGGTGGAGGGGGCGTCGGCGACGGCCGTCAGCAGCCGCTCCAGCGCCTCGCCCAGGCTGCGCGCCGTCCGTGCGTCCAGCACGTCCGTGCGGTGGTCGAGGTGGAGCCGCAGCCGCTCCCCGGGCAGCACGATGAGGTTGACGGTGTAGTGGGTGGCGTCCGAGCCCTCCACCCCGGTCAGTCGCGGTCCGCCGGCCAGGTCCCGCATCGACTCAAGGTCGAGCGGATAGTTCTCGACGACGACCGTCGTGTCGAAGAGGGCGCCCAGCCCGGCCGCCCGCTGGATGCCGGCGAGCCCGACGTGCTGGTGGTCCATCAGCTCCGCCTGCTCGTCCTGGAACCGGGCGAGCGCCGCCAGCAGCGGCTCGTCCTCGCGGATCCGGAACCGCACGGGCAGGGTGTTGATCAGCAGGCCGACCATCTCCTCGATGCCCGCCACGTCCGCGGTCCGTCCCGAGACCGTTCCGCCGAACACCACGTCGTCCCGCCCGGTCACCCGGCCCAGCAGCATCGCCCAGACGCCCTGGATCACGCTGTTGAGGGTCACGCCCGCGGTACGGGCCCGCGCGGTGAGCCGGGCCGTGAGCTCGGCCGACAGCTCCACCGGGAACCGCTCGGGCAGCGCGTCGATCCGGTTCGGATCGGCCGCGCCCAGCAGCGTCGGCTCCTCCAGCCCGGCCAGCGCGGTGCTCCACGCGGTCTCGGCGGCGCCGTCGTCCTGGCGGGCGAGCCAGTCCAGGTGCGAGCGGTACGGGACCCCTTCGCCGACCGGACCGGACGCGCCCGGGCCGCCGGGGCCGCCGCATTCCGCGTATCCGGTGAGGAGTTCGCGCAGCAGGACCGCCGAGGACCAGCCGTCCCAGACGATGTGGTGGTTCGTCATCATCAGCCGGTGCTCGGCCGCGCCGAACCGGACCAGGGTGAAGCGCACCAGCGGAGGCCGCTCCAGGTCGAAGCGGCGGGCCCGGTCGGCCGCGAGCAGCCGCTGCCACTCCTGCTCCCGGTCCGCGGCGCCGAGTCCGCCCAGGTCCACGGCCTCCCACGGCACCTCGACGGACTCGACGACGATCTGCGCCGGCCCGTCCAGACCCTGGTCGGTGAAGGCGGAGCGCAGCGCGGTGTGGCGGCGCAGCAGCCGGTCGCAGGACGCCCGCAGGACGTCCTCGTCCAGGGCGCCGTCCAGGGTGAGGACGATCTGGCCGGTGTAGGCGTCCATCGCGCCCGTGTCGAAGGCGGAGTGGAAGAAGAGCCCCTCCTGGAGCGGCGAGAGAGGCAGCACGTCGCAGAGCCCGGCGTAGCGCGCGGCCAGGGCGTCCGTCTCCGGCTGCGTCAGCCGGACCAGCGGCAGGTCACGGGGAGTGAGGCGGCGAGGCCGGGGGGCGCCCGTCCAGCCGGCCAACAGGCGCAGGGCATCCTCCCAGGCCGACACCAGGGCGTCCGCCTCGGCCTCGGTCAACAGCTCCGCGGGATGGGTGACGACCGCGGTGAAGGCGGGTCCGTCGGAGCCGTCCACGGCCATGGCGTCGATCTGCAGGGCGTGCTCGACGGGCATCGCCGGATCCACCTCGGCCCGCAGGCCGCCGGCCTCGGGGGCGGGGCTCCAGGATGCCCCGTCCCCGCCGGAGAACCGGCCCAGGTAGTTGAACAGGACCCGGGGGCGCGGAAGTCCGGACAGTTCCGCGGCGCTGCGCGGATCGAGCCGGCTCAGCAGGCCGAAGCCCGTGCCGTGGTCCGGTACGGAGGCGACCGTCGTGTGGATCCGCGCGACCAGCTCGGCGAGGGCGTCGCCGCCCCGGGCCGCCGCGTCCAGGTCGAGGCCGTCCACGTCGAACCGGACCGGGTACTGGGTGGTGAACCAGCCCACGGTGCGCGCCAGGTCGTGCCGGCCGGTGCGGTCGACGCGGCCGTGGCCCTCCAGGTCGACCAGCAGCGAGCCCGGGGCGGTGCCGGGGGAGCGCAGGCGGTGGGCCGCGAGGACCAGTCCCGCGAGGAGCACCTCGGCCGGGCCGGTGCGCAGCGCGCCGGGCACGCCGACCAGCAGCGGGCCGGTGACCTCGGCGGGCAGGTCGAGCGTCAGCGTGCGCGTGGCGCCGGCGGTGTCCCGCGCCGGGTCGGGGATCCGCTGCCAGGGCTCGCGCGTCCCCGGGGCGTCCCCGGGGGTGTCCAGCGTCGCGCGCCAGAAGGGGAGCTCGGCCTGCACGTCCGCGGAACCCGCCTGGAGTTCGAGATGGTGGGCCCACGCGCGGAACGAGACCTCCCCGTCCGCGGCCGGAAGCGGACGCCCGGCGACGGCGGCCTCCCAGGCCGTGGCCAGGTCGGCCGTCAGGATCCGCCAGGACACCCCGTCCACCGCCAGGTGGTGCACGCACAGCAGCAGCCGGTCCGGCGCCGCCCCACCGGTGTCGAAGCGCACGGCCCGGAGCATCGCCGAGGTCGCGGGGTCCAGTTGTCCGGCCGCCTCCCGGGCCGCCTCCGCCATGATCGCGACGCGGGCGGATTCGTCCGACCCGGCCACGTCGACGGTGCGGTACAGCCGGGACACGTCGACCGAACCGGGCTCGCCGACCGTGCACAGCCGGCCCTCCGGGCCGACGGTCACGCCGAGGCGCAGCGCCCCGTGCCGGTCCACGACCGACTGCAGGACCCGTACGAGCGTCGCGTCGTCCGCGCCCTCGGGCAGGGTCAGCACCATGGACTGGCTGAACCGGCCGATGGGACCCGGCCCGTCGAGGAGCCAGCGCATGACCGGTGTCGCGGGGAGCGGACCGTGCTCGGGAACCATCGGACCGGCGGCCTGGGAGGAACCATGGCCCGGCTCGCCGACGGCCGCGGCGAGGGCGGCCGGGGTCTTGTGCGCGAACACCTCGCGCAGGGTGAAGGAGAAGCCCCGAGCCCGCGCCCGGCTGGTCAGGCCGAGGGCGGTGATGCTGTCGCCGCCGAGCTCGAAGAAGTTGTCGTCCGGGGTCGCGGTGACGCCGAGGGCCTCGGAGAACAGGGCCGCGAGGGTCTGCTCGGTGGCGCCGTACACCCGCTCGGGGTGCTCCGGACGGGCCGCGACCTCGGGTACGCGCAGCTTCGCGCGGTCGACCTTGCCGCCCGGGGTGAGGGGCAGCCGGTCCACCGCCACGAAGGTGCGGGGCACCATGTAGCCCGGCAGGACCCGGCCCAACTCCGCTGCCAGCGCATCCGGTTCGGGCACCGGGCCGCCGCCGGCCGGCGGGGCCACGAAGGCGACGAGCCGGCGGGCTCCGCCCGCGGGGGCGTGCACGACGACCGCGGCCTGCCCCACCGAGGGCTGCCGGCCGAGCACCGCCTCGATCTCACCCAGTTCGATCCGGTGGCCGTTGATCTTGACCTGGCGGTCCACCCGCCCCACGAACTCCAGTTCGCCCCGCGCCGTCCAGCGCACGAGGTCCCCCGTCCGGTACATCCGCGCACCGGGCACACCGGAGAACGGGTCCGGCACGAAACGGTCCGCGGTCATGGCCGCGCGCCCCGCGTACCCCTGGGCGAGACCCGCCCCGGCCACGCAGAGCTCGCCGGTCGCTCCCGGCGGCAGCAGCCGCAGCCCCCGGTCGACCACGTACGCACGGTGGTTGACCATCGGGCGCCCGATCGGCGGGATCCGGCCGTGCGAGGGCGGAACCACGCGGTGCATGGTCACGGACACGGCCGCCTCGGTCGGCCCGTACGCGTTCCAGACCTCGCGGCCGTCCGTCGCCCAGCGGTCCACGGCGTCCCCGGACGGGGCCTCACCGCCCGTGGACAGGAACCGCAGCGCCGGTAGTCCCGCCGGGTCCAGCAGCGGCAGGAGCGCCGGCGGCAGGTCGGCGACCGTCACCGCGTGCTCGGCGAGCAACGCCTGGAGCCGGTCGACGTCGACCCGCTCGGCGTCGGTGGCGAGGACCAGGGTGGAACCGCTCAGCAGAGAACCGAACACGTCCAGGACCGACACGTCGAACGACAGCGAGGCGAACCCGAGGAACCGTTCCGTACGCCCGGTCGCGGATGCTCCGGTGTCGCCCGCGCCGCACAGCGCGAGGTGGCCGCGCACGAAGTCGACGGCCGCCGCGTGCGGGACGACGACGCCCTTCGGCTCGCCCGTACTGCCCGATGTGTACAGCAGGTACGCGGCGGACGCGGCCGGCACCGGTACGGACCTCCGGCCGGAGCGGGACCCGTCGGTCGGCGCGCTCGCGTCGACCACGCCCGGCAGGTCGTGCGGCAGCCGGTCGCGGCTGCCCGGCCCGGCGACGACCGTGCGCAGCCCGGCGTCGCGCACGATGTACGCGATGCGCTCGGGCGGCAGGCCGGGGTCGAGCGGTACGTAGCAGCCGCCCGCCTTCAGGACGCCGAGCAGGGCAGCGACCATCGACGGGGAGCGCTCCACGCAGACGCCGACCGGGGTGCCCGGTTCGACGGCCGTCCGCAGCCGGTCCGCGATGTCCTCGGCCCAGGCGTCGAGCTCCCGGTAGGTGACCTCCTGGCCGGCGCAGATCACGGCGGCCCGCTCGGGGGTGCGCGCCGCCACCTCCTCGAAGAGCGCGTGCAGCGACGCGCCCCCGGCCACGGGGTCGACGCCGCCCTCGGCGAAGGCGGCGAGCCGCTCCTCGTCCTCGGTGGTCAGGAAGGGCAGCGAGCCGACCGGAGCCTCGTCCTCGGCCGAGGCGAGGGCGACCAGGAAGCGGGTGAAGCGCACCCGCAGCGCGTCCAGTTCGACCCGATCGAGGTCGGCGGCGTCGCCCTCGGCCTGCACGGTCAGCGGGCTGTCGCCGCCGCGGTCGTAGACGTTGAGGGAGACGTGCTCCACCGGGCCGACCGAGAGGTTGTGCGCGGTTGCGGGAGCACCGGCGAAGGACAGCTCGTAGTCGAAGGACATGAGGTTGACGGCGGCGTCCCACAACCGGGGTCCGGTCCCGGTGAACTCCTCGATGCGGTACCGCTGGTGGCGCAGGGCCTCCTTGATGCCGGCCGAGGTGCCGCGCAGCAGATCGCCGACCGTCGTGTCCGCGGTGACCGTCAGCCGCAGCGGCAGCACCTTGGAGAACATGCCGGGTGTCCGGCGGGCGTCCGGGGTGGTGCGGCCGGTGACCGGCAGACCCAGGACCACGTCCTCGGTGCCGCCCGCGCGGTGCAGGTGGGCGGCGGCCGCGGCCATCACCAGCGCCGACCAGCGCGTGCCGTGCCGGCGTGCCGCCTCGCGCAGGGTCCGCGCGTCATCGGGGTCGAGGTCGCCGCTCACCCGCACCGTCGTACCCGAGGCGGGGGCCGGGACGCTGCCGGTGAAGGAGACGGGCTCGGGGGCGCCGTCCAGTCGTCCCCGCCAGAACTCCCGGTCTTCCGCCGACCGTTCGGAGCGGGCGTACTCCTCCTCCCCGGCCACGATCCGCTCCCACGGCGTGCTCTCGACGGCCGGTACGGGCTCGCCCGCGACCAGCGCCGAGTACACCTCGGCGGTCCGCCGGGCGAGGATCGAGCCGGTGACCCCGTCCGCGACGAGGTGGTGGTAGCCCTGCATCCAGCGGTACGTCGCCGGACCGGTCCGCACCAGGAGGTGCCGGCACACGTCCCCGGTCGCCAGGTCCGTCGGCCGGGCCAGCTCGGCGCGCATCAGCCGCTCGGACTCGGCGTCCGGGTCCGGGCGGTCGCTGACGTCGACCGTCTCCATCCGCAGCGGCGGCGGCCCGGCGGGTATCTGGCGCACCACTCCGTCCACCTCGGCGAAGCGGACGCACAGCGTCTCGGTTCCGGCCACCGTCGTGCGCACCGCCTCGGCGAGCAGCTCCGGATCCACCGCCCCGCGGATCTCCAGGTACTCGGCGATGGTGTAGTCGAGGCGGGTGGGGTCGAGCTGCTGTGCGAACCAGACGCCGTTCTGCGGCGGGGTCAGGGGCAGCGGCCCGCGGTCGTGAGTGGGCATGCGGTGGTCAGTCTCCTCAGTCGGATCGGTCGATCAACGACGACGTGAGGCCACTGTCCGCGACGGCCGGACGGTCCCGAAAGTCCCACTAATACGCCTCTTGACGACGCCCGATCCGCCCGGAGAAATCCCCGGTACCGCGATCCCGTGACAGGCGGATCCAGGTACCGCGATCGGCGGCGCACCCGGGGACCAGGGAGGAGCCGACGGTGCGGGCGCGGATCCTGACATCGATGTCGAGCCACACGCGCGGGCACGGACGTCGGCGTCAGGCGCTCACCGGGCCGGGCCGGCCCGGGCGGACCCCGGCCGCGGTCGCGCCATCGAACGGGCCTTTCGGACGAGATCCACGGCATGGTAGGGATGGCGACGTGATCACGAACCCGCCGTCCTTGACCGCCAGGCTCCACCGTCTGCCCATGCCCGGATACCGGGGGCCGTTGCTTCTGGCCGTGTTGCTGGCCGTCATCGCGGCGCCGGACAGTCCTGTACGCGAGCGCGTGGTGTTCGGCACGGTGCTCACCGGCTTGTTCGCGGCGGTGCCGCTCATGGCGATGCTCGCATGGGGCCTGGTGAGGCTGGCCGTCTCACCCGCTGCGCGAAGCCGCGTACGGCGGCTCCGCCGCCCGGGCAACAGTGTGCTGCTGGGCTGCCTGCTGGCGTCGGGTGCCGTCGCGCTGGGCTACAGCGTGCCCGGTGAGGACCTCGGAATGCTGGCCATGGGCCTGGTGGTGCTCGGCCTGTTGCCGTTCGCCTGGTTCGCCTGGCAGATGGCGAGTACCGCGGAGCCGACCGAGGGGGCCGGAGCGGGGCGGCTGCGCGGCCTCTGGCGCTGGGCGGCAGCCCCACTGCTGGTCGGGGCCACGGTGCTGCTGATCCACCACGGCCTTCCCCTCCAGGCGCGATTCGCGATCGCCCGGCCCGCACTCACCTCCTATGCAGAGCAGGCCCTCGCCACGGGCTCGGTGGACCACCACCAGACCTGGATCGGGGGCTACCCGGTTCGAGACGCCGAACTCGCCGACGGCGGCCTGAAGTTCGCCATCGGAGGTTCCGGCCTTTTCGCGCGTCACGGCTACGCCTACCTCCCGCCGAACGGCCCGACGCCGCACAGCGACGAGTACGTCCACGTCAGCGGCCCCTGGTACAGCTGGTCGGGTCCTGATCACTTCTGAGCACACTTGGCCGCAGCGGCGGGCCGGACGACTGTCGCTGCGGACCGTGTACGGGATCTTGAGACCGTGAGCGGCCCGTGGCAGGCTCGGGCCACATGATCGATGAGTTCGCGAAGGACAACCTGCACAAGAGACTGCGGCGGGACCGTGAGGCGCTGCTCTGGAAGCTCGACGGCTTGTCCGAATACGATGCGCGCCGGCCTCTGACGGCGACCGGGACCAACCTCCTCGGCCTGGTCAAACACGTGGCCACGGTCGAGGCCCGGTACTTCGGTGAGGTCTTCGACCGCCCTTCTCCGGAACCGTTGTGCCGGTGGCAGGACTCCGACGGCAGCGATCAATGGGCGGCCGAGAACGAGACGCGCGATCAGATCATCGGTTTCTACCGGCGCACCTGGGAACACTCGGACGCGACGATCAACGAGCTTGCCCTCGATGCCCCCGGCCACGTGCCCTGGTGGTCGGAGCCTAGTCCTAACACGAACTTGTTCGCCGTCATGGTCCATGTCCTCGGCGAGACCATCCGGCATGCCGGGCACGCCGACATCCTGCGCGAGGGCGTCGACGGCCGGACCGGGATGCGCGCCGAAATCGAGCGGCCGATCGACGAGGAGGCCCGTGCGGCCCACTTCGCGAGGATCGAACAGCTTGCCAGGACGGCCGCACCAACGCCCTGACCACCGGCCGCGCCGGCGTGGGCTGGGGCAGCCGGTCCGCTGATCCCGCCACCGGGGAGTGTCCGGGGGACCGCACCGGCTAGACTTGCAGAGTTCTGCAAGTGGATAGTTCTTGAAACTCGGGGACAGGAGTTGGGGTGTGGCCGGGTTCGAGGAAGCGGCGCTGGACCGGGTTCGCGTGGCGCGGGCCCGGCTGGCGGCCGCAGTGCAGGCCGATGATGCCTTCGAGGAGGCGGCGGCCGCCGAGGAGCTGGAGGACGCCCTGCGTGTGGCCCGCGATCACGGCGTGACCACCGACCCCGAGGACAGCCGGTGAACCGGACACCGTTCCCGGCTCCGCCGGTGCCGGGGAAGTCGCGGCCGTCGTCATGCATGCCGGCGAGCGCGGCCTGCGAGTGCCGGCCCGCCCCTCCATGCGCCCGCACGACGGGCCCGAGAAGGAAGACGCGTCATGACCGATGACACCCTCGCCGAGGGGAAGGCCGCCGATCGTGAGAAGTGGAAGGAGAAGGGCGTTGCGCTCCGTGCCTTCTTCTACATCTTCGGCACCCATGTGTTCGCCGGGTTCGTCTGGCTGCTGTTCTATCTGGGCCGGCATGCCCAGAAGTGAGAAGCGGCCGTCTCCCGGTGTCAGAAGCGCGGGCTGAACCAGCACCAACGGAAGACGGCCGCCGTATGCGGGGGCGTGGGCCCGTGGGCCCTGCGCCGCGATGTGCCGACTGGGTCGTCTCTTTCGGATCTTGCCGGGCGGCGCGGGCTGGGCAAGATCCGGAAGGGACGGCCTAGGTGTGGCTGGTGGCGCGGAGGTCGGCGAGGATTTCGGCCTGGCCCTCCAGTACGCCGGAGAGGATCCCGCGGGCGACCCGCAGCAGTTCGGCGATCTGCGGGTGCGTGAGGCTGTAGTACACATTGGAGCCCTCGCGGCGGGTGACCACCAGGTTGGCCTTGCGCAGGACGGCGAGCTGCTGGGACAGGCTCGCGGCCTCCACCCCGACCTCGGGCAGCATCTCGGCGACCGCGTGCTCGCGCACGGCCAGGAGTTCCAGGACGCGGATGCGCACCGGGTGCCCCAGCGTTTTGAAGAACTCCGCCTTGAGCTGGTAGAGCGGTGTGCTCACCTGGGTCCCCCTGCGCTGACTGCCCATCTCATCCACCCGAAACCGTTCCCTCGTGGGGGCGCCCACGCGCCCCTCCATGCCTTGTGACCTCCACAATTGCAGATCCCTGCAACTCCCGGGACCTGGCGGGCGGCCTTCGTGACGTTTGGACCCGGCAAACAGGTCGTTCGCCGGTCGGGCCTTCTTGCGCGAAGGACCAGGCCCCCGCCCGCTGTGGCTCGTGCCCGATATCGATGGTGGTGCCGGCATTCAGGCGAGGGCGGGTGCCGCCGGATGGCGCGGGTCTGGCCAGTCGTCGGTGCTCCACTGCCTGACCGCGTCCTGGGCTCCGTGGGCGGCCAGGGCGGCGGCGAGGTCACAGTGGACGATGACGGGCGGGCTGCCGGCATCCGGTACGAGGGAGCCGTCCGCGGGGATCGCCGCCAGTTCGAGGCGGCGTCCGTTCTCGGCGAGGCGGCGTGCGGCTTGGGCGACGGAGATCTGCCCGCCGGCCGACCAGCCCAGCAGCCCGGTCATGTCGAGGATGACCGGGCCCGTGCCCCGGGCGAGTGCCCAGCCGACGGCGCCGGTGAACCGGTCCACGGCATCGGCGCCGAGGTATCCCGCCAGGGACAGCACGCCTACGTCCCGGCGGGTGGTGTAGCGCCATTCGATCGTCATTCGTCAGTTCCTCGGCTTCAGAGGGGGAGGGTGATCCAGATGGCCTTGCCGCCGCCGTCCGCGTCCGGGCGCACGACCGCGGTGCCGCCGAGCTCCACTGTCATTTCGACCACCGTGGCCAGGCCGCTGCCCGGGGCAGAGGCCAGGGCGCCGTACAGGGCCGGCTGGTAGGGGTGGCGGTCATGGACGGCGAACGCGAACGCCCCCGGGCTGTGCGCGTACGTCACCGTGACCATCGGAGAGCACACGGCCGCGTGGCGGACGGCGTTGGTGACCAGCTCGGCAAGGATCAGCAACGCCGGACCCACGCTCGGATGACCGAGCCCCACTCCGCACTCCACCAGTACGAGTTCGGTGGTCTCGCGGGCGATGCGCACGGCCGAACCCATGGCCGGTACGTTCAGCACGTGCCGGAAGGGCATGCTCTCGACCTGGATGCTCACTGGCCCGCCCCCGTCACGGGGCGGGCCAGGCGGAACCCGGACACCTGCCGCGGGTGCAGGCGCAGCAGGGTGTCGTGGGGGCCGTGGGTCCAGCCGGTCAGCGTGCGCCGGTGGTGGGCGGCCTCGACGGGGTTGCCGATGACGTCGGCGTGGCCGTGGGCGGTGACCATCCAGCCGGTTCCGGTCGTGTCGTTGATCTCGTCGACCTGGTAGGTCAGCAGGGACCGGCCGAGCACTGCGGCGGACTGAACGGGCACGCGCACGATCAGCCGCCCGTACTCCATCACGTGCGTGGCGGGGCGGACCATCGCCATCTCCCGCTGGATGTAGACGAGGCGGCCGCGACCGGAGCCTTCGAGGAGCCACAGGGCCTCGGTGCCGGAGACTTCGATGAGGTGGCGATCGGCGGGGGCGGTCATCGTGCGGCCTTCCGGATGCGGTGTCGTCGGAGTCCCCGGGGCATCAGCCCTGTCCGCTCCAGGTACGTGTGGGCCCCGGCGATGGCTTCGGGGGTGGTGGCGTACTCTCGGCCCTCCAGACGCAGCAGGTCCAGGGCGCCGACGGCGTCCAGGGCCTGGCGCTGGCCGGGCCTGATGCCGGAGGTGAAGACGGCTATGCCGCGCCGGTTGAGTTTCTCCACCGCATCCTTGAGGACGAGTGCTCCGGTGGCGTCCACGGTGGTCACCCGCGACATGCGCAGGATCACCGCCCTCACATCGGCGACCTCCGACAGTTCCAGCAGGAAGCGGTGGGCGCCGGCGAAGAAGACGGGGCCGTCGATGCGGTAGGCGACGATGTGCTCCGCGAGCAGTGCGTGCTCCTCGTCGCCGTGCTCGCCGGGCAGGTCCGCACGGAAGTCGACCTGCTCCATCCGCGCCTGATTCGCCACCGCCTTCAACGCGAGGGCCCCAGCCACGAGCAGGCCGATGATCACGGCATACACGAGGTCGAGGACGAGGGTGGCGACGGCGGTCAGGACGAGCACGACGGCGTCCGAGCGGGTCGCCTTCGCCATCGCGCGCAGGGATCCGACTTCTACCATCCGGACCGCCGTCGCCAGCAGGACGCCGGCCAGCGCCGCGAGGGGGATCTTCGAGACCAGGGGAGCGGCGGCGAACACGATCACCGCCAGCACGGCGGCGTGAGTGAGGGCGGCGAGGCGGGAGGAGGCCCCCGTGCGGACGTTGACGGCCGTGCGGGCGATGGCGGCGGTGGCGGGAACACCGCCGAACAGGGGGGCCGCGAGGTTGGCGATCCCCTGACCGAAAAGCTCCCTGTCCGGGTCGTGCTGCTGCCCCACGGTCATCCCGTCCGCGACCGTCGCCGACAGGAGGGACTCGAGCGCGGCCAGGGCGGCCACTGCGACCGCCGGGGCGAGCAGTGATCCGAACGCGGAGACGTCGAGGAAGGCGAGGGAAGGGGCGGGGAGGCCGGAGGGGAGTTCCCCGATCGGGGTCGCCTCGTCCAGGTGGAAGACCTGGGCAATCGCAGTCGCGGCGATCACCGCGACGATCGAGAACGGGATCGCCGGCTTCCACCGGGCCCCGAGCAGCATCAGCGCCGCGACCCCGACCGAGAGGCAGATCGCGGTCCGGTTCGGGAATGCCGCGAAGTCCACGACCGACCGCCAGGCCACCAGCAGGACCTTCTCGCCCTCCGGCTTGTCGACGCCGAGCGCGTTCGGCATCTGCTGGAGTCCGATCACACACGCGATCCCGAGCGTGAACCCCTCCACCACCGGCGCCGGCACGTACCGCATGTACCGGCCGGCCCGCAGCAGAGCGAGCCCGACCAGGAGGATCCCGGCCATCAGTCCAACGGTGAGAACGCCGCCGGGCCCGTACCGGGCGACGATCGGCACCAGTACCACGGTCATCGCACCGGTCGGACCGGACACCTGGAGGTTCGAGCCGCCCAGCAGTGCGGCGAGTGCGCCGGCGACCACGGCGGTGGCGAGCCCCGCCTCGGCGCCGAGCCCGGAGGAGACGCCGAAGCCGAGCGCGAGCGGGAGGGCGACGATCGCCACGGTCAGGCCGGCCAGGAGATCCCGGCGGGGGCTGCGGCCCATCGCTTTGAAGTCGGCCCGGACCGGCAGCACCGAGCGGAGCCGCCCGAGCGTGGCGGTCAGGAAGTCGTTCGGGGTCACGAAGCCGGGACCCCGGACTCGCGCAGTTCCTCCAGCAGTACTCGCTGCCCCGCCAGAACCTCGGTGAGGATACGACGCGCGGCAAGCATCAGCTGTGCGACGTCCCCGCCTGCCGGTTCGTAGACCACGGTCGAGCCGTCACGCGCCGACGTGACGATTCCCGAGCGGCGCAGGACCGCGAGCTGCTGGGACAGGGCGAAGGGCTCGACCTCGATCGCGGACAGCAGGTCCCGCACCGGCATCGGGCCGTCCTGCAGCAGTTCAAGGACCCGTATCCGCACAGGGTGCCCGAGCATGCGGAAGAACTCGGCCTTGGCTTCGTACAGCGGAACCGGCACGGTCGCGCACCCTTCTCACCACCCCGAACGGGGCGAACGCCTGGTGCCGTGTCCGCGGCTACCTACGGACACAGCTCCCACAGCATGTATGAAATTGCAGAATTCTGCAATTTGATAATGTGGCTACTCCAACGCGCGGACGCCCGTCGACCGGCCGGCGGTCACGCCCCGGGGCGCGCCCGCTTCCCGACGACCGGAAACCTGAGTGAATGAGCGACAACCTGCCTCCGTGTCCCAAGTGCTCCAGCGAGTACACCTACGAGATGAACGCCCTGATGGTCTGCCCGGAGTGCGCCCACGAATGGGTGCCCGCCGAGAGCGCTGAAGGCGACGCCGGCGCCACCGGGGCGCGGGTGGTCAAGGACGCCGTCGGCAACGTGCTGTGCGACGGCGACAGCGTCACCGTCGTCAAGGCGCTGAAGGTCAAGGGCAGCCCCTCGGGCATCAAGGCGGGCACCAAGGTCCGCAACATCCGCTTGGTCGACGGCGTCGACGGCCACGACATCGACTGCCGCATCGAGGGCTTCGGCGCCATGCAGCTCAAGTCGAGCGTGGTCAAGAAGGCCTGAACGGTGGGCAGGAATGCCGAGCTGAAGCGGCAGGAATACGACCGGAGCGCCGAGATTCCCGCCATCACCGTTCCTACCCTGCTCGTCTTCGGCGCCGGATTCGACGGACCGGGCCGCTCCACCGCCCAGCCGTCCGTTCAGCCCGGAGCCGGCTACGAGCGCTCACTGTCAGCAGGTGTGGCCGGGTGCGCATTCCATGGCGAACTCCCAGAAGAGCAGAGCGAGGGTGCACACGGCGAGGGACACCGCACCCATGATCGCGAAGCGCCGACGCGCCGGCCGTTGCCGTAAGCGGAAGGCGATGAGGAGCCCTATGGCGGGGGCGACCACCACGCCGCCGATGCCTGACCACAGCAGTACGACGGAGACGATTTCCCAGAACGGATCGCGATCGCGCGAGCCGAGGCCGACGACCGTGGAAAGGATGAAGGCGACGGGCGATGCCGACCACCACAGGGTCAACCCGGCGATCACCCGCACGGCGGAGGCGGGCAGGGTGGAGGGGCTGTCAGACGGGGCGTTGTGGACCGGAGCGGAATTTTTGGTCGGCATGGGCGAACCGTACGTCCTCGCCCCGTGTCGCGAGTCAAGGTTCGGCGGCTGGTGCGTCGATGGCTTGACGACCAGCGGTCAAACGCCGCCATCGGGTCCCGATCTCCCCTCGCCATGGCTCTCGTTCCGGTGCCGGCTGGATTCCCGGGCATCGCGCGATTGGGGCGGGCCCGTCTCGTCCCGGGTCCGGCTGGTGACCTGGTCGGAGAGGACGCCGCCCGGTCGGCGAGTGGAATCTCGCCGTGCGGATCACGCGTTGGTCCCCGCGATGGTTCAGCGCGCTCACGTGATCAGCGAAACATCGGACGGGGGGGGAGGCAAGCACGCGGACTGGGACTGGAAAGGAACGTGACAGGGGTCAAACGGTCCTTCAGCGCTACTACCTGCACACCGGCGTGGTCGCACTGCCAATGGCCGTACCCCAAGCGGGACGCACTGTGCGTCGCGGACGGACGCATTCCCGAACCACGTGCAGGTCTGAGGGGTATCTATACAGACCGTCAAAGGCCGTCCCTTGGTTTTGTACGGATGCGAGCCCATCCGGTTGGGGGGTCGGGTGGCCTAGCGTTGATACCTCCCGCAACTGCAGGCGACCGAAGTCAAGGGCGTGCGCCCGCAGTCGAGTTCAAAGGACATCCCCATGAGCCGTAGAGCCGCACTGGAGCAGCACCGCGATGGCCGACAGTACCGGCCTGCCTCCTCCGCCCCTCCACAGTTTGAACTGCGCTGGGGTGGGCTCCACTTGACCGTCCAGCGTCTGCCCATGTGGCTCGTGGCGGCTCTCGGTACGGCCGCGGGAAGTACTCTCGCCGCCTTGCTCACCTCGCGGTGACCAGTGGGACCGGAGGTGGGGACTTCCACGTGACGGGGCTCTCCGGAGCAGTCGCCAGGACTTCGGCAGGGCGAAGGAGCGTTCGCCAGGCGCTAGGAGTCTGGCGTGGTCGCGGTTGAACTGCTGGTAGTGCTGGGGCTGTTCGCGATGGCGATGGTAGCGGGTGCGGACGGTGGCGCCGGCGCCTGGGCAGGCGCGGTCCGCGAGGACGAGGATCTGCCTGGTGAGGCAGGCCTGGACGACGCGGTGGGCCCGCGCGGCGGTCAGGTCGTGGGTGCGTCCCGGTGTGGCCCGGGAAAACCAGAGCGGTGTGCCGTCCGGCCGGGCGGTGACCTGGGCGTTCACGCCGTGCTGCCTTTGCTTCGATCGCCACCCCAACGATCGGGGGCAGGACGTTTCACCCTCCCGGCACAGGATGAAAAGGTCCGATGCGGCCAATTTTTGTGCGCGCAGAGAACACTTCGAAGGCGCTGCCAGACAAGCATCGTTTGCGCGAACACGTAACTTCTGTGCGTAAGGAGCCGATCTGCAACTGACGGCCCACAAGCTGTATCAAGGGAGTGAGTGATGAATTCTCAGGTGAAGGCCTTCGGGTTCGGCATGCCGTGGGAATCGTTGTACGGGTACAGTCAGGCCACTCAGGTCGGTGACACGGTTTATGTGTCGGGGCAGCTGTCTCATGACAGTCACGGAAACTTCGTGGGTGCCGACGACTTCGAACTGCAGGTCCGCACCGCGCTGGAGAATCTGGACCTGATACTGAGGCAGTTCGGGGCCGAGCGTAGCCAGATAGTAGAGACCACGGTTCTGGTGAGAAACCTGCGCGAGAACTTCGACACGACAGCACGCCTCCACGCCGAGTACTTCGGGAAGCACCGGCCCACCAGCACGGTCATGGGCGTTTCCGACTTGGCGCTGCCGGACCAACTCGTCGAGATCGGCGCGCTCGTGCGTCTCGATGTGAAGCCATAGGCGAGGAGTCCGGCTTGATTCCTTCGGTGAGCGCTCTTTTATCCTGAATGGATGCAGGTCGGCGGCGTGTGGATGACCTGGACGATGTTGCTGATGCGCCGGGTCGAGCGCCCGGTTCGTCGGAGGATTCGCCAGGACTTCAACTGGGCGAAGGCGCGTTCGCCGGGTGCTCTCGGTCTGGCAGGGTCGCGGTTGAACTCCTGCTAGTGGGCGGGCTGTCGCGGTGGTGGTAGGGGGTGCGGAAGATGGCGCGGGCGAGGTCTTGGGCCACTCTTCAGTCGTCCCGGGCGCGGGCGAGTGCGTCACCCGGCAGCCGGTCGCCGTCTTCGGCCAGGACCGCGGCGGCAACCAGGGCCGAAGCGTCGAAGGCGTCGGGGACGGGCAGGGTGCGGCCGGCGAGCAGCTCCCTCACTCGGCTGTGCCGAACGTCCGCACCTGAGGTGGGGAGGGCCGTGTACCGGGCGGCGTATTCGGGCCAGAGCGTGCCCAGCACGAGGACCGGTCCGCGCTCCGAGGTCACCGGCAGGTGGTGCACGGCCGCCGCGATCCGTTCGTCGACTTCCGGGTTGCCGAGGTAGCGCTGGGCCTCGTTCAACCAGACCACCTTGCGAGGCCGCCATGCCCGAAGAGCGAACGCGTCAGGATCAGCTGCGCCACCACCAGGACCGGCCGGATGCACCTCCGACTCGTGCGGCTCCCAGTCCCGATGGGGCGCCCCGGCCCGCCCGCAGGGAGTGCACTCCTGGGACGCAGCGCGGTGTAGAGCCGGCAGGTCCCGTGCCGGCAGTGCCGGCGCGCGGGCCGGCGCCGCCACTGTTTCCGCGGACGGGACCGGCTTCCCGGACGAAAGCGCTTCCCACACCGTGGTGCGCCCCAGTCCCGCCCGGCGGGCGAGCCGCGTCCTGTCGAGCCGGGCAGTGGCCAGTCCGTCGACCAGCTGCCGGCGGAGTTCGGCGAGCGCCTGCGCCTGGTCGTTCTGCTCGTCGTCCACGTGCCCTCCCCGGGACCGGATGTGTTCGACGGTGTTCATCTCCGCCGCGGCGCACCCTGGCGAACACCGTCTCCGCGGCCCTCGCCGCCCTCCGCACGTGAACGAGCCCGCAGACCTCCGCGCCACCCGCCGGAACGTCGGGACCGCGACGGCGGGCAGACGAGGACACCGGCACCGAGTCGGCGAAGGGTCCTACGCCCCCTTCGGACGACGTCTCAGGCCACCTTCGGGGCCACGGTGGCCGGAAGCGGCAAGTCAGGTGCAAGTGCCCTGCAATCAGCCTCCGAAGACTGGGACACATGACCACGAACAAGGTTTCAGACTCCCCTGTCCACGCTTACACCCGAGAGATGGCGATGATCCACCAGGTGTTCCGCCGCGAGTCGCGGCTGCTGGCCGAACTCGTCCAGGAGGTCCAGCCCGCCGACACGGCACGCGCCCGGATCCTCGCCGAGCACTGGCGGCTCTACACCATCGGACTGCACGCCCACCACACCGGTGAGGACGAGATGCTCTGGCCCGCGATCCTGCCCCACCTGGATCTCGATGCCGAGCACGTGCTGGCGATGGAGGCGCAGCACCGCGAGCTCACCGACGGGATCGGTGAGGTCCGGGTGCTGATGGACCGCTGGCAGGCACGGGCTCTGGCCGAGGACCGGGACGAGCTGGCCGAGGCCTTGCGCAGGCACCACCGGCAGCTGTGCGCCCATCTCGACGAGGAGGAGCGGGAGGTCATGCCGCTCGTCTCGCTCCACGTGACCGAGGAGCAGTGGCGCGCGGTGGGGGAGAGGGGGCTCGCCGAAACGCCCCGCGACCGGCTGATGATCGCCTTGGGCGCCATCCTGGAGGACAGTTCGCCCGAGGAGCGCCGGGAGTTCCTCACCAGGCTGCCGGTACCGGCGAGGGTGCTGTGGAAGCTGCTCGGGCAGCGCCAGTACCGCCGTGAGACCCGGCGGATCCGTGGCCGGCGCGCCGGCGCATGAGGTGCGGCTCGTCCGCCTCGCCCTTCCCGTACCGATCGAGGAGTTCTCACCGATGCGCATCGGATTCTCCGTCCCTCAGTTCGGCCCGTTCGCCGACCCTCACCGCTCGGCCGAGATGTGTACGGCCATGGAAGCGCTCGGCTGCGACAGCCTCTGGGTGGCCGACCGGCTCCTGGCCCCGGTCGTCCCGCCCGACGGGTACGCGGGCGGGAAGCCGATGTCCGTGCGGTACGGCACCCATCTCGACCCGCTGCTCGCGCTGGCCATGGCGGCTTCGGCGACCGAGCGGGTACGCCTGGGCAGCAGCACGCTCAACGCCCTCTGGCAGCCGCCCCTCGTGCTCGCCCGGGCCCTGACGACCCTCGATCTGATCAGCCGCGGACGTCTGGACGTGGGCCTCGGCCTGGGCTGGATGCACGAGGAGTACGAGGCCGCCGGGGTGTCGTGGCGGGGGCGCGGCGCCCGGCTCGAGGAGACCCTGGACGTCCTGGAGGCCGTGTGGGGGCCCGGGACCGTCGTGCACACCGGCGCCCTGTGGAGGATCGCCGAATCGACCGTGCTGCCCAAACCGTGGCAGGAGCCGAGGCCGCCCATCCTGCTGGGCGGCTTCACCGCGGCCGCCCTGGAGCGGGTCGGCAGGCGTGCGGACGGATGGCTCGGCGCGTCCATGCCGCTGCCCTTCTTCCACGGTCTGTGGGCGGTGGCCGTCGAGGCCGCCGAGCGGACGGGACGCGACCCGGCGGCACTGCGCCGGGTGTTCCGCGTGAATCCCGAGGTCACCGCGACGGAGGCCGCGCCCGGGGAGATCCATCAGCGCGGGACGGTGCGCCAGATCTGCGACCACCTCAGGCTGATGTGCGGGGCGGAGGCCGACGAGGTGCTCGTGGACCTCCAGCTGACGACCGACTCGCCCGAGCACTTCCTCGACCTGGCCGCGCAGTTCCTGGCCGAGCTGGGCGAGCCCGCTCGATCAGGGCCTCCCGTCCCGCCCCGGCCCTGAGGCCCGTCGTCAGACTCCCGTCTGCCCCGCGGGGCCGCCCTCCGGGCTACGACGGGAGCGTGACGACGGGAGTTCGACGACGGGACCCAGCCCGTCGAGGGCGCTGCGGGCGGCCTCCGCCCAGAGGGGGGACTCCCAGGCGGCCGCCACCTCCGCGGCTTCGAGGTAGTGGCGCCGGGCGTCCTCGGGGCGCCCGAGGAACCGGGCGAGGTCTCCGAGGGTCTGCGCGACGGGGCGGAAGACGAGGCTGAGGCTGCTCGCGCCTCCCGCCAGTGCGTGCAGCGGCAGCAGGTCCCGGTAGACCTCGGCGGCCGCCGTCCGGTCGCCGAAGGTGATGGCGGCGGCCCCGCGCAGTCCGGCCAGGATGGAGTAGGCGAAGTCGCGCCGCAGCGGCACGCGCAGGCCGAAGACCTCCCGCGCCTCCTCGGGGCGTCCCGCGGCCTGCAGCGCGAGTGCGGCGAGGGCTTCGTTGTGGGGCTTGTACTGCTCCCACACCGCGAGGAGCACGGGCAGCATCTCGGCGAGCCGGCCCTGCTGCACCCGCATGCACCCGATGCTCAGCGCCGCGAGCCCGCTGAGGTCCACCGCTCCGCGGGCCCGCAGCTCCGCGACCGCCGTCCCCATGGCGTGCTCCGCCTCCTCGAAACGGCCCTGGGCCATGGCGAGCATGGGACGGCGCAGCCGCGCCACGGCGAACGCGCCCTGGAGCCCGTACGTGCCGGCGATCTCGTCCGATCGTGCGAGACACCGCTCCATTTCCACCGGGTCGTTGCGGGCGGCGGCGATCCGGGCGGCGACGTAGGCGCTCATCCACGCGTACTCGGGGCCGTCCTGGGCCTCGGCCACCTCGGTGAGCTCGCGGTGGAGCTTCCCGTAGGCTGCCGGTTCGAGTTCGCCGTCGACCTTGCGCAGCAGGGAGGTGAGGGTCAGTCCGCGCAGCCGGGGATCGCCGGCGGCCCGGGCGAGCTCCACCGCCCGGCGCGCCTCGGCCACGGCACGTGGATCGGTGTCGTCGAGCGCGTCGGCCAACTGGTCGAGGAGCAGGCACCGCTGCCGGTCGGTCAGTCCCGGCTCCTCCAGCAGGACCTCGAGTTCGGCGACGGCCTCCGGGTCGGACGCCGCGTAGGGGCGCACGCGCCAGGGCGTCGGCTCGGTCCAGGTCGTGTAGGCGGCGGTCAGCAGGTCGGCCCGGCCCTCCTCGCGGGCCACTGCCACGGCCTGCTGCTGCGCCTCGCGGGCGGGTACCACGGCGCCCATCCGGATCCGGCAGTCCACCAGTTGGCCCAGCAGCGTCACGCGCAGCAGAGCGGCGTCCTGGTCCGCGAAGGCCGCCGGATGGTCGGCGAGGAGTCCGAGGGCCGCGTTCAGGAGGTCCTCGGCGTTCTGCGGAGCGTAGCGGCGTACGGCCTGTTCGCATGCGAGCCGGGCGTGATGGACGGCGGACGCCGCGTCGGAGGTCACGACCGTGGCCGCCCGCAGCAGGTGGTGGGCGGTGGCGGCGACGTCGTCGGAGTCGAGGGCGATCAGGCTCCTGCCGAGCCGGGAATGCATCCGGGCCAGCCGCAGCCGCGTGAGGTCGGCCTCCAGGGCGTCCCGTACGAGGGCGTGGCTGAACCGGACCGTGCCGGGACGCGGCTCGGTGAGCAGACCGGCGTCGACACCGGCCTCCAGGGCGTCGAGGAGCTGATCGGCATCGCTGTCCGCGGCATGGACCAGGAGCGCGACCGGTGCCTCGCGGCCCGCCACGGCGGCCAGGCGCAATCCGGCCGTCACGGTCGGCGCGAGCAGGGCCAGCCGTCGCCGCAGGACGTCCTGGACCCCCTGCGGGATGCGGGCCAGCGCCTGCTGTTCGCCCTCACCGGCCAGGAGCAGGGAACTCTCCCGCAGATAGAAGGGGTTGCCCCCGGCCCGTTCGGCCAGAGCCGTCGCCGCCCGATCCGTCATGCCGGTCGCGACACGGCGCAGCAGTGCCTTCGCCTGGGCATCCGAGAGGCCGACGAGGGCCAGTCGCACCGGAGAGCGGGCGGCCAGGCGCGCCAGTGCCTCGGTCAGGTCCCCCTCGCCGGTGCGGTACGAGCCGACCAACAGCAGCGGTACGTCGCGCAGCTGTTCGGCGCAGAGCAGGAACAGCTCGATGCTCTCCCGGTCGCCCCGGTGCAGGTCGTCCAGGACGATCGCCAGCGGCTGCCGCAGGGCGGTGTCCCGAAGCCATCCGAGCAGGGCCCTGTGCAGGCGGAAGCGCTGTGCGGGGCTGCCGTCCGTCCGTCCCGGGGCGCCACTCGCGCCGGGGTCCAGGAGCGGAGCGAGCTCATCGGCGTACGTTCCCGGTGGGGCGGTGCGTGCGAGATCCGGCAGCATGTCGAACCAGGCACGGCCGGGCGGGGCACCCTCGGTCTCCGGGCACTGTCCGGAGCCGACCAGCCAGCCCTGTCCGGGCAGTTGCCGCAGGGCGGCGTCCAGGAGGCTGGACTTGCCGATTCCCGCCTCACCGGAGACCAGGACCACCTGCGCCCGGCCGAGGTGCGCCCGGTCCGCCGCGGCGGCGAGCAGGGCCAGTTCCGCGTCGCGGCCCAGGAGCCGGTCGGCAGTGAGCACCGTGGGCCCGGCCGGCGCCGCCGGCCCGACGGCCGTGACGGGGGGCGCCGTCGGCTGCACCGGCTCCACCGGCAGCACCGTGCGCACCGCGGGGGCCGTGCCAGTGCGCACAGGTGCCGTGGTCGAGCGGTGGAGCAGGTCGAGACGCTGGTGCAGGAGGGCCTGTTCGAGTTCCAGCAGGGCGGGCCCGGGCTCGACCCCGAGTTCTTCGCCGAGGACGTGCCGGGCCCGTCGCAGCGCGGCCAGGGCGTCCCCCTGGCGGTCACGGGCCCACAGCGCCAGGGCCAGCAGCCGCCAGCCCTCCTCGTGCAGGGGCTGCTCCGTCGTCAGATCACCTGCGTCGGCGACCGCTTGTGCGGCCTTTCCGCAGGCGAGCCTCGCGGCGGCCAGCCGTTCGCGGGCACTGCGGTGCAGCTCCTCCAGGCGCGTGCGTTCGCTCGCGGTCCACGGCTCGTCCGCGAATTCCGCGTACGGCTGTCCGCCCCACAGGGCCAGCGCCCGGGTCAGGTGCTCTTCGGCGAGGTGCGGCGGTGTCCCCGCCGTCGCGCGGGCCGCCACCCGGTCCTCGAACACCCATGCGTCCACGGCTGCCGGCTCCAGGGCCAGGGCGTAGCCGTAGGGGGCGCTGACCAGGGTCCGTGCGGGGGTCCGCGGTGCGCGTTCCGGTTCGAGGGAGCGCCGCAGACGTGCGACGTAGGCGTGGAGCGAGGCCTGTGCGCTCGGCGGGACGCTCGTCGGCCAGAGCCTCTCGATGATCCGTTCCGTGGGCACGACGGCGCCGCGGGCGAGCAGCAGTTGGACCAGAACCATCCGTGCGAGCCGACCACGCGCTTCGGCCGGACGGCCGTCGACCTCGACCCGGAACGAGCCGAGCACCTTCAATGTGATCATGACAAGAACATCGTAATCGGCCCGCAGAGCACCCACGGAGGCCGGACGGAAGAGCACCGTCGCATCGGACGGACGCACACGGTCCGGCCCGGATCGACTCGTCGGCGCTCAGTGGTGCGGCGACCCCGTCACCGCGGGATGCCGGCTGCGCCCCGCCCCCGCTCGCGGCGCCGGGTCCGCGAGGGCGCGGAACTGGTCCCACTGCACCTTCGGGCGGCGCAGGCCGCGCCGTTCGAGGTACCGGTCGGTGGACCGCTTCGTGCGGCGCAGGACGCGCAGGGCGTCCGCGGCCCGGCCCGAACCCATGGGTTCGATCACGGTGGACGGCACCATCAGCCACCCGGCGTCGGTGCGGCGCAGGTCTCCTCGTACGAGCGCGTTGTACATGTGGTCGAGCCGTTCGTCGTGCCGGTGCACCAGGAGGCTCGCCGGGCCCCGCTCCACGGGGCAGTCCACCGGTACGTCGACCAGGTAGCCCGCCGGTGTCGGCCGCGGCCGGGTGCGGGTGAGTACCGGTGCGCCCGAGGCGTCGCGCCCCCGCCAGCACGGCACTGGGCAGGCTCGCCAGCTGCGCTGCCCCGGGCAGGGCCACGGTTCCGGTCGCGGGCGCCGGCACTCCAAGGGTCGGCAGTTCCGCGAGGGGCGGCCGGACCAGCACCAGTTCGGGTTCGACGGTGATGAGCAGACGCAGGTAGTACCAGGACATCACCGGCCTCATGGGACGCAGCAGGTACGCGCGGCTGTGCGGCTGCCGCTCGAAGAGTCTGCGCCAGTACTCCTCGGCCCCTCGCGGACCGGCCATGACTGTGTCGGGGCACTGGGCGCGGCCCCCGACGTAGATCTGCGGGGCGTGGTCGAGACCGCTTCCGGTCGGGTCCGAGAAGAGCAGCCCGACCCGTCCGTCACGACGGATGTTCAACGCCTTCTGCGCGAACGCGAGTGAGGTGGTCAGCAGGAGGGTCCCGTCGTCGCGGCGGGCGACGGCCGTCGGCCAGGCCAGCGGGGTCCCGTCCTTGGCCAAGGTGACGAACTCGCAGGTCCGGTAGGCATCCAGGACCTCGTGCGGAGCGGAGTCGATGACCGTCATCGGGCCGCTCCGGCGTGGCGCGGGGCGCGCAGGGTGCGGGCATCGGCACGGACCTTCCACAGGACGCGCCGGGTCGCATCCGTCGCATGGGTGTGGAGGCGTGCGTGGGAACTGCTGGGGGACATGCTCGGGTACTCCTGGATCGCTCGTCGGCAACGGATACCGAACGGTGCCCGCAGCCCCTTGGCGCCGACTTGGCATCGACTTGCCACCGCGCTCCGTGGCCCGTCACCCGCCCCACCGTGCCGAAGTCGTCCCGTCGACCGGCGCACCCGCTCGGCGACCCGAGACCGTCCCCGTCACCGTCAGAGGGTGAGGAAGGCGGTGGCGAGTACCGCGGTGTACCAGTACTCGAACAAGCGGTACGTGCGGTGGTCGTAGGCGGGGCCGCGGCGCTCGACGACGCGGCGTGCGGTGGTCCAGCACAGAGCCGCTGTGGCCGCTTCCGCGCACCAGGCTGCCGGGGTGGCCGCTCGGACGAGGAGGAAGTGGGTGGCGAGCGGGAGGAGGGCGAAGCCCGCCGCGAGGAAGCGGCGGGAGAACGCTTCGCCGAAGGCCAGGGGGAAGGTCCTGCGGTGAGTGGCGGCGTCTCCGCGCAGATCGCGCAGGTCCTGGACGGAGATCAGGAGGAGGACCACGAGGGCGAGGGTGAGCATCCACCGCCAGGCGTCGGGGGTGAGGGGGCCGGTCATCTGCCAGGCGGCACCGAGCATGGGCAGGACGCCGAAACCGATGACGGCGTTCTTGACGATCCAGTGCCGGGAGCCGCCGAGGTTGTGCAGCAGGGTCATGGCCTCCCAGAGCAGAGCCCATTGCCGCACCCCCGCCGCCCATCCGACGAGGGGGAACAGGGTGAAGGCGACAGCGGTGCGGACCACTGCTCCGCGGGCGGTGACCGACTTCTTCACCAGGGGGCGGAAGGGCTTGTTGAGACGGTCCTCGCGCAGCCCGGCGAGCTGGTTGGTGAGGCAGAAGGTGTAGAGATAGAGCCAGAAGTAGACGGTCGACACCACCGCGGTCACGGCGAGGCGGCCCGGCGGCTGGTGGTGGACGGCAACGGCGACGGCGAGGGTGAAGACGACACCGGGGTAGAGGCCGCCCCAGGGATCGTTCTTGATGAACTGCCAACTCAGCCACGGCTCCCGCAGCACGAGCCGGACCACGTTCCGGCCGGTGGGTATCAGGCCCCGCGCCGGACTCCGCGAGGACGGCGGGGCGGCGCTGGTCAAGGTCCACCTCCGTGTCCGGGTCGGCGGGCATGGACGCGCAGGCGCAGTCCGCGGGGTACGTACGACGCGGAAAGAGCCGATCTGGGGGGCCGTTCGGTGACCATGGCGAACCTCCAGGAGCTGATCAGCATGGAGAGGACGACGGCGGTTTCCCGCAGGGCGAACCGGTCGCCGATGCAGCGGCGCGGACCGGACCCGAAGGGGAGGTAGGCGCTGCGATCGGCGCTCAGGCTGTTCCACCGGTCGGGGGCGAAGGCCCGCGGGCGGGGGTGGAGGGCCGGGTTCCAGTGGACCGTGTACGGGCTGATGGCGATGGCGGTACCGGCCGGAAGCCGCACACCGCCGAGCCGGGCGTCGGTGGTGACGGTTCGGGTGAGCAACCAGACGGGGGAGTGCAGGCGCAACGACTCGTTGATGACCTGTTCGGTGTAGGTCAGGGCGGGCAGCTCCGCTGCCTGCGGCAGTCGGCCACGCAGCACGCCGTCGGTGTGGGCGTGCAGGTGTTCCTGGATCCCGGGGTGGCGGGCGAGTTCGTAGAGGATCCAGGACAACAGGCCGGCGGTGGTCTCGGTCCCGGCGATGAAGAACGTGACGAGCTGGTCGGCGATTTCCTCGTCGGTCAGCGAGCGGGGCCCGTCCTCGGTGGTTTCCGGATCGGCCGCCGACAGGAGCGCCGAGAGCAGGTCGTGATCGACGGCGCCGTCGGCGCGCCGGTCGGCGACGATGCCGGTGACCGTCTGCCGCAGACGCCTGCGGGCCCGCTCGTAGCGCAGGTGGCCCGGGGTCGGCGCGCGGTCGAAGGGGGCGGGGGTGAGCATGCGCCGGATGACGCTGTTCATCAAGGTGGTGGTGTCTTCGGTGATCTGCCCGGTGGTCTCCGCCGGCAGGCGGCTGCTGAACATCGTCCGTGCCAGGGCCCGGTTGGCGACGGCCGGCATCGCCCGGTCGATGTCGATGACGTCCCCGTCGCTCCAGGCGGCGGTCTCCTCGCAGGCCGCCGCCGTGATGGCCCCGGTGTAGTCGGGCAGCCGTGTGGGACGGAACGCGGGTTGGCACAGCCGGCGTTGTCTGCGGTGCCGGTCGTGCGGACAGCTCGCGAGCCCGTCCCCCACGATCTCCCGGGCCCGGTCGAAGAAGGGACCGCCCTTGTCGAAGGTGCGGTCGTCCCGCAGTACCTGCTGGACGAGCTCGGGATCGCACACCAGCACCATGGTCTGCGGCCCGAACCGCAACCGCACCAGCTCTCCGTGCGCGGGGAGCGAGGCGAGGAACCCGAGCCGGTCACGGAGCATCGCGGCCGTGTGCCCGAGGAGCGGAAGGTGCCCGGGGGCCTGCGGAACGGCCCCGAGACCGGCACTCATAGCGGACCCCCTCCACCAGGACTGCCGGCATCCTTCCCCTCCGGCACGACACCCGAACCACGCGGGTGGCAGCGGCAGGTGACGGCGGGTCCGGCGAGCTCGTACGCGAAACTCCACGGTTCGCGGGAACTGCGGTGCTTCGCCGCCCGACCACTGCGACGGGGCGGCGGAGCATCGGCCGCAGCGTCGCCACGGGTGGGACGACACCCTCCCGGCGAGCTCGACGTACTACCCCGACGACTTCCCCCGCCCCGACAAGCGGCTGCCGTGCGCGCCGGCCGAGCAGGTCATGGCCTGGGCCCCTCTTTCGGATCCTGTCGACTGGACTCTCGGACGGGGAGGGCTCCCGCGCCGGCTGCGGATGTGGTCGGCCGCAGGGTTTGCGGGAGGAGGATGAACGAGCCGAAAGTGCCCTTCGCCGCAAAGAACAGTCCGCCGTCACCCGCGGCGGCCAGCGCGTCCAGGCGTCGGCCAGGAAGGGAACACCCCGCCGTCTTCCGGCCGTCGGGCCCCAGCCGCCGGATGCCGCCGTTGGCGTCCCCCACCAGGAGGCCGTCGGCGTACGGCAGCGGGTCGGCCACCGTCCGCCGATCCGCCTCGACCGACCACTGTGACGTCCCGTCGGCGGGATCCACGGCAAGGAGCCCTCCGTCCGACCGCAGCATCCAGACCGACCCGTGGGCGTGTCCGACCTCCCAGAACGGATCGTGGGATCCGAGCCGGGCGGGCTCGTCCGTGCCGATCCCGAAGGTCACCAGCGACGAGGCCTCGCAGACCGCCACCACCCGCTCCGCGCCCACCGGGACGAACGCCTTCCCGTCGGATTCCGCGAGCGGTCCGGCAGCCGCCACCGCGCCAGGTCGCTCCCGTCGGCCGGATCGAGCAGCACTGCCTCGTGCCCGCTGCCGGTCAGCACCCCGCCGGCCCACGCGAGGGTCCGTACGGAGGTCACCGGCGACGGTGTCGTCCACCGGACACCCCCGTCGGCGAGATCCAGGCCGCTCATCGGGGTGTAGCCGCGCCAACCGCCTATCACCACGGTGTCCGAGTGGACCGTGAGGTTCCCCGTCCACCTTGGTGTCGAGGCGCTCCACAACGACGCACCCGTCCGTAGATCGATGCAGGACAGCAGGTTGTTCGGTGTTTGCGGCAAGACCAGCACCCTGTCCTCCGCGAGGACGATCCCGCGCGGCCAGGTACCGAGCGGGACGTCCCAGCGCACCGAGCCGTCGGCGCGTTCCAGGCAGACCAGCCGGGTGTGCCGCTCGTGCAGGACGACACAGTCCGGCCCGACGACGAAAGCGGAATGCCGACCCCGCTGGTGCAGTTCGCGCTCCCAGAGCACTGTGGCGATCACCAGACCATCCCACCACGGGCGGCCCGCCCCCGACGACGGTGCCCCTGGCCGGGGCGACCGCCAGGGCGTGTTGTTCCGGATCTTCCCGGTCAAGCCCGCGTCGTCCGATGCCGCGTGTGGCAATGTCGCTTTCGACTGCATCGTGCGGACACGGACGACGCCGCCTGTCAAGGCCATCCAGGCACTGCGCTCCCTCGACGCGGCCGGAGCCGGTCATCTTCGATGCCGTCGCCGAGCAGGCGGGCGTCTCACGGTCCTGGCTCCATGGCCGGCCAGACCCGCGAGCTGAAGTCGAGCGCCTGCGGGCAGCACACCGCCGAGCACCCGCGTCCGGCAACTCGCGGAGGAGAACCGCCGCCTCCGCGACCAACTGGCCGGCGCACCGGGCGAACAACGAGGCGAGAGAATCACGCGAGACCAAGCGAGGGGACAACGATGAGTACCGCCGACGAGCAGGACAGACTCCTGCGGGGACCCAGAACCGCACTCGAACGAGCCCGGCGCGACCCGGCGACGTGGGCGGACCTCGCCTACTGCCGTGTCCAGGACACCGACGAAGGGTCCGTGACCGACCGCAACAGAGCCGCCCGCTTCGCGGTCCTGTGGGCACTGCAATACGACCGCCGCCCCCAGGACCTACCGCTCCTGCGCTTCCTCCTCCAAGAGCAGACCACCTACTACCGGGAAGCCGTCCCCGGGGGACTGGCCCCAGACCTGACGCTGGCCGGCTTCCTGGTCGCCGAGCACCGGCAGGCGGAGGACCTTTGGCTGCACTGGACCGCGAAGAACATCAGCTTCGACACGGCTCTCGGCTACCACCTCTACCACTTGCTCACCGGAGGTTCCGCAGCTGCCGCCGAGCTGGTACGAGCCGGCGCCCACCCTGACCGTGACCGCATTCTGGGCGACATCACCTCGGACCGCCACACCGATGCCGCCGTTGAGGAGTGGCTGGATCAGCAACGCGAACGGTTCCCGGCCGCCGCTCGGCCGGTGGCTCGCAATTCGATTGCCGGGCCTGGGAGATCGTTCTAGGGTCAGGGCATCGAACGGCGTGTAGCTCAGTCAGTCAGAGCACCGGGCTTCCTACCCGGGGGGCGCAGGGGCAGATCCTGCCACGCCGGCTTATGAACGCGAACGCTGACCAGCAGCCCCCGACCGAGTCCGGCCGTCCCGCCGGTGCGCCCGCAGACGCGACGACCGGCCTGGCCACCGCCTCGTCTGCCTACGCCGCAGGCCAGTTGGCACGTGCACTGCGCACCTCCGCCTCCCACGCCGAGCCGGCCACCCGCGACCGCGCCCTCGGCCGGATGCAGAAGTGGCGGGCAGTGCTCGCGGGCATGGCGGACGGCAGCCTCACCATCGGTTCGCGCACCCCGGTCGCCGGACTGCCAGCCTGGGTCACCCCTGAGGTCCTCCGCGGCGGATTCGCCACCGGAACGCCCGGCGCGGGCGGGCCCCTCGCCCCGTACGAAGCGGACGCCGCCCGCCGGGCCGGCGTACCGGCCGACCGCGCGGCGCTCTTCGCCCACGCGCTGACGGAGCACGGCCTCGAAGACCTGTGGGAACTGCTGGACACCGGTCGCTACGAGGTGTCCCTGCCCGAGGAGGCGGCCCTGCTGACCGTCGCCTGGCTGGTACGGGCCGACGACTTCGACATGGCCGCAGCCCTGGTGACGGAACTTCGGCCGTTCGCCGACCGACTGCGCTTCCTGCCCCGCCCGGCCGACCGGCCCGCCCCCGACGCGAGCGCCGTGCACCGCCGCAGCGTCGGCGAGGTCTCGGACGCGCTGCGGGCCCGCGGGCCCAAGACCGCCATCGAGGTGCAGCGCGAAGCCCTGGGCGTGTGGCGGCCCTTCGACGACGAGCTCCTCGGCTACTGGCTGCAGCACGGCGAAGCGACCGCTCCGGTCCGGGCCGCAGCGGATCGACCCGGACCGGAGCACGTGCCCGGCCCCGGCCCGACCACTCCCCGCACCGGCCGCGGTGGCGGCGACGCGCGCGTGCAGGCGGCCGCCCTGCTGGAGCGCTACCGCGCCCTGGCCGAGGTCCACACGCAGTGCCGCAAGCACCGCGACCGGAAGTCCAACACGGGCATCATGCTGCAGGCCTTGGAGGAGGCCGCCGCAGGTCGCCCGCTCGCGCCCCGGCTCGCCGGGCTGCTGCGCCACGCGGTGACCTCGGTCATCGCCAAGCGGGGCCTGCCCGGTTCGGACCGGCACGCCCGGCTGCGCGCCGAGCAGGCGCGCCAGGCGGCCCTGCCGGCACACCACGAGATCGCCGCCGCCGTGGCGGAGCGCCTCACACCGCTGGACCAGCGGGCCGGCACGCCCGACATCGACGGGCTGCTCGCACCGGTGACGAAGACGGAGGCGTCCGGCACCGGCCTGCCCACCGGCACCGTCGTCCCGCCGCGACTTCGGCAGGTGGTCCGCACCGCGCTCAGCGCCCCGCCGGAGGAACTCGTCGCGCGCGGCCTGGTCCCGTCCGCGGAGGTGCTGGCCGAGCTCGTTCCGCAGCTCGTGGCCAACGCCACCGCACAGCGCTACGCCGACCCCGCCCTGCGCACCCTCGCGGCGGCCACGTACCGGGCTTTCCGCAACCGGCGTTCGCTGCTGCTGCTCGACCTGGCGCACCAGGTACGGGTGGACGAGCTGCCCTGGGTGCGCGCGCTCGCCGGCCACGGCAGCGACGCCGATACGGAGGAACGGGCGCGGGCGGCCGCGGAGGCCGCGCTGCGCCGCCTCGGAGACCTGGCCGTCGGCGCATTCCCCGGAACGCTGTTGCCGAACCCGCTGGTGCGTGAGATGTCCCACCTCGCACGCCAGGCCGACCTCTCCGCGCCGTTCACCGAGGAGCTCGCGGCCGACATCTTCATGGGGACCTTCAGCCCGAAGTTC
Organism: Streptomyces sp. NPDC002467; assembly: GCF_042889825.1. Taxonomy (NCBI): domain Bacteria; kingdom Bacillati; phylum Actinomycetota; class Actinomycetes; order Kitasatosporales; family Streptomycetaceae; genus Streptomyces; species Streptomyces sp. NPDC002467. Next base: position 242,231 of record NZ_JBIARJ010000007.1, on the reverse strand, counting down.
CTCACCGCCGCGCGCACCGCGGCCGACCTCCTGGAGGACAGCCTCTACACCCGCTACTACGGGATCGACTGCGCTGCGGTACGCAACATGGCGGTGGTGCACGCCGCCGACGGCATCGGTCGCACGCGTCCGGCCCGGACGGCACCCGCGTTCGACCGGCTGTGCGGGGAACGGGCCGGTACGGGCACCGCCCGCTCCTGGTCGCCGGCCGGCAACGGCACGGTCATCGAGCAGGCGCAGATCCTGACCACCCACAACCTGGCCGTCCTGGTGCGGCACGCGGGCATCGCCCCGGAGGCGGGTTGGGAGGCCCTGGCCGAGGAGGGCTTCGCCGCGGTGTGCCGCCTCGTCGCCCGCGTCCACGGCCACCCGCGCCCGCTCGGCACCATCAAGGACGCGGCGTACGCCTGGCGGCAGACGCTGTTCTTCCTGTCGCTGTGCCCGCCCGGCCGGCAGGCCGCGCTCGTCCAGCGGATGGCGGCGGAGGCCGCCGGGCAGCCGTGGCACACGGCGGCCCGCCTCGCCCCGGTGATCGCCGGACTGCGCCTCGTCGCGGGCGGCGGCACGTTCGACGCGGACGGCACCGCACTGGCCGGCCTGGCCCGCCGCTTCCAGGGTTGGACCACGACAGGCCACTGGATGGCCTCGGTCCCGGCCGCCCGCTGACCGGCCAAGGCCGGCGGAGCCTTGCTGCTGATGTCAGCCAGGTACAGCGGCTCGGTGCCCTCGGTGGGTCATGCCCGCAGGTAGGTGAGGACGGTCAGGACCCTGCGATGGGTCTTGTCCGTCGGAGGCAGGTCCAGCTTGGTGAGGATGTTGCCGATGTGCTTGCCGATCGCCGCTTCGGAAACCACCAGCTCCTTGGCGATGGCGCCGTTGGACTTGCCTTCGGCGATCAGTGCCAGCACCTCGCGACGAGGCGCTCGCGGTCGGAGTGCTCGCCTCGGCCGCCGGCTGCGTGCTCGGTTCCACGGGGCTCCGAAGCTCGTGCAGTGGGCGGTCGGCGAGAGCCTTGCGCCCCGCTGGTTCACCATCGGCGACTACACCTGGCCCTACCACGTGGCCTTCTGGACGGGCCTGTTCGTGGCCCTGTGCGGCGTACTGGCCGCGTCCTGGCGGGCCGGGCGCACCGGTCCCACCGAGGCACTGCGCGAGGCGTCCGTCGACACCCGGCCGATGACGTGGGGCCGCCGGCTGTTCGGCGCGGCCCTGCTGATCACCGTGCTCGTGACACTGGCCCTGGCCCTGGTGACCAACCCGGGCCGGGGATCGCTCTCCTCTACACCGGCATCTCACTGGCCAACACGATGGTGATGGCGACCTCCGACCGGGTCCGCGAGCTGGCCGTGCTGCGGCTGGCCGGCGCCACCAGATGGCAGGTGCTGCGGCTGGTGGGCGCCGAGGCACTGATGGTGGTGATGGTCGGCGGACTGCTGGGAGCGCTGGTCGCCGGGCTCAACCTGGTGGGCATGTGGGGCGCGCTGGGCCTGCTCTCGGTGCGGACGTCCATCGAGTTCCCATGGGCGACGCTCGCGGCGGCCCTGGCCGCCTGCGCGGTGCTCGCCGTCGTGTCGGCGGTCGCTCCGGCCGGCCTCTGCCTGCGCCGTAGGGCGATGGAGCCGGCGGGCGTACGCGAGTGACCTCTGTTCCGACGCGGCCTGCCCGTCCGCAGACCTCCCTGACACCGCGCAGGAGATCGGCATGGCGTTTCCGGTCGAGGCCCGCAGGACGGCACGGTCGAACAGCGTCTCGACGCTGCCGCCGTCGGCGGCCCGCCGCGCCAGGGCCTCGGCCTCCGTCCGGTCACCGGCCCGCTCGACCGGCAGGGACAGCAGGTGGGCCGGACGGACGTGGCCCGCGTCGGCGGCGTGCCGGAGGAGGCGGTACGCCGCCTCCGTGCCACCCGCCTCCCGGCGTCGGGCAGCCGGTTCGCACGTGGTCTCGGGTGATCCGACTGCCGGCGCGCGGGCCAGGGCGTGGATACGCGATCACCCACGTGGGCCTGGACACCTGCGGGGCTTCGAGCGCGCCCGTGGCCCGGGTGGGAAGCGACCCTGCTGTCAGCGCGGGCCGAACCCCCACGAGCGGCCCGAGCCGGAAGCACGCTGCTGCTCCCGCATGGCCTTGCGGAAGCGCTTGCGGGCCTCCGTCACCTCCCGGGTCAGCCAGTGGCTGCTGCCAAAGGCGGTTTCCACCCGCTGCAGCAGCGGCTGGATCATGGCCAGGGCCTGCTCAGGGTCACCAGCCTCACCGATGCTGCGGGCCACCCGGTACGCCAACTCCTCGTTCTTCCGCTCGGCCAGCTCGTCCAGGTTCCAGTAGAGCTGGCGGTACAAGGCGGCGGCCGTGTGGAAATCGCCTGTCAGCCAGGCGTTGTGGACCACCCGATAGCACAGGTCGTCCGCCTCGCCCCGGCCGTAGTCCGCCAGCAGCAGATCCGGCACGAGGGGCGCCAGCAGCGCGTACTGCCGGGCCGCTTCCTCGGGAGTGCGCTGCGCCCACGTGTCGTCCAGAACTCCGGAACCGCGGTACGAGGCGCAGGCCAGGTAGTAGCGAGCCGCCAGGGTGGCCGAGTGGGAGGCGCCGAGCACCCGGGTGGCGTGTTCGACGATCTCAAGGAGCTCGCCCTCGTACCGGAGGCCGTCGCCGGGGCCGTATGCCGCCGCCCTGCCGACGCACATGACGCGTGCGGTGATGGTCTCCCGGTGGTCCACTCCGAAGACCCGCATCATGCGCGGCAGGATCCGTTCCAGCTCGTTCGGCATCTCGCCGCGGACGTCCCACGCCCACAGGGTCAGGGCCTCCACGGTCAGCCAGTCGTCGGGGCCGAGCTCTGCGGTGAGGTCATCCGCGAGCACGCGCAGCCGGGCGCCGTAATCGGACGGACTGTCGTGACGGCTCGCCACGAGCTGCGCGAGACGCCGGTCCAGCATGAGGCGGATCGGGTCGCCCGCCGGGTCGGGCGGGGAGCGTTTGTCGAGTACGGCCTCGTGGACCGTCGGAAGGTGGGAGGGGCGCGGCGGGATCGCTCCGGGAGCGGCCACGACGGTTGCGGGCGGGATGGCGGCAGCAGACCCGGCCGGGACGGCGGCCTGCGCGTGCGCGATGTCCCTCAGACGGCGGACCACTTCCTCCGCGTCTGCGGGACGCTGCCGGGGGTCCTTGGCCAGCAGGTCCAGGACCAGCCGGTCGAGCGCGGCTGGAATCCCGGGACGCAGGCTGCTCGGAGGGGGCGGCGGGACCTGGAGGTGCTGGGCCAGCAGCTCGTGCAGCTCGCCGCCGGTGAACGGCAACCGTCCGGTGAGCAGTTCGGCCAGGACGCAGCCCAAGGCGTAGAGGTCGGCCCGCCCGTCCACCGGCGCCCCGTCCGCGCCGCCGGTCCAGCGCTCCGGAGCCATGTAGGGGAACGAGCCGATGATCATGCCAGTGGCCGTCAGGTTCGTGAGGGCCGGCGCCGGTCCGCCCTGCGCTTTGGCTATGCCGAAGTCGAGGACCTTCACGACCCCGCTCGTGGTGACCATCAAGTTGGCGGGCTTGACGTCCCGGTGCACGATGCCCGCCCGGTGTGCGGCGCCGAGCGCGTCGGCGATGTGCACGGCCCACTCCAGGACGTCCGCGACCTCGGGTAGGCCCGCCCTCATGAGGCCGGCCAGGGTGTCTCCCTGGACCAGCTCCATGACCAGGAAGACCATGTCCTGGCCCTCCCGCACGCCGCGGCCCACGTCGTGGACGGTGGCGATGTTCGGGTGCGAGAGGCTCCCCGCGAGGTTCGCCTCCCGCTCCAGCCGGCGGACGTCATCGGCGGTGCCCGGGTATCCGATCTTGACGGCGACCCACCGGCCGACCCGGTTGTCCCAGGCCCGCCACACCTCCCCGAAGCCTCCGCGACCGAGCAATTCCTCCAGCTCGTAACGGTCTTCGATCCGTTCCCGTACCTGCACCCGACGCCTCCTGTTCTGCAGCCCCGTCATTATGCGGGAGTGATCACGGCCGAATGGAGGCGGCCTGACACCCCTTCAGCGACCGTGCTCACCGCCGTCGGCCGGGCCGGAACGCGACCCGGAACACGACAGGTCCCCGGGCCGCTACGGCGCGACACGCGTCGCGCCCACGGCCGGGGTGAAGAAGGCCGTCACGGTGGTCTCGTCCACCGCCAGGAGGGTGGCCGGGGCCAGTGGGGGTTCCGGTCCTTGTCGATGACCTGGGCGCGGATGCCCCCGACCATGTCCGGCAGGCCCCGCAGGCGGAGCCGCGCGGCGAGCGTGATCTTCAGGGCGGTGGGTGACGGCGCGGGTGCGGCTCCGATGGGCTGGCGCTGCCCGTGCCGTTCGCCGCGGATGAGCTCCGGTCCGGGCGCCATCCGCCGGCGGATTTCCGACCCGAATCACAGGGCAGGGTTGTCGCAAGGGTCGTTCGGGAGGGGTTCGAACGGTGTCCGTGTGTGTCCCTTGGGTGAGCAGGCGGCGAAAGGGCCCTGCTTGGGGTCCATCAGAACGCGCAGGTGCGGATCGGCGTGCTGGATCCACCAGGTGGTCAGGCCGAGGGTCGGTTCGAGGCGCAACTGCTCCCACGCGAGCCAGAGTGCGGACAGCCGGGCCCCCGCCTCGGGGTGTTCCCACCAGCGCGGGCACCATGTGGCGGACGTACCGTCCAAGGGGCGGCGGACGGTGGGGGCGAGGAAGTCGGTGACGAAGGCGAAGACGTCGGTGAAGTACAAGGGGACCTCGGTGCCCGGGGGGTGGCTCTCCACCGGCGGTACGGGGACCTGCGGGCGCGCCTCGCGCCGAGGCGTGGGCGGGGGGTACGCCTTCAACAGCGCGTCCAGGGCGTTGTCGCGGTACCGGAGCTCCTTCAGTATCCAGCCCTGGAGCTGCTCCTGCAGTTCGGCGACCTCGGCGTAGGCGTCCGCCTCGAGGCAGTCGACGAGTTGCTTCCTCCAGTTGTCCAACCGCCGGGCGTGGTGGTCTTCTTCGTGCGAGGACCGGGCGCCGGCCAGGAAGAAGGTCATGGTCATGTGGTCGCGCTTCCATGCCGTGTCACCTGCCGCCTCGGCCGTGACCTGCGCCGCCACCCGCTGAGCGTGCTCGGCTGCCGAGCCGTCCACGGCGCCGGTGTTCTCGTTCGGTTCTTCGTTCATGTGGCGACGATAGCCCATTATCGTCTCCTCGACGATAATGGTGACACGAGCATGCCCGATCGGACGGCACCCAATTGCCCAACGAGCCTGCCTGCCCGCCGCGTTACACGCGACTGATGCCCGGCGGTGGTCTGCGGGCGTGCGATGGGCGGCCCGCTTCATCGGCCCGCGCCCGTTGCGGACGTGGTGTTGTGACCCCCCGTCACGCCCGGGCTGCGCCCCGGCTCCGGATCACGATGTTGAGATGTTTGTCCCTGTCCGCCAGAGCGTCGACCATGCTGTGACCTCCCCATGGAGCCGGGCCCACGGTCAGGGATGACACACGATGGCCAAGCTGCTGCCACGAAGCCCAATCAAGAGGACGGCCGGCTGCCATGGGCTTGCCTGTTCACATACCGTGTGGGCCATGTCAGCGTTCATACAACAACTCCCCGCCCTGATCGGCGTGGTGGTCGGCGCCCTCGGATCGTACTTGGCGACCACGCGCGGCGATCAAGCCCGCTTCCGTCGCGAGCAGGCAGCCCGGTGGGACGAGCGGCGGATGACGGCCTACACCGACTACGCCAGAGCGCTGAAGAAGAGCGTCACCCTGGCGTACCGGATCGCGGCGCACCTCGGCAACGACCCCCACCCGCACCCCATGTCACCCGAGGAAGCGACGCCGCACCTGGCCGATGCCACTGATGCCCGGGACCCGGCCGGCGAGGCGCTGTTGATGCTCGGCAGCACGGACGTGGTGGAGAGGGCCCGCGAGTGGGTCGTCGTGGTGATGGAGATGGAAGGGTTCCTGCGAGACCGGACCCACAGCCCGGAAGCCTGGTCAGCCATGCTCGAACGCCAACGCGCAGCACGCGAGGGGTACTACGCGGCCGTACGGCGTGACCTGGCGCTCCCGCCCGGCCATTCCGGGGAATGGCGGCTTCCGCCCGCGCGTACTTCCTGAGTGGGCCCCGCCACGTCGGCGCGGGGCGGAGGGACTGACGTCCACAGCGCTGCGTCCGCCCGGGCGCAGACCGCCGATCTAGGCGCGCGGGTTCATCGCGGGACCGGCGTCGCGCCCGTCGCCGCGGCGGAGAGGTCCCAGAGCCGGGCGGCACCCTCGGGGTCGACCGCGTACGCGCGGACGCCGCCATCGTCCATGGGCGCGTCGGGAGCGGAGACGCGGGCGATGTCGCAGTCCTCCAGGTAGAGCCCGCCCCGGCCGTCGAGGAGTGGGGATGTGGCGGCCCACAGGCCGGTGGCGGCGCCCTGGGACGGGGTCTTGAAGCCGGCGCCGATCACGTTGCCGTGCTCGTCCACCCAGCCGCGGTCGACCTGTTCCCCGAGGGACATCTCGCGCTGGAGACCCGTGATGATCTTGCCCGGGTGAAGTGCGAACGCTCGGACGCCGTCGCCTCGCCCGAGCGCGTCGAGGTGCACGGCGAAGAGGGCGTTGGCGGTCTTGGACTGCCCGTAGGCCAGCCATTTGTCGTAGCCGGTGCGGAAGTGCGGGTCGTGCCGGCGGATGTCGGTGAGGGAGTGCCCGGCGGAGCTGTTGACGACGACCCGCGCCCCACCCGCGCCGCCCGCTGCGGCCAGGAGCGGGTAGAGCTCGCAGGCGAGGGTGAAGTGCCCGAAGTGGTTGGCGGCGAGCTGGCCTTCCCAGCCGGGGCCGACGCGCCGCTCCGGGATGGCCATGACCCCGGCGATGGCCATCAGCAGGTCGAGCCGGCCGACCGAGTCCCTGATGTGCGCGGCGGCCGCGCGGACGCTGTCGAGGTCGGCCAGGTCCATCGGGACGACCTCGCAGCCCCCGATCCCCTGGAGGGAGGCCCGGGCGACGCGCGGCCGGCGGGCCGGTACGACGACCCGCGCCCCCGCGGCCGCCAGCGCCCGGGTGGTCTCCAGGCCGAGTCCGGAATAGCCGCCGGTCACCAAGGCGGTCGTACGGGTGAGGTCGCGGCCGGCCACGACGTCCTCGGCGCGGGAGGTGGCGGAGAAGGGCGAGCCGAGTGGCCGCTGATCAGTGGTAGTCATGGCCCTGACGGTACGATCGAGACCGAGGTCTAGATCAAGTCTGGGAGCGAACGACATGACGACGACCGCCGACACCCACGCCCCCGCCGACGTCGCCGTGCAGTCGCTGAGCATCGGCGAGGTGGCCGAACGGACCGGGCTGGGCGTGCACGCACTGCGCTTCTACGAGCGCGAGGGCCTCCTCGTCGGGCCGGTCCGGCGCACGTCGGGTGGCAGACGGCGCTACTCGGCCGCCGACGTCGACTGGCTGCTGATCTGCGTCAGGCTCCGCGAGTCCGACATGCCGCTCGCCGACCTCAAGTACTTCGCCGAACTGGTGCGTCGGGGACCGGGCAACGAGGCGGAACGCCTGCGCCTGCTCGAAACCCACCAAGAGCGCGTCGACGCGCGGATCCGGGCACTGGAGAAGTGCCGATCCGTCATCGCGGGCAAGGTCGGCGTGTACGCCGACCACCTCACCCGCGGCGAAGCCGGCGGCCTCTGGGACCCGACGGCCGAAATAGGGATATAGGCCTTTCTTTCGGATCTTGTTCCCCAAACCCGAGCCGTCCGGCACCGCACCTCGCCGCGCCGGCTTCCGCCGCTCTCAGATGCGCCGGAGGTGTTCCGTGAACAGGGCGCGGGCCCGGTCGACGTCCTCGGTCGAGGCCGCGCCGCGCTTGGGCAGCACGAAGAAATAGCCCATGCTGCCGGTGAGCACGAACAGTTCCGGGGTCTCGAACCACCAGGGGTAGCCGCGCCACTCGTCGGCCTCGCCCTGTTCGCCGTCGGCGCCGCAGGTGCGTATGCCGTCGCCGGTCAGCGTGGTGCGGATGGTGCCGAGGGCGGCATCGTTCTCGTACAGCTCCTTCATTCGGAACCTGCGGTGCCACTGCCGGATGCCGAGCGAGGCGATCACGACGGTGACTCCCACAACTGCGACTCCGCCCCAGCCCATGTGCCTCAGCCACACGCGCAGAAGTCCGGCCGCGGCCGCCAACAGGGCTGGCAGCCAGAGCGTTCCGGTGCGCCCAGGCCAGGTCCCCAGGGTGAACCGCCGCAGGGCCGCGTCGTAGTCCGGGGCCTGCGCGGCGTACTCGAAGCGGGCGGTCCGCAAGGCCGTGGGTCCTGCCTCCGTGGCTTGATTCATGTCCATGACAGTGGAGGGTATGACACGTGTGGGTCGGTGGTTTGGCGGCGTCCCTGATGTAGGGCATGGGCCGCTCGGCCGTCCTTGGGGCGCGAGGCCTTGGCGGCCGGCGAGGGCAACAGCGACCCCCAATTGGAGGGGGCGATCGGGCATCGCTCACACCGTGGTCTTCGCCGAGGAACTGAGCGCGGAGACAGTCCTGGCCGGGGTCCGTGCCGGCCGCAGCCGGATCGCCGAGTCTGCGGATGTGGACGTGTCGTTCACGGCCCATGCCGGTTGTCGCGTTGCCGAGGTGGGAGAGCGGCTCGCGACTCATGGTGGGCAGGTGGAACTACGAGGTGTGCCGGCGGGGGGACCGTCGGCTTCCACACCGATCGAGGGAAGGTCCACCGGGCCTCTCTCCCCGGTGGTGGGACGGGGGCGGTGCAGTGGGACACGACTGCGGGGCAGTCGGCGTTCTGCTCCTGGTGCCGTGCGTCGACCCATATGGGCGGCGAGTGGTTCGACCTCTCGCGGCCCCCGTACCAGCCCATGAGAGTGGCGCCGGCGGGCTGGTCTGCTTGCCGGGAATCGAATCGCCATCAACGGGGTTGGTGGGGGATGAGCCGTTATTGGAGGGGTCATGCGAGCGATTCAGGTGTACGAAGTGGGCGGTCCCGAGGTGCTGCAGGAGGTCGTGGTGGACCAGCCGCGGCCGGGTCCGGGCGAGGCGGTCGTGGAGGTCGCCGCATCCGGGGTCAATTTCCTCGACGTCTACCACCGCGAAGGCCGCTACAGCCTCCCGCTGCCCTTCACCCCGGGCGCTGAGGGCGCCGGCACGGTCGTCGAAGTCGGACCCGGCGTCGCTGACGTCGCGGTCGGGGACCGGGTCGGTTGGGTGGAGATTCCCGGCACGTATGCCGAGCGGGCCGTCGTGGACTCCTCCCGGCTGGTGCCGCTGCCCGACGATATCGGCTTCGAGACAGCCGCCGCCGTGCTCCTCCAAGGCATGACCGCGCACTATCTCGTCAAGGACGCCTACCCGGTTCAGGGGGGCGACACGGTGCTCGTGCATGCGGCTGCCGGCGGCATGGGGCTGCTTTTGACCCAGCTCATCACCCATCTCGGCGGCAGGGTGATCGGCACGACGTCGACCACGGCGAAGGCCGAGCTGGCGAAGCGTGCCGGGGCCGCTGAGGTGATCCTTTCCTCCGCGGTCGACGATCTCGCAGCCGAGGTGAGGCGGCTCAACGGCGGTCAGGGACTGCCGGTTGTCTTCGACGGCGTCGGCGCGCACACCTTCGATGCGAGCCTCGCCAGCCTGCGAACCCGCGGCCATCTCGTGCTCTTCGGCGCGGCAAGTGGTGCCGTGCCGCCGTTTGATCCGATTCGGCTCGCCCACGGCGGTTCGCTGACCCTGATCCGGCCCAGCCTCGGGGACTTCATCGCCGATCGGTCCGAACTGCTCCGACGGGCCGCCGATGTGTTCGAGTGGGTGCGCTCCAAGGCGCTTGAGGTCACCGTAACGGGCCGCTACGCGTTGTCCGAGGCCGCCCAGGCCCACAGCGATCTGGAGGCTCGGCGTACCACCGGCAAGCTGCTCGTCGTACCCGATTCAGCCGCTGTCGAATGCCGCGAGGAGAAGCAGATCTGATCGCCGGTGACGAGGTCGGGGATCTTCGTGGGCCACTTCTGGGAGATCGTCGAGGTGATCGCCCTGCCCGAGCGAACGTCGAGGGCCTCAACGGCAGGGCAAAATCCACGGCATCGACATCGCCGATCCGGCCAGGCGACTCGCACACGGCCGCGTCGCCCAGACCATCCTGCTCGCCCTGGACGATTCTCACGATCAACCTCGACGTCCTGCGCAGCTGGACACAGGCCCGCCAGGCCGACCGCGACGAGAACGACCGGTGCGCAGCAGCGTTCCCGGGGGACTCACGGGAACGTCAACGAGCGGCTCGGTTCCGCTGAGGACTTGGGAGTTCCGCGCCGCGGTGGCTCGGGGCGGCAGCGCGGCAGTGTGAACCACGGGCAGCGCGGTTGGGCATGTGGCGGCGGTGTGCTCCGGCCAATCAGTGGCTGCCGGTGTGCCCCGTACCGGAGGTCGGCATGGGGCCGCTCCCGGTGTCCCATGCGGTTGACGAGGCATGTTTTCCGTGCCCGCGAAGCCACCGAAACGAGCCGTCGTGCCTGTCTGGATGGAACGGCATCAGCGGGTGAACGGATACGGTCGAGCCTGTCGGGCCCGGCCGCACTCACTGGTGGCCGGCCGGCGGCTGCGCCGGGGCGAGGGTGTTGCCACGCACCCCGGTCGTGCAGGCGCCGCTCCCGGCCGCATCCCTCTACTGACCGCAGTACCGACGGACAAGGAACGAGCCCGCCTGTGAAGACGAAGACCCAGTCCGTACTTGGCACCGCACTGCTCCTCCTGGGTGCCATGACGGCCACCGGCGGTTCTGCCGCCGCCCAGGTGACGGAGCCGGCCGCCCCGGACGCACACGAGGCCCGGCTGACGGGTCAGTGGACAGAGTCCGTCGACGGGAAGCGCCCCGGAATCACCCACTACATCCAGAAGCTGACCCTTACCACGGACGGCCGCTTCGAGCAGATCAACAACGTGATCTGCAACCTGGACAACTGCCCCGTGTTCAAGATCGGCATCAACACGGGCACCTACCGCACGGAGGGAAGGACCATCCACCTCGACGGGACTCTCTCGGACCTCCACGGCACCGTCCGAAACAGCCACACCATCGTCCTCGACACGCACGTCCTTCACCGCACGGCCGCCGACGCCTCGGAAGTAGCTCCAGGGGCTGCTTGAGCCGTCCTGGTCGGTGGGAGTGGCAGCAGGCTTCGGGCCGGAAGCGGTGCTGCCGCTGACATCGCTGCGGGCTACCGTGCGTGGAGATCGCGGTAGGAGAAGACGGGCGGGTCCTCGAACACGTCTCGCTGTGCTTCACGGACCGCCTCCCACGACCCCGGCTCGTACGGGTGGACGACAGCCGGATCCTCAGTGCGCTGTGTGCCTTCCGCGTCCCTGACGTACGGAAACCCGTGTCGGGCCGCCGTGACCCGCGGATCCGTCCCGGGCAGGAATGCCGGCGACGGGTTCACCCAGCGCCGGAGGATCCCGTCGACGTCCGCGTCCAGTGAGAGGAACCGGTGCTCGACGAGCCATGCCTCACGGGGGTGGTGTCGCAGTTCCGCGAGCCCCTGATGACGAGACCGTGCCGTAGGCCCGGAGGGTGTCGGCCGGGTCGTCGGGGCGGCCTCGCAGGGTGGCGTCCAGAAAGGCGAGGGTGGCCCCGGCGACGACGCGCGGGCTTTTGGTGCGGCCGAGGGTGCCGACGATCGAGGGCAGCGGCGGCAGGTAGAGCGGGCCGTCCGTGAAAGTGAGGTGCCGGGCGCCGGGAATGGTGAGCCGGTAGCTCTTCGCGGTGTTGTGCTCGAGGGCCTCGGTGAGCCGGGGCAGGTACCGCGGGTCGGTGCCAGCGGTGATCTCCTGGGTGAGCGCGAGCGCCGGCTGTTCGAGGGCGGGCGCGGTGGGGCCGTGGGGGTAGCCGTCCAGGTCGACGACGGCGTCGAACCGGCGGTCTTGCCGGGCCGCCTGCAAGGCGGCGGCTCCGCCCAGGGAGTGGCCGGCCACCGCGGCGCGGCCGGTGTCCAGGCGTCCGGTCAGCGGGTCGGCGGTCTCGCTGCGGTCCAGTCGCTCCAGCTGGGTGAGGACGAAGCCGAGGTCGGCGGCCCGGACGGCGGTCCACCCGGCGGCCAGCTCCTCGTCCCTGGCGCGGTCTCCGGAGGAGGCGGTGGTGGCGCGGATCGTGCGGCCGTCGGCGAGGACGACGACGCTGGAGTCGTACGGGTGGTCGAGGGCGGCGACCAGGTAGCCGTGGCCGGCCAGTTCCTCCGCCCATGCGGTGTTCTGGGACCGCACCCCGCCCGACCCCGGCGAGAAGAGGACGACCGGGAACCGTTCACCCCCGTCGGCCGGCGGGGCGTCGACGACCGCGCGGCTGCGGGCCCTCGGGACGCCGTCGACCAGGAAAGCGGGCAGGTCGGCCCCGTCGGCGAGGGCCTCGGCGACGGTCCGCGCCTCGTCCTGCGTGCGTCCCAGGTACTGGGCCCGAGGGACGCCCGCAGGGCTCTTCCGCGCCGGGTACCAGAGCTGGACCACCACCGTGCGCCGGTCGTCCGGATCGGCGGTGAAGCTCTCGGGGCGGAGCGGGTCGGTCCACTGCACCACCCGGGTGCCGACCCCGAAGTCGCCCGTCGTCGCGGGGAAGACGGGGACGGGGAAGGCCCAGGCGGCCACCGGGCCGGTGGCGATCAGGCCGGCGCAGGCCAGCGAGCCCGGCAGGGCCGGCCACCAGCGGGCCCGCCGCGCCGGTCGGCCGGTACGGAGCCGTAGCAGGTGCGGGAGGGCGAACCCCGAGGCGACGGCGGCGCCGGTCAGAACCGGCAGCGTCTGCCAGCGGATCCCCACGACGCCCAGCACGATCGCCGACGGTATGAGGACCGCCCCGGCCGCGACGGTGCCTGGCCGACGGGCGGCCGGGGGGAGCCAGGACGCCACCAGCAGCGCGACGGCGCCCAGCAGGACGAGGACTTCCGGAAGGGACAGGTACAGGCCCGGGATGGTTTCGGTCACCCGGTCATGCTCGGCGCCGGGCCCGCGCGGCCGCATCGGCCCCGGGTCGCCGCCGACTGCGACCGGGGTGGCAACCGGGGCGGGCCGCCGTGCGACCGGGGTGGCAACCGGGTGCCCGGACCGACGGCCGGCCTGCGACCGTGGGAGGTTGCGGGTCTCATCCTCTGGTCGTACCCCTGCCCGCTGCGCTCCGACGCCGAGATCATGTGCGGCGCGGACCCGCGGCCTAGGCTGCGCCTGTATGCGCCGGCGGCCCGCCCGGGCCGCCACGACGACCGATCCGCGGAGAGGGGTGACGGTGCGCCACCGGGACCGGCTACCGCCCCTGGTGTGGGACTCGGTGCTGCCGGCGCTGCTCCTGCTCCACGTCGTGACCACGTACCCGGCCGGGGAGCTGCCGGTGGCGGCGGCGCTCACCGCCGGCTTGGCGCTGCCCCTGGTGTGGCGGCGCCGGGCCCCGCTCGCGGTGTTCGTCGCCGTGGTCGCCGCGGCCTTCGTCCAATGGCTGGCGGACGTCCAACTGGCCGCGGACATCGCCCTGCTGATCGCCCTGTACACGACGGCCGCGCACACGGGCCGGCGCGGCACGCTGCTCGCCGCGGCCGTCGTGGAGGGCGGGGCCGTGCCGGCCTGTCTGCGGTGGGCGTCGAACGGCGCGTTCCTGACCCCGTTCGTCGCGCTCTCCGCGATGGTGGTCGCGGCAACGGTCCTCGGGGTGAACGAGCGGACCGGACGCGCCTACCTCGCCGCCGTGCAGGAGCGGGCCGAACGGCTGGCGCTGCACCAGGAGCAGCAGGCGTTGCTTGCCGTCGCCGAGGAACGGGCACGGATCACCCGCGAGATGCACGACGTCGTCACCCACAATCTGTCCGTCATGGTCGCGCTCACCGACGCCGCCGTCTTCGCGCAGCCCCGCTCCCCGGAGCGGGCGACCGCCGCGATGTTGCAGATCTCCGAGACCGGTCGGCAGGCCCTCACCGACATGCGCCGCTCGTTGGGCGTCCTACGGGCCGACGAGCCGGACGCCGAGCGCCATCCGCTGCCCGGCATCGCCCAACTGGAGTCACTCGCGGACCAGATGGCCGCCGCCGGGCTGCCGACCGGCCTTGAGGTCCGCGGCTGCCACGCCCATGTGCCGGCCACCGCACAACTCACCGTCTACCGCCTGGTGCAGGAAGCGTTGACCAACACCCTCAAGCACACCGCCGCCGGCACCCGCGCGACAGTCCTGGTCGAGTGTTCGGCCGGGAGTGTCGGCGTGGAAGTCACCGACAGCGGCCCGCGGCCGACGCTTCCCGCTGCCGCACCCGCACCGTCCGGCCACGGCATCCCGGGTATGCGCGAGCGGGCGGCCGCCTACGGGGGGACGCTGCGGGCCGGGCCGCTTCCGAGCGGCGGCTGGGGTGTGCGGACCCGGCTCCTGTTGGGCAGCGGCGGGACGGGCGCCGTATGACGATCCGCATCGTGATCGCCGACGACGAGGCGCTGCTCCGGATGGCCTTCGGCACGGTCCTGGAGGCCCAGCCCGACATGGCCCCGGTCGGCGAGGCCGCGGACGGCGCACAGGCCGTCCGCCTCTCCCGGGAGCTGCGGCCTGACGTCGTACTGATGGACGTGCGGATGCCCGGGACGGACGGGATCGAGGCGACCCGGCAGGTCGTCGAGGTCTCCCCGAGGAGCAGGGTGCTGATCCTCACCACCTTCGACCTGGACGCGTACGCCTTCGCCGCGCTCGGCGCCGGGGCCTCGGGCTTCCTGCTGAAGAACACCCGGCCCGAGGAGTTGCTCACCGCGATCCGCAACGTCGCGGCGGGCGACGCGGTGCTCTCGCCGCGGATCACCCGGCGCCTGCTGGAGGACTTCCGTCCGCACCTGGCCGACGGGGGCACCGCCGTCCGCGACGAGCGGCTGGACCGGCTCAGCGCCCGGGAGCGCGAGGTCCTGGTCGAGGTCGGTCGCGGCCTGTCCAACGCCGAGATCGCGGCCACCCTGTACCTCGCGGAGGCGACCGTGAAGTCCCATCTGGGGCGGATCCTGCTCAAGCTGGAACTCCGCGACCGGATCCATGCCGTCGTCTTCGCCCACGAGAACCGCTTGGTCCCCCCGGCCTGACGCCGGCCCAGGGCTCAGAACAGCAGAGGTCGTAGGGGTGTTGGTTCTGACAGGTCCTCGGCGAAAGGGCGCGGGGGCGTCTTCCATCGCGCGGCCGTGGGGCCGTGGGGCCGTGGGGCCGTGCGGCCGTGCGCCTCGCTGTCCTCCTGGTCGACACCGCGCACCCCGAGGTCCGGAACCTCTACGAATCCTGGTCCTACACCCAGGTGGGGCACCGGGGCAGGCCCTTCCCGGACAGCCCTCTGCTCGCCGTCATGGTCCGCACTTGGAATCGCTGAACCTGAACCGCACCTCTTGTTAGCTGTTTAGCTAATGAGCTAAATTGCGGGCATGACGGAAGCTCAGGACGAGGCGGGGGCCTTTCGCGCCCTGGCCGATCCGACGAGGCGGCAGATCCTCGAAGACCTCAGGGGCGGCGAGCTCGCGGCCGGGGAGATCGCCGCCAGGTTCTCGATCAGCGCGCCCTCCATCTCACGCCACCTCGGCGTACTCAAGGGCGCCGGACTGGTCACCGAGCGACGGGAGGGGAACCGGATCCTCTACACACTCGCCGAGGACCGCCTGGCCACCGCCGTCGGCCGGTTCCTCAGCGCCGTATGCCCTGAACAGATCGTGCTCCGCCACACCAAATGGCGCCCCGGGGCGCAGAGCGAGGGATCATGAAGCAGCCGGCCATGTCCAGCGTCATCGAACGGCGCCTCCTCGTGAACTACCGGGTTGAACCGGAAGCAGCGGCACGCCTGCTGCCCGATCCCCTCCGCCCGCAGCTGGTGAACGGCTACGCCGTCGCCGGTATCTGCCTGCTGCGCCTGGGCAGCGTCCGGCCCACCTGGGCACCCGCAGCGCTCGGAGTGCGCAGCGAGAACGTGGCCCATCGCATCGCCGTCGAGTGGGACGGCCCGCACGGCGTGGAGTCCGGCGTCTACATCCCCCGCCGCGACACCGCCTCCCGGCTCAACGCCTGGGCCGGAGGCGTCTTGTTCCCCGGTGAACACGGCCGCGCCGACTTCGAGGTGGACGAGACGCCCGATCGGATGCGCGTCGCACTGGCGACACGGGACGGCGACACCCAGGTCGACGTGACCGTCGAGATGTCCGACGAGCTGCGTGGCAGCGAGCTCTTCGCCGATCTCGCCGAGGCCTCCCTCTTCTTCCAGCACGGGTCGAAGGGCCTCTCGCCCACCAGTACCGGCCGCCACCTGGAGGGCATGCAACTGCGCTCCGACGCCTGGCACGTAGAAGCCGGCCGGGTCAGCTCCGCCGCCTCGTCGTTCTTCGACGACCCGACCCGCTTCCCGCCGGGCAGTGCAGTCCTGGACTGCGCCCTGGTCATGCGCAACGTCCCGGCCACTTGGCAACCCCTCCCGACCTTGCCTTTCGAACAGGCCGCTCGACTCGCCGGATGACATCCGGGTCACCTCCGCGCACCGTCCACTTCGGACATCAGCCCAAGAGGGCCGTGAGACGCCGAGACATGGGCAGCGCGTAGCGATCCGACGCGTACGGCGGTCCCGATTGCTGCTTGACGGGGCCCGGATGCCAGCCATGCCACGAGCGGAGCGACACCGGCGGGGTCACCCCGCAGTGACTGGTGCCCTGCCGGCCTACGACAGCCAGAACTACTACTGGATCAAGGCGGCCAACGGCAACTGCCTCACCGTCCCGTGGAACCTGGGCGTGCCGCCCGGCAATGGCGCGCAGCTGTTCTGGTGGCCGTGCGAGAGCCGGTGGGCCTCGGACAACCAGCTCTGGGAGATCATGCCGGCGGAGTAGTACGGCGGGCGGCGCGCCACGTACTTCATCAACCGGTGGACCGGCAAGTGCCTGACCCTGGACCCGGCGACGAACGGCGGCAAGGCCGGCAAGGTCACGCTGGACGTCTGCCCGACGCGAGGATGACCCCGCGGGCCTGATCCGGGCACCTGGCAGGTGCGCGATTCCGCCGTCCGAAACGGCCCGGCCGAGCGATCGGCCGGGCCGGTCGTACTTTCCGCATGCAGACGGAGGCGGCAGAGGCCGCGCGAACGGGAGTGGGGGCCGGGGCGTCTCCTCGCTGTCGCGGTACACCCGGATGCTCAGACCGGTACGAGTGGACGTGCACAGGTACGCTCCTGGGATGCCCCTTGATCAGTACGTCTACTTCGCGCTGTCCAGTGAACTCACCTCTGCGCAGGAGATGACGGCGCGGTTGGGCGTGGAACCGGACGAGACGACGGTTCGCGGAAGCCGTGGCAACCGGCCGGCGATACCGGTCTGCCATCGTTGGAAGACCGTATGCCGGGAGCCGGGCCTGCGCGTCGACGAGCAGATAGCGTGCGTGCTGAACCGGCTTCGGCCTCACACGGACCGCATCGTCGAACTCGTCGGACAACTGGGTCAGGAGCCTGACACGGGCAACGTCGCGGTGTTGGAGATCGTCCGCTATTTCGGAGACGCCGACGAGCCCGGTCAGGCGGAGCCCAACGTCAAGCCCAACCTCTTCGGCTGGCACCTGGACCGGGATGCGTTGGAATTCCTCGCTGCCACCGGTGCGGTACTCGATGTCGACGAGTACGACATGACGAGCTGAGCGCGTCGTGCACCCGCACTGCACTGAGCAGATCCACACGTATGTCGACAATGGCTCTGGCTCGGCAGGTGCCCGGGAGCGGGCGCGCGCCTGCATGCTCTGCGAACGGGTGCCGGCCTGAGCCAGGAGGAACTGGCGCAGGCCGCGGGGTCGAGCGTGCGGGCTCTTTCGGACCTGGAACGCGGGCGTACCCGGGGCCGCAGCGCCGCACCCTACAGGCCCTCGCCACCGTCCTCGGCCTGGACGTCCGGCCGCCGCCGAACTGGAAGACACCGCCCGCCTCGGCCGCCCCCGCCCCGCCCCCGCTCCGAAGCCGGGCCCGCCACCCGGCCGGAGACCCGGTCCGTCCCGTACCCCCCTCCAACTCCTACGCGACCTGGGTGACTTCACCGCCCACGGCTCAGCCCTGAACCGGCTCCGTGCCCTGGCCGAGCACCTCGACCCCGCTCACCCACCCGTTGCGGTGGTCAGCGGACAGCCCGGCCTGGGCAAGACCGCGTTCGCCGTCCACGCCGCCCACGCCCTGACCCCCCACTTCCCGCACGGCCAGTACGCCATCGACCCGCGCGGCATGGACCCCCGCCCCACCCCGCCGCGCGACGCGCTCGCCCGGCTGCTGCGGGCCCTCGGCACCGCCGACAACGACGAGCGGCGGTCACCCACTCCTCCGCCTGCCCTGCGACCGGTCGGCGGCGCGCTCCGGTCCCGTGGCCACTGCGCGGTGAGGCCGCCGGAACGACCAGCGGCCCGTGAGCTCCTCGCCTCCTGAGCTGGGACGAGGCGGATCCTCCCGATGATTCGCTCCCTCCACACGGAGGTCCTCGAACAGATGGCGACGGCCGCCGGCCACAGCCAGTCCCGCTTCTTGAGGGCGAGACCGGGCTCAGGGGACGTCGCCCGCGCAGCGGCGACGCCGACCACGATGCGAGCGCGGGTGCGGATGGCCGGACTTCTACTCAGGTCTGTGCCGGAGTGAACTTCGTGAGGATCAGCAAGGTGTCGACGAGGTCCTCGGCGGGGGCGCCGGTGGCCAGGCGGCGCAGCTGCTGGCCGAAGACCAGGGCGACGGCCACGCCGGCCAAGCGCTCGGGGTCCGCCGCGCCGAGGTGGGTCAGGATCCGGGTGGCCAGCAGGTCGTAGGCAGCGAAGCACTCGGCGGCGGCGGAACGCAGGCGTTCGTCGCGGCCGGCTTGAACGTACAGCTCGAACGGCGCGATATGGCGGCTGTCGAAGGCGTTGCCCCCCGCGACCTGCGCCACCACCTCGGCCGCCTGCCCGATGTCGAAGCGCTCGTCGGAGCAGGCGTCTGCGAGCTCCGTGAAGTGCCGGGTCTCCTCGGCGACGAATTGCAGCAGGCTCTCGCGCAGCAGCTCGTGCTGCGTGGCGAAGTGGTAGGTGACGGAGCCGAGTGAGACCTCGGCCTCCTTGGCGATCCGCCGATTGGTGAGGGCCGCGATGCCGTCGTGCCCGATGATCCGCATGACGGCGTCGATGATGCTCTGGCGGGTGTCGGAAGCATGGGGCATGTCGACATTCTGCCCCATCGGCTGCCCCTACCGTCCCTTTGCGGGAGGGGAGTTGGGAAGTTCGAGGTGTGGACAGGGCACGCAGCCATCTCTACTGTTCGTTCGAACGAACAACACTGGGCGGCTGCACGGGAGTCATCGTGGACATTTCCGGATCGAACGTTCTGCTCACCGGGGCCACCGGGGGCATCGGAGCGGCCCTGGCAGCGCGCCTGGCGTCCCAGGGGGCACGCCTCACGGTCACCGGGCGCAGGGAAGAGGCCCTCAAGGCGACCGCAGACACCTGTGGTGCTCGTACCGTGGTCGCGGATCTGGCCGTCAGGTCGGACGTCGTCCGGCTCGCCGAGACCTGTGCCGAAGCGGACATCCTCGTCGCGAACGCCGCCCTGCCCGCCAGCGGCGACCTCCTGGAGTACACCGAGGAGCAGCTCGACCGCGCCCTCGACGTCAACCTGCGCGCGCCCGTCCTGCTGTCCCGGCTGCTGGCGGGGCACATGGTGGCCCGTGGCCGCGGCCAGATCGTGCTCGTCGGTTCCATCTCAGGCAAGGCGGCGACCAAGTCGACCTCCCTCTACAACACCACGAAGTTCGGGCTGCGGGGCTTCGCGCTCGCCCTGCGCCAGGAACTCAGGGGCACGGGCGTGGGGGTGTCCCTCGTCCAGCCCGGTTTCGTCCGCGACGCGGGGATGTTCGCGGCCACGGGCGCCACCCCGCCGAACGGCATCAGGACCGTGACGCCAGGACAGGTCGCCGACGGCGTCGTACGAGCCGTCCTCCGTGACCGGTGCGAAGTCAACGTGGCACCGCTGGAGCTGCGGCTGCTCAGTGCCATCGCGGGGCAGTTCCCCGGGTTCGCCGAGCGGATCCAGGCGCGAGCGGACGTCGACGGCTCCGTGCGGCAGATCGTCGAGGCCCAGCGTTCACACCGATAGACCGCCTCTTCGGCTGTGACCGGAGAGGCCACAGCGCCCGGAGCGGCCCCCGTGACGCCGGGCGGAGCGCGGCCCACTCCACCTCCCCCTCCCGCGCCCCGCCCGGCCCCATCTCTCCCGCGGATCCGTCCGCGCCCGCACCCGCAGGGCCTCGCCCGCGAACGCCTTTCGTGCCACTCCACGTGAACGGCGAGCACGGCGCGCCGAAACTCGGTGGCACCGAGGCGACGACGGGTGCGCCGGGGCCAGGCCTGCACATCGAGCCCGAGAAGGACTTGCAGGATCTGCCACCCGGCGCGCTTGCGCTCCTTCTAGAAGGCCGAGTGAGCGAACCAGTGGGCGAGCAGGTCCGGGTCACCCACCAGCTGGAAGGCGTGGCTCTTGCGGTCGAGGCGGCCGTAGAGGAGCAGGAGCAGGTCCGCCGCCGTTCCCCGGACCGTGGCGTCTGCGGTGCGGGCCCCGATGTGGTCGGTGACCAGCCCGAAGCCGTCGGGGCGAAGGCCGACCAGCCAGTCCGTGTCGGCATCCGTACAGCGGAAGTGAAGGGTGCGGTCGGGGCCGCGCAGTTCGGCGGTCAGCGGCGCGAAGAAGGATGCGAACGGCAGGTTGGTGAGGAATTCATCGATGCCGTCCACCGCCAGGTCTCGGTCGATGTGCGGCGCGAGCCCGAGGGCGAGTTCGGCGTCGGCCCGGTGGACGAGGGTCTCGAAGAGCATGCGGCGAACCCAGAAGCGGGCGTGCTGATCGAGTCCCCACGCCCACATCGGTGCGTCGAGGTCGGTTGCGGCGAACACCTCGGCGGCGTTTGCGGCGCTCTCGGCCAGCCAGTCCGGATAGCCGTCGGGCTGCTCAGGCAGGCGCAGGTCCACATCGCGGCTGGTCGGCGGTTGCTGAATGCGCCGGCGCAGCAGCTCGGTGAACCAACGGTGCACGTGGCCGGTGTGCTGTGTCAGGTCGGCCAGGGTCCAGCCCGGGCAGGACGGCACCGGGGTGGAGAGGTCGGCCGCCTTGACCGTGGCGACGAATCGGGCGGTTTCGGTCGCCACGGCCGCGCTGTGCTGGGCGGGGTTCATAGCTGGTGTCCTTCTTCGACGGCCCCGCCCAGGCATCCCAGGAAGCAGATGCGCAGCGGAACAATTTAAGGGTATCGATAATTCATGTCATCAAGTATTGCTCGAAGGTAATCCGCATGGGTGAGGAAGTCAATCGACCTTGCTGCCGCTGCCGGCTCGGTGTGTTCGGCGGCCTGCTCGGCCGTTGACCCCCGCATTCCCCGGCACACGCGGGTCGCCGCTCCCTCCCTGGTGGCGGCCCGTACCGCCGCGCTCACGGCTCGTCCGGGGGTGGGGCTCCAGAGAGCCGACTCTGCCGTGGAACTTCGGTGGCGAGGGTGCGGCCGGTGGTCTCGCCGTCGGCGCGGAGGGGGCGTCTGCCTGTGCGTCGGTGTCCGGCGGGTACGTGGCTGCGCGAACGGCGGCCGCGGCGGTTGTGGCGGTGGGGGAGTGCCGCTGTCTCCGCCGTGCTGCCTGCCCCGGCTCCGGACAGGGCCCACGCGAGCAGGCGCACGAGACCCTTGGTCGGTTCCTTGACCCTGCCGGCGGGGAGGGCAGGCCTTGTTCGGGCGGCGGCCCGTTCGCCGTGGTCGGCGTGCGGTCTGGCCAGGTGGGATGGGGTGCCGGGTGTCAGCGGGGGTGGTCCGACGGGCTGGGGGTGATGGAAGCGGGGGCGGCCAGGGACGCGAGTTCGAGGGCCCTCAGGATCGCTTCCCGGTCAGCCGGTACGTACTCCTCTGCGGCGGCCGCCGCGTCCAGCACCTCCTGGATCTCAGAGGCCGTGAGGCTGCGCGCCTCGGCCGCGGCGAGCAGGTGGTCTGCCCGATCCCGGGGCAGGCCGCGTTCCGCGGCGATCAGGTCGTTCAGGGCTTCCTCACGCACGGCGAATCGACTCATTCCGCAGTCGAGGCCGTCGTCGTCCAGCTCCTCGGGGTAGGGCGCGCGGGCCCAGACGCCGTGCTCGGACCAGTACACGCAGCCCAGCTCCCAGCCCTCCAGCAGTTCCCGCAGGCGCTCGTACGGGAGCCAGTCCGGCGCCTGCGCCAGCATGTCGATCGCGGGTTCGTGCCATTTGACGGCACTGGACTCGTCCTCGCCGTACAACAGGTACCGGCCCTCTCCCACCTGCTGGAACGTCCACCAGGTGCAGCCGCGGTCGTCGAGGTGCAGACCCTGTCCGTCGATCCACGTGCCGCCCCGGTGGACGCCCCGGGCTTCCGCCTGCGCCGTGGCCCCCAGTACGGCGGCCAAGGCCCAGCGCGCCCACAGCTCTTCGGCGACCGGCAGGTCCTCCGGCCGGCCAGGCCTGTCGATCGCCATTTCCGTCCCCCAGTCCACTAGGTCGGCTCAGTCGGCTCAGTCCGCGTACGGCGTCCCGCATGGTCGCCGAACCGTGATCCTAGAGCAGGGCCGGGACGGATCCGGAGGTGGTGGAGGTAGGCCTTCATTCCGCTTGACAGCGCCCCCGGCGGACGAGGCAGTCCCACCCCGCCGTCCTCCCGTATCCGGGTGGAACGGGTGGACGGAACGTAGGTCTTGCCCCGGGAGGCAGCGCGTGTGTCGGTTCAGGCGGGTTGCGGAGTGAGGCGCTTGAGTCCCTTGCGGTCGTAGTAGGTCGTCATGGCGAAGCCGAAGAGCAGTGCCAGGAGGACACCGATCCCGATCATGATCCACGAGCGGAGGAGTCCGGCGTCCCCGCGGGCGTCGAAGTAGAGGATCGCCCGTACGCCGTCGCTGAGCTGCCGCATCGGTTCGAAATGGGAGAGGAACCGGTAGAAATCGGGGACCGCGTGGAGAGGGACGGTGGCGCCCGACGAAGGCAGGCCGAGCACGATGAAGACGAACATGGAGACCAGCTGGCCGATCCCGCCGAAGGCCGCGTTGATGGCCTGGACCCCCAGGCCGACCGCGAGCGCCGCGCAGTAGGAGTAGAGCGCCAGGAGCGGCACGTGGGAGGCGTCCATTCCCAGGATCGCGATGCAGGCCAGCATCACCAGGGCGGTGCTGAGGAGCGTGATGCCCGCGGTCATGGCCATCTTCAGCAGAAGTGTCTGGGTGCGGCTGATGGGTACGGTCGGTCGGCGGGTGTGCCAGGGGCCGATCTCGTTGTCGGCGTAGCCGAGGGCGGTGTCGACGCCGTTGCTGATCACGTTGCCGCCCATGAACCCGGCCAGGACCAGCAGCAGGGTGTAGTAGAAGGCCGACAGGCCGAGACCGCTGTGGGTGCCGATGGGGTGGCCGGACTGCGTGACGACCTCGACCGGGTCGGCGAGCAGCACCTTGGCCGTGGGGCTCGCCTGGGCGCCCGCGGCCTGCGTGAGTTGGCGGCCGAGGGAGCGCGAGGCGCCGTGCGCCGCCTTGGTGCTGATCTGGCCGGCCAGCGAGGAACCCAGGCTCCCCTTGCCGGGGTTGGTGAGCACGGTCATCGTCGGCCGTCGGGTGGCCGCGGAGGTGGTCAGCGCGGTGGCCGCTTCCGAGAAGCCGGCCGGGATCACCAGGGCGCCGTAGACCTTCCCCGAGTCGAGCTGGTCCTGGGCCTGCGCGCGGGTCAGCACGCGCCAGTCGACCGTGCCGCCCGCGCTGTCGGCCGCGATGGCGGCGGTGATCCGCCCGCCCAGGTCCTGCCCGCCGGTGTCGTCGTCGACGAGTGCGATGGGCAGGTCGCGGAGGTCTCCGTTCGGATTGACGATGCCCCCCATGTAGAGGAGGGAGAGCAGCAGGGCCAGAAGTCCCGTGAGGACGGTGGGAACCACCCAGATCTGAGGGCGTCGCAGCAGGGCCGCGGCGGTGGCTTCTGGGGCGGCGGGCGCGGACATGGGTCTCCGTAGCTTGCCGGTGGGCGGGGGCGAGGGACCGGCGGCGGTCGGCCGCCGATCGGTCGCCCCCGACGGCGGGATCTCGTGGGGGTCGACCGACGACACCTCAGCATGCCCTCCGCCGCCCCCGGCGCCCGCGCTCCGCTCCGCCCGCCTCCCCCCGATGCACTAAGGCGTGGCGGATGTCATCCCGTGGGGCCGCTCTCCGCGCATTCCGTGATCAGCGCCGGTGTCTCGCCCCTTCGCAGCCCTCGAGGCCGGGGGGCCGGTCGCCGCGCTCAAGTGGCACGTGTGGGGCGGTGGTTGCGAGGACCCGACCGAAGCCATGGATTTTGAGCGTGTGACCGCGCCGAGTCCGGCGCTGGTGGCCATCAACCAAGCCTCGCGGACGGCCGTGACGAGCAGTTCGCGGGTGCGGGTGCGGGTGCGGGTGCGGGTGCGGGTGCGCCGCGCCGTACGGGCCTGGTCACCGGTTCTCCCCTCGTCCACGAAGAAGTGGGGGAGTGCTCTCACCGGTACACATGCCGTCGTCGGCGCCGGAAACGACGAGCACTCCCCACTTCAGCTCGGAGGAGCCGGCGCGGGCCACCCACTCACGCCTGTGAGCCTCCCTCTCCCGGGCTGACCCGCCCCTCCGGCCTCCGCACACACCCTCGCCCACACACCCTGGTACGCGTCCGGTCGACACCCCGGACCCGGTCGGAGACCATGGACTGAATGCTTCCGGTCAACGCGGAGCCGAACCGGACGCCACGGGCCACGAGCCCTTCCCCCAGGACCCCTGCCGAGGAGTGCCACCATGCGCCGACGCGCACGCACCTCCGCCGCCCTGATCACGCTGAGCGTCGCGGCGCTCACCGCTTCACCGACGGCGGTGCACGCCGCCCAGCCCTCCGCCGCACCCGCTGCGACCTGCACCGTGTCCGCCGCCGACGCGGCGGACCGGGTCACCGTCGCGGGCCAGGGGTTCGCACAGGGGAGGGCCGCACTGTCCTCGCCGCGCGGAGGTACGACCTCCTTCAACGTCCCGGACGGCGGCGCCTTCCAGATCGGGAGCAAACCCGACGACAGGTACGCGGTCACCCAGAGCGGCCGCACCACCGTGTGCACGGGCGGAACGAAGGCGGCCACCACCCCGGGTACCACCTACAAGGCCGGCCTCATCGCGGGTTGGGACGCCGTGCGCGCCAACTGCGGCGCCAAGCCTCCTGCTTCGGCCAACAAGCCGTTCTCGGACGGTTGGAAGAAGGGCGCGTCCGTGGCCGAGGGCGTCTTCTGCGGATGAACGGGTACCTCCCGTCGGCTCATAGGAGCTGCGCCCGTGACAGAGAGCAACCACGGGCTGCTGTGCCTCGCTGACCTGCTGGTGGCACCGCGACGGGCGTCGTGATGGGACCGCTGTCCCCCGCCCACCCGTTTCGGTTCGGCGGGGGAACGTTGCGCCACATCCTGGTCCTGCTGCAGGCCGTGCGCACCCGTTGGCTGCGCAGGGCCCTGGGAACCGGACGGTAGGGCAGTCTGCGGCAGGTCCGTGCGTGAGGGCCGTGTCAGGCGCGCGGCGGCTTCCGGCCCGAGCCGAAGTCGCCGAAGGCCACGGTGGCGTGCGGGGCAGGGGTGGAAACGGACTGTCCGCGGTCAGCCGGGGACGCCTGGCCGGTGACCGAGGCCGCGACGACGGCTCCACCGGCCAGGGCCAGGGCACCGGCAAGCAAAGTGATCTTGTGCTTCATGCGGGGTCTTACCTTTCGCTCTGCTTGACGTTCCGCTCTTCAAACCCGGATCACCGATGGGGTCCGGACGGGGCGCTGTTGCCCGGGCGGCACGGTCGTCCGCCGGTACGAGGCAGCGCCCCTGCGGCAGAAGCAGTCGATCACGGTGGCCGGGTACGCAACAGGCAGTTCCACCCGCAGAAGTAGGGCCGCGTTCTTTTGCCGGGCCCGCCCGCCCAGCCGTGACGCAGCCGAACCGCCGCGGGGGCGTGTGCAACTGCCGGGCCTCTTCCGAGGCGTACCCGCCGTACCCATGTCGGCGGTTCGTTGGGCACGGCCAAGACCGCGATCACCGCGGAACAGGGCCGTGCCCCGATGGCGCCGTAGCCGATCGGGACTCCGAGGCCGGGTCGTGTCCTTCGGATCGGACGGGGATCGCCCGGCACTGCGCCGCAGTCCCCCTTCAGTCGGGGAAGGAGAAGTAGAGCGCCTCGTTGTAGAAGGAGGCGAAGTGGTTCTGCCAGTCGGCTCGGATCGAGGCCAGCCACTCGTCGTCCTCGGCGGCGATCGCGGCCTCGGCCTTGGCGACGGCGGCGGGGATGTCCTCGGACACCAGGCGCCGCACCCTCTCTACCGGATCGTCGCCCGACATCGAGACGATCTCCCCGGTCTCGAGGACGAAGTACTCCGCCTGCTGCTTCTCGAGGTGGGATGCGGTCCTGGCAACGCATTCGGCGAACTCGGCGTCGTGCTCCAGTCCCTTGCCGACCGCGCGCAGGAGGTCGAGGAGGAGGGCCGCCCCGCTGACGTAGTCCGCGGCGACGCCGACCGGCGGATTCCAGATCATGGACGGGACGATCGTCGTTCCGCGCCCCACCATGATCTTGTGCGCGAGCGGGATGTCCCAGTTGTGCTCGGAGATGCATCGGACCCGCTTGGGGATCCCTGCCTCGTTCGGCATCGAGTCTGCGGAGTAGAGATATGAACGGTTGGCCATGGTGGCGACGCTAACAGCGGGGACCGACAAGGCCGCCGCCGTGGGGGCTCCTGACGCACGCTCAAAACCCGCGGAACGCCTGACTTGGCCGCCCCCGCCCAACCGTCGCCCGCGCGACCCGGCTCCGGATCCGGTACGCCTTCCGACCGCTGAGGCTGTGTCAAGAGTATTGACAGAAGTTGAACACAATCGGACCCTGAGAGCGCTCTCACGCTTCAATACATCGATTCCTGCCGTCGCCCATTTCCTCACCGGCAGGCCCCCCCACGCAAGGAGGATGAGAGTGTCCCGCTTGTCGAAAGCGCTGGCGTTCGGCGTCTCGGCGCTGTCCGTCGGTGCCGGTGTGCTGTTCTTCGGTCCGCCGCCGTCCGCCGAGGCCGTACCGGTGACCATCCCGCTCACCATCAAGAACAACTCCGGACGCAACGAACCCGTCTACATCTACAACCTGGGCACCCTGCTCGCGACGGGCAGGCAGGGCTGGGCCGACGCGAACGGAACGTTCCACCCCTGGCCCGCCGGAGGCAATCCACCCACCCCCGCACCCGACGCGGCGATCGCCGGCCCGGCCAACGGGCAGACCAAGACGATCCGGATGCCCAAGTTCTCCGGGCGCGTCTACTTCTCGATCGGGCAGAAGCTCGTCTTCAAGCTCGCCAGTGGCGGCCTGGTGCAGCCCGCCGTGCAGAACCCCTCGGACCCCAACCACGACATCCTGTTCAACTGGTCCGAGTACACCCTCAACGACGGCGGCCTGTGGATCAACAGCACGCAGGTCGACATGTTCTCCGCCCCCTATGCGGTGGGTGCGAAGGCGCCGGGCGGCACCGTCAAGAGCACCGGCCACCTCAAGTCAGGCGGCTACAACGCCGTCTTCGGCGGGCTGCGTTCGGCCGGCTGGGGCGGCCTGATCCAGAACCGCCCGGACGGCACCCCCCTGCGCGCGCTCTCGCCCGGCCACGGCATAGAGGCGGGCGGAATCCCGGCCGGCGCGATGAACGACTACATCAACCGCGTCTGGAACAAGTACGGTGCCTCCACCCTCACGGTGACGCCGTTCGCGAACGAACCGAACACCAAGTACTACGGGCGCGTCTCGGGCAACGTCATGAACTTCACCAACGCGTCGGGGGCGGTGGTCACCAGCTTCCAGAAGCCCGACTCGGACAGCGTCTTCGGCTGCTACAAGCTCCTGGACGCCCCCAACGACACCGTCCGCGGCCCGATCTCCCGAACCCTGTGCGCGGGCTACAACCGCTCGACGCTCCTGACCAACCCCAACCAGCCCGACTCCGGCGGCGCCGGCTTCTACCGCGACGCCGTCACCAACCACTACTCCCGCCTCATCCACGCCCAGATGGCGGACGGCAAGGCGTACGGCTTCGCCTTCGACGACGTGGGCGCCCACGAGTCACTGGTCCACGAAGCCGACCCGCGGGAGGCCTTCATGACGCTTGAGCCGTTCAACTGAGGGCTGTCCCGTAGGCGCCCTTCGTAGTCGGCTCCCGTAGTCGGCCCTCGGAGGAAGGCCGGTCGAACGCCCCTTGACGCAGAGCCGCAGGACGCCCGCCGACAGGCGGGCGTCCTCATGTGCTGCCTCCGGGGTTCGCTTTCGGCGTGCGGGCGCGGCTGCCGGTCGGGCCCGCGCCGTCAGGGGCCTGCGCGCCTGCGGTACCTCCTTGGCGACGCGCCCGGCTGTACCGCGCGGCGGACGCGCCCTGCCACGCGCCCTGCCACGCGCCCTGCCACGCGCCCTGACAGGGCTTAGCGCATTTCCGTCCGGGGCGCCACTTCGTGACGGGGCGATGAGGCCGGTGCCGACGGGGTTTCAGGGGGTGCGGCCCGCTCCGCCAAAGCGCCGACAGGCCGTCGACCTCCCCTTACGCCGCCCGCCGCCGGGAACCTCCTGGCGCGGCGGCCGAAAATCGTCGCCAGAGATGGCGCGTAGCGGTTCCTTCGGTCCGATGAACTCCAATGAAAGCGCCCGTGCGCGCAGTTGGGCGTAGTTATGCTCCCGCCGACCGGTCAGAAGGTGACCCTTTTCCGATAATTCGAGGACGCCGATGGAGCATAGAGACATTCCACCCGAAGCGGTCCACCCGGAGGCGGGAGCAAGCCGGGCGCTGCCCGCGATCGCGTCCCTGGCCGCCGTCTGCCTGGTCGGGGCGCTTGTTTCCTCCTCCGAGCCGGTCGGCACCGTCCTGATCGCCGCCGGCGCGCTGTGCGGCGCCGCGGTGTTCGTGGAAGCCTTGCGGCGCGGCCGCGCGCTCGCCGCCCGCAGCGCCCAGATCGCCGAACTCCGGCACACCTTGGCCCGCCAGGAGACCGAGGCGACCCGCCTGTCCGCCGTCGTACTCCCCGAGGCCATCGAGCGCCTGCGCCGGGGCGAGGTGGCCGAGGAGGTGCTCACCTCCCTGGGAGGCCGCGCCGGCCACGGCAACCGCTGGGGCAACGACGCCGCCCTCACCCCCCGCTTCAGGGCCGGCCTCCAGGCCGTACTGGCCCACGTCGTCGACGCCGTCGACAACGAGGAGAGCCTGCGCGACTCGGCGCAGCGGGCCTTCGTGAACATCGCCCGCCGCGTGCAGGCGATCGTCCACCAGCAGGCCCACGAGATGCGCGAGATGGAGGACCGGCACGGCCGCAACCCGGACGTGTTCGGCGACCTTCTGCGGCTCGACCACGGCACCGCTCTCATCGGCAGGCTCGCCGACTCCATCTCGGTCCTCGGCGGTGCGCGCCCCGGCCGGCAGTGGAGCAGGGCCGTCACCCTCTACAGCGTGATGCGCGGCGCGATGTCGCGGATCATCGACTACCAGCGTGTGGAACTCCATTCGGTCACCGAGGTCGCCGTGGTCGGCCCGGTCGTCGAACCGCTGATCCACACCATCGCGGAGCTGCTGGACAACGCCACTCGCTACTCCCCGCCGCACACCCGGGTCCACCTCACTGCCGTCGAGGTGCAGTCGGGCATCGCCGTGGAGATCGAGGACGGCGGGCTCAGCATGAGCGAGGAGGCCCGGGCGCGCGCAGAGAAGATGCTCGCGCAGGCACAGTCCGGCATCGACCTCAACGACCTGGGCGAGACGCCGCGGCTGGGTCTGGCCGTGGTCGGCCGCCTGGCACAGGCGTACGGGTTCCAGGTATCGCTGCGCTCCTCCGCGTACGGCGGCGTCCGCGCCGTGGTCATCGTGCCGCAGCACCTGATCACCACCGCGTCCTCGGCGACCGGCCTCGCCCACGGCATCGGTTCCTCCTCCGGGCCCAGGGCGGTGTCCGCCACACCGCGCGAACACCCCGTCGACGCCACGTCGGCCGGCGTGTACGTGCCCCGGCCCGCGCCGGCTCCGGCACCCGGGCCGATGCCCGCCGCCGGCGGGCCGACCACCGAACGTACCGCGACCGGCCTGCCGCAGCGGCGCCGGAAGGACCGTGTCACCACCTCCGACGTCCGGCCGGCCGTGAGGCCGCAGCCGGCGGACGGCAACGGCCCCGGAATGTGGCTGGAGGCGTTCCACAGCGGCCTGTCGGGTGAGCCCGGCAAGGACGCGGCGGGCGCCCAGGACGCGTCGGGTTCAGCGACCAAAGGGGCGTAAACAGTGATGACTCAGCGAAGCAGCATGGACTGGATGCTCAAGGACCTGGCCGCCGGAGTGCCGCAGACGCGGCACGTGATCGTGCTGTCCGCGGACGGGCTCTGCGTGGCGCAGTACGGGGCCGAGACGGACACGGCCGACCGTTTGGCGGCCGCCTGCGCGGGCCTGCAGAGCCTCGCCGGTGCGGTCGCCGCCGAACTGCCCAATTCCGAGGGCCGAATGCGGCTGGTAGTGATCGAGATGGACGGCGGGTTCTTCTATCTCATGGCCGCCGGAGACGGCTCCTACCTCGCGGTCCTCGCCGACGAGGGTGTCGACGCGGGCTTGATGGGCGCGCAGATGCGCAACCTGGTGACCCGAATGGGGGACCACCTGAGCAGCCCGCCGCGGCACGACGGGCAGCCCGCGTGAAAGAGCCGCCCGCAAGCTGGGAGGAGAGCAGTCCCGAACGGTTGTACGTCATCACCGGCGGACGCAGCGGACCCTCCACCTCCGTCCGGCTGGAACTCGTGACCCTGGTGGTGGCCAAAGGGCCTCCCCGGCCCGAGATGCAACCCGAGCAGGTCTCCATCCTGCGGATGTGCCAGTCACCGTTGTCGGTGGCCGAGATCGCCGCGTACGCGGGCCTGCCCGTGAGCGTGGTCACCGTGCTGGTCGGAGACCTGGTGGCCGCCCAACGCGTGCACGTCCGCCCGCCCGTTCCCGCCGCGCAGCTACCCGACCTTGCTCTGATCGAGGCAGTGATCGATGGACTTCAGAAGCTCTGACCCGCCCGCCGGGCCGCGCGAGGCGGACATACTGCCGCAGACGGCCGCGGCGGCCGTGAAGGTCGTCATCGTGGGCGGCTTCGGCGTGGGCAAGACGACGATGGTCGGGTCGGTCAGCGAGATCAAGCCGCTGACCACCGAGGAGACGATGACCAGGGCCGGCGTCGGCGTCGACGACACCTGGGGCGTCGCCCGCAAGATCACCACCACCGTGGCCATGGACTTCGGCCGCATCAGCATCAACGACGAACTCGTGCTGTACCTGTTCGGGACACCCGGCCAGGAGCGCTTCTGGTTCCTGTGGCGCGGGCTGTTCGAAGGCGCGCTCGGAGCCGTCGTACTCCTCGACACCCGTCGGCTGGAGATCAGCTTCGACGTCATAGGACGGCTGGAGGAGCGCGGCGTCCCCTTCGTCGTTGCCGTCAACTCCTTCCCCGGGGCCCCCGAGCATCCGCTGGAGGAACTGCGCGAGGCCCTCGATCTGCCGCCCGCCGTCCCGATCCTCGTCTGCGACGCCAGAAGGCGGGAATCGTCCCGCGACGTACTGCTGACCCTCATGCGCTACCTGTACTCCCAGGCAGCCACCCAGGAGGCAATGTGAGCACCACCCCCACCCCACCGCCCGGGTGCCCCGCCCACGCCGCGGCGACCGCCGGCGGCCTGCACCGCCTGCACGGAGCGGAAGCCCAGGCGGACCCCCTCGCCCTGTACGAGAAGCTGCGGGCCGAACACGGCCCGGTGGCCCCGGTCCTGGTGAGCGGCGACCTCCCGGCCTGGCTGGTCCTCGGCCACCGGGAGAACCTGGACGTCGCCCGCACGTCTTCGCGCTTCGCGCGCGACCCCCGCGGCTGGCGCGACATGAGAGAGGGCCGGGTGCCGGCCGACACCCCGCTCGGCCCCATGGTCTCCTGGGTGCCGGTGTGCAACTTCACCGACGGCCCCGTCCACGAACGGCTCCGCGGCGCCGTGGTGGAGTCCCTGGAACGCTTCGACAAGCGCGGCATCCGCCGCTACGTCACGCGCTTCGCCAACCAGCTCGTCGACCAGATCGCGGCCGAGGGGTACGCCGACCTGGTGTCCGCCTTCTCCGACCAGCTCCCCATGCTGGTCATGACGCAGCTCATCGGGGCACCCGACGAACACGGGCCGCTCCTGGTCAACGCGGCGCGGGACATGCTCCAGGGGACGGAGACGGCCCTCCAGAGCGATCGCTACGTCACCACCACGCTGCAGAACCTGGTCGCGGAACGCAAAGCCAAGCCGGCCCGCGACCTCGCCTCCTGGCTGATCGAGCACCCGGCGGACCTCACCGACACCGAAGTGCTCATGCACCTGCGCGTCGTGCTGATCGCGGCCTACGAGACCACCGCCAACCTGATCGCCAACACGCTGCGCACCGTACTGACCGACCCGCGGTTCCGGGCGAGCCTCTCCGGCGGCCACATGACCCTGCCGGACGCCCTGGAGCAGGTCCTCTGGGACGACCCGCCGATCAACACGATCATCGGTCGCTGGGCCACCGGGGACACCGTGCTCGGCGGGCAGCAGGTGAAGGCCGGGGACATGATCCTGCTCGGCCTGGCCGCGGGCAACGCCGATCCGCAGATCCGGCCGGATCAGGCCGCGTCCGTCCACGGCAACCGCTCCCACCTGGCCTTCAGCAGCGGCCCGCACGAGTGCCCGGGGCAGGACATCGGGCGCGCCATCGCGGACACCGGCATCGAGGTCCTGCTGGACCGGCTGCCCGACCTTCAGCTTGCGGTCGACGCGAGTGAACTCCAGTGGCGGGGCACCCTGATGTCGCGTCACCTGCTGTCCCTGCCGGTCCGGTTCGCCCCGCGCACGGTGGCCACCCCGGCTCCGCGGCTCTCGATGGAGCAGCCGGCGGGGCACCCCGTCCACCCGGTGATCCCGCCGCAGCCGACGGCGCCGCCCGCGGCCGCAGTCACAGGCGGCCGCAGGCGGCGTGGTGTCAGCTGGTGGCGCCGGCTGTTCGGCCGCCCCCGCGCCTGACCCGCGTGGAGAGGGCCCCGGTCGCACTGGCCGGGGCCCTCTCCGTCCACTGCTCAGTCGCGGAGGTGCCGCCACCAGGCCGCCAGGGCCGGCAGGTCCGGCGGCTCGGTCCCGTCGGAGCCGGGGCCGTCGGCGAACCGGACCGTGAACGCGGCCTCCACGAGCGGCAGTTCGTTGCGGTTGCGGGGGCTGGCGTACCGGGGTGCACGGGTCTGCCACGCGATGGAGCCGGCGATGTAGTGGCCCAACGCCGCGAGATGACGGCGCAGTGCGTGGTCCGCGTCGTGCTCCAGGCGTGCCCGTAGCAGGAGGAAGAAGACCATCACCCGGTCACGCAGCGCCACGGCGAGAGGTACCGCCTCGGCCGGCGAGCATCCCTCCTGATGGGCGAAGACGTTGACCAGATTGACCTCGCGCGGTTCCAGGTGGTCGTCCTTGTCGTAGGAGAACAGGTCGTTGTCCGCACTGACGACGAAGCCGGCCGCGTCCGTCAGTGCCGTCAGCGCGGGGGAGCAGAGGACGTCCGCCGGTAGCCGGTCCCGGCGCGCGACGTCCGACCAGGTCAGCGAGAACCGTGTGCCGTTCGCGAGCGGCCCCATCGCGACGAAGTCGTTCAGCCCCGGCATCGACCCCTCCTCCGCCCGGGCGGCGCGCCAGGCCGCCCCGAGCAGCCAGTCCCGTGTCCCCTCGACGAATCTGCGCAGCTCGTAGGGGGCGAGCAGGGCGTGGGTACGCCCGACCAGGTCCAGCAGCGCCCAGGTCATGGGCCCCTCGGGCAACAGGGACGCCCCGGGGTCCTCGATGGTGCGCAGCAGCCGAGCCCCGTGCTCGACGACGGCCGCCGTCCCCACCTCGTCGGAACCGGAATCCTGCCAGTCGTCGACGGCGTTGGCCCAGTAGTTCCACTCGGTGAACAGCAGGACCGCTTCCGTGTCCCCGTCGGGGATGATGCGGCAGGAGAAGTCGGCGCTGTGGGTGGCGAGCCCCCACGCGCGCTCGACCGGATCCGGGTACAGGCCGAAGGCGTCGAGCCACTCGATCGCCCGGGCCTCCACCTCCTTGGCGTCAGGGTGGACGAGGTCGCGCGGCAGGGGGCAGTAGAAGGGCGGCAGGCCCGTACCGAGGCGGGAGGGCCGGGGCGGCGCGGTCATCGGCCACCGCCGATCCGGAAGCGCAGCAGCCGCGTCTCCACCGCGTGGTCGCGCCACAGCCGGAAGAACTTGCTGTGCGCGATCGTCGACTGTTCGAGCCGGTCGGCGGTCCAGGCTCCGGGCTCGGCGCCCGGGTCCGCCCTCAGCCGGTCGAGTTCGGCGGTGTTCCAGGCCATGGACTGCACCCAGAACTCAGCCACGGAGTCCGTCACGTCCTCCTCCTGTACCAGTTCAAAGCCGGCCGCCTCGGCCGCGGCCAGGTACTCGGCGCGCCGGCCG
Organism: Streptomyces sp. NPDC002467; assembly: GCF_042889825.1. Classification (NCBI taxonomy): domain Bacteria; kingdom Bacillati; phylum Actinomycetota; class Actinomycetes; order Kitasatosporales; family Streptomycetaceae; genus Streptomyces; species Streptomyces sp. NPDC002467. The sequence continues at coordinate 207,797 of NZ_JBIARJ010000007.1, read as the reverse complement.
AGCCGCGTCCTGTAGTAGCCGTCCATGAACTCCCGCCACTCGGACGCGCCCACGAAGTGCTCCTGGATTCCGAACCAGCCTCCGGGTACGAGGGCCTTGGCGACGACCTCGAACAACCGTGCCCGGTCGGTGTATCCGCTGCTCTCGTTGGCGTAGACGGCGTCGTACGCGCGGGTCTCGTCGAGGTCGTGGACGTCCGCCAGTACCGGCTCCACGTGCTCCGCGACCCCGGTGTGACGGGCGAAGCGCCGCACGATCGGGAGGTGTTCCGGTGCGACGGTGAGGCCGGTGACCGACGCCCCGTGCTGCTGCGCCCAGTAGAGCGAGGTGCCGCCCAGGCCGCAGCCGATGTCGAGCAGCCGCCGGGGAGGCGCCTCGTACGCGCCCCAGGATCGGGCCGCGTGGTCGACTATCCGCTCCTGCGCGTCGAGCAGGCTCCGCTTCAGCGTGCTCTGGGCGACGGTTGTCTCTGGTGGGCCGTCCGGATACAGCCCCACGTGGAAGTGGACACGTGGGCCCGGACCGTACTTCTGCAGGATCTCCTGTGTCTTGCGGCTGTAGTAGAGCCGCACCGCGTCGTCCGCGGCCGAGCCGCGGCCGCTGCCTAAGGGCCATACGACGGGTATAACGCGCATGGGGTGTCCGCCCTTTCGTGGGGTAGGGCCGCCCCCGGGGATACGCCGCTGCCGCTCTCGTAGCGTCCCGAAGGGCACACTGTTGAAGCACGGACCATCGTGGCACTTGGAAGTCACCACGTCAGCCCGCTGGAGCAGCACGGTACCGTCAAGATCAGTGGGTTTGTGGGCTGGTTGACGGTGATCACGAGCCTCCCCCTGACGCGGCCGGCGGTGGACGCCGTGTGCGCGTCGGCGATCTGTGTCAGGGGATGGGCGGTGATCTCCGCGACGCGCAGTTCGCCTGCGGCGACGAGTCCGCCCGGCCCGCCGCAGCGGATCCGATGGATTGCGACGTCCCGATCCGTCCTCTTCCTGAGTGGACCCACCTTCACGCGCCGGAAGAGAGACACCCATGAACAGCCCAGTGCCCACGTCCCCGCAGGTGCTGCCGCACCCGGCCGCCCCCGCGCGGGCCGCCGCGGATCCCTTCGCCGAGGCCGCGGTCCTCGTCCGCGCCGCGCGGGCAGGCGACGTGATGGCACTGGACGACCTGATCGACCTGCTGACGCCCTACGTCACCCGGGTGTGCCGCCCGATCGCCCGCGACGACACCGCCGACGCCGTACAGGAGTCCCTCATCGCCGTGTTCCGCGGCTTGGACCGGCTCACCGACCCGACTGCCCTCTACGCCTGGGTGCGCACCATTGCCGTGCGTGAAGCCGTACGCATCGCCCGGCGCGGCTCCCGGGAGCAGCCGGTCGCCGAAGCCGATGACACCCCCGACCCCGGGGACCATGAGCTCGCCACCCAGGTCCATGACCTCCTGCGGCGCATGCCGGCCGTGCACCGGGAGGTGCTCGTCCTTCGCGAACTGCGCGGCCTGGGGGAGCAGGCCACCAGCGAACTGCTCGGCGTGTCCCCCGGAACGGTGAAGTCCCGGCTGCACCGAGCCCGCAACTGCTTCCGCGCTGCGTGGCTCAGGTGACCCCGCAGCCCGAGCGCTTGCCAGATGTCGACCCGGTACGGCGGATGTGGGTCATGGCCGTGGTCGCGGAGGGCCTGGGCACCCGCTTCGCGATGTTCGCGGGTGCGCGCCACGGCGTCCTCACCCCCCTGAGCTCCGCGTTGCACAGCTTCGGCGGATACCAGGCCCGTCTCATCATCGAACGGGTCAGGGCCCGGGTGGCCGCCCCTGCTGCCCGCAGGAGGGATGAGGGCCATTGAGCGGACCCGCCGGATCGTACGACAACGGCGTGGTGGTACGGACCGGACCGGTCCGCACCACCACTCCGTCTTCGTGCACCCAGGGCGATTACCGCCCGGCCCCGAACAGCTCGCGCGCGGCCTTCACCACCGCATCGGGACGCTCCTCGTGCACGTAGTGCCCGCAGCCGGGGAGCACTTCGACCCGCAGGTCGTCGGCGTACCGCTCGCCGCCGCCCAGCACGCTCGGCGGCAGGACGAAGTCCTTCTCCCCGGCCAGGATCAGCGTCGGCGTGACGAGCCGCGTCTTCTTGAACCGGCCCAGGACCAGCCCCCGTACGTCCCGGAGCGCGTACGCCCGGTGCAGCAGCTCCCCGGCCCTGGCCCGCGCGGGCTCCGCGCTGGACCTGATGAACTCGCCCGCCGCGCGCTCGTCCCAGGCGGCCGCCTCGATGTACCCCTTGCGCAGCAGGAAGCAGGTGAAGGACGTACGGCGCTCCAGCACCCAGCGGCCCAGCAGCGGGGCCTCCAGGACCGACGTGTACCAGTAACGCCAGGCCTGCGGCATCAACCGGCGGTGCAGCGGCCACGGGTGCACCATGTTGAGCGCCAGGTAGCCCCGGATTCGCTCGGGTGCGCGCAGGCACAGCATGAACCCGGCCCAGGCACCCCATTCGTGGCCGATCAGCCCGGCCCGTTCGATGCCGAGCTCGTCGAGGAGCGCGAGGACGTCCGCGACGCGCGTTTCGGTGTCGTATCCGGAGGCGGGGGCATCGGACCAGCCGAAGCCGCGCATGTCCACACAGATCAGCCGGTGGTCGCGCGACAGCTCGGGGATGACGTGCCGCCAGGCGTACCAGTGCTGGGGGAAGCCGTGCAGCAGCACCACCGGGTCCCCGGAGCCGGCCTCGGCGACGTGCATGGTGAATCCGTTGACCCGCACGGAGCGGTGGGTGACGCCGGGGACCTCCGGCATCGGCGCCTGCGTGCCCGGGGTGCGCGGCGTGATGCGTTCTTCCACGGAAATCTCCTCCTGAACTGCGACCGGAGGCCTGCGACCTCCCCTGTCAGGTCAGGAGGAGGCCGGCAGCGCAAAGGTTCCCCGCGGATTCCGAGAGATTCCGCGAGGACCGGCGTGGTTCCCGCATGTGCCGCGAGGTTCCCGGAAAGCGCAGGGAACGCGTTGCCCCATGCCCCTCCTCCTGACCCTGCGGAGGGCCCGCCCCGGGCATCTCCGCCGACACCGATTCAAGAGAAACTGTGAAGAGCAGCGGCAGCCTCGCCGAGGCAGCCGGGCGCTGGAGCGCGAGTGCCCTGGAGCAGTTCGACATGAAGGACGGTACCCTCAAGGCCAAGGAGGAGGTCCAGTCGGTACTCGACGCCGCGTGCCGGCGCTCACCAGCCGGCTGGTCCACGTAGACCCGAACGGCACCTCCGTGAGGAGCGGGCCGAGGGACGCGGCATCCAGGCGGCCATCAACATGGCGGCCGTCACCTCCGGGCACTCGATCGTGGTCTCCGGACTCACCGTGATCGTCTCGCCGGCTGTGCGGTCACCTCGGTGCTCAGACCGGGCCGGGCCGGTGGCCGGGCGACGAACCTGGTACCACCCGTGCACGGTCCGAGGGCGAGCAGCCCGATGGCCCGCAGGCAGGAAAGGTCCTCGCCCATGAGGGGGGTCGAGCGCCTTGAGGGCCGCTTCCTTCGGCGAATGCACGGTGAGCAGCCGTCCCCTGGCATCGGCGCCGGGGTCCTTCCAGCCGGTCCCGCTCACCGGCACGGAGGAAGAGATGTGCGGCCTCCAGCAGCGGTCCGCTGAACTCCGGGTCGATGCCCGGTCTGTGGACGTCGGACGTCCTGCCGCCATCGTCACCGCGGCGCGGCGGGTGGGCGGCATGTCGACCGCCAGGACGATTTCCGCTCCGTGCACGGTTGGCGGCGGGCCCTAAGGGTTGTCCCGCAGATGCTCTTTGAGACGCCTCGGGCAAGGTTGGTCACCGTGCGGCCCGCTGGCCTATCCGGCGAGGGCGAGGTTGTGCATGCGGGCGATACCGAGCATGGCGTGGTGGACGCCGTCCCCTTTGAGGCGGCAGTCGCGGAGGATCTTCCAGGTTTTCATGCGGGCGAAGACGTGCACGACGCGGGCGCGGACCTGCTTGTGGGACTTGTTGTGATCCTCTTTCCAGTCGAGTCCGGTGCCCGGGTAGCCGCCGTCGGCGATCGTGAGGGTCTTGCCGACGGCTGCCTTGGCGCCGGACTCCTCCCATGCCTTGCAGTCGTTGCCGTTCCCGGCGAGCGGCCGGCCGACCACGACGACCAGGCGGGTGTCGGCGTCGATGACGACCTGGTGGTTGGTGGAGTACCGATGGTTTTTCGACCGCTCGGCGACGGTGTGGTCCCGGGTGGGGACCAGGGTGCCGTCGACGATGAGCACAGTGTCCGTCGCGAACCGCTTGCGGTGCTGGAGCGCGAGCAGCGGCCCGAGGTGAGTGCCCAGCGGAAGGCTCCACGGCCGGCCCTTACGGACCACGTCCGCGCCCGCGTGCCGCGGAACCGTCACCAGCTTCCCGAAAGCATGCGGGCTCAGCCCGGAGAAGGGGGCTGTCCAGGAGGGCTCCGACGCCGTGATCACACCAGCCACACCAAGATCATCCCAGGGCCTGACCCTGCTGGTGGGCACCCGGATCAGTGCGTTCTTTCGATCTTGGTGCGAGTGTCGCAGGCCAGGTGGGCGGCGTGCGCCTACGCGTGAGTGGAGGCACGCTGGAAGGTGAGGTCGGCCCGACGAGTGATCGGACCGAAGTGGAGGTGCACAGACTTAACCGGAGCGTAGGGAGACGGGAAGATATCCGTGTCCCCCCGTTCTGGCCAGGGCTGGTCCGCTGAGCACCGGCAGGATCCTTGAGTTCCCAGCGCCTCGCCCGGAGCTCGTCCCCGGGCTGTGCGTCACCGGGCACTGCGGGCTCGGCTGTCGACGGCTGCCATCGTCGTCGCCTGAATGCCGGACACCGGTGCGGCCGCGGGTGAACAGTCGGCCCTTCGAGATCCGAGGTCAGGGATGGCGAGTCAGAGCAGGGATCATGCGCTCGACCACATGGTGGTCGTCGTGTTCGAGAACCGGTCGTTGGACAACTTGCTCGGCCGGCTGTACGGGCCGCAGGACGGCAAGACGTTCGACGGAGTGAGCGGCAAGGAACTCACGAATCCGATCCCGGTATGGGCCGAGTACGGCGCTGACCGCAAGGTGGTGCCCTACACGGTGGCGACGGACATGGACAGCCCCAACCCCGATACAGGGGAGGAGTATCCGCACACCAACACGCAGCTCTTCAACATCCTCAGTGAGCAGAACCGCTTCAAGCTCGGCGAGGAGATCTGGGAGCCGTACAACGCGCCCGAGCCCGGCCGGGCACCCACGATGGACGGCTTCGTCACCGACTACATCAGCACCCTGACCGGCGAACTGGGCCGCCAACCCACGTACGACGAGTACGCGCAGGTGATGACGGGGTTCACCCCGGAGCAGGTCCCCGTGCTGAGCGGCCTGGCGCGCGCCTTCGGCGTGTTCGACCACTGGTTCAGCGAGGTGCCGTCGCAGACGTTCACCAACCGCTCGTTCTGGACGGCAGCGACGGCCTCGGGGTTCGTGGTGAACTCGCCGGTGAGGAACTGGGTGCTGGAGAACGATGCCGAGACGATCTTCAATCGGCTCGAACAGCACGGCCGGACGTGGCGCGTGTACGTCGCCGAGCCGGACCGGTTCTCCATGACCGGCCTGATCCACTACCCGCGGCTCAAGGACCGTTTCGACACTCACTTTGTGCCGTTCTCCCAGTTCGAGACCGACGCCGGCAACGGCGACCTGCCCGACTTCTCGTTCATCGAGCCGTGCCTGGTGCTCGGGCACGGGGACTACCACCCGGCGTTCTCGCGGGTCCTCGGCCACGGGGCCGTGATCCGCGGCGCCGACCCGCCGTCTTCGATCCTGGGCGGCGAGGCGTTCCTGGCCCGGGTCTACAACGCCTACCGGGCGATGCGGTCGCCGAGCGGGGCGAACGTGTGGAACACGACCCTGCTGATCGGCTGGGACGAACCCGGCGGCACTTATGACCACGTCCCACCCGGCCCGGTTCCGCCACCCGACCCGTCCGCTCCGGCCGGACAGCTCGGGTTCACGTTCGACCGCTCGGGCTACCGGGTCCCGGCCGTCGTGGTCTCCCCCTGGGTGGCCGAAGGCCAGGTGTTCAACGAGGAACACCGCCACACCTCCCTGATCGCGACCCTGCGCGAGCAGTGGGACCTGGGCGCCCCGTTCACCGCGCGCGACGCCGCCGCCCGGACCATCTCCCACGCCTTCACCCTCGACACCCCGCGAGACCCGCACACCTGGCCCACGCCCGCCCCGCATCCCGTGCCCCAATACATCGAGGACGCCCTGCTCGTGGGCAGGACCCTCTCCACACTGGGCAGGGCGGCCTTCGAAGGGATCCACGGCTTCGCGGACCATCACAACATCCACATCGAGGGACTTCCTGACGATCCCGAAGCGGAGGTCCCTCCGGAACAGGCCCTGCGGATCATGCGTGACTTCCTGGCCATTCACTTCCCCCGCCTGGTACCACCCGCCCAGGGACCGGAGACCCCGCAAACCTGACGCAGGCTGCACATCGGCCCCCGATGCCGTCGCTGAGCAGTCCCGAGAGATCCCGTTCGCGTCCTGGCGAGACCGACAGCATCATTGGGCGGTTCACGATTGGGCGGGACGTCTGCATGAGACCGCCATTTCGGTCTGGGCCCCGGAGTGTGAGAATGGGCCGGGCCGCCACGAGGGGGCGGGCGCGCGGCCGTACTGAGGAGCAATAGGAACATGAGTGACACCGAGGCGGGTCTGGACCCCATTCGCCGTCTTAAGGTCATCGCCGCGGCGACGAGTGCGCCCATGTATGCGGAGCGCCATTTCGACGTTCCGATGGACCGGCTTTGGGACGTCGCCTCCGACCTGGAGAACGAGCTCCCGCACGTCATTTCCGGTCTGCGGTCCTTCACCGTCGTCAGCCGCCGGGAGGGCCGCCTTTCCGCCCGTGCCGTGGGACGCCTCGGTCTCGCGGAGTCGTTCGATGTCGTACTGCGCCCCGGCTGGTGCCTGATGCAGAGCAAGACCCTGACCGGGGCGATGAGTGCCGTGCCCGAGGGGCACGGCACCACCTTCGCCTTCATGTCGGGCCTGCGCGTCCCCGGCGGATCCCTGCTGAAGAGGTTGGGCCTGTTCGGCACCGATGCCCGCGGAGAAGCCCTGCTCGACCGCCTCCAGCAGCGGATCGATGCCCGCTCGTTCACGACCGGCTAGAGCCAGGCGTTGCGGAACGCCTCCCGGGCCCGGAAGAGTCGGGACCGCACCGTCCCGACCGGGATGCTCAGGGCCTCGGACACCTCCTGCTCGTCCAGCCCGTCGATGTGACGCAGCGCCAGAACCGCGCGGTGGTCGTCCTTCAGGCGGCTCATCACATCGGCGATTCCCGCGGTCAGTTCCACGTCCACCTCGTCGGCCGCCCGGTCGGCGACCTCGGCCACCACGATCCGCTTGCGCTGCGCGGTCATCCGCACCGCCTCGCGGGCGGCGATGGCCTTGGCCCATCCGAAGAGCGCCGACGGCGAGCGCAACTGGCGGATGTTGCGGAAGATCGCGACCAGTGCCTCCTGGGTGGCGTCGGCGCCGTCCTCACGAGCGATCTGCCGGCAGACCCGCCGGACCATGGGTTCGAGGACGCTCAGTAGATCGTCCATCGCGAGCACGTCGCCCCGCTGCGCTGCGGTCACCAGCGCGGCCATCTCATCCTCGGCCCTGTCCGTGCTCGTCACTGTGTATCGTCCCCCTTCGCCGAACAGCCCGGTCCTGCGGGGAACCCGGCCGCGGCAAGCCATTCGGTATGCCATCCCACATCAAACGCATCTCACCGGCAGAATTCTCCGATGGCATTCGCCCCCAGATATTTTGAACAGCGGTCAATCTTTCCTGTGTGGATCGCAGGACAGGTCGTGTCGCATCCACGCATACACAACCGGCGAGGTCGGGCTGCCGGAGACAAGGCGACGAAATGTCCGGAACTGCTGCCGAATGGATGGAATTCCCCGGCCCGGCGGCAAGGCGGCGCCGGGTGATTTCGGCGCGCTCGGTGTCCGGTCGGGAGTAGAAGCAGTTACGTACGGCGACTCTTCCTCAGCCATGGAGAGAAGGCTCCACACCCCGGACCTGCGAGAGCGCGGAGGTGAATGACGCTCTCCATCGGGGTAAGTTCGCCGGTCGCCCCTTCCACATCACGGGCGCAATCGTATGACAACAATGATCGTTTCCGGCAGGTAAGTTCGCCCCTAATCTGAGGTGGTTCCCCATCTGACGCACCTGCCGGTATTTCGGATGATCACCCCGGAACCGGCCGACGGCGACCAATCGATCGTATGACAGGTAAGTGATGTAGTGCCTCGGCTGGTGTGCTGACATTGGTGTGTTCAGGTTGGTTGAGAACGGCTTGCACAGGTCAGCTGTTTGATCGGACGGGGGCTGTAGGTCGGGGCTTGGCGTGCGGAGCGTCGTTGGTTCTTTCGCTGCCAGTGCCCGGGCAGGGCGCCGCGCTGCCGGCCGTCCGATAGCCGAAGTACGGGGAGCGGTCTTCCGGCCGGCCGATGGCGTGCAGGTCGCGTGCGAGCCGGCTGTAGGCGAGGTTTGCGGCCTGCTGTTCATGGTGCATGTTGATTGGCTCCTGGCTGACTTCAGGCACCCGGAACGCCTCTGATGTGCCTTCGGTCGGGTATATCTACTGTCTGGGTGGTACGTCCGGGAGTCTCTGCACCCAAGCCCTCGAACAGACTGTGGTCGAGGCCGTTCCGACCGTCCCCTGGTTCACCATCGAGGACCTCGGAGCCCTGTTCCGACGCCACCGCGCCGACGACTCCATCGGCAGGGCACTGGCGGAGATCATCCGCTCGGACCGATCGTCGTCGACGAATCGGGCTCCCGCCCGTCTCCCCGGACGCCGCCGAGGGCTTCTACCGCCCGGTCGCCGCAGCCTACGAACGACGCGCGGTGGCCGTCTCCAGCAACCCCCACCCCTCCGGATTCGACGACATCATGCCCAAGGCCCTCGCCGCCGCCACGGTGGACCGGCTCATGCACCACGCTCACATCGTCGTCACTCAGGGCGGCAGCCGCGGTTCACCGAAGCCACCACCGGCCAGGGGGTGAAGCCCTTCCACTGACCCGGACAACCCGAAGGCGGGGAACTATCCGGCCGCCACCGGAGAACCTCTGACCACCGCCGGCGGGGCGAACTCCTGGCCGCCGACGGGGAGCAACACGTGGCCATTGGCACAAGACCGTCAGCAGACCCCAGGAAAGCTCCGGATTCATCATCCTGCCGCGCCGCTGGGTCCGTGGAGCGGACCTGGTCCTGGATGATGCGGGCCCGCCGGCACGCACGCGACTACGAACGACTCGTCCAGCACTCCGAGACCCTCATCACCTGGGCGGCAACCACCCTCATGTCCCGCCGGATCACCAAGGCACGCAAGCCCCCAGAGCGGTTCTCACCCCTGCCCTGAACACCCACCTCAGCCGCTCGGATCCTGTCTACACAACGTCAGCACAACACCACACCACCGGTTCACCGGCCGTCTCTGATCCAGCCGACGCACTGCTTCATCCGGAGGCGATCTTCAGCGAAATACCCCTGCCAAGGTTCGTCCAGGCACAACCAAGCGGCAGGCTGCCCGTCTTCCGGGGCCAGCGAACTCTGGCGGTCGACGACCGCCATGAACGACACACCCATGACGGCCGGCCAATCCGGGTGATACGAGCGAACAGTGACGGCCGCCGGGGCCCAAAGAGGTTCCACGACCAGCCCAGTCTCTTCGAACACTTCGCGCACGGCTGCCTCTCGTGGAGTCTCGCCAGCATCCACTTTGCCACCGGGGGCCACCCACCCACGCCAGCGGTGGTCCACCAGCAAGACGTGCGTCAGGGTCGTATCGAACACCCACACCTCAGTTGCAAGCGGACCGTCGTGCGAGACATCAGGGCGGAGCAGCCACTTCAAGGCATTGTCGTGCTCAGCCAGCGCCTGCTTGGCATCGCGGACAGCAGCTTCGAGAGTGCGCGGATCGATCAGATGGTGTGTCATCCGCCGCAGAGTACGACGAGCCTCTGACACTGAGCCGTTGTCCGCCTGGCGCCCGGGTTCAGACACAGGCACTGGCTTTGTCGTCTATCGTCCGCTGCCGAACAGTACTCGAACCTGTTCGGGGTCTTCCCGGTTCACGGGACATGTGCGGGGCTGGGGTCTGATAAGGCCGGCAGTCGCGCCGCCGTTGACCGGTCGGACCGCACCACTACCCGTGCGGCCGGTGTTGGTGGCGTGTGCACGGAGGGCCGTTGCGTGGCTGTCATCAGGCAGGTTGGGGCTGTGAATCCTGACGCCGGGGTCCCGCACGACCCCGGCGTCAGGGGCGGGCGTCAGCAGGTGAGGGTGACCTCGTGGACGACCGGCTTGGCGGTCCAGGGGAACGAGGCCACGCCGAAGGAGGCGCGGACGGTCGACCCGCAGGGGGCGGTGACGACCTGACCGCGCGCCTCGACGGTCGACGCGGTGAAGATGACGGGCAGTTCGCGCGCGACGGGCGAGCCGCTGCCGATGACCTCGACGGACAGCGTCGTGAACAGCTGCCTCGGCTCGGGGGCCGGGCTGCCCGGGGAGGGCGGGCCGGCGAGTCCGACCCTGCCGAAGAACTCGACGGTGGTGCCGGTGACATCGGCGCACGCCCGGGTGGCCAGACCTGCCTGGAGGCCGGAGCTGCCGCAGGTGGTAACCGTCTCAGTGGCGACCGCGGGGGCGGCGGCGAAGGCGGGGGCGGTCGTCAAGAAGGTCAGGCCTGCGACACCGGCGGCAAGAAGGGTCAAGCGGTTCATCGGGATTCTCCCCATCGTCATGCATCACCGCCGACGGACTCCACCGGGCGGTTCTTATGTCATGTGATATTTCACATGACATAAGAACCCAAGGTGATCGCGAGCTGAACCGCTCGAGCCCGCCCCATGACACCTTCCCTCGACACCGCACGATTCGATACCGGGACCGGTATCCCGGAGAAGGGGGAGGGGCGGGGCCAGGCGGTTGGGTGGTCGGTCAGGCGGTCTTGGTGAACGTGTGGAGATGTTCGCGGAGGAAGCTGTGCAGTGTCCTGGCGGGGCGGCCGAGGATGGTCTCGATGGTGTCGTTGGGAGATTCCGGGCGTGCGATGGCCAGTTGCTGGATCTCTACCACGTGGCCGGCGAGCCAGGGCGGCATCCGTGCGGTGGACAGGAGGTGGCTGTGGAATTCGCTCGGCGGCAGGTCGATGTAGCGAACGGGGTGGCAAGTCAGCTCGCCGAGTAGACGGGCGAGCTCGGGGTGGCTGAAGGCCTGCGGGCCGGTCAGGGTGTAGGTGGCGCCGGCAAGGCTGGGGCGCAGGAGGGTCTCGGCGGCGACGTCGGCGATGTCTCGGACGTCGATGTAGTTACAGGGTGCCTCGCGCATGGCTCCGATGAGTACGCCCTCGGCGATCGCCGGGGCGTTCAGGAGCAGCTTTTGCATGAAGGCGTACGGCCGGAGCAGGGTGGCCGTCATCTCGGTTTTCGCCAGGTGTTCCTCGACCCGCCAGTGGCTGCGCGAGATGGCCACTGGTGAGGCGGGCTCGGCTGCCGGGGCGGAGAGTTTGACCACGTGCCGTACTCCGCACTGGGCCGCGGCGTCCATCACGTTGGTCTCCAGCTCGGCTTGACGCGGGCTGTTGGCCATGGCGAGGAACAGTTGCGTGGATCCCTCGAACGCGTCGCGGAGCGTCTGAGGATCTGCGGCGTCCGCACCGACGATCTCGACTGGCGTGTTCGTGCCGATGGCGGCGCGCAGATGGCCGGGCGTACGGCTGACGGCGCGGCAGGGGACTTCGAGTTCGATGAGCCGCCGGAGCAGGGCGCTGCCGGTGGCGCCGGAGGCGCCGATGATGGTGATCACGGTGTGCCTTTCCTGGGTGGGTGAGGGGTCTGGAGAATCGGTTGGGAAGGGCTGGGTCAGGCCTCTTGGTGGTCTTGGTGGGATGTCGTGCCGTGCCACCGCCAGGTGACGATGGCGGCGGCCAGGCCGGCCGACAGCGGCAGGTCGATCCGCAGCCGCTCCAGCCATCCGGCATCGGGCACCGGTGTGTGTGACGGCAGCCAGTCGGATCCGAGCCATCCGGCCAGGCCGGCAATTCCGGCCGCGGTAATGACAAGTCCGAGGGTGAGTACCGGTCGCGGCGCCGAGGCTGTCCACCGCCGAGGTCGGCCACGGCGGTGCAGCCACGCGCCGACGATGCAGGCAACCAAGGCCGATGTGGCCCCGATGGAGGTGAAGGCGGCCCGTGTCAGTTCGGGCTGCCCGCTGAGGAATCCGCCGAGCCCGGCGGTGAGCGCGGGGGCCAGGTAGGCGGTCGCGACTTCCTTCCACAGGGTGAACGGACGCGTGGCGAAACCGCGTTGGGAGGTTCCGGTAGGGGGACTCATGTGACTCCTCCAAAATAAATTAGCTGGCTAACTAATTGGTTAGGCAGCTAACTACTTGGGTGTGGGAAAGGGTGCCGCGCGGTCGAGGCAGCCGCCCCCGCGCGGAAGTGATGCCGCGGCTATTCGGCGGTCAATGCGCCGATCCGCTGAGTGATCCGCTCCAGGAGGTCGAGGAACAGCCCGCGTTCGTCGGCAGCCAGTCCGCCGACCAGCGCCTCAAGCCGTGCGAAGTGGTCCGCGGCCATATCGTGCAACCGTCGGCTGCCGCGCGCCGTGAGTACGACCACTGCGCCCCGCCCGTCCTCCGTCGAGGCGCGGCGAGCCACCAGACCCTCTCGCTCCAGGCCGACGACCAGGCCGGTCACTGTGGCGCGCGAGACGCCAAGACTCTTCGCGAGCTGTGACGGCGACTTCTCCCCGTCGCTGTCCTCGAGATCCACCAGGAGGCGGTAGCGCCCGGTCGACAGCCCGGAACGCGCAAAGTGCACTTCGGACGCTCGGTCCAGGCGCGCCCCGGCGGCCATCAGGCGCACCGCGACAAGCACTGCCTGCGGGTCGGCCTCAAGCCCGTACCGTGCGATCTGCTTCCGCGCCTGTTCCAGCGTGGGTACGGCGCCGGGGTTCGCGTCCTCGTCACTCATGAGAATTAATATGGCGGCTAACTATCCTCCGGTCAAGTCGCCGAGAGCCTCGCAGCCGCAGACTCCGGACGGCTCCGCCCCCCCGTTACCTTCTTCGTGGCTCCGCGAGCTGACCCAGATCCACCCGTCGCCGGAACGGGTACTGGGGCCACGATTGCAGCACCCGGCGGTCCTGGCCCTGCTGGAGCGGTTCGGATCCCCGGCCCAGATCCGCAAGGCCGGCAGGCGCCGCCTGGTCACGCTGTTGAGGCCGAAGGCCGCGAGGATGGCCGCGAGGATGGTCGAGCGGCTGGTCGAGCGGCTGGTCGAGGACATCTTCGCAGCACTGGACGAGCAGACCGTGGTCGTGCCCGGCACCGACGCGGCCGCTCTGATCGTCCCGAGCTTGGCCGGATCGCTCGCCGCAGTCCTTGACCAGCGCAAAATCCTGGCCGGGCGGATCGAGGAACTCCTGGAGGCCCACCCTCTTTCGATGGTCCTGACCTCGATGCCGGGCATCGGAGTCAGGACTGGCGCACGGATCCTGATCGAGGTCGGAGACGGCAGTACCTTCCCACCGCCGGCCACCTCGCCGCCTGCGCGGGTCTCGCCCCGGCGACCCGCAGTTCCGGGTCCTCGATCCGCGGCGAACAGCCCTCCCGCAGGGGAAACAAGCAGCTCAAGAGGGCTTTCTTCCCCTCCGCGTTCGCGGCCCTGGGCGACCCGGCATCGCGGGCCTACTACGACAAGAAGAGTCAGTCAGGGCAAACACCCCGCGCAGGCTCTGCTCTGCCTCGCCAGACGACGGGCCGGTGTCCTCGTCGCGATGCTGCGCAACGGCGCCTTCTACGAGGCTCGACGTGCGGCTGCGATCACATGACCAGCGGCTCAGCCAGAAGAACGACCCGATCGGCCCCGGCGTCGAAGCCGAGCACTGGATGGCCGTGGTCGCCCTCCGGATCCATCAGGACCGGCTTGCCCAAGCGTCGCCCGATCTTCCGGAGGAAACCGCAGAACACATCGAGTCGTTCCTGGCCTTGCAACTCCCGCAGGTCGACGTCGAAGTCGATGACCTCGTCGTCTTTGAAACGGAAGATCGCCAGCACGTCGGGAGTCGGCCAGACCCGCAGGTCTGGGCACTCAGCGTCCGCCGGGCGGGACAGCACCGTCTCCGCCCGGGGCACCGGCAGCACCGTCTCCCCTTCGGAGTACTGGCACGTCCAGCCCCTGGCCTCGACGAGATCGAGTACCGCTTGCCAGTCCTCCACAGAACAATCCGGGACGCGCACGTCCGGCAGCGACCCCATCAGGTCCGGGTCGAAGAAACAGCGGACGTCATCCCACAAAAGATCAGCCACACCGCCATGCTGCCCGGCTCACCGATCCAACGCAGCCCCGTTTCCCTTGACCAAAGGGACAGGGGCACCCGCCCCGCGTACTTCGACTGTGGCTTGGCGACCGAGGCCGCGCGCCGGCTGTCGCTGAGCGCGCGGGCGCTGACCTACAGGCTGGAGCGGTTCCGGCCGGCCGAGCAGGCGCGCGCCGATCACCGCCGTCTGCGGGGTGTGGCGGTGCACCGGCTCGGCAGGGTCTGCTCCGGTGACGATCCAGGACGGCTCCAACGCCGTGATCACACCAGCCACGGGCCACGGCAGGATCCTCACACGTTCCCGCCAGTACTGGTGCGCCGGCCACTTTCTTGGCGGGCGCGGATCCTCTGGGAGAGGTGTGGCTCCGCGACTCCGAAGGCATCCGAGGTGCGGTGGGCGGCGTCCGTCGGGCCGTCGAGCAGGACGCGGAAAGGCCGGTGCCCCTGCGCGATTCGCATCACACAGGGGCACCGGTTGTTCGGGCACGGGTCGGGGGATCAGGGGTCTTCCCACTGGGTGCGGGCGACCTCCGAGTTGCTCCGGACGAGCTTCCAGTCGTCCTCGATCATGAAGAGCGAGTACCGGCCCGTTGCGTTCAGGGTGTCGAAGACCCGGTGGGCCCAGGCGTCCGAGTCCGGCTGATTCGCAGTGACCCGGGCCGGGTGGGAGTGGTACGGCTCATCCAGGTCCGGCGGCACCGCGACCCAGACGCTCAGCCAGCGCTCGTTGTCTCCCCAGGTGAAGGAGGGGGACTGCCCACCGGCGTCACCGGAGAACCCGATGCCGAAGGCCGCTTCCAGGTCAGCCCACAGGGTCTCCGCGAGGGTGCCTCCGGGGGCCTGCGGCTCCCGGAGGCCGGCGTAGATGTTGTATTCGCTCAAGAAGATCAGCCTCGGCCCACGTCGGAAGTTCTGTCGTAGCAGTATCGGAACCCCTGTGGGGCTCTGCGGCCATGCGGAAGGGATACGCCGAGCACCATCCGCTGGGTCGCCACCGGCGACGGCCAGACCGGACCGTGTTCGCGTACATCGTCCTCGCGCTGGTCCACTGCTCCGGCTACGCGTCGTGGACTTCCATCTCTACCTCGCCGCCACTCTCGTCAGGCTCCGCACGCTCATCCGACGCTCGACGAGCCGCTACCGCTGGAACGGCCGCCCCACCACCCGAAGCCTCGAGTGATCCATCTGCCGGTCGGCCTCAGCCCCAGTCCTGCAGCTGCTGGAGCAGGTCGGCGTCGCCCTCGATCCGCACCGATCCGGCCGGGATGCGCATGTACATGAGCAGGGCCATCTCGCTCGCCGTGCCGTAGATGGCGGCGGTGGGCTTGCTCTCGGCGGCCTCCGCCGAGGTGAGGCGGGTGAAGCGGGAACCGGCGGCGTCCACCGTCTGGCGCCAGGAGCCTGCCTCGGCAGCGTGGTAGTCCATGGTGGCGGGCTCGCCCGGCCACGGGACCGTGCCGGTGCAGACGGTGGCGAGGAACTCCTCGATGGCGTCTGCCGCCTCGGTCGTCGGCAGCTCCTGCGGGGCACCGGAGGCCAGCTGGGCGTCGTAGGTGTGGATCAGCGATTCCGGGACGCGGCGGCGGGCCACGGCGGCCACCGTGTGCGGCGAGGCCAGCGGCTCCCACCAGGCCCAGCAGCCCCGGTCCGGGCCGGCCTCGCGCAGAGCAGTGAGCAGCTGCTGCGTCGAGTCGGCCAGCCAGGCTATGAGCTCCTCGCGCTCCCTGGGCGCCACCAGCCCGTCCTTGCTCGGCCGTTCGTCGCCCGGCGCGGTGTTCAGCACGATGTGGGCCCAGAAGCGGTCCCCCTCACTGAGGTGGTTCGCCAGGTCGTACAGCGTCCAGCCCGGGCAGGACGGGACGTCGGCGTCGAGGCTCGGGGCCGCGGCGACGGCGGCGCGGAACGCGGCGGAACGCTCGTCAATCATCCGCAGCAGGGTGGGGAAGTAGAGATGATCAGTCACGCGGACCTTGTATCACCCGGGCCGGGACCCTCGCACTCGATTAAGAGGTCATCTCATTTGGATCAGTAGTCTGCGTTCGTGACGATCGTGAGCGGCTGGTTCCTGATGGGCTGTGGGAGTTGTTCCAGCGTGTGGTGCCGGAGGCGCCGACGCGCCCGCAGGGTTGCGGACGGCCGCGCTATGGGGATCGGGAGGTCTTGGTCGCCATCGTGTTCGTGGCGACGTCCGGCTGCACGAGGCGGCAGTTGCCGCCGTGCTTCGGCCCTTCCGGTCCCACCGCGCATCGGCGCTTCTCGGAGTGGAGCAAGGCCCGGGTGTGGGCGAAGCTGCACCGGCTGGTCCTCGACGAACTCGGTGCCCGAGGGGCTCTGGACTGGTCGCGGTGCGCGATCGACTCGGTGAACATGGGGGCGATGAAAGGGGGGAGTTGACGGGTCCGAATCCCGTGGATCGGGGCAAGTCGGGCTCGAAGATCCACTTGATCACGGAGCGCACCGGTCTGCCCTGTCGATCGGCGTATCGGGCGCCAACACTCACGACAGTCGGGGTCTGGACCCGCTCGTGCGTGGGATTCCGCCGATCCGCTCGCGCCGAGGGCCGCGCCGACGGCGGCCCGCCAAGCTCCATGCCGACAAGGGCACGACTACGACCACCTGCGACGGTGGCTCCGCGCCCGCCGTATCACCGCTCGCATCGCGCGAAGGGGAGTCGAATCCTCCCAACGGCTGGGGCGCGTCACCGCTGCACAGTCGAGCGCACGGTGGCCCGGCTCGCCGGCTGCCGCAGACTTCACCGCCGCTACGAACGTAAGGCCGAGCACTTCCTCGCCTTTGCCGGCATGGCCGCGGTGCTGATCTGCTTCCGGCGCCTCGTGTCAGAAGTGACTCTGCGGGTTCCAGCTACGGGACGTTCCAGGCGGAGATGAAGGGCTGCCCGCCCTCAGCGGCCAGGAAACTGAGAGTGCCGGGATGTGGGTGGCCGAGCAGTCGGCTTGCGGACGCGTCCAGGCCGAGCCACCGCACGGTGAGCACGCGGGCCAGGTGGCCGTGCGCGACGACGGCGACGTCGCCGTCGTTCAACAGCGGACGGATGCGGTCCAACACCGCGTCCGTGCGCGCGGCCACCTGCGTGAGGTGCTCACCTGGGTGGTCGGCGTCGCCGGGAACGACGCCGTCGCGCCACAGGTCCCAATCCGGCCTCGACTCGCGGATCTGCTCGGCGGTCAGGCCTTCGTAGCCGCCGTAGTCCCACTCCAGCAGGTCGGGATCGGGCCTGACGCCGGTCAGGCCGGCCAGCTCGGCCGTCCGCATGGCGCGGCTCAGCGGGCTGCTGAGCACGGCGACCAGACGGCGGCGGGCCAGCCTCGGAGCAAGAGCCCTGGCCGCAGCTTCGCCCACGTCGGTCAGCGGAACGTCGGTCCGGCCCGCGTGCTGTCCCGACAGGCTCCACTCGGTCTGACCGTGCCGGATCACTATCAGTTCACCCATAGCCGCGCACGCTATCTGATCTTGTGGCATGCCGAGACGGTTTCCTCGCCTTCGCCACCGGCACCTGCCCCTCACCATCCGCTGCCGACTCACCAAATGTGATGACCTCTAAGGCCGACCGGCAGAGGGTTCACTTGAGGCGTCGGGTGGTGGGGCGGCCGTCCCGGTGGTAGCGGCTCGTCGAGCGTCGGATGAGCGTGCGGAACCTGACGAGAGTCGCGGTAAGGCCGAGGTGGGTGAGGAAGGCGGCAACCATCTGAGAGCGGCCGGCGTTGTGCGCGCAGACGACCAGCACGCAGGGGACGGGGGAGGGGATCATCAGGCCAGGGCGCTTTCTACGGAGGAACAGGCGGGAGTGGCGGGCTGCTGCCCGGTGCGGGGGACGACGACCTCGTCCCCGCGCGCGGCGGCCGGGCGGCCGAAGTGGACGGCGACCAGGCCGAGACCGGCGGCGGCGCCGATCAGCTGGGCGGCGAGGAAGGGCAGTACGGAGGCGGGGGGCGATGCCGGCGAAGATGTCGGTGAACGCCGGGCCGATCGTGACGGCCGGGTTGGTGAAGCGGGTGGAGGAGGTCAACGAGTACGCCGCTCCGATGTAGGAGGTGACGAGCAGCAGCGCGAGGTTCGCCCGGCCGGCGCGGGCCAGGCCGAAGACGAGCCAGACCAGCCCGGCGGTGGCCACGACCTCGCCCAGCCACAGGCGCCCGTCCCACCGCTCGTGGGCGGAGAAGGCGACCATTGGCTTGCCGAACATCGCGTCGGCCGGCACCGCGCCGCCGATCGCGCCGCCGATCGCCCCGGCGACCTGCGCGGGCACGCACGCGGCGACGTCGCGCGGGGCGGGGCCGTCGCCGGTGCGCCGGCCGGTGAAACAGGCGGCCAGGGTGACCGCAGGGTTGAAGTGCGCCCCGGACACTCCTCCGAGCAGGGCGATCAGTACGCCGAGGCCGAGGCCGGACACGGTGGCGAGGGAGTTGGCCGGCAGCCGGATTCCGACGTGGCGGGTCAGTTCGGTGGCTTGGATGCCGGAGCCGACCACCACCGCGACCAGAGCGGCCGTCCCCAGCCCCTCCACTGAGGCCCGCCGCGGCAGCGGTACGGGCACGCTCCCAACCTGGTCGAGAGCCCCGCGATCCCCGCAACCGAACCCCACGCTCCCGGCACGATCCCCGCGTCATCGACATCGCAGCACTCCTCCTCCTGGGACAAGTGCAGGTCACCGACACCTTGAGAGACGCGAAGGGCCCCCGCGCTGCGTGCGCGGGGGCCCGTGACGGTGGCTCGGTCCTTGTCGGGCCGGCAGGGAGGGATCAGGAGCTCCGCCGGGTCGGACAGCCCGGTGTCGTACTCGGCGCGGCTCCACCCGTGTCGGTGGCGGCCGGTGCGGTCAGCCGATGAGTTCGGCGAGGATCCATTCGGCCAGGCTCTCGGTCACCAGGCTGTGCTCGGAATTGGTGTCGTCGCAGTGGAAGGCGTCCAGCTCACTGTGGCCGGGGGGGAGGTCGTTGAGGCGGGTGGTGAGGTCGACGTCCCACGTGACGGGGTCGTACTTGAGGGCGACGGCGCTGACCGAGGGCACGAAGCAGCCGGAGCGGTGGCGCTCGTCGATCGTGGCGCCGAGCGCGTCGGCGAGCATGCCGTAGGAGGCAAGAGTGCCACCGGGCGCGCCGTCGAGCGGGGGGATCTCGCTGGTCCGGCTCGTCCGGTATCCGAGGATCAGGGCCGACATCCGTACGACTTCCTGGAGCCGGCCGAAGTCCGGCTGGGTGCGCAGTACCGCGCGGGCGATTCCCGGGACCGTCCAGTCGAAGACCAGCTCGTCGGGCAGCAGCGGGCCCTGGGTGCCGTCACCGGTGCCGTTGGCGACGCCGATCCTGCGCAGTCCCGGCTTGGACGGGAACCACCCGATGTCCTTCAGGTCCTGGAGGAACCGGACACGCTTCTCGCTCCAGGTCGCGACGGCGCCGGAGTCCTTGGCGTTCGGCACCCAGGCCCACAGGAGCTGCTGGGCGGCGGCGCTCCTGATCAGCTCGGCCTGCTTCGGCTTGCCGGAGGGGTCCGGGACGGACTCGAAGAAGTACGCCAGCTGCTGCAGTGCGACCGGGATCCAGGCACCGTTGTGCGGGGAGTCGTAGGACAGGTAGATGCGGCTCTCGTGATCCTCGCCCTCGTTCTCCATCCAGGCCAGCGCGTACCGGGTGATGAGTCCGCCCATGCTGACGCCGCCCACGATCAGAGGGGCGCCGCCCTCCTGCCGGTCGGCGATGGCCCTGCGGATGGCGCTGACCGCGACGGCGGCGTTGGCCTGGATGTGGGTGTGGCGCTCCTTGAAGCCCAGAAGGATGACGTCCACGCCCGCGGCGAGCAGCTGACTGAGCAGCCGCTTGCCGTCGGCGTTGTAGGGCGAGTCAAGGTGGGCGTAGAGATCGCCGAGTTCGCTCTCGCCGTAGTTGAACCCGTCCGCGAAGATCATCGGATTGACCAGGCCCTTGTGGGGCGTGCCGTCGGCGTCGAGACCGTAGTGGACGGCGGCGGTGCCGGTGGCCACCTCCCCCTCATACTCGAACGCGCCGGTGAGCTGCCACACCGCATTCGGCTTGTTCACCTTGCGGGCCGTGTCCCCCCGCAGTGCAGGCGTGAACAGCACTCCCTGCCGGAGCGGATCCGGTGCACCGCCCTTCGAGTTCTCGGCGCCCTCCGCGCCCGTCCACGCATCGGTACTGACGTCGACCCTCGGTTCGCCACTGCGCATAGCCATGTACTGCCGCCTTGCCTTGTCAGTCGGATGAGTCACTGCAGGGACCGCCGTCGGCCGAGTGGTGCCGCGACCCGGTGGCGGTTTGGGCCGCCCGGGTACGTCCGGTCCCTGCGCCGGCTTCGGCGTCGCACGACCGATGGCTTGCGCGGCCCTGCCGAAAACGGACGGTATGTGCACGGATGCGGGTCCGGGTGGCAGCCACACCGGGCGCGCGCACGGCGCCAAGGGGCACTGGCCCATCGGGCCTCGCGCCCTCGTGCGCCTCCGGCAGCGCCTCCAGGACCAGGTCCGCCGGCGGGGGAGAGCAGGTGGCCGACCGCTCCACCAGGTCATCCGGGGCCGGCAGCACCTGGCCTTGGCCTGGCGGGCCGGCCTGCATGGCACCGCCGCCGGCAGCACGGGCGGCGCGCTCCGCCCCGGCGTCCGGGACGCCGCTCCGGGTCCGGGCTGTCGGTGCCGGCGGCATGGTTGAGGCGGTGTGGTCCCGGTGCCGGGGTCCGTCGATCGCGATATCGCGGTGGCCACGGTGTTGGAGTGGCACCCGGGCGCTCGCCGTCGATTGAGGGTGACTCGTCGCCGAGCCATGCGGCCAACCGATGTATACGGTGTCCCGACCGACGAAGAGTGGACCGAGTTCCTGGGGCACTTCGAACGGCGCAAGCCCCATCGGCACCTGCGGCCGTTCATTCGGTACCCGCTGCATCCACGAACACGTCCCGTCGACCGAACTGGCTTGGGCTCCCTTCGAGGTCAACTCATATTCAGGACAAGGGGGTTGTGGCTCCCGGCTGGCCGGTCGCGGTGACTGCGCATGTGGTGGTGGACCTGGTTTCATCGCGTGTCGTCGAGTAGGTCGGCCCGTGGAGGAACGGATGCGAGGGCACAGCACGACGGTCCGGGATGTGGCGGCGCTGAAGGTGGCGGCAGTCGCTGCGCATTCCCACGTACGGCCTGACCGAGGAGCAGGGCCGGGTACTCCCTCCGCCAGGAAGCTGAGCATCGCCGAACTGATCAAGCACGCCGCGCGCTGCGAGCGTGGCTGGACGGCCTTCGCCTTGTGGCGCTCCGGCGCCCTGCAGCGGGCGGCCGACGAATCGGACGACGACGAGTTCCGGCCTGCGCCCGGCGAGACCCTGGCCGGGCTGCCGGCCGACTTCGGGCCGGCGACCGGGGAGACCGACGAGGCCGTCGCCGACATCGCCGACCTCGGCCAGGGCGTTCCCGTCCCCCGGGGTGTGCCGTGGTTCCCCGCCGACGTCGAGGGGCGGTCGGCGCGGTGGGTGCTGCTGCACCTGATCGAGGAGACCGCACGCCACGGCGGCCACGCCGACATCTTCCACGAGAGCCTGGACGGCGCCACCCTCTACCCGCTGATGGCCGCCGCCGAGCAGTGGCCCGACCCGTGGTTCGAGCCCTGGGAGCCCGCCGAGCCCGCCGGCTGTGGGCTACGGCCGTCGGAAGTCGCGCCCCATCGGCCGGATATGGTCGAGGCGCTCTTGCGGACCGGTCCTACGCTGGAGGCATGGCCACCGATCCCTTGCTGAGACAAGGCCCCGACTCGACGGATCTGGTCCTGCGCGTCGGCCCGGCCGGGTTGACGTGGAACGTGCTGGCCTCGGCGGGGCCTGCGCTGTTCGCTCCGCTCGCTCTGGGTGCGCTGACCCTGATCGTCGCCTTCGCGATGGCGCTGGCCGGGGCGCGGGCGTCGACCGTGTTCGTGGTGGTCGGGGTGATCGTCGGGCTGGAGTACCTGATCGGCTGGCTGGCGGTGGCCTCTTCCCGAGCCCGGGACATCCTGCGGGTGGAGTTCGCGCCGGTCGGGGTGCCCGCGTCTCTGCGGTTGGTCCGGGCCGTCGGGCCGGACGACTGGCTGCCCGTCAAGACCCTGCGCGAGGTGCGGCTGACTCACAAGGTGGTGGAGCCGTACCAGGGGGACTACAAGCCGGCCGTCTCCACGCTCGCGTTGGAACTCGTCCTGCGGGGCGTCGAGGAGCGGCTCGAGCTCCCGTTCGACGGCGACCCGCAGCGGCTCGCCGCCGCGCTGAAGGCCCTGCTCGGCCCTGCTGGGGTCGTGGTGGTGCTGCGCACAGAGCGCAGCACGCGCGATAGGCCGCAGCGCAACTCCGGCTGGACTTCCGGAGGTTCGGCCTCGGTCGGCTCGGGTGGCGGCTGAACCTGGGCTGCCCGTGGGCGCTCCCCGGTTGGGCGTATTGAGACGCCGGGTCGGCTCGGCCGCAGCCGGGTCCTCCGGCCACGGGTGGCGGGGGTAGCGGCCGCAGAGCTCGGCCCGCACGGCGCGGTAGCCCTCGCGCCAGAACGACGCGAGGTCGCCGGTGACGGCGGCCGGGTGCCCAGCCGGGGAGAGCAGATGGACGGTCGGCGGGGCCCGCCCGTCCGCCGGCGCGAAGGCGGCAGACCAGCCGAACAACTCCTGCAGCTGCACCGCGAGTACGGGCCGCTCGCCGCTGTAGTCGACCCGGACCGCGAGCCCGGCCATGGGGACCAGCCGGACAGTCGGTATAGGTGAGAACGATCATGATCGGTGGTGTCGGTCCGTCAACGCCCTCGCTCGGGTCGTGAGGCTCCGATCTCTTTCATCGACGAGAAGACCGCGATTCGTTACGCGCCCTCCGCACGGCAACTCATGGAACGGTCAACCGAAGCCGATGCCGTGGCTTCGCCACGAACCCACGGGTCCACCCCCTCGCAGCACGGCGACGAACCTCCGGGTTCCCACTGAAGACCCTTCGGTTTCCGTACCCCCACGGGCATCCACAGGTCCAGCCAAGGTGCGTGCGACCGTTTGGTGGAGATCCGCGGCAACCTGTACGCCCGCATAGCGGAGGCCGAGTGCGAGGGCCGGCTCGGAGAGGTCGATGGACTCCGGCTTGGCATCGCCGGCGCTGACGGCGAACTCGCACAAATGGCTCGGCGATTGCGGTCCGGCAGGACGGCCGATCGGGGAATCCCGACGCTACGCTCGCGGCCATGAGCGACAGTGCGATCATCATCGCGGAGCTGACCGCCTCGGTCGAGGAAGCTCCCGCGCGGGCGGCGGCCGCTACCACCTGGCTTCTCGACCAGCGGATCATCCGCCCCAATGACCGACCTGATCCGCTCTGGCGGCCAAGTCGGTACGTCCCCGGTCCCGCCGCCCCGGCGGCTGTCCGCGACACCCACGACAGCAACGGCCCCGTCGGCGATGGCATCGACATCCTCGACCAACGCCAAGTCCACGACCCTGGCGGCAACTACACCCCGCCGACCTGCCCGAACTGCACCACGCAACTCGCCGAAGACGCGCACATCACGCTCGTCCAGCACTGGCTTGACCAGACGGAACCAATTGCGACCTGCGAAAACTGCGCTACTTCCGCCCTACTGGGCGACTGGACCGGCCAGTGGGCCATCCACGTCGCCAGCGTCGCGGTGCACTTCAACAACTGGCCGCCGCTCGCCGACGCCTTCCTCCTCGGGCTCTCCGATCACCTTGGTCCGCGATGCCGTCTGATCCAAAAGCGAATCTGAGGCGGCTGAAGCGGGTGACGCGCTGAAGTGCCGGACGCCACGGGCGGGCAGGAGTCGAGTCATTGGTCAACCAGCCGTGGACGCGGGGCCCCACCCGTGGATTCCGCGTCGGTGTCGTTGGTGTCGACGGTGTCGTCGGTGCCGACCGGGCCGCGAGGAAGCATCCGGTCCAGCCACTTCGGCAGCCACCAGTTGGTCCGGCCGAGGAGCGTCATGGTCGCCGGTACCAGCACCATGCGTACGACCGTGGCGTCGATGAAGATCGCGGTGGCCAGGCCGAGCCCGAACATCTTGGCGGAGGGGTCCTCGGCGACGGCGAAGGACAGGAAGACCGCCACCATGATGAGGGCGGCCGAGGTGATGATCCTGGCGGTACCCGCTACGCCCTCCACGATCGCCGTGGCGTTGTCGCCGGTGCGCACGTATTCCTCACGCACGCGCGACAGGAGGAACACCTCGTAGTCCATGGACAGGCCGAACAGGATGGCGAAGAGGAACATCGGTATGAACGACACGATCGGAACCGTCGCTTCCAGCCCGATGAGTACGCCTCCCCAGCCCCACTGGAAGACCGCGACCATGATGCCGTAGGCCGCGCCGATGCTCAGCAGGTTCAGCAGTACCGCCTTGAGCGGTACGAGTACCGAGCGGAAGACCAGCATCAGCAGCAGGAACGACATCGCCAGCACGGCGGCGACGAACGCCGGCAGGCGTTGGCTGGTGCGTCGGCCCACATCGGACAGGCTCGCGGCGGCGCCGCCGACGTGGGCCCTGGCCGGGCCGTCCCCGATCGCCGTGGGCAGCACGTCGGTGCGCAGCCGGGCGATGGTGTCGGCCGTGGCCTTGTCCTGAGGGCCGGTGGTCGGGAACACCACGAGGGTCGCGATGCCGGTGTCCTGGTCGACGTGTGTCGGCGCGACGGACGCGATGCCCGGATCCGCCGCGACCGCCCCGACGAGACGGTCCAGCGCTCCCGGATCACCGGCGGGGTCGGCGGCGATGACGAGGGGACCATTGGTGCCCGGGCCGAACCCCTCGGCGACGAGGTCGTAGGCCCGGCGCTCGGTACGGCTGTGGGGCAGCGAGCCGTCGTCGGGCAGGCCGACGCGCAGGCCGAGCACCGGCAGCGTCGCCGTCAGCAGCAGTCCCGCCGCACCGACCGCGTACGGCACCGGGTGCCGGCTGACGTGCCCGATCCAGCGCCGCCACCCGGCGGCGGGGACGGCGCCCGCCTCCGCGTCCCGCCGCCGGCCGAATCGGCCGAACCGCCCCGCCCGAAGAGCCCGGGCGATCCCGCCGGCCCGGGCCAGGCGCGGGCCGGCCGCGCCGAGGAAGGCCGGCAGCAGCGTCACCGACGCGAGCACCATGGTCAGGACGACGATCGAGACGGCTAGCCCGCCCACCGTCATGAACGGCACGTTCGCGACCGCCATGCCGAGGATCGACACGACGACGGTGCCACCGGCGAAGACCACGGGCCGCCCCGCCGTGGCCACCGCTCGTCCGGCCGCCTCGTGCGGATCGAGCCCGCGCGCGAGGTACTCCCGATGCCTGGCGAGCACGAACAGCGCGTAGTCGATGCCCACTCCGAGCCCGACCATGCTGCCGAGGACCGGTGCGAAGGTGGGGACGTCCGTCACCCCCGCCAGTACCGTCATCGTGGCGACCCCGACGGTCAGCCCGAAGACCGCCATGCCGATCGGCAGCGCGGCGGCGACGAGCGAACCGAACGCCAGGAACAGGATCGCGGCCGCGGCGAGGAGGCCGATCAACTCGCTCACGCCGCCGTCGGGGTCGGAGAAGGCGTAGAAGAGGCTCCCGCCCATCTCGACGCGCAGGGGCAGTTCGGCGCGCAGCCGGTCACCGAGTGCGACGAGGGCGTCGAGGTCCTCGGCCGACAGCCGGCTCTGGTCGGGGTACTGCACCCGGACGACCGCGATCCGCCCGTCGGCCGAGACGAGGCCGCCGCGCACGGCGGTCTCCCCGCCCGCGGCGAGTGCCCCCGCCGGATCGCTCGTGCCGAGCACGTGCGGCAGCCGCCCCACCTCGGTCCGCAGCCGGGCGAGAGCGGTGCGCGCGCCGTCGTCGTCCAAGAACGTCGCACCGCCGTCGCGGGGGGTGACGACCACTTGGGCGGTCATCCCCTCCTGCCCGGTGCCCGCCCGCTCGATCAATTCCGCGGCCCGCTGGGAGTCCAGTCCCGGAGCGGTCATCGAGTCCGCGGTCCGCCCGCCGAAGGCGACGGCGGCGAGGACCGCGAGCGTGGCGGCGACCAGCCATGCCGCGATCACCCGCCAGGGATGACGGGCGGCGCTTGCGCCCAGGCGCAACAGGGCTTTCGAGAGCATCGGGTCCTCCAACCACCTCGTCGGCCGTCCTTGTACGGCCGCCGATGCCGAGGTTCGCCGCCACGGCGCTCCCCGGCATCGGCCCGCGGGCCGCGGATCCGTCGGCCCCAAGTCGGAGTGACGACCCGTCCTTTCGGCCGATGCGCGGCACGGCACGGTCCCTAGGCTGAGTACGTGCTGCGAGAAGACCTGCGAACCCTGTGGACCGAACCCCGGCCGCCCGGCGCGCCCGCCCGGGTGCGGCGGGACTGGGCGCTGCTCGCCGCGGGCCTCGCCGGTGTGGCGCTGGAGGCCACCCTGCGCGAGAACGTCGTGTGGCGGCCGGTGGCGGTGGTGTTCGCCGTATGGCTGTGCCTGCTGCCCCTGTGGCGCCGGACCCGCCCGCTGGCGATGGTGACGCTGGCGTTCGGCTCGGTGGCCCTGCTTCCGGTGGCCTCGCTCGTCGCCGCACCGCGCGAGCCCGTCGGCCTGTACACCGGCGCGGTCGTGCTCGTGCTGGTGTACGCGCTGGCCCGGTGGGGATCGGGACGCGAGATCGTGCTGGGCGGCGTGGTGATCCTCGCGGTCGGCGCGCTGTGTGTCGTCACGGACGGGACCCCGGTCGTCGAAAAGGTCGTGGGCTTGGTCTTCCTGCTGCTGCCTGGCGTGGTCGGGGCTGCCGTGCGGTTCCGGGTGACCGCTCACGAGCGGCAGTTGGAGCAGGTGCGCTCCCGGGAGCGCGAGCAGCTCGCCCGGGAACTGCACGACACGGTGGCCCACCACGTGTCGGCCATGGTGATCATCGCCCAAGCGGGCCGGGTGCTCGCGGGCACCGACCCGTCCGCTGCCGTCGAGGCGCTGGAGGGGGTCGAGGAGGAAGGGGCGCGCACGCTGGAGGAAATGCGCGCCATGGTCGCCGCGCTGCGCGACCGCGGGGTCGGCGCCGAGCTGGCGCCCCCTGCCGGAGTCGCGGATCTGGAGCGCCTGGTGCGCACCCCGGGTGGTCGCCTCAGGGTCGACCTGGGGCTCGACGGCGAATTGGACGCGCTGCCCCCGGCCGTGGACGCGGCCGTCTACCGGATCGTGCAGGAGTCGGTGACCAACGCGCTGCGCCATGCGGTCGAGGCGACCGAACTCGTCGTCCGGGTCGCCGCGGAACGGCACACGGTTCGGGTGAGCGTGCGCGACAACGGCAGGCGCACCGGCCGGGGTCGCGACGGATACGGACTTACCGGATTGCGCGAGCGCGCGACGTTGCTCGGCGGCACACTACGAGCCGGCCCGGGTACCGACCGGGGCTGGCATGTCGACGCCGAACTGCCGAGAGCGAGGAGCGAGAGCGTTGTCCATTCGGGTCCTCGTCGCTGACGACCAGACGATCATCCGCACCGGGTTGCGGATCATGTTGAACGCCCAGCCCGGCATCGAGGTGGTCGGCGAGGCCGCCGACGGTCGGGAAGCGGTACGTCTGGCCCGCGAACTGCGCCCCGATGTCTGCCTGTTCGACATCCGCATGCCCGTGCTCGACGGGCTTGAGGCCACCAGGCTGGTCGCCGGCCCGGGGGTCGCCGACCCGCTGGTCGTGGTCGTCATCACCACGTTCGACCTCGACGAGTACGTCTACGGCTCACTGCGTGCCGGCGCCCGTGGATTCCTCCTCAAGGACACGGGACCGGACCTTCTGGCGCAGGCCGTACGGTCGGCGTCCGATGGTGAGGCGCTCATAGCGCCCAGCGTCACCGTCCGTCTGCTCCAGGCGTTCGCGGACCTGCCCGCCGGCCGGCCCGCGGCCCAGCCGGTCTCTCCCGTCACCGCCCGCGAGGAGCAGGTGCTCCTCGCCGTCGCTCGCGGGCTGACCAACACCGAGATCGCCGACGCGCTGCACATCAGCCTCAGCACGGTGAAGACGCATCTGGCCAGCCTGATGGCCAAACTCGGCGCCCGCAACCGGGTCGAGATCGCGATGTGGGCCTACGAAACGCGCCGTATCCTCCCCGGAACCTGAGCCGGGTACCTCGATGATCTGGATCAAAGACCTCACCAGGGCCACCCGATGATCACCACTCGATACGCGCCCTGGGCGGGGGATTGTGGGTGCGGCCGGAGGTGGGCCCCCCGGAAGTTGATGATCTTTCGACCGGGCCGGTCAATACCGCGGGCCTGCACTACTCACGTGCGGCTGAGTACGTGCGCTCTGGCGGGTGTTCGGACAGGTCCGGACACTGAGGCCATGCGTAGAGAACTCTCGAAGTCCCTGCCCCAGCCGTTGGCGATCGCGATAGTGGCTGCCATGGCGATGGCGGGATGGGCTGCCTGGCTGGGCTGGGACCAGATCCGAGACGTGCAGCCCGACGGCTCGGTGACCGGTCCCTACCAGGTGTGGCAGGTGGTCGGACTCGCGATGACGTTGCTGGTCGCCGTGTGCTGGGCGGCTTCCCACGACTACGAAGCGGCTGCGATCCTCGGCGTCCCCGCCGGACTCGGTATCGCCGCCTACTACGACTGGTCCGACGACGGAAGCGGACTCTTCGTCATCGGCGTCCTCATGATCACGATCGGAAGCCTGTTCACAACCGGCCTCCTCTCACCACTGATCGCCTTCTGCACAAGGCGCAAGCACTGATCCAACTCATCGCATGGACAAAGTCCCCCCCCCGACGGAGCCCACGGTTCGGATCCGGGGAACGACGCGGTAGCCCGTCTGCCCCAGCCCTCCCAGCGCCCGCGCACCGGCGCCGCACCGGCCCTGCGGGGTCTTGACCGCAGCTCTCCGGAGTCGTGACCGCGGCCCGCCACGTCCCGCATATCCCGTTGGAGGACGGGTCGGGGGTGCTGGTAGCGTCCGTCTGCTGATCGCCGGTCGGCGACACAGCGGTTTCCAAGGGGGGAACAATGGCAACTCGTCGTGCCCTGCTGGCCTGTGCCGCAGCGCTGGCCGCCGGGAGTCTCGTACTGGGCGGCACCACGGCCGCGCACGCGGACGGCGGAGTCACCGGCATCACGGTCCTGGAAGCTCACAACGACTGGACCAACAACGGCAAGATCGTCCTGTCCTTGTCCGCGCCGAGCGCCGTCAAGAACGTCAAGGTCAGCCTGTACTCGATGGAAACCCAGCAGACCGTGGCCACGGTGGGGAACTTCGATCTGACCTCCGGCACCGCCGAGAACGGTACGTGGAAGAACCGCGGGCGCATCCAGCTGCCGGACCTGGGCAACTACCGCATCGACGTGTCGGCCTCCGACGAGGGCGGCGACACGCTTTCCGCCGTCGGCGTGGGCTATTTCTCCTACGCCGTGCAGACGAACATGAAGGACGCGAAGGTCGACCGCACCACGGTCGACTACCAGCACCGCAGCGTCACCATCAGCGGTCACCTGATGGGCCAGTGGCCGGGTTCCGGCGCCATCACCCCGATGGGCGGGCTGACCGTGGCGGTCAACTCGTACATGGAGTACGCGGAGGTGACGACCGCGGCGGACGGCAGCTTCTCCGCCACGCTCCCGGTCACCGACCAGTACCAGAACAGCATCGAGGCGGCCTTCCAGTACGACCCGAACCACGTCTTCTACAACCGGTCCTCCTCGAAGACCTTCCCGATCACGGTGAAGAAGACCGCCACCAAGATCGTCGAGACCCCGAGCGAGCGGAAGGTCCCGTTCAAGGGCACGGTGAACTCGACCAGCGCCACCCTGCTCTGGAACTCGCCCACCGGCTGGCAGCCGCTGGCCGGCAAGACGATGGGCTCCAACTCCTTCGGCGACTTCGTCCAGCGCACCACGGACGCCGGCGGCAACGCGTTCTTCCCGGCGACCCAGCCGCTCTGGAGCAACTCCTCGATCGTGGTCGGCTGGCACAGCGACGACCTGTTCCTGGCCGACGCCCAGGCGAGCGTCGACATCATGGTCGTGCAGCCCGCCGCGTTCCGGTCCCTCACCGCGACCCGCTCCGATGCCGCGACCGTGGAGGTCGGCGGCAGCATGGTGTTCGAAGGCCACGCGACGCCGGGCACGATCCCGGTGAACATCCAGTACTCCGCCACCGGCAAGGGCGGCTGGACCACCGTTGCCACCGTGCCGGACGCCAGGTGGAACGGTGAGGGCTACGCCTTCTCCACCACCGCCCCGCAGGCAGGGGCGGGTTACTGGCGTGCGACCTACACCGGCGCGCCGCAGTTCGAGAACGCCGTGAGCCAGGTCGTCTACGTCGCCGCTCCCTGACGGCCCCGCGCGCGCCGGTCCGCAGCCCCCGCGGCCGGGGCCCGGTCCGCGAACACGGCATGACGAAGGCCCCGCCTGCGGTTGCAGGCGGGGCCTTCGCGCGTCCCGCCGACCGACCGGAGCCCGGCGGGGTACCGGCTCTACGGCCCCGACGCGCTCGCACGCCTGGCCCTCGTCCGCACGCTGCGTGACCTCGGGCTGGACCTGGCAACCGTGCGGAGGGTACTGGACCGGGAGGCGTCCATACCGGAGGTCACGGAAGCGCACGCCAGGGCACTGGACGTGCAGATCCGGACCCTCCGCCTGCGCCGGGCAGTGCTCCGGGCAGTCGCCAGACGCGGACCCACCGCCATGGAGATGGACCTGATGCACCGACTCGCCACGCTCTCCCGGACCGAACGGCACCGGCTGCTGTCCGGCTTCATCGACGAGGCCTTCGAGGGGCTCGACACCAACCCGGAGTTCGTGGCGCTGATGCGGTCCGCGATGCCCGAACTCCCGGACGATCCCGCGCCCGAGCAGGTCGAGGCGTGGGTGGAGCTCGCCGGACTCTGCCAGGACGCGGACTTCCGTTCCGTGATCCGCCGCGTCGCACGGGACCAGGCGCAGGAGCTCGCCGGGGAAGACGCCGTTGCCGTGCAGGACTCCATCGACCGGGCGATGCGCGAACGCGTCGGCGAAGCCGCAGCCGTCGGTCTCCTGCCGGCCTCCTCCACCTGGGTGTCCCTGGCCGAGGCGCTGGGCGGCCTCTACGCCGACGCGTTCCGGCGGGCCGACGCGGGTGGTCTGCGCCGCTGGCTCCTGGCCCGGCTGCGCTCCACCGCGGACCCGGGCGCCGAGCGCTACTGGCGGCTGCCGGCCACGGTCAACGGCTGGCCCGCGTCGGCAGCCCTCGCGACGGTCCACCCCTGGTTCACCGCGGTTTCCGCCGGGAGTGGCGCCGGCACGGCGGCGGAGGTCTGAAGCGATGAGAGGAAGCTGCGGGGTGCGCATTTCCCGCGCCTGCCGTGCGCGCACCGCCGGCAGCCGGCCCCGGCCGGGGCCGTGGGGCGGGGCCGATGACGGCCCAGGCCCCTGCCTCCGGACGCGGACGGCGAGGCGTCGGGGATGGGTGGGCCGGGGACGGGCGCTCTGGTGGGCGCTGTCCGGCTGGGACCGGATCGCCGTCGAGGACCTGCTGCCGGCGGGTGCTCTGCTCGCGGCGGGCTGGCGGGCGGGCCACCTCGGGCTGGTGCAGGCGGGCTTCGCCCTGACGTCAGGGGAGTCCGGGGCGTCGGTGGGCGGGCTTCATCGCGCCGGGTACGGCGCCGCCGGCAGTGCTGGGGGAGGTGCGCGTCATCGACTGTTTCCGCTATGCGTTTCCGGCTTGCGGGGCCGGGGGTGTGGGGGGTGGCTCGATGGTGAACGTGCGTGTGGTGGCGTTGACCCGGGCCGGCAGTACCGTCCCCTGTGTGGCGCTGCCGAACAGGTACTTCAGGACCTCACCGCTGTGCTCGAACGGTTCGAAGCCCGGTCCGTTGACACGCATCAGGAGCCGGATCTGGTCGTGGTCGTCGTTGCTGGGCGGTGCGGAGGAGACTGACAGGACCAGGACGGTGGCGTCGACACCGTGAGTGGCGAGTTGGAGTGTGGCGCGCCGTTCTGCGCGGGCGAAGAGGATGGTCGACACTCCACCGTAGGCGACGAACGCTGCGGCCAGGGCGAGACCCGCGCCGGCCCACACCCACCCGCCGTCGGTCCTGTCGAAATCGGCGACGGTGCGGATGGTGACATAGACGAAAGCGCATGCCGCGCCCAGGAACAGAACCGCACCCACGGTGCAGGCGATTGCCGTGATCGCCGGGCCCTTGGGGTCCAGCAGGACAGGTTCGCGGGGGCGATCGGTGGCCATGCCGGCACCCTAGCCAAGGAGACGCGGCGTGTGCAGTGGCAGGGTCCGGCCGTTGTGCGTCTCGTGGCGGAGGGTGCGGGCCGGCGTAAGGTCCCTGCAGTCTTTCCCGCCGCTCTGATCGCTGCTGTCGCCGAGCACTCGGAGTCCGGCAGGCTGGGAAGCGTCGGCCGCCGGCACCGGCCGGTGGGTGCCTTGCCGCTTCACCCATTGCGCGAGCGCCATCAGCCGCGCTGGAACGCCTGCTGCGTCTTGCTCGGCCCCTTCGCCTTGCGGCCGGCGGCTCCTTGCGTTGTGCCTCGAGTTCCCCGGCTCGCAGAGCCCTGCGCTGCATTGGCGGCGGCGGTGGCGGTGGCGGTGACTGTGTCGTGTCGGGCGTGTGGGGAAAGGTTGGTTCCGGCTCTTGTGCGGGCGTAACCGGTTGAGTACAGCCCCGGCCATCCTAATTGAAAATTCAGTTGGTAATGATGAAGGGGGTTGTCGTGGTCGGACGGAGAAGGTTCCTGGTTGCGGGTGCCGGTCTGGTCGTCGGCGGGGCGGTGGTGGGCTTGGCGGGGTGTACGGATCCGGCCGCGCGGAAGGGCGTGCCCGTCTCTGGGGCCGCTCCTGGCTCGGCCGCGGCGGGTGGGGGAGGGCTCCGGATGCCGGGCCGGGTCGGCTCCCCATGCCGCGACGTGGATGGCGTACGGTGCGACGGTCTCCGCGTCGGGCGACGACACCTCCGACGCGTTCGGCAGCGACCTGTCCAACAGCCGCGCGGCGGCCCGGCAGGATTTGATGCGTGTCGCGGCCAGCCTGTCCCGCTTCGAGCCGGTGTTCATGCTGGTCGATTCGGAAGCCGACAGGGCCGGGGGCCGCCGCGAACCTGGAGGCGGTCCTCGCCCAGACCTCGGCCAAGGACCGCGTCCACACCGAGATCTACGGTTCCGGGCGGATCCACATCGGCAAGAACCGTCCCGTGTCCGCGCTGCCGCCGATCAAGACCCACCCCATCACGTTCGTCACGCAGCACATCAACGACCTGTGGACCCGCGACACCGCCCCGGTCTTCGTGACGGGCCCTGTCGGGCTGGACCAAGGACCCGGAGAATACGAAGAACGGCGTCATCGACCAGCCCATCGAAGGCGACCGGGACGTCGCCAAGACCGTCAACAAATACCTCCGCACACCGCCCGATACGACCTGGCTGACCATGGAAAGCGGCGGCCTGGAGGTCAACGGGCGGGGCCTGGCGATCGCCTGCGAGAGCAGCATCGTCAACGGGCTGTCCGCCGACGACAAGGCCCGCTACCTCGGCTCACCCACCGCCCGCCTCACCACCCACGAACTCCCCGTCCCCGACCAGGCGAAGGTCTTCGAGTCGTTCGCCCAGCGCAACAGCCCCTCCATCACCGCGCGCGGTTCATCCTCACCTCGGCCGCGGGCTACGTCGGCTACTACGACGCCAACGGGTGCGTGATCACGGCCCAGTGCGGCCACGTCGAACGCGACCGGCAGGCCTACGACACAGCAACCACGCATCTGACATCCGGCCCCGGCCGACGCACACCGCCCCGATGAACGGCGTACGTCTTTCTCCGTGAGCTCTGAACGCAGGACGCGCTCGCGCCGGCAGGAGTTTCGTCACGTGGGCGGGGGTTTCGTGACGGCCGTCAGGCGCCGGCCCGTTTCGCCGTCTCTCCGGGGGGCCTTCGCGCACGGTACGCGCGGGAGCGGCACTTGGGGGAGCAGTAGCGGGCCGGTCGTCCGATGGCCTGCCCTGGGGGCCGTGCCGGCAGGGCTTGGCCGCAGGCCGGGCACTCGGCTGCCGGGCCGGACCGGGCGGTGTCCGGGGCCGGGTCGGCGACGTCCACCGCGGTGTTCAGCGGGGCTGCCACCGGGGCCTCGATTGCGGGCGGGGGTACGGGTGCGGGCGGGGGTGCCGGGTGGTGGGTGAGGAGGCCCTGGCGTTCGGCGATGACGCCCGCTTCGAAACGGCTGTGTGCGCCGAGGGTCTCGAGGAGTTCGGAGACGTGCCGCCGGCAGGTGCGCAGCGAGATGCCGAGGCGGCGGGCGATGGCGTCGTCCTTCAGGCCCTTGGCGAGCATGACGAGGATGGTCTGCTTCATGCTCTGGGAGACGCCCTGCGCGGCCTGGGGGCCCGTGGCGTAGGGCGTGGCCTGGGCCCAGTCCCGTTCGAAGACGTCCAGGAGGTACGCGAGGAGGTCGGGTTCGCGGATGATCAGGGCGCCGCCGGACCGGGCCGGGAGCAGGGCCAGGGCCCGGTCCACGATGATCATCTGGGGGAGGACTTCGGGCAGGGTGCGGATCTGGGCGCCGGCGGCGACGAGGTGTTCGGCGTGGGTGCGGGTGGGCTGGTCGAAGCGGGTGGCGTGCTGGTAGAGGCTGCGCATGCGGATGCCGCGGGCGAGGAGGGCCAGGTCGCGCGGGAGTGCCTCGCGCAGGGCGGCCACGGGGAAGGAGCCGCCGTGCTTGGAGACCAGGACCTCGCTGCGGCAGGAGTCGATGACGTCGGTGAGCAGCGTGCGGACGGCGAACTTGTCGGGCAGGTGGTCGATGGTGCCCTGGGGGAAGGCGTGCTGGCGAGCCTGGAGGTAGACGGGCATGAGGGCCGCGAGCCCGTCGTGCTGCTCCTGGATCTGCCGGCGCTGGGTGCGCAAGGACTCCTCCTGGGCGCGGAGGGCGGAGTCACGGTCGGACAGCAGTTGGCCCGCGGCGGCCTGCGGGCTCACCGGCTGCCAACGCACATTGGGATCCCCGGGCGCGGTGGGGAGTTCCTGGAGGAGGCAGACGTCGAGGAGGGAGTCCAGCGCCTGCCGGCTCTCGTGCTCGCCGATTCCGGTCTCGGCCGCTGCCCGGGGCAGGTCCGCGGGGGTGAGGCGTTCGTGGACGACGGTCCAGCGGTAGAGCAGGACCGCGGCGCTGTCCAGTTCGGGTATGCCCATCGCCCCGCCGCCGACCGGTGATTCGGCCATGGAACCCCTCCTAAAAGTGCATGGCACACAGATGATGCCCCCTTGGGCTGCCGCGGGCGGCGCCGGGTCGGCACAGTGGTGATCACAGCCGGGACATGCGGCTGGCGGACCGGGCACGACACCGGCGGACTGACCGCCGCCGGGCTACAGCGGGAGTTGACGCACATGCGGGGAAACATGACCCGGGCACTGGTGGCCCTCGTACTGGCCGCGGGCATCGGGTGGGGCGGCGCCTCCGCCTCCGCCGCTGGGGACGGGCCGGCCGGGCACCGGGTCCGCGCCGACGCGGAGCTTCCCGGGTGGCTCGACCCCGGCAAGGACTGCATCGTGACCACCGCCTGGGGCGACGCCACCTGCCCGGCCCGGGAGTACTAGGCCTCCCCTGAGTACCGGGAGACGGCGGCGGCGGGTCCTGTCCGCCGTCGGTCGGGTGGGCGTCGGTCCTGCCCGGTTCGGTGGAAGCAAGAATTCCATTCTTCGTTGACTGGTCAGCTCTGGGAGTCGTGAATCGCGGAACCCGTGCGCCCGCATCGGAGGTCAGAGTGCGCTCTTCCGCGCGTACTTGTACTGCATTGGAGAACAGGCATGAGTCCTACCCGTCGTGACGTCCTGAAGTGGGCAGCCGGAGCCGGTGGCCTGGCCGCTGCCACCACGCTCGGCCTCCCGAGTACGGCAACTGCCGCAAGCTGGTCCGCCTGGTCCTGGATGGGTCAACTCTCCAACAGCCTGCCCGTCACGGGGCTGACGATCCCCGGAACCCACAATACCTGCGCCAACAGTGGCATCTTTGTTGCCAAATGCCAGGACTGGGACCTGGGGACACAGCTCAACAACGGCATCCGCTTTCTCGACATCCGTTTGAACGGGTTGCAGGGCTCCGCGAACGAGATGGGCGTCTATCACGCCGACATATTCATGAAAAAGCGGTTCGCGGATGTCCTCAACGACTGCGACTACTTCCTGCGGAACAACCCGAAGGAAGTGATCATCATGCGGGTCAAGAACGAGAACGCGGGGGGACAGGCGCTCGGCGCAGAGGAGTTCAGGCGCCGCTTCAACTGGCACTTGGACGATCCGTCGATGAATTTCCGTCCGCGCTTCTTTACCGGCGACAATTGGCCCACCCTGGGTCAAGCTCGCGGCAAGATCGTGCTCCTCACCGACTTCGACCACAACTGGACCGTCCTCAAGTGGGACAGCCACTGCATCGTCCAGGACAAGTACAACGTCTCGGACG
Organism: Streptomyces sp. NPDC002467; assembly: GCF_042889825.1. Lineage (NCBI taxonomy): Bacteria > Bacillati > Actinomycetota > Actinomycetes > Kitasatosporales > Streptomycetaceae > Streptomyces > Streptomyces sp. NPDC002467. Next base: position 171,037 of record NZ_JBIARJ010000007.1, on the reverse strand, counting down.
ACGAGAAGAGGAAGGCGATCGTCGAATGCTTCGACGCGGCGTGGTTCAACCACACCACTTCCCAGATGTTCATCAACTTCACCAGCACCGCCAAGGGACCCATCCCCGAGCCTTCCGTCGGGGCCCAGAAGATCTTCCCGAGTGTTTACGCGTACCTGGAGCCCAGGAAGACCCAGCGAGCCCGCTTCGGCATCGTGCCCATGGACTACCCCAACTACCGCCCCGACATCATGAAGCTCTTGATCGACAAGAACTTCGTATAAGGGACGCGGGGCGCGATCAAGGGCAGGGCGCGCCGGCCTGGCGTAGGGGGCATTGAAGGGGTTCTCCCGGTGGGTGTGCGGAGTGGATGGATGCTGAGCAATGCAGTACCGTTCCGCTCTCACCCGACCGGACCTGCTGTCCCCGCGGCCGTCGGCCGAGGCGAGGTTGTGAACCCACACGCACAGCCGCCCACATCATGCGGGGGACCAACCCCGGAGGGCCGCAGCGTTCTAGGGGCCTGCTGGAGTTCGGCGATCACGAGTCCACCGTCAGCACGATCTTGCTTGGATGTGGCCCTGCGCGGCTCGCGTGTGGGCGCTGCCCGCCTCGGGTGGCGCGTAGATCCCGGAACGCCCTCCGACGACACCAGCTGTTGGATAGGCCCCGGGGGTTACGACGTCCCGGGGCCTTCACTTCGCTGACCTTCCAGCTCAACGACGGGCGAGGTGGCGTGTCACGCCCAGTCCACTCCCAGCTTCCTCAAGGCCTCCAGCTGGTCCTGGGTGAGTTGTCGCGCAGGCTCTTGCTGTTGGAGACCCACACGCCGAGCTTCGCGGTCACCGGCTCCGCCTCGCCTTCGGCCGTGATCTCGCCGTGCGCGCGGGGCGCGGGCGGTGGCGGTGGGCGCCTTCCCGCTCCACCCACTGCGTGAGGGCCTCCAGGCCGCGCTGGAACGCCTGCTGTGCCTTGCCGGTCCCCGTCCGGCCCCGCGACTGGCCGCAGGGGCGGGAGTGGACGACGGGTCGGGCTGCACGCCCAGCGCGGTCAGCCGTGCCTGCTGCTTCGGCAGCAGCCGGGCCCAGGTGGCCGGCTGCTTCTGCTGCCGGAGCCACTTACCGATGTCGTCGCCGTCGAAGACGACGCCCGGCGCGATGTGGGGCAGGGCGCTGTCGGCGTCGGCCAGGTCGGCCAAGACGCGGTAGTGCCTCTGCCAGTCCAGCGGCCAGGGGCAGTCTCGGTCTGCGTCGATCGCGGTCGGCTGCGCCGCGCGTTCCGCGGCGCGGTCCGGGTCCTTGCCCGGGCCGTTCTTCGCGCTCTTGCGGTGGGGGTTGGCCGTGTAGTGGGCGATGGGCATCATTTCGTCGTCCTCGCCTCACATGGCGTCCTGTCGGGGTGCCAGGTGTTCGGTGGCCCGCCGGGAGGAGCGGGGTGCGGCGAGCTGGGCCTCCCATGTCTCCTCGGGACGACGTGCCCTCCACCCACACCCGCCGCCCACGCAGCGGCGCGTGGATGCTGATCACCACGGACGAGGTCCACTCCTTCGACGATGTCTTCGGAGCCGCGTCTGCCTGGGGGTCAGCGAAGGCGGTGGCCGGAGAACCGGACGGTGAGCGCGGTGTTGCTCCAGGGGCCGGCACACCCACCGGCACGCGCCACGGGCCGGGCCCCCTGTGTGAGCCGCGGCCGCGCGATCAGCGTCGCTGGGATTGGTCCGGCGATGGCCTCTGACCTGCTGACGATCGTGTGAACCGTCGGGGAAGAATGGGGTGGTCTGCGCGGGGAACGTCCCGTCATGCTGGATACAAGGTAGTGCGGCTGACCCCGGAAAGGACGAAGCCCCCGCCGGCCGGCTCGGCGCCGGGGCGAGGGCTGACTCGTGGAGCGTCAGGTCACCGCGTGGTACCCCCGCCCACATCCGTACCCGTTCTCGTACTCGTGCCCGGTCCGGTTGTACCCGGCCGCCCCACCGAAGGGCTCCTGACGGCGTAACGGCCTCAGGAACGGAATCCGATGATCCCGTACCCGGACCCGCGCGGCACCCGGCGCAGCCAGCCGATCACCTGGGCGAGCGCGTCGGCCACTTCCCTGTCCGGGGCGAGCCCGAGGCGTTCGCCTTCCTCGAACTGCTCCAGCGCCCGCGCGCAGTCCTCGGGTGACCACTCGCCGCAGCCCGGGATGTCCGTGTACGGCAGGCCGGCGGGCAGGCCGCCGTACTGGAAGTCCGCCACGGAGACGGCGGTGACGTTCACGGCGCGCAGGCCCTCGTCCACCACCGACAGCCAGTCGCCCCGGTAGGGCGAGAAGCAGTCGTTGTCGAGGAAGGGGCCGCCCATGGCGCAGATCCGCCGGTACGCGTAGCCGTACTGGAAGGCGTGGCCGGCCTCCGCGCTGAACGGTCCTCCGTTCACCACCGCCTCCAGCGCCTCGGAGGCAGTGGGGGCGCCGGCGGCTATCTGGTCCTCGAACCAGCTGTCTGCCTCGGCCAGTTCGGCGGCGTATTCGGCGCGGACGGCCCGGAGGAACCCCTTGTCTCCCGACCCCACCCACCGGCGGGTTTGCTCGATGTCCAGCAAGTACAGACTCAACGCGGTGCTCATGGCCCGATCCTAAGATCCGCCACCGACAGGCAGCCGAGGGGGCCGAAGAGCCTCCAACGGGTGCCCGCCAGGCTGACGCGCGGCAGGTGGCGATTCTGTCGTACGGTCAAGGGTTTCGTGTTGCCCTGCCGCTGCCCCTGCCTCCCCTGCGGGCCTTCTTCGGGTGCCGGCGGTGGAAGGCCGCGAGCTCCTGAAGGCCGCGAGCTCCTGAAGGGCGCGGGCCGCACGGGCGGTTACGTTGGCCTTGCCGGCCTCGTGGTGGGCGACCGGGAACCGGACCGTGCCGGGCTTGTCATCCCAGGCGAAGACATCCGGCGCGGCCGCGCGGAGGTGGCAGATCGTGCCCACCGCGTTCGTGTCGAAGGCGAGTTCGAGTTCGAGTTCGAGTTCGGGAAAGTCCGCCTGGCCGCCGCTGGGGGACCGACCGGGTGACCTACGTCGTCCGGGGCGGGTTCCGCGACGCACCCGCCCTGGCCTGTGTGTGAGGGGGCAGGCGGACAATCACCCGTCGCGGATCGCATGACAGGTTCCTTGACCGCTGCTTCGCCCTCAGCAATGCTGTGTTGCGAAATACGCGTTGCGTGCCGTAATAGGCAACATCCCAACCTCTGTCAGTCGAGGAGTGGCCATGACTCAGCAGGTCCGTGCTGTCGTCGCGCGGAGCAAGGGTGCCCCTGTCGGTCTGGAAACGATCGTCGTGCCCGATCCCGGCCCGGGTGAGGCGCTGGTCGAGATCGAGGCCTGCGGTGTCTGCCACACCGATCTGCACTACCGCGAGGGCGGCATCGGCGACGGCTTCCCCTTCCTACTGGGGCATGAGGCCGCGGGCGTGGTCGAGGCGGTCGGTGAGGGGGTCACCGAGGTGGCGCCCGGTGACTTCGTGATCCTGAACTGGCGTGCTGTGTGCGGCCAGTGTCGCGCGTGCCTGCGTGGGCGGCCCTGGTACTGCTTCAACACGCACAACGCGAAGCAGAAGATGACCCTGACCGACGGTACGGAGCTGTCGCCGGCGCTGGGTATCGGCGCCTTCGCCGAGAAGACGCTCGTGGCGGCCGGGCAGTGCACGAAGGTGGACCGGGCCGCGTCGGCGGTCGCGGTGGGGTTGCTGGGCTGCGGCGTGATGGCCGGCATCGGTGCGGCCATCAACACCGGCAACGTCGGACGCGGTGACAGCGTGGCCGTCATCGGCTGCGGCGGCGTGGGAGGCGCGGCGATCGCCGGATCGAACCTGGCGGGCGCCTCGAAGATCATCGCGGTGGACATCGACGACCGCAAGCTGGCCACCGCGAAGAAGCTGGGCGCGACCCACACGGTCAATTCCAAGGAGACGGACGCGGTCGAGGCGGTGCGCGAGCTCACCGGCGGATTCGGTGCTGACGTGGTCATCGACGCGGTGGGCCGTCCGGAGACGTACCGGCAGGCCTTCCACGCCCGCGATCTCGCCGGGACGGTGGTGCTCGTCGGCGTACCGACGCCGGAGGCGAAGCTGGAACTGCCCCTGCTGGACGTCTTCGGCCGGGGCGGGGCACTGAAGTCGTCCTGGTACGGCGACTGCCTGCCCTCCCGTGACTTCCCGATGCTCGTCGACCTCTACCTGCAGGGCCGCCTGGACCTGGACGCCTTCGTCACCGAGACCATCGCGCTGGACGGGGTGGAGAAGGCCTTCGAGCGCATGAGCCACGGTGATGTCCTGCGCTCGGTGGTGGTCTTCTGATGGCGGGCATCCGCATCGAGCGTCTCATCACGTCAGGGACGTTCTCGCTGGACGGTGGCACATGGGAGGTCGAGAACAACGTGTGGATCGTGGGCGACGACGACGAGGCGGTGGTCATCGACGCCGCCCATGACGCCGACGCCATCGAACGGGCCCTCGGCGGACGCACCCTGCGCGCGATCGTGTGCACCCACGCGCACAACGACCACATCGACGCCGCGCCCGAACTGGCCGACCGCACCGGCGCTCCGATCCTGCTGCACGCCGACGATCTGCCACTGTGGAATCAGACCCATCCCGACCGCAAGCCCGACGGCGAGCTGATCGACGGGCAGCGGGTCACTGCCGCGGGCACGGAACTGACCGTCCTGCACACCCCGGGTCATGCCCCCGGCGCCGTATGCCTGTACGCCCCGGCACTCGCCGCCCTCTTCAGCGGCGACACACTGTTCGCCGGCGGGCCGGGAGCCACGGGGCGGTCGTACAGCGACTTCCCCACCATCATCGACTCGATCGGCAAACGCCTCCTCGCGCTTCCCGGCGACACCACGGTTCACACCGGCCACGGAGAGACCACCACCATCGGGGCCGAGGCGCCGCACCTCCAGGAGTGGATCGACCGAGGCTTCTGAGCGCGCGGAGACGGCCCTGCCCCGATGGGCGCGCGACGACCCTGGCCTGGTGGCGGACCGTTGCGGACGGCATCGGCGACAGGGTCGTCACCACGCCCTGCAAGGGACCTGTCCGGCCCGCTCACATGCGCTTTCGAGGTCGTTCCGGCAGACCTGCAAAGCCAGCGCCGGACCCCGTGCAACCAGGCTTCCGGATGCCTTGACAGCGGTTCAGGGCGGCCAGCAGACTTGCGTTGCGCTCACCGCAATCCGTTTCGCTATACGCACCGAGGTGTCATGATGATTCCCGCGTGCCGTCTCGCGGATCTGCCGCGAGGCGAGGCCCACCGGCTCGACATCGATCCGCCGGTCTCGGTGTTCCACACTGACGACGGCGAGCTCTTCGCCATCGATGACACCTGTACCCACCAGGACGCCTCGCTCGCCGACGGCTGGCTGGAGGGCTGCGAGGTGGAATGCCCCCTGCACGCCTCGAAGTTCGACCTGAGGACCGGAGCGGTGGACGCCCCACCGGCCAAGCTGCCGGTGCGGACCCACGAGGTCGTGCTCGAGGGCGGCATGATCTACGTCCGGCTGTCGACCGGGGCCCCCGACGTGCCGCCCTGCCTCGCCTCCCGACTGACCGGGGGACCCGCGTGAGGACCGTCGTCGTGGTCGGCGCCTCCCTGGCCGGACTGTCGGCCGCGCGCTCGTTGCGGAAACGGGGGTACGACGGTCGGCTGGTCGTCATCGGCGACGAACCCCACCGCCCGTACGACAGGCCGCCACTGTCCAAGGAGTTCCTCGCCGGAGCCCTCGGCGAAGCGGATCTGGCCTTGGAGGGGGACGACGAGGACCTGCAGGCGGAATGGGTGCTCGCGACCCGCGCCACCGGGCTCGACCGCACCGAGCGTGCGATCCGGCTCGCCGACGGCCGGGAGATCCGCGCCGACGGTGTCGTCATCGCCACGGGTGCGGCCCCGCGCACGCTGCCCGGCGCCCAGGGCCTCGTCGGCGTACACGTGCTGCGCACGCTGGACGACGCCCGCGCCCTGCGCGACGATCTGGCCCGCGGAGGCCGGCTGGTGGTGATCGGCGGTGGATTCATCGGCGCCGAAGTGGCCTCGACCGCCTACGCGCTCGGCCTCGACGTCACGGTCGTCGAGGCCGCGCCGACACCGTTGGCCGGACCGCTCGGCGAGAACATGGGCGCCATCGTCTCCGCCCTCCACGCCGACCACGGCGTACGGCTGCTGTGCGGGGTGGGGGTCAAGGGGCTGAGCGAGGAAGGGCGAAGCGAGATGGGGGTCCCCTCGGACCGAGCCCGGGGGAGGGTCGACGCCGTACTGCTGGAGGACGGCCGCAGCGTCCCCGCCGACACTGTCGTCATCGGTGTGGGCGCGCGGCCCTGCGTCGAGTGGTTGAAGGGGTCCGGCGTGGCGCTCGACAACGGTGTGAAATGCGGCGCCGACGGCCGCACCAGCCTGGCCGGAGTCGTCGCCGTCGGCGACTGCGCCAACTGGTACGACCCGCATACCGGCAGTCGCCGCCGGGTCGAGCACTGGACCGCTGCGCTGGAACGGCCCGACGTCGCCGTGGCCGCACTGCTGGCACACGGTGCGACGACACCGGGTGTGCCCCGGCCTCCGTACTTCTGGTCCGACCAGTACGGAGTGAAGATCCAGTTCGTCGGGCACGCCGTCGGCGCCGACAGCGTGACGGTCGAGGAAGGCTCCACGGACGAGCGCAGCTTCCTGGCCGTGTACCGGCGGGCCGGCAATCCGGTCGCCGTGCTCGGAATGAACCAGCCACGCCTGTTCACACGTTGGCGCAAGCAGCTCACCGCCGCGAAGTCGTGACACTGCCGACGCGGGCTCCCGCACTGCGTTGCATGCAGTACCCAGCTTTGTTTCATGCGCGGCGGCGGCTCGAAGTCGGGCCCTGCCGCGTGTGACCGGTCCTTCCACGACGATTCCCGAGGAGTGCAGCGTGACCTCCACAAGCCTGCCGGACAGCCTGATCGCCACTCTCCCCGGCTCCTCCTACACAGACCCGGGTGTCTTCGCCCAGGAGCAGGAACGCATCTTCGAAGCGATGTGGTTCTGCGTCGCCCGCGCGTCCGAACTCGCCAAGCCCGGCGCCTTCCGCACGGTCGACGTGGGCCGCGAGAGCATCCTCGTCACCCGGGCCCGGGACAACTCCGTACGCGCCTACTTCAACGTCTGCCGGCATCGCGGAGCCAAGCTCTGCACGGAGGAGACCGGCGAGGTCAAGCGCGCCTTCCAGTGCCCGTACCACGCCTGGACGTACGACCTCGACGGCAAGCTGGTCGCGGCGCCGAACCTCACCAAGATGCCCGATGTCGGCCGAACCGAGTACGGCCTGGTGGGCGTGGCCGTCCGCGAATGGCTCGGCTACGTGTGGGTGTGCCTGGCGGAGACTCCCCCCTCCTTCGAGGAGGACGTCATCGGCGCGGCGATCACCCGCCTCGGCGACGTGGAATCGATCGAGCGCTACGACATCGACAACCTCGCGGTGGGCAAGCGGATCGTCTACGACGTCAAGGCGAACTGGAAGCTCATCGTCGAGAACTTCATGGAGTGCTATCACTGTGCCACGATCCACCCCGAACTGACCGAGGTGCTACCGGAGTTCGCGGGTGGCTACGCGGCTCAGTACTACGTCGGTCACGGGGCCGAGTTCGGCGAGGAGATCCAGGGCTTCACCGTCGACGGCTCCGAGGGCCTGGACCGCATCCCGGGGGTGTCCGAGGAGCAGGACCGCCGCTACTACGCGATCACCGTCAAGCCGCAGGTTTTCATCAACCTCGTGCCGGACCATGTGATCTTCCATCGCATGTACCCGGTTGCGGCCGACCGCACGATCGTCGAGTGCGACTGGCTCTATCTGCCGGGCGTGGTGGAGAGCGGCAAGGACGTCAGCCGGTCCGTGGAGCTCTTCGACCGCGTCAACCGCCAGGACTTCGACGCCTGCGAGCGCACCCAGCCCGGCATGAGCTCCCGGCTGTACGCGAAAGGCGGTGTGCTCGTGCCCAGCGAGCACCACATCGGCGCCTTCCACGACTGGGTGCACGAGCGCCTCGGCACCCGGCGGCCGGAGTAGCCCCGGTGGGACCGGGTGCCCGAAGCGTGCGCGCACGCGCATGGAGGCTCAGCCGAGGTACCCCATGCGACGGCTGACTTCCTCCGCGCCCTTGACCAGCACCGGAGCGAGCTCGTGCATGCGTTCCTCGGTGAACCGGTAGGAGGGTCCGGAGGCGCTGATCGCGGCGATGACCAGGCCGTCGCGGTCACGGACCGGTGCCGCCATCGCGTGCAGTCCGATTTCGAGCTCCTCCAGCGTCCAGGCGTAGCCGCGCTCGCGGGCCTCGGTGAGGTTCTTCTCGAGTTTCGTCTTCGCGGTGATCGTGTGCGGGGTCAGCTTCTTCATGCCGGACTCCGCCAGCAGCGCGGCGCGCTCCTTGGCGGGCAGGTGGGCCAGCATGATCTTGCCGCTGGAGGTGGCGTGCAGCGGGGTCAGCTGGCCGACCCAGTTGTGCGCGGTGATGGCGGCAGGACCGCGCACCTGGTGGAGGTTGATCGCGTAGTGCTCCTGCAGCACGGCGATGTTGACGGTCTCGCCGATCTCCTCGGCCAGGCGCTCGCAGACCGGACGTCCTTGCTGGGTGATGTCGATGCGTCCCGTGACCGCGCCCGCCAGGCGTACGATGCCGAAGCCGAGCCGGTACTTGCCGCGCTCGCCCGACTGCTCCACCAGGCCGCGCGTCTCCAGAGCGCCGAGCAGTCTGAACGCGGTGGACTTGTGGACATCGATCTCGGCGGCCACCTCGCTGACGCCCGCCTCGCCGCGCTGGGCCAGGATTTCGAGCACGCTGATGGCCCGGTCGACGGACTGCACCCCGCCGGCCTGTGAACCGTGCGTTTCGGCATCCGGACTGAAGTTGCTCATAGCGAAACTATAGGCGTCGTAAACAACGTTTCTGCAAGCAACCTGCCCGAATCGCAGGTCGGCAAGTTGCGTGGTTCGCAACCTAGTGCGTATAGCGATACCCGTAATAGCATGCCCGGCGAATCGACGGCGCGAGCGAGACGAGGCACCATGGCTCCTCTGCACTACGACTTCGTCATCGTCGGCGGTGGATCAGCCGGCAGCGCACTGGCGAACCGGCTCTCGGCCGACCCCGGAAAGCGGGTCCTCGTCCTGGAGGCGGGTCGGTCGGACCATCCCTGGGATGTGTTCATCCACATGCCGGCAGCCCTGACATACCCCATCGGCAACCGTTTCTACGACTGGAAGTACGAGTCCGAGCCCGAGCCGCACATGGGCGGCCGGCGCATCTACCACGCGCGCGGCAAGGTACTCGGCGGCTCCAGCAGCATCAACGGCATGATCTTCCAGCGCGGCAACCCCATGGACTACGAGCGCTGGGCCGCCGACCCCGGGATGGAGACCTGGGACTACGCCCACTGCCTTCCGTACTTCAGGCGGATGGAGAACTGTCTCGCGGCCGATCCCGACGACGAGTTCCGCGGCCACGACGGTCCCCTCGTTCTGGAACGCGGCCCGGCCGGCAGCCCGCTCTTCACCGCCTTCCTGAAGGCGGCCCAGGAAGCCGGCCGCACCCGCACCGACGACGTCAACGGCTACCGGCAGGAGGGATTCGCCCCCTTCGACAGGAACATCCACCGAGGGCGGCGTCTGTCGGCGTCCAAGGCGTACCTCCACCCCGTGCGGAAGCGGCCCGGCCTCACCGTCAAGACCCGCGCCCTCGTCACGCGCGTCCTCTTCGAAGGCAAACGTGCCGTCGGTGTCGAGTACCAGCGCGGGCGCGGTGCACCGCAGCAGGTCCGGGCCGGTGAGGTCATCCTGTGCGGCGGCGCCGTCAACACCCCTCAGCTGCTGCAGGTCTCCGGCGTCGGCAACGCCGCGGAACTGTCCGCCCTCGGCATCGACGTCGTCCACGACCTGCCGGGCGTCGGCGAGAACTTGCAGGACCACTTGGAGGTGTACGTCCAGTACGCCTGCGAGCAGCCCGTGTCCATGCAGCCGTACATGGCGAAGTGGCGTGCCCCCTTCATCGGGCTGCAGTGGCTGTTCAGGAAGGGGCCCGCGGCCACCAACCACTTCGAGGCGGGAGGCTTCGCCCGCAGCAACGAGGACGTGGACTACCCCAACCTGATGTTCCACTTCCTGCCGGTCGCGGTCCGCTACGACGGCTCCTCACCGGCCGGTGGCCACGGTTACCAGGTGCATGTGGGGCCCATGTACTCCGATGCCAGGGGCTCCGTCAAGATCAAGAGCAACGATCCGCGCGAGCACCCGGCCCTGCGCTTCAACTACCTTTCCACAGAGCAGGATCGCCGTGAGTGGGTCGAGGCGATTCGGGTGGCCCGCGAACTCCTCAACCAGCCTGCGCTCGCCGCTTACAACGGCGGCGAGATCTCGCCCGGAGCCTCCGTCGAGACGGACGAAGAGATCCTCGCCTGGGTGGCTGAGGAAGGGGAGACCGCCCTGCACCCCTCGTGCACCTGCAAGATGGGCACCGACGAGATGTCCGTCGTCGACCCGCTGAGCATGAGGGTCCACGGGATGGAAGGGCTGCGCGTGGTGGACGCGTCCGTCATGCCGTACGTCACCAACGGCAACATCTACGCGCCTGTGATGATGATCGCCGAGAAGGCCGCCGACCTCATCCTCGGCAAGGAGCCCCTGCCGCCCTCCAAGGCGGCGTACTACCGCCACCGCGACGACGCCCAGCGGCAGTCCGGGTAGCGCGTGCGCGGCGTACGTGCGCGGCGGACGCGGGCGACGCTCGCCCGCGTCCGCCACGAGGTGCTGCCGACAGCGGACGGGCAACCGGCCAGATGGTGAAATCGCGAACCGCCGCCCTCTTGACGATCGTTGGCCCGTTCGGCCAGGGTTTCACCACAAGCAATGCAATGCACGATGCGCAACGGATTCCCGTTCGAAGGGCATGGCGTGGCAGATCTGTACGTGGACGGAGAATGGCGCGCTCCGGCGGCCGGCGGCCACCGGGAGATCCGCTGTCCGGCAGACGGCACGCTCGTCGCGACGGTGTCGGAGGCAACGCGCCCCGACACCGAGGCCGCGATCGCGGCGGCCCGGCGCGCCTTCGACCAGGGCCCCTGGCCGCGCACCTCCGAGCGCGAACGCGGCGCACTGCTGCTGCGCACCGCCGACATACTCGTGCGCGACTCCAAGGACTTCGCCCGCGCCGAGTCGCTCGACACCGGCAAGCGGTTGGTGGAGAGCGAGTACGACATCGCCGACGTCGTCTCCTGCTTCCGCTACTACGGAGGCATCGCCGGCACCAACGCAGGCCGGGTGATCGACACCGGACGCGACGACGCCCTCAGCCGGGTCACCTACGAACCCGTCGGTGTCTGTGGACTGATCACCCCGTGGAACTACCCGCTGCTCCAGGCGTCCTGGAAGGTCGCGCCGGCCCTCCTCGCCGGCAACACCATCGTGCTCAAGCCGAGCGAGCTCACGCCCTCCACCGCGATCCTGCTGATGAAGGCCCTCGAGGAGGCCGGGCTCCCGGCCGGCGCGGCCAATCTCGTCCTGGGCGCCGGAGGGGAGGTGGGCGCGCCACTGTCCGAGGATCCGGCCGTGGACATGGTGTCCTTCACCGGCGGCCTGGAGACGGGCCGTCGCGTCATGGCCGCCGCCGCCGGGACGGTGAAGAAGGTCGCCCTGGAACTCGGGGGCAAGAACCCCAACGTGGTCTTCGCCGACGCTGATTTCGACACCGCGGTCGACTTCGCGCTCACCGCCGTCTTCCTGCACTCCGGCCAGGTCTGTTCCGCCGGCGCCCGCCTGATCGTCGAGGACTCTCTGCACGACGCCTTCGTCGACGAGGTCGTGCGCCGAGCCCGACTCATCCGTCTGGGCGGGCCCTTCGACCCCGAGGCCGAGACCGGTCCACTGATCTCCGCACAGCACCTGGAAAAGGTCGAGAGGTACGTCGAGGCGGGCCTCGTCGAAGGCGCCGTACTGCGCTGCGGCGGCGAACGACCCGGCGATCCCGCGCTGGGATGCGGCTTCTACTACCCGCCCACCGTCCTCGACGAGTGCCGGCAGGACATGCGTGTGGTGCACGAGGAGTCCTTCGGACCCGTGCTGACCGTCGAGCCCTTCCGTGACGAGGACGACGCGGTCCGCATTGCCAACGACACGGAGTACGGACTAGCCGGAGCCGTCTGGACGCAGGACGCGGGGAAGGCCCAACGGGTCGCGCGCAGGTTGCGGCACGGGACCGTGTGGATCAACGACTACCACCCCTATGTGCCGCAAGCGGAATGGGGTGGCTTCGGGCGCTCGGGTGTGGGCCGTGAGCTGGGACCGACCGGCCTGGACGAGTACCGAGAGCCCAAGCACGTCTGGCAGAACATCCAACCCCGGCCGCAGCGCTGGTTCCGCGGCTGAACGCCGAAATGAGGTCGATCGTGACCGCAGCACAGACCGAGGTGTCGCAGCGGCGCGGCACGTCCCAGGATCCCGAGGGCCGCACCCCGGTCATCTCCGTGCGCCGGCTGTGGAAGGTGTTCGGGCCGAAGGCCGACCAGGTGCCGGAATCCGAGGAACTGTGCGGGCTGACCCGCCGTGAGCTCATGGACCGCACCGGTTGCACCGCCGCCGTCCGCGACGTGGACTTCGACGTGTCGCCCGGTGAGGTCTTCGTCGTCATGGGCCTGTCCGGCTCCGGCAAGTCCACCCTGGTGCGATGCCTCACCCGGCTGATCGAGCCCACCGCGGGCGAGATCGTCTTCGAGGGCGAGGACATCCGCGGCGCCGACCCCAAACGACTGCGTGAGCTGCGCCGCAGCAAGTTCTCCATGGTCTTCCAGCACTTCGGGCTGCTGCCCCACCGCCGGGTCGTCGACAATGTGGCCTTCGGCCTGGAGATCCGCGGCACGGGCAAGGCCGAGCGCACCAGGAAGGCCCTTGAAGTCGTCGAACTGGTGGGTCTCGCCGGATACGAGAACGCCTACCCCGACCAGCTCTCCGGTGGCATGCAGCAACGCGTCGGCCTCGCCCGCGCCCTTGCCGGGGACCCCGACGTCCTCTTCTTCGACGAGCCGTTCTCCGCGCTCGACCCGCTGATCCGTCGCGACATGCAGAGCGAGGTCATCCGCCTGCACCACGAAGTCGGCAAGACGATGGTGTTCATCACCCACGACCTCTCCGAGGCCCTGAGGCTGGGCGACCGCATCCTGATCATGCGGGACGGCAGGGTGGTGCAGTGCGGGACCGGGGACGAACTCGTCGGTGCTCCCGCCGACGACTACGTACGGGACTTCGTCAAGGACGTGCCGCGCGGCGACGTACTCACGCTGCGCTGGATCATGCGCCCCGCGCAGCCCGGCGACGACCTCGACGGTCCCGAGCTGGGCCCGGACGTCGTGGTGCGCGAGGCCATCCGGGTGGTGCTGGCCGCCGAGAAGCCGGTCAAGGTCGTCGAAGACGGCAAGCTGCTCGGCGTCGTCGGCGACGAGGAGATCCTCTCCGTCGTCGCGGGCCGGCAGGGCAGTGCGTGATGGCCGCCGCCACCGCGACCGCTCCGGCCGCGACCGTGCGCGGGAAGGCAGGCCGCACCGTGGTGGTGGCCGCGATCCTGATCGGCTGGCTGGTGCTCTTCGCCGCGCTGCGCGGCCGGCAGACGCTGACCCTCGCGGCCGCCGATCTCACCTCTCTGCACCGCTGGTTGAACGATGTCAACGACACCGTCGGAGCCAACCGCAACTCCAATCCGCTCTTCTTGTACTTCTTCAATGAGATCCGTCTGGTCATCGACAACCTGGTGACCTTCGTCCGGTCCCTGATCTCCCAGCCCACGGGGGGCCGTCCGGTCCCGCAGATCGGCTGGCTCGGCGTCGTCGGGCTCACCGGCTACGTCTCCTGGGCCGTCGGCAACTGGCGGGTCGCCCTGTTGGCCGTGGCCGGCTTCACCTTCTTCGGGCTGCAAGGCCTGTGGCTGCAGAGCATGGACACTCTGGCGCTGACCCTGTCGGCCGTCATCGTGGCGCTGCTCATCGGCATTCCGCTCGGGGTGTGGGCCGGTCTCTCCGACCGGTTCAACCGGATCATGACGCCCTTCCTGGACTTCATGCAGACGATGCCCACCTTCGTCTACCTCGCTCCGTTGACCCTGATCTTTCTCATCGGGGGGGCCGCCGCCGTGATCACCACGGTGATCTACGCGGCGCCGCCCGCCATCCGCATCACCGCGCACGCCATCCGCTCCGTGCCTCGGACCACCGTCGAGGCGGCGGACTCGCTCGGTGCGACGCGCTCGCAGCAACTGCTGAAAGTGCTGTTGCCGATGTCCAAGCGCACCGTGGTCATGGGCGTCAACCAGACGATCATGGCCGCCCTGGCCATGGTGACCATCGCCGCCCTGATCGACGCGCCGGGCCTCGGCAAGACGGTCGTCCAAGCCCTGCAGTCACTCGATGTGGGCACTGCTTTCAACGCCGGCCTGGCGATCGTCACCATGGCCATCGTGCTCGACCGGGTCACCACGGCGGCGGCCGGACGCGCCGAGGCGGCCCGCCGCACCGGAGACCACCTCCTCACGTCGCGCCGGATGCTGCTGGGGGCGGGCGGGATCGCGGTGGCGGTACTGTTCTACCTGTCCCACACCTACGTCTGGGCGGCCGAGTTCCCGGGCGACGGCAACGTCGGCCGTGGCATCGCGAGCGCGGCCGACACCACGACCGCCTGGCTACAGGACCATCTGTCGGGCCTGACCAATGCCTTCCGGGACACCATCACCCACGGCCTGCTCAACCCGTTCCAGGCGCTGCTCACCGACTCGCCGTGGTGGCTGGTAGGCGTCGTCCTGGTCGCGCTCGGTGCGGCGATCGGAGGATGGCGCGCCGGGGCGACGGCCGCGGTGTGCGTCGGTCTGCTCGTCGGCACGGGCCTGTGGTCGGACGGCATGACGACACTCGCCTCGACCGTCGTGGCCACCGTGCTGGTGATGCTGCTCGGTGTCGTCTTCGGTGTGTGGATGGGACGCAGTCCGCTCGTGGACCGGCTGGTGCGGCCCAGCCTGGACGCGGCACAGGTGATGCCGCCGTTCGTCTATCTGGTGCCCTTCCTGGCCCTTTTCGGCGCCACCCGGTTCACCGCGATCGTCGCGGCCGTCGTATACGCGGCGCCCGTGGCCATCAAGATCATCGCGGACGGCGTGCGGCACGTGCCCGCGACCACCGTGGAGGCGGCCACCTCCGCCGGGTGCGACACCTGGCAGATCATCACCAAGGTCCAGCTGCCGATGGCACGCGGCGCCCTGACCCTCGCGACCAACCAGGGGCTGATCTACGTGCTGTCGATGGTCGTGGTGGGCGGCCTGGTAGGTGCGGGTGCCCTCGGCTACGACGTCGTGGCCGGCTTTTCGCAGGGACAGCTGTACGGGAAGGGGCTTGCCGCAGGGCTGGCCATCGTCCTTCTCGGAGTCATGTTCGACCGGATCACTCAGGCAGCCGCGCGGCGCACCAGCGGATGAAGGAGCTATTGACCATGGCAAGGCAAGCAAGGCAGTGGAGAGCCGGCGCGGCCGGCATGGTGGTCCTCGGCCTCACCCTCACCGCCTGTGGCGGTGCGAAGATCGGTGACGGCTCCTCGGGATCCGGCGGCTCGGGCGGCCCGGGCGGCTCGGGAAAGTGCGGCACCTTCAACCTCGCGGTCAACCCGTGGGTGGGTTACGAGGCGAACGCGGCGGTCGTCGCCTACGTCGCGGAGCACGAACTCGGCTGCAAGGTGGTCAAGAAGGACCTGAAGGAGGAGATCGCCTGGCAGGGATTCGGGACCGGCGAGGTCGACGCCGTCATCGAGAACTGGGGGCACGACGATCTGAAGAAGAAGTACATCACCGACCAGAAGACCGCCGTCGAAGCCGGCCGGACCGGCAACAAGGGCCTCATCGGCTGGTACGTGCCGCCGTGGCTGGCCAAGGAACACCCCGACATCACCGACTGGCAGAACCTCGGCAAGTACGCGGCCGAGTTCAAGACGTCGGAGTCGGGCGGCAAGGGGCAGCTCCTCGACGGTGACCCGTCGTTCGTCACCAACGACGAGGCCCTGGTGAAGAACCTGAACCTGGATTACAAGGTGGTGTACGCGGGGAGCGAGACCGCCCTCATCCAGACCTTCCGCAAGGCGGAGAAGAACAAGGAATGGGTGATCGGCTACTTCTACGAGCCACAGTGGTTCATGTCCGAGGTGCCGCTCGTGAAGGTCAAGCTGCCCGAGTACAAGGAGGGCTGCGACGCCGACCCGGAGAAGGTCGCGTGTGACTACCCCGTGTACGAGCTCGACAAGATCGTCAGTACGAAGTTCGCCGCATCGGGCGGTCCGGCCTATGACCTGGTGAAGAACTTCAACTGGACGAACGACGACCAGAACGCCGTGGCGAAGTACATCGCGGTGGACAAGATGTCCCCGGAGGCGGCAGCCAAGAAGTGGGTCGACGCGAACCACGACAAGGTCGAGGCCTGGCTGAAATAGCACCGGGGTCGACAAGGGGCCGGCTGACGATGCCCGGCGGACGGTGCGCGCAGGTGGCGCCGCCCGCCGGGCATTGCCGTGTCCCGGGCCGCTCCGTGACGCCACGGATCCCTTGACACGTCTCCTCGGCGGCGGGCACATTGAGTTGCGCAGCCTGAACCAAGTTGCGCAAAAAGCAACATGGCCGGTTTCCGAGTTCGGAGGTTGGACGATGGCGGGACCCCGAGTGGTCATCATCGGAGCGGGCGTCGTGGGAGCGGCCCTCGCGGACGAGATCTCCGCCAGGGGCTGGACCGAGGTGACCGTGGTCGACCAAGGCTCCCTCCCCGTCACCGGGGGATCCTCCTCGCACGCCCCCGGCCTGGTCTTCCAGACGAACCCCTCGAAGACCATGACGGAACTGGCCCGCTACACCGTCGAGAAGTTCTGCTCCCTCGACGTGGACGGCAAGCCCTGCTTCCTCCAGGTCGGCGGCCTCGAAGTGGCCACGACCCCCGAGCGCCTCGCCGAACTCCACCGCCGCCACGGCTGGATCACCGCCTGGGGCATCGAGGCACGCCTGCTGAGCCCCGAGGAGTGCGTCCGACAGCACCCGCTGGTCAACCGCGACAGGATCCTCGGCGGTCTCCTCGTCCCGACGGACGGCCTCGCCAACGCCGTCCTCGCAGTCGAGGCGCAGATCCGCCGGGCCACCGAGCGCGGAGTGTCCTTCCTGGCCCGCCACGAAGTCCTCGACGTGACGAAGGGCGAGGGCCGGGTGACCGGCGTGCTGACCGACCGGGGCGAGATCCCCGCCGACATCGTCGTGTGCTGCGCCGGCATCTGGGGGTCGAAGATCGCCCGCATGGTCGGGATGAACCTGCCACTCACGCCGCTCGCCCACCAACTCGCCTGGACCGGCCCGATTCCCGCCCTCGCGGGCCAGACCGAGGAGGCGCTGCGCCCGATCCTGCGCCACCAGGACGCCGACCTCTACTACCGCGACCGCTTCGACCGCATCGGCATCGGCTCCTACGGCCACCGCCCGATGCCCGTCTCCGCCGACGACATCCTGTCCGTGGACGAGGCCGAGGGGATGCCCTCGGTCCTGAAGTTCACCGAGGAGGACTTCGAGGACGCCTGGACCGAGACCCGGTCCCTGCTTCCGGCGACGAAGGAGGCGAAGGTCGAGGAAGGCATCAACGGCCTCTTCTCCTTCACCACCGACGGCTACCCGCTGCTCGGCGAGTCCCCGGACGTCAAGGGCTTCTGGGTCGCCGAGGCCGTCTGGGTCACCCACTCCGCCGGCGTGGGGCGCGCCGTGGCCGAATGGCTGGTCGACGGCTACTGCTCCTCCTTCGACCTGCACGAGTGCGACGTCAACCGTTTCGAGCCGCACCAGCTGTCCCCGGAGTACGTCCTGGCCCGGGACTGCCGGAACTTCGTCGAGGTCTACGACATCCTCCACCCCCTCCAGCCGTCCGGTGAGCCGCGCCCGATCCGCACGAGCCCCTTCCACGCCCGCCAGCGGGAACACGGCGCGTTCTTCCTGGAGGCGAACGGCTGGGAGCGCCCCCAGTGGTACGAGGCCAACGCGTCGCTCGTCGAAGGCCGTTCCGTTCCCACCCCCAACGACTGGGCCGCGCGGTACTGGTCGCCCATCGTCGGCGCCGAGGCCCAGGTCACCCGGGAGACCGTCGCCCTCTACGACATGACGGCCCTCAAGCGCCTGGAGGTGAGCGGCCCGGGTGGCGCCGCCTTCCTGGAGCGGCTGTGCACCGGCAAGGTCGACAAGGCCGTCGGCTCGGTGACGTACACCCTGCTCCTGGACCACGACGGCGGCATCCGCAGCGACATCACCGTCGCCCGCCTCGCCCGCGACCTCTTCCAGGTCGGAGCCAACGGCAACCTCGACCTCGACTGGTTCACCCGCCACCTTCCCACCGGGGGAGAACCGGTCCAGGTGCGCGACATCACGGCCGGCACCTGCTGCATCGGCCTGTGGGGACCACTCGCCCGCAAGGTCCTGCAGCCCCTCACGGACACCGACTTCTCGGACGACGGCCTGAAGTACTTCCGGGCCAAGCGCGCCCACATCGGCAGTGTCCCGGTCACCGCGATGCGTCTGTCGTACGTCGGCGAGCTCGGCTGGGAGCTGTACACCACGGCCGACCTCGGCCAGAAGCTGTGGGACACCCTGTGGGCCTCGGCCGAACCGCTCGGTGGCATCGTCGCGGGCCGTGGTGCCTTCAACAGCCTGCGCCTGGAGAAGGGCTACCGCTCCTTCGGCACCGACATGACCTTCGAACACGACCCCTACGAGGCCGGCGTCGGCTTCGCCGTCAAGCCCGACAAGGCCGACTTCATCGGCAAGGCGGCGCTGGAGCACCGCCAGGCCGACGTACGGCGGAAGCTGACCTGCCTCACGATCGACGACCCGCACGCCGTCGTGATGGGCAAGGAGCCGGTCTACGACGGCGACCGCGCGGTCGGCTACGTCACCAGCGCCGCCTACGGCCACACGATCGGCAAGGGCATCGCCTACGCCTGGCTCCCGGCGAACCTCGCCGTCCCCGGCACCACCCTGCACATCGGCTACTTCGACCAGCGCGTAGAGGCGGTCGCCGCCCAGGAGCCCCTGTTCGACCCGACCATGTCCCGCCTCCGCGGCTGACAGCGCAGAAGAGGAAGGCGGAGACGTCCGATGAGCCCGAGCACCCCCGGCGCCGGCCTGCCCGACCACCCCGACCGGCTCTGGCGCAATCCCGAGCCGAAGCGGTCGTACGACGTGGTGATCGTGGGTGGCGGCGGACACGGCCTCGCCACCGCCCACTACCTGGCGAAGAACCACGGCATCACCAACGTCGCCGTCCTGGAGAAGGGCTGGCTGGCCGGCGGCAACATGGCCCGCAACACCACGATCATCCGCTCGAACTACCTGTGGGACGAGAGCGCCGGCATCTACGAGCACGCGCTGAAACTGTGGGAGGGACTGGAGGAGGAGCTCGACTACCCCATCCTCTTCTCCCAGCGCGGAGTGCTGAACCTCGCCCACAGCCCGCAGGACGTCCGCGACGGCGTGCGCCGTGTCGAGGCCAACCGGCTCAACGGAGTCGATGCCGAGTGGCTCGACGCCGAGCAGGTCAAAGAGGTCTGCCCGATCGTCAACACCTCTCCCGACGTGCGCTACCCGGTCCTCGGCGGCACCTACCAGCCACGCGCCGGCATCGCCAAGCACGACTACGTCGCCTGGGGCTTCGCCCGCTCCGCGGACGCCGCCGGCATCGACATCATCCAGAACTGCGAGGTCACAGGGCTGGACGTGGCCGGCGGGCGGGTGGTCGGCGTCCAGACCACGCGGGGGCCGATCGCCGCGGGCAAGGTGGCCCTGTGCTCGGCCGGTCACACCTCCGTCCTCGCCGCCATGGCGGGCATCGAACTCCCGCTCCAGAGCCACCCGTTGCAGGCACTCGTCTCGGAACTCCTGGAGCCGGTCCACCCCACGGTCGTCATGTCCAACGCGGTCCACGTGTACGTCAGCCAGGCGCACAAGGGCGAGTTGGTGATGGGCGCGGGCATCGACGCGTACAACTCCTACACCCAGCGCGGCGCCTTCCACATCATCGAAGAGCAGATGTCCGCCGCCCTGGAACTCTTCCCCGTCTTCGCCCGTGCCCACGTGCTGCGCACCTGGGGCGGCATCGTCGACGTCTCCCCGGACGCCTCGCCCGTCATCGGCCTCACCCCGGTGGACAACCTCTACCTCAACTGCGGCTGGGGGACCGGCGGTTTCAAGGCCACCCCCGGTGTCGGCTGGGTGTACGCCCACACCATCGCCCACGACACCCCCCACGCCCTGAACGCCCCCTTCTCGCTCGACCGCTTCACCACCGGCGCGCTCGTCGACGAGCACGGCGCGGCCGCGGTGGCCCACTAGGGAGCCGAACCATGCTGCTCATCCCCTGCCCGTGGTGCGGGCCCCGTGACGAGGCCGAGTTCCACTACGGCGGCCAGGCACACGTGGCGTACCCCGAGGACCCCGCAGCCCTCACCGACGAGGAGTGGGCGCGGTACCTGTTCTTCCGCGACAACCCCAAGGGCCCCTTCGCCGAGCGCTGGAGCCATGCGGCCGGCTGCCGCAGGTGGTTCAACGCCGTACGGGACACCTCGACGAACGAGATCCTGGCCGCGTACCAGGTGGGGGAGGAACGTCCGGCACCCGTGGAGCCGAGGCCGGCCCGTCCGGAGCCTCCCGCACCTGCGCAGTCGGAGGACGAACCCGAACGGCGAGGCACGACCACCGGCCCGCGGCCGCCGACGGCGCGGCGGTTCTCCCCGCTGGGCGACCCCGGTCAGGCATTCCGCCTCTCGGGAGGTGGTCGGGTCAACCGCGGCGAACGACTCGGATTCACGTTCGACGGAGTCCGGTACGAGGGTTACCGGGGCGACACCCTCGCCTCCGCGCTCCTTGCCAACGGCGTCGTCCAGGCCGCCACCAGCATCAAACTCGGCCGCCCGAGGGGCATCTTCACGGCCGGCGTGGAGGAACCCAACGCGGTCGTCCAGATCGAGGCCCCCTTCCCCGAGCCCATGCTCCCCGCCACGACCGTCGAGCTCTACGACGGACTGGTCGCCGGCAGTCTCCCGGGCCGGGGACGCCTCGCCACCGAACCCGACCCCGCCCGCTACGACGCCGTCCACGCCCACTGCGACGTACTGGTCGTCGGCGCCGGCCCGGCCGGCCTGGCGGCGGCAGCGGTGGCGGCCAAGAGCGGTGCACGCGTCATCCTCGCCGACGACCAGCCTGAACCCGGCGGCAGCCTGCTCGGCACCGGCGAACACCTGGACTGGGTCGAAGCGACGCGCGCCCGGCTCGAAGCGGCCGCCCCCGAGGTCCGTGTCCTGCGCCGCACCACGGTCTTCGGCCATTACGACGACAACCATGTCCTCGCCGTCGAGCGCCGTACCAACCATCTCGGCGCCGAGGCCCCGGAGCACGTTTCCCGCGAGCGCGTCTGGAGGATCCGTGCCCGGCGCGTGGTCCTCGCGACCGGCGCGCATGAGCGTTCGCTCGCGTTCGGCGACAACGACCGCCCCGGTGTGATGCTCGCCGCCTCGGCCCGGACGTACCTCCACCGGTACGCCGTGCTGCCAGGCCGGCACGCGGTCGTGTTCACCACCAACGACAGTGCCTACGGCGCCGCCCTCGACCTCGCGGCGGCGGGAGTGGACATCGCGGTGATCGTCGACACCCGGTCCGAGCCGGGGGAGTGGGCCGAGCGTGCCCGCTCCGCCGGGATCGACGTGCTCGCCGGGCACGCGGTCACCGGTACGCAGGGCGGCGCCCGCCTCACCGCGGTGACCGTCGCCCCGTACGGGCAGTCCGTGGAGCAGCGGGAGTTCGCAGCCGATCTCCTCCTGGTCTCCGGGGGCTGGAACCCGGTCGCGCACCTGTACAGCCAGGCGGGCGGCAAGCTCCGCCACGACGAGGTGCTCGGCACGTTCGTACCCGCCGGCTGCCGACAGGCGGTCGAGGCCGCGGGCAGCGCCAACGGGGCCTTCGACCTCGCCACGGCCCTCGCGCAGGGCGCGGCCGCCGGCGTCCGCGCGGTCGAGGCGGAGGGTCACGCCGCCGAGGCGCCCGCCCTCCCGGTGGTGGCCCCCCAACCACACACCCCGCCCATGCAGGTCTTCACCGTTCCCCCCACCGGCACCCCCCGATTCGTCGACCTCCAGCGCGACGTCACGGTCGACGACCTGGCACGGGCGACAGGAGCGGGCCTGCGCTCGGTGGAGCACACCAAGCGCTACACCACGGCCGGGACCGCCAACGACCAGGGCAAGACCGGGGGCGTCCTGGCGAGCGGGGTCGTGGCCGAACTCCTCGGCGTGGACGTCTCGGCGCTCGGCCTGCCCACGTTCCGGCCGCCGTACACCCCCGTCTCCTTCGCCACCCTCGCCGGCCGCCACCGCGGCGCCCTGCACGACCCGGTCCGCACGACCGCCCTGCACCCATGGCATGCCGAGCACGGCGCACTCTTCGAGAACGTCGGCCAGTGGAAGCGGCCCTGGTACTACCCGCAGGACGGCGAGGACATGGAGAGCGCCGTGCTGCGCGAGTGCCGCGCCGCCCGCGAGAGCGTGGCCTTCATGGACGCCTCCACCCTCGGAAAGATCGATGTGCAGGGTCCGGACTCCGGGCTGTTCCTCGACCGGCTCTACACCAACATGATGAGCACCCTGAAGGTCGGCATGATCCGCTACGGCGTCATGTGCCGGCTCGACGGGATGGTCTTCGACGACGGCACGGTGATCCGGCTCGCTGGGGACCGGTTCCTGATCACCACCACGACCGGAAACGCCGCGGCGGTCCTGGACTGGATGGAGGAGTGGCTGCAGACCGAGTGGCCGGAACTGCGCGTCCACTGCACCTCGGTCACCGAGCAGTGGGCCACCGTGGCCCTGGTCGGCCCGCGTTCCCGGGAGGTCCTCGGCTCGCTGGCTCCCCAACTCCCTTTGATGAACGCAGACTTCCCGTTCATGTCTTGGCGGGACGCGGAAGTCGCCGGAATCGAGGCGCGCGTGTGCAGGATCAGTTTCTCCGGCGAACTCGCCTACGAGATCAACGTGTCGCCCTGGGACGCCCTCGCCCTGTGGGAGGAGCTGTCCGCAGCCGGTGCCCCGTACGGCATCACCCCGTACGGCACCGAGACCATGCACGTCCTGCGCGCCGAGAAGGGTTACCCGATCATCGGACAGGACACCGACGGCACGGTCACCCCGCACGACCTCGGCATGAGCTGGGCGGTGTCGAAGAAGAAGCCCGACTTCCTCGGCAAGCGCTCCCACGCCCGCACCGACACCGTCCGCCCCGACCGCAAGCACCTCGTCTCCCTCCTCCCCGAGGACCCGACCGCCTTCCTCCCCGAGGGCACCCACCTGGTCGCCGACGCGGAACTGCCCGCCCCGCCCGTCCCGATGCTCGGTCACGTCACCTCCAGCTACCGCAGCGCGACGCTCGGCCGGGCCTTCGCGCTGGCCCTGATCAAGGGCGGCCGCGACCGCATCGGCGAACGCCTCCACGCACCCGTCGGCGGCCGGCTGATCCCGGTGACGGTCGCGAGTCCCGTCCTCTACGACCCCGAGGGAGCCCGCCGCGATGGCTGACACGGCCCTGACCGCGCGGAGGCGCAGCCCCCTGGCCGCTGCCGCCGACCGTATGGCCGCCACGACACGCTCCTCCGGGGGAGCGGTCCGGCTGGCCGAAGTCCCCTTCCTGACCCAGCTGAACCTCCGCCTCGACGCCAAGAGCCCGGCGGCGTTCGCCGTCGGACTGGCCCTGGGCCTCCAACTGCCCCTGGAACCCGGCACGGTCGTGCGTGCGGGGGACCGGGCCGCCGTGTGGCTCGGCCCCGACGAATGGCTGGTGGTGGGCGGCCCCGGCACCCAGCGGGACCTGGAGAACCGGATCCGCTCGGCCGCCGGGGACGAACACGTCTCCGTAACCGACGTCTCCGCCCAGCGCACCACCCTCCTGGTCGGCGGACCGCGCGCCCGAGACCTGCTCTCCCACGGCTGTCCGCTGGATCTGCACCCACGCGCCTTCGGCCCCGGCCGCTCGGCCCAGACGACACTGGCCCGCACCCACGTCCTCCTGGTGGCCCGCGATGAGCCCGGGGCAGGTTTCTGGGTGCTGGTGCGCTCCTCCTTCGCCGGCTACCTGGCGGACTGGCTGCTGGACGCGGCCGTGGAATACGGGTGGAGCGACCCGGCACGGCGGCAAGGGTGACCGGAGGCGCGTAACCGCAGCCGCTCCTCGGCCGTTCCTGCGTGTGGCCGAGCACCCCCTGTTTTGACCGGTCGGAACTGGCGTACAAGTGAAGGCTGTGCAGCACGTCCGGCGGGCCCTTGCCGGGGGAAGGCGCAGCGGTCCGCCCGACCGTGTCGTTTCGACCGATCCTTTCAGGGGGGCATCATGCACATGCGTTCCATGCGTTCCATGCGCTTCTTACGCTTACGTACCTGGAGTCTGGTCGCCGCAGGCCTGCTCGTAGCGGGCGCCGGTCCTGCCTACGGGGCCGGTGCGCCGACGACCGGGTCGGTGCAGTACACCGTTCATGACCTCGGCACCCTGGGCGGTACCCGCAGCGAGGCAACCGCCATCGACGGCAACACGGTCGTCGGGAGCTCACTGACGAAGGGCGACGCAGTCGAACACGCCTTTGCGTACGACCTGCGCGGGCGCACCATGACCGACCTCGGTACGCTCGGGCACGCAAGTCGTGCGACCGGCGTGGAGGGGAACTACGTCGTCGGGGAGTCGGACCTCTCGGCCGACGGCCCGACCCACGGCTTCGTCTACGACATGCGGAGTCGACGTCTCGTCGACATCGGCACTCTCGGCGGCAGCAGCACCAGCATCACCGACCTCGACGGTGACACCGTCGTGGGGACGTCGGCGCTCTCCGGCGACGCGGTCACCCACGCGTTCGCCTACAGCCTGCGCACCCGGTCGATGACCGATCTCGGCAGCCTCGCAGGCCCGGCGGGCTCCAGCACCGCTGCTGCGGTCAGCGGAGCGTCCGTCGTGGGCAGCTCCTCCCTGCCGGACACGGCCGCCGCCACGACGCACGGGTTCGCGTACAACCTGCGCACCGGGACGATGAACGATCTGGGCACCCTCGGCGGAAGCTCCAGCACCGCCAACGACATCAGCGGCTCGACCGTGGTCGGTCAGTCCCGAACCGCCGACAACCGTCTCACCGGATACGCGCACGACCTCCGCACCGGCATCCGCACGGACCTGGGGTCCCGCTTTCTGAAGGACCAACTGATCAGCGGGAACACCGTCGTCGGCGGCGACAGTCTGCTCGCCAGCTCGTTCGATCTGGTGACGCAGGAGAGTGCCGTGATCGGCTCCGGGCGCGGTGTCACCGAGGTCAAACACATCTCCGGGAACCTCATGGTCGGCGACAACTTCGCCCCCAACTCCTTCGCCTTCGTCGCCCGTGCCGACAACGGCGACTTCACCTACCTGCCGTCCCTCGGCGGCCGCAACTCCTCCGCGACGCAGGCCAACGCCCGCGGCGTGGTCGCGGGAAGCGCGGCGCTGCCGCCCCCTGACCCGTTCACCGCCAACGGCCCGTTCCACGCCGCCGTCTGGGTGCAGCAGAAAGCGGCATCGTGAAGGCGAAGCGCTGATCGATCCTGGACAAGCAACAGGGCGGCATCCGTGGGCACCCGCAGACGGCTGCCGGCCACGGTGGCCTCACGTACCGTGCCGGGCCGGGGCCGCCCCCACGAATTGACCGGCCACGCGCCATCTTCAGGTGCGGATGCGGATGCGGGTGTCAGTGCCCGGGCGGGCGCGACTCCGCCGGGGTGCTCACACCGGCGGAACACGGGATGCCTCGTCCCGGGCTGCGGAGCCCGGCCACCCATCTGCCGGACCGTCCGTCTGGTCACGCTCCCCCGCGGCGGCCGTCGTCGCCGGTCAGGTAGGTGATCAGGGCCGAAAGGGCGGAGGTCGCCGCGAAGCTGCCCACCATGACCATGACCACGCCCAGGGCGAAGAGGCCGCTGGAGTCGTCCGACCAGTCGTAGGCGCAGGCAACGGTCAGACCGGCCGTGACGCCGAGGACGGCGCTCTCGGCGTGACCACGGAGGGCGGCCCAGGCCACCGCAACCGACAGGGTCAGGACGAGCCCGATCACCTGCCACGCCTCGTACGGGCCGGTCACCGAACCGTCGGGATGCACGTCGCGGTGCTGGTCCCAGCCCAGCCAGGCGGCCCATGCCGAGGCCGCGACGAGGAACAGGAGCAGGACACGGGCGGGATTCAGTCGTTCCAGGCGCATGACCCAAGCGTCGCGCTCGGCCGGGGGAACCGGGAGGGTGCACGTCACTTTCACCGTGTCCGGCGAGCATGCCTTCCTCGTACCGACCGGCGTCACCCAGCTGACCGTCACCGCCGACGGGGCCGCCGTTACCGGCACCCTGCCCGTCACCCCCGGCGCCACCGTCTGCGTGAACGTGGACACCGGTGGTGCCACCGGTGCCGGCGGCGGGGGAACCCGGACCTCGGGTGGCACGGGCGGACGGCACTGCCCGTCGCACCTGCTGCTGCCCGACGGTAACGCCGGTTCGCCCACCATCGCCGGCACCTCCGGCAACGACAACCTGACCGGCACCTCCGGCGACGACGTGATCCTCGCTCTCGAGCGGAACGACGGCCTCGACGGCAGCGACGTCCTCTGCGGCGGCGCGGAGCAGGCGCGGGTGCTCCAACTCGGCCGGCAGGAGGGTCACGGCCGAGCGCAACTCGGGATGGCGGTCCGGGTGCGCCGGTAGGTGGATCGTGGTCGTCGGGGCCGCAGGCGGGCGCCAGGCCGCGTGGGCGGGGTCGGAGAGCGGATCGATCACCCGGCCGGGGTAGGGCCGAGGACCGTTGCCACCCTGCCGCCCCCCGACGTCGGCCCGCCAGGTCCAGGTGCGGGGGAGGAGACCGGGTGTGACCGGCCGGTCACACCACGCGCCTTCGGGAGACCTCCACATCCCTGTGCGCGACGGGCGATCCGTCTTCACAGTTCCTCACAACGGCAGGCCAATCCCGTGCCGTTCACGGGTGTTTGCCCCCATCTGATCCGTCAAGGCAGCGGCGCGCTCATATCTGTTACTCGATCCTGCGGAGAAGCTGCCCCCATTCGGTGAACGAAACTGCACACCGCTCGTCCGAGGTGGACGTGTCTTCATGAAGGAGGGTCAATCGGATTGGCTGAGCGGCCCGTTCGCGTGCTTTCATCTTGGCCGCTGCACCCCTTGCCGGAATCCTGGCCGAGTTTCGGGCCACCGGCGTGCCGCACATTCCCCCCAACAAATGAAAGGTGCGCGTCATGCGTAACGACATCGAGACCCGTGAGATCGCCGACGACGAGCTGGACGCTGTTTCCGGCGGCATCATCAGCGTGTCCGGCGGCTTGGCCGGCGCCGTGAGCAGCGATGTCAACGACGTCGTGGGTCTCGCGGGCTCCCTGCAC
Organism: Streptomyces sp. NPDC002467; assembly: GCF_042889825.1. Taxonomy (NCBI): domain Bacteria; kingdom Bacillati; phylum Actinomycetota; class Actinomycetes; order Kitasatosporales; family Streptomycetaceae; genus Streptomyces; species Streptomyces sp. NPDC002467. Next base: position 143,559 of record NZ_JBIARJ010000007.1, on the reverse strand, counting down.
ACCGTGCAGGCCGCGACCGGTCTCGTCTCCCACGTCCCCGGCCTGGCCTCGGGCATCACCGGCGTTTCCGTGAACTCCGGTCACGCCGGACTCTGATCGGGATAACCCCGTGAAACCCGGAGCATCCCCCACGGCTCCGGGGTTCACGGGTGCCCGTCCCAACCGCCTTGCCCGACAGATGAGAATGCAGTTGAAGGAATAGTCCGTGCAGTTTCGCCAAAAGGCTCTTTCCAAGCTGCAATCGCCGGAGGAACTCGATCTGCCGGTGCGCTTCGCGCGCCCGCAGGGGCGGCTCGTCCTGGCCGTCACCGTCACCGTCATGGCTGCCGCGACCTTCTGGGCCCTCACCGGCACCGTGTCCTCCCGGCTGACCGCCCCCGGCGTCCTCACGCACGCCCAGGGCAGTTACGTGCTGCAGAGTCCGATCGCGGGACAGGTGACCGGCGTCCTCGCCGAGGAGGGACGGCTCCTGCCCGACGGCGCGCCCCTGCTCACCGTCCGCACCGACCAGGGAGACCGGCCCGTACGCGCGGTCACGGGAGGCCGGTTGACGACACTGGTCGCCAAGGTCGGTTCGGTCGTCACCACCGGCGCGGACGTGGCGACCGTCGAACGCGTGAAGTCCCCGGACGACCCCCTGGTGGCCGTGCTGTACGTGCCGGGCGGCACCGGCTCGACCATCCCGGTGGGCGCCCCGGTCGACCTGAGCGTCCAGTCCGTTCCCCGGCACCGGTTCGGCGTGCTGCGCGGCCACGTCACAGCGGTCGGCCGCGCCCCCCAGACGCAGGCGCAGATCAGCGGTTTCCTCGCCGACCCTGTACTGGCCGGAGAGGTCTCCCGGCACGGCAACCCGGTCGCGGTACTGGTGGAGCTCGACCGCTCCTCCGCCACCAAGTCCGGCTACCAGTGGTCTTCCGCCGACGGCCCTCCGTACGCCGTGGGCTCGCCGGCTCCGGTCAGCGGAACCGTCCACCTCGCCGCGCAGCGCCCCGTCGACTGGATGCTGCCATGACCGCTTCCCGGACCGGTGCACCTGCATCGGCGCCCCAGCTGCCCCCGGCCGGGCGCACACGCCGTCGCCCCGAGCCCAGGGGCGGTACGCGCCGCAGGCCCGCCCCCGCCCGCAAGGGCAGCAAGCCCCGTACCGTTCGCACACCCACCGTGCTGCAGATGGAGGCGGTGGAATGCGGCGCCGCCGCCCTGGCCATGGTGCTCGGCCACTACCGCCGCTTCGTCCCCCTGGAGGAGCTGCGGATCGCCTGCGGCGTCTCCCGCGACGGCTCCCGCGCCGGCAACCTGCTCAAGGCCGCGCGCGGTTACGGGCTGAAGGCCAAGGGCATGCAGATGGACCTGGCCGCGCTCGCCGAGGTGCGCGCCCCGGCCGTCCTCTTCTGGGAGTTCAACCACTACGTCGTCTACGAAGGAACGAGCCGCCGCCTCGGCCGCCAGGGCGTGTACGTCAACGACCCGGGCCATGGCCGCCGGTTCGTTCCGATGGAGGAGTTCGACAGCAGCTTCACCGGTGTGGTGCTCACCTTCGAGCCGGGCGACGGCTTCCGCCGCGGCGGCCGGAAACCGGGCGTCCTCGGAGCAGTTCCGGGCCGCCTGCGCGGCACCTCGGGCACCATGGCCGCCGCCGTGATCTCCAGCCTGCTGCTGGTGGTGGTCGGTGCGGCGGTGCCGGCGCTGAGCCGCACGTACATCGACATGTTCCTCATCGGGGAGCAGACGTCACTGCTCGGCGTGCTGTTCGCGGCGATGGCCGTCACCCTGGTCCTCACCGCCGTACTCACGGCGCTGCAGCAGGCCAATCTGCTGCGCGGGCGGATCATCTCCTCCACCCTGGGCAGTGCCCGCTTCATGCGGCACCTGCTCAGACTCCCGGTCGCCTTCCATGCCCAGCGCAACCCCGCCGACCTGGTCCAGCGCCTCCAGTCCAACGACGCCGTCGCCGAGACCCTCGCGCGTGACGTGGCCGCCGCAGGCGTGGACGCCGCCGTGGTCGTGCTCTACGCGCTGCTGCTGTGGACGTACGACCCGCAGCTCACCCTCCTCGGCGTGGCCGTGGCGCTGCTCAACGTCGTGGCCATGCGCACCGTGATCCGCCTGAGGTCCACCGGCACGCAGAAGCTGCGCGCCGAGAGCGCCCGGCTGACGAACACGTCCTACAGCGGTCTCCAGCTGATCGAGACGATGAAGGCGACGGGTGGCGAGGACGGCTTCTTCCGCCGCTGGAGCGGACAGCACGCGGTCACCCTCGACGTCCAGCAGCGGCTCGGCGTGCCCAGCGCCTGGCTGGCGATCGTCGCGCCCACGCTGGCCGCGCTCAACAGCGCTCTGATCCTGATGATCGGCGGCCTGCGGGCGGTGGACGGGCACCTCTCCGTCGGTCTGCTCGTCGCCTTCCAGGCGCTGGTGACCAGCTTCACCGCGCCCATCTCACGGCTGGGAGGCGTCGCCGGCCGGATCCAGGACTTCGCGGCCGACGTCGCACGCCTGGGGGACGTCGAGAACTTCCCCGCCGACCCGGTCCACTCGCGGCACGAGCCCGCCGTCGGCACCGGCCGCCTCAAGGGCCATGTGCAGCTGGACCGCGTCACCTTCGGCTACAGCCCGCTGGACGCCCCGCTGCTCAAGGACTTCTCGCTGTCGGTGGGCCCGGGGCAGCAGGTCGCGCTCGTCGGCGGTTCCGGCAGCGGCAAGTCCACCGTCTCCCGGCTGATCTCCGGCCTCTACACGCCCTGGGAAGGAGCAGTAAGCATCGACGGGATACGGCTGGAGGACATCCCCCGCGGTGAGCTGGCCGCCTCCGTTTCCTTCGTCGACCAGGACGTCTTCCTCTTCGAAGGTACCGTCCGCGACAACGTCACCCTGTGGGACCCCTCCATCCCGGACGACGCCGTGATCGCCGCGCTGGAGGACGCCGCGGTCCACGACGTGGTCGCCCGACGGCCGGGTGGCATCCACAGCCGTGTCGAGCAGGACGGCCGCAACTTCTCCGGAGGCCAGCGCCAGCGCCTGGAGATCGCCCGGGCCCTGGTGCGCCACCCCAGCGTCATGGTCCTGGACGAGGTGACCAGCGCCCTGGACGCGGTGACCGAGCAGGTCGTCATCGACAACCTGCGCCGCCGCGGCTGCGCTTGTGTGGTCATCGCCCACCGGCTGAGCACCGTGCGCGACAGCGACGAGATCGTGGTGCTCGACCGGGGCACGGTCGTGGAACGCGGGCGGCACGAGCACCTGGCCGCCGCGCAGGGACCGTACGCCGAACTGGTCAAGGAGCACTGACGTGACGTACCCGCACCACGCCACGGCTCCTCCCGCAGTCCCGGGACGGGTACCCGGACAGGACGCCGACGCGGTCGTAGCGGCCCTGGGGGGACTGGGGGCGCCGGTCGACTGCACGGGCCGGAGCAGCCTGTCGCTGGAAGGCCCCCTCGTGCTGTGGCTCGTCGTGGACGGCGCGTTGGACCTCTTCGCCGTCGATGCCGCGCAGGCAGGGCACTGGCACTTCCTGGGCAGGCTGGAACCGGGCACCCTGCTGCTGGGCCCGCCCGAGGGCCCCCGGCACACTTTGGTCGGCCGGCCCTCGCAGGGGTGCCGGCTGCGCCGCATCGAGCTGCGCGAGCTGCCCGGCCCGGAGTACGGAGCCCCGTACGGGGCCCAATACGGAGGCCCCTTCCCGCAGTCGTGGGCGAGCCCGGGGGCGTACGGCGTCGCCGCGGCGCAGCAGGGCCCGCTCGACGACGCCTTCGCGCGCGGTATCGGCCGCGGCCTGCGCGTGCTCTACCAGGCACCGCTGGACGGCCCCGCCACCACGGGGCAGGGCGGAGCGGACGACGACATCCTGTGGATGCAGGTCGCCCCCGGCGCCGTCCAGTACGGATCCGCGTACGAGACGGAGGCGGTCGGCACCCTTCTCGTCGACGGGGCGATGTGGCAGGGCATGGTCGACCAGCAGTACCGGCTGCTGTACGCCCTGGACCGTTGGATCGAGCAGCGCGAACGCGCCCACGAGGACCGGACGGCGGCCGGCATCGAGGCCGGTCAGGCCGCCCGTGCCCAGGCGGACCGGGTACTGCTGGCTGCCATCGACCGCTCCGGGGGCCGTACCCGCACGGGCGCGGGCGGGAGCGGGAGCGCCGACGCGACCTTCGCCGCGTGCCGCGTGGTCGCCCGCGACGCCCGCATCACGCTGTCCGAACCGGGCGGGGCGAGCACCTCCTCCGAGCGGATGGACCCCGTCGAGCGCATCGCGCTCGCCTCCCGGATCCGCACCCGCACGGTCAGGCTCAGCGGCGCCTGGTGGCGGGAGAACGGCGGACCCCTGGTGGGCCGGCGCGCGAAGGACGGGACGCCGGTCGCCCTGCTGTGGCGGCGCGGCGGCTACGTGGCGGCCGACCCCGTCACGGGCCGGCTGCAGCGCATCGGCAAGGCCGACGAAGCCGTCTACGCACCGCGCGCCGTCATGTTCTACCGCCCGCTGCCCGACGGGCCCGTCAGCATGCCCGCTCTGATCCTCTTCAGCGCCCGCGGCACCCTGCCGGAACTGCGCGGCATCGTCCTGGGCGGGCTCGTCGCGGTGGCCTTGGGCGCGCTGGTGCCCATCGCCACCGGTCAGGTGCTCGGCCGGTACGTACCCGACGCGGAGCAGGGCCGCATCGTCCAGACCGCCCTGGCACTCATCGCGACCGCCGTCGTCTCGGCAGCCTTCATGCTGCTGCAGAACACCTCCATCCTGCGCATGGAAGGCCGTATGGAGGCCACCTTGCAGCCCGCGGTGTGGGACCGGCTGCTGCGCCTGCCGGCGAAGTTCTTCACCGGCCGCTCGACCGGTGAACTGGCCGGTGCGGCCATGGGCATCAGCGCCATCCGCCGCGTGCTGTCCGGTATCGGCTCGGTCTCCGTACAAGCGAGCGCGGTGGGCACGGTGAACCTCGTGCTGCTGCTCGCCTACAGCATTCCGCTCGCGATGACCGCGGTCGCCGTGCTGGCCGTCATCGCGGCGGTCTTCCTCGGCCTGGGGCTGTGGCAGCTGCGCTACCAGCGCCGGCTGATCGAGCTCGGCAACCGGCTGAACAACCAGGCCTTCCAGACCCTGCGCGGGCTGCCCAAGCTGCGCGTCGCAGCCGCCGAGAGCTTCGCCTACGCAGCCTGGGCCGGGGAGTTCGCCCGTACCCGGGAGCTGCAGCAGCGCATCGGCCGCCTGCAGAACGTCATCACGGTGCTGGACGCGGTCCACCTGCCGCTGTGCACGCTGGTGATGTTCGTGCTGCTGGCCGGACCGGCCCGCGGCGCCATGTCCGCGGCCGAGTTCCTCACGTTCAGCACCGCCCTGACGATGCTGCTGTCCTCGGTCACGCAGCTGACGGGCGCGCTCCTCTCGGCCGCTGCGGTCCTGCCCATGTTCGAGCAGGTCAGGCCGCTCCTGCGGGAGGTCCCCGAGGTGGCCCGGTCCGGCAGCCTGCCGGGCGAACTGACCGGGGCCGTCGAAGCCAGGAACCTGTCCTACCGCTACGGCGAGGACGGCCCGCTGGTGCTGGACGGCATCGACTTCCACATCCGGCAGGGCGAGTTCGTGGCGGTGGTCGGTCCCAGCGGCTGCGGAAAGTCGACACTGCTGCGCCTGCTCATCGGATTCGACAGGCCCACCGAAGGCAGTGTGCTGTACGACGGCCAGGACCTGGCGGCGCTCGACCAGGCGGCCGTGCGCCGCCAGTGCGGCGTCGTCCTGCAGAACGCCCAGCCCTTCACCGGCTCGATCCTCGACTGCATCCGCGGTTCCGGGGCGTTCTCGCTGGAGGAGGCGTGGGAGGCCGCAGCGATGGCGGGGCTGGCCGAGGACATCAAGGCCATGCCGATGGGCATGCACACGATGCTCTCCGACGGCGGCGGCACCGTCTCCGGCGGGCAGCGCCAGCGGCTGATGATCGCGCAGGCCCTCATCCGTAAACCGCGCGTCCTCTTCTTCGACGAGGCCACCAGCGCGCTGGACAACGAAGCCCAGCGCGTGGTGGTCCGGTCCACCCGCTCCCTGCACGCCACCCGCATCGTGATCGCGCACCGGCTGTCCACGATCACGGACGCCGACCGGGTCATCGTGATGTCGGACGGCCGGATCGTGCAGCAGGGCCCCCCGGCCGCTCTGCTCGCCGACCCCACGGGCCCGTTCCACGACCTGGTCCGCCGCCAGCTGCGATGACCCGCGCACCGTCGACCCGCCCGGGCCCGGCCGAGGCAACCGAACAGCACCTGTCACGACCTCTGGAGGACTCATGACCGCCCCGTTCTTCAGGTTCCGGACCGGCAAGCCGAGCAGTGCCTCCACCGCCCGCCCGTCACCCGAGGAGCCGGTACCCGCACCGGCCGCGGAGAACACCCGGGTGCCGGAGCCCGCCGAACCCCCTCTGTCGGATCACGAGATCGACCTGATCAGGGCATCCCTGTCGGTGGTCGAGCCCCTGGCCGGGGAGATGACGGTCTACTTCTACGCGATCCTGTTCGCCCGCCATCCCCAGGTCCGCCCGCTGTTCCCGCCGGGAATGGATGCCCAGCGCGGTCGCCTCCTGCGCGCACTGTTGCGCATCGTGGATCTGGTCGACGACCCCGAAAGCCTGGTCCGGTTCTGCGGACATCTCGGCCGGGACCACCGGAAGTTCGGCACCGTCGCCGCGCACTTCCCTGCCGTCGGCGAATGCCTCCTCGCCTCCCTGGCCCGTTACGCCGGCCCCGCGTGGACCGCGGACATCGCCGCCGCTTGGACGAAGGCGTACGGCGCGGTCGCCCAGGCCATGATCGGCGCGGCCGAGGAGGACGAAGCGGTACGGCCCGCCGTGTGGCCCGCCACGGTGGTGCGCCGAGTCCCGCGCGGCCACGGCATCGCCGAGATCACCGTACGTCCCCACCTGCCGTACGAGTACGTCGCCGGACAGTACGTGAGCCTCGAGACCCCGTGGTGGCCGAAGCGGTGGCGGTACTACTCCGCCGCCAACGCACCCCGCGAGGACGGCACGCTCACCTTCCACGTACGCGCGGTCTCCGGCGGCTCGGTCAGCGACGCACTCGTGCACCGCGCGGCGGTCGGCGACGTGGTCCGGCTGGGAGCCCCGATGGGCGACATGGTCCTCGACGCCGCCGTCCACCGCGAACTGCTCCTCGTGGCGGGCGGCACCGGGCTCGCCCCGATCCGCGCACTCGTCGAAGAGGTCGCCCGGCGAGGGGGCCGCCACCAAGTGGACCTGTTCCTCGGCGCCCGCACCGGCGCCGAGCTGTACGGCGTCGACGACATGCTCCGGATGGCCCAACGGCACCACTGGCTGACCATCAGGGGCGCGGTCTCCCACGAGCACATCCCCGGAATCCGGGGATCCCTGCCGGACGTCCTGGCCGAGTACGGGCCGTGGTACCAGCACGACGTCTTCCTCAGCGGCCCGGCGGAGATGGTCGTCTCCGCCGGCGGGGCGCTCACCCGGGGCGGCACCTTGCCCGAACGCATCCACCACGACCCGTTCGAGACCCCCGTCCTGCACACACGTTGAGCCGCTCCGCCGACTGCGCCCGCCCCATCCGCTCCGCCCTGCAAGGAGAACCTCCGTGACCTCGCCTCCACCGCCCTTCGGATCAGCAGGTGAACACCATCTGCAGCAGCAGCTTGGTACCGCCGACCGCGCCGCCCGGTTCTACGACCAGCAGGTCCGCCCCTGCCTCACACCCGAGATGAGCGACTTCATCGGGCGCCAGGCCATGGTCTTCCTGGCCACCGCCGACTCCCACGGGGAGTGCGACGCCAGCCTCCGGGCCGGCCCCCCGGGATTCGTCCACGTGATCGACGACCGCACGCTCGCCTACCCCGAATTCCGCGGCAACGGCGTACTGGCGAGTGCCGGCAACATCACCGAGAACCCTCACCTCGGCATGCTCTTCGTGGACTTCACCCACCATCACGTGGGGCTGCACGTGAACGGCACGGCCCATGTCTACCGAGACAGCGCACTGCGCCGCATCCACCCCGATCTGCCCGAGGACACGACGCGCGGACGCACCCCCGACATATGGGTCCGCCTCACGGTCGAGGAGGCCTACATCCACTGCTCCAAGTTCATACCCCACCTGGAACCCGCCGACCGCACCGCCCGCCACGACGCAACCCGCCCCAAGGACCCGGACTACTTCACCCGGCCCCGGCCCCAGCCGCATTCGGAAGCAGGTGGCCGAGGGTGTGCGGGAGCGTGAGCATCCGCGGCCACCTGCCCTTCGACTGGCGTACGGATCTGCATACGGACCTGGGCAATCCGCCACCGCGGTCGATACCTGATGATCGCTTCTGGGGGTTCCCGGCGCAGCCGCCGCAGGACAACGCCCACGACGAGCAGCAGAAGACAGGTGCCCGCCGCAGCGTGCACGAGGAGCGCGTCGAGGCGGTCCGCCTCCAGATAGGCGCCGACGGCCAGCGCCACCAGCGCGCACACGCCGCGGTCGACGATGGACTCCACCGAGAGCAGGGTCGCCCGGTAGGGGGTCGGTGGGATGGCCGCGTTGATCAGGTTGCGTTGTACGGGGTACGCGAGGCCCGCCGCGGCGGCGAACACGCACAGCCACAGGATCGTGCCCGGACCTCCCGACAGCGTGGTGGCAGCGAGCGTGAGCGCCATGACCACGCTGAGGACGCTCACCACGGTGATGTCGGACAGGCGGCTGCGCAACCAGCCGGTTCTGGCCGAACCAACGGCCTCGGCGACCGTCATCGCCGACAGCACCGCACCGTGGTCGGCGACGGGGAGGTCCTTTTCGAGGAGCAGCGGTTGGAAGAGGTTGACCTGACAGACGCGGGCGAGCGTGAACACGGCTACGCCCTGCACCATCAACGGCCCGAGGGACCGTGACGTTCCGAGCACTTTCGCGGCATGGCGGGCCGAGTCGAGGAGCCCGACGCGGCCGGCGGGCGGGTGAGCGCCCCCGCGGGGTGCCGTGATCGCCGGGAGGGCCGCGGCGCAGGCCAGCGAACCGAGCGCGGAGAGTGCGGTCAGTACGTAAGGGGCCTCGTGCCGGACGTGCATCAGGACGCCGACCAGGGGCCAGCAGGCGATCTTCGCCCAGAGGCCGAGCGCTCGGGCGGTGCCCTCGGCCTGTACGTAGTGCGCGTCCGCATCGTGCTCGTGCAGGTACTCGTACAGGTAGGCGCTGGATGCCCCCGACACCAGCGAGCGGGCGGCGGCGATGGCCAGGAAGTGTGCCACGAAGCCCGCGAAGGACGGCGAGGCGACCGGGAGGAGGTTCGCCGCGACCATCGCGGCCGCCCCGAGCTGTATGCAGCGGCGCTGTCCGATGCGGTCGGCGAGGAAGCCGGTGGGGATCTCCAGCAGGCAGAACGCCACGTAGTAGACGCTCTGGATGCCGAAGATCTGACTGTCCGACAGGCCCGCCTGCTTCTGGTACTGGTAGAAGACCGGCATCCACCACAGCAGGTTGAACAGCAGCTGGAACCCGTTGTTCAGTCGGATCACGCGGAGCACCGCGGCGGGTGGACGGACGCGGCGTTTCACGCGCGCACGCAGGGACACGGGCACGGGCATGGGCGTGACCCTTCGGGTGGACGGGACGCGGAGAAGTACGGGCGGGTCAGGCGCTGTACGGGCGCAGCTGGAGGATGTGGGGCACGCCTCCCGGCCCGAGCAGCCACTCGATGTCGAGCGGCCCCGCGAAGGTGTAGTCCGTGGCGAAATGGGATTGGAGCAGGCGGCCCGCCAAGGCCAGCCGGCCCAGGTGGGCCCTCGTCTCCTGGGGCAGGTCCTCGGTGGCCGCGCCCAGCGAGATCGTGCGGCCGCCGCCCTCGACCGTGTTGTACAGGTACTGCAGGGGCATCGTCCGGCCGTCGACGACGTCGGCCGTGGACCCGTGCGCGCAATTGAGGTACACGTTGCGGAAGTCGGCCCGGTTGGTCGGATTGCAGGTGACCATGACGCCTCCGAGCGGCGACGGCTCGTAGCGTTGGACGATCACCCCCATGTAGGTGTCGTCCAGGGAGATGCCGGCCTGATGGCGCAGCCGCACGCTGCGGGGGGAGAGCAACGAGGCCCATACCTGGCGGATGGCGTCCAGCAGCCCCGGCAGATCGGTGACCTTGGTGTGGGACTCGTAGATCCCGGCCGCGGAGAATCCCGGCAGGTCCTCGGCGTTGGAGGAGGACCGCACGGCGAAGCGGTCCGTGCCCGCCAAGTGCTCGACCAGCTGGGTGTCCAGGGCGCGCACCAGGTCCTCGGGCACCGGAAGGGTGCGCACCAAGTGCTGCAATTGGAGGCAGACCGTGTCCACGGCGTCCATGGCGTTCAGCTCCAGGGCCATCTTCAGCTTGCCGATGCTCTGTTGCACGGCCGGCGAGGAGTCCAGGAAGCGCTGTTGGACGGCGAAGGGGACGGCGATGCCCGCCGGTGCCTGGACGTGCCGGGTCAGGAACGCGCCCGCGTACTGGGCGAGATCGCCGTCCTCGGGCATCCCCAGCCGGGCGGCCAGGTGACCGAGCAGGTCGGCCCGGGGCGGGCGGGGCACGGAGTAGTAGCCGGTCAGTCGGCCCGAGCCGTGGCGCAGTACGTGGTGCAGTTCCCCGAGGTTGGCCGCCTTGGTGCCGTAACGGTTCCGGTCGCGGGCGCGTAACGCGGACAGCGGTACGAGGGGAACGTCCGTCACGTGCGGCGCGTCGAGGCGGACCCGCTGCGTGTGCCACGTCGGTTCGGAGAGGTCCGAGGGCTCCTCGGCGCGCCGGATGACGAACGCGTCGGCGGTGACCTCGTAATGGACCCAGGCACCGTCCAGCTTCTCGTCGGCGATCGTGTCGAGGACTCCGCGGACTATGGCGTTGGGGATGCCCCAGCCGGCGGCCAGCATGTTGGTGTGCGACAGCGGGGTGGTGGGCCGGGCGTTGATCAGACCGGCGAGCCGCGGGATGTCGTCGGGGACCACCGGCATGGCGACGATGTCGTACCAGGTCAGGTCCCCGCGGGCGGCCAGGTACTCCTCGCCCGAGGCGAAGGCGCGGAGCCGGCCGGTGGCCGAGGCGAGCGTCAACGGCACGAAGGGCGCGGTCGCCAGGAGCGCGTGACCCCGTGCACGGGGCACCACGGTCTCCGGCACCGCCGCGAGGGCGTTCTCCTGCCCGTGGTTGGCCGGCTTCACCAGCAGCTCCAGCCCGGGTTCGAGGTGGTCCCGTACGAAGGCGTGGAACTCGATCAACAGATCCGCGCCCATGGTGTCGGCCTCGGTGGTCTCCAGGACCATGAACGGCTCGTCCCGCTCCGGACCGCCCCCGGAGTGCAGCGACAGGACACCGAGGAGGAAGCGTCGTGCGGGGTCCTGGTAGACGTCATGGTTGAAGCGGTCGAGTTCGGCGTCGAGCTGGTCGAGGGTCAGCCCCTGGATCTCGGTGGCTATGTAGTTGACGTGGAAGGAGTGCACGGCGCTGTCGAGGACGTGCCAGTGGTTCTGGTCGCGGTCCACGACGACCTTCACGTACGGATGCCCGCCCAGCACTCCGGCCAGCTGCTCGAACAGGGGGAGCGTGAGCAGGGTGTCCACGGCGGCGCCCCGGGGGGACGGGGCGGCAGCGATGGTTCCGGCGTTCGTCATGCGATGCTCCCGGGCGTCGAGCGGTCGGCGGACAGGACGGAGGGCGTGGTGGGGGCGGCGGCAGCGTGGGGAGCGACGGACGGCGCGGTCAGCGCGTTCGGCAGTGCCGCGAGGATGCGGCCGCAGTCGGCCAGCAGCGCCGGCCCGGACTCGGCGGTGAGAAAACACAGCGCGGCCATGGAATTGGCCCCTCCCGCCTCCTCGTACGGAGGGACGGGGCTGCCCGGCGCGAGACTGTGCTCGCGCACCAGCTCCACACGGGTTCCGGGCGAGACCAGGGCGGGCCAGTCGACCGCGTCGAAGTCCCACGCCGGGTGCTCGGTCCAGGGCCGGCCCTCGGGGTCGACGGCGAGGACGACGAGGGATCCGGCGGCGCCCTTGCCCTCGGTCAGCATCCGCTGCGGGTAGGCGACCTCCCGGCCGAGCAACTGGCGCACCAGCATGCCGATCATGTCGAGCCCGAAGACGGTCTCCACCTGCCGGGTGGTCATCACTCCACCGAAACGGGCCGCGGCCTCGATCAACCACATGGCTCCGTCCGCGCCGAGTTTGATCTCGGTGTGGGTGGCGCAGGTGTCGAGGCCGAGCGCGTCGACGGCGGCCCGCGACACCTCCTCGATCCGGTGCTGCAACGCGTCCGGGAGGGCGGCCGGAGCCAGGCTCGCCCGCTCGGTGAAGGGCGCGATGGTGGGCATCCGCCCGGTGATGCAGAGCGGGTGGTAGTGGCCGTCGGCGACGATCCCCTCCACGCTGACGTAGTCGCCCCACCCGTCCCCGTCGAACCAGTAGGACGCCTCTCCGGTCACGATCTCCTCCAGTAGGAAATCGCTGACGCCCTGGTCCGCGGCGTGCAGTTCCGCGTAACCCTGCGCGGAGGAGGCTTCCATGACGGAACGTCCGGTCTTCCAGGCCGCCTCGGCCTGCTGTTCGTTCCACACGCTGAGGTGGGCCGTGGAACCCGCGCTCCAGGCGGCCTTCAGGAGGAGCGGCGGCCTGAGGGTTCCGAAGGCGGCCGTGATGTCCTCCGGCGCGTGGATCTCCGCGAACCCCGGTACGGGCACCCCGGCGGCCTGCCAGATCCGGCGCATCAGGCGTTTGTCCCGCGCCCCCGCAACCCGCTCGCCCGCACCGCGCAGACCCAGCCGCAGGCTCGCGTGGGCGACGGCCACCACCGCGTACTCCGACAGGGTCAGCACCGCCTCGGCGCCGACGCGGCGAGCGTGGGAACAGATGAGATCGACCAGGTCCGCGCCCTCGCCCGGCAGGGCCGTGGTGACCGACGCACACCCGGGCAACCACACCGACTCGGTGGTTCGGGGCAACGGCGCGAGCGCCAGGACGTGCACCTCGGCATGGGCGACGATGCGCGGGACCGCGTACTCCAGGGGAGGGCCGCCCTTGGCATGGACGAAGAGGATCGGGGTCATGGTGCTCCTCGGGTCGAGGGGGACGCCGCATGGTGCGACGGCGTCGTCGGCGGACGATCCGTACGCGTGGTAACCGCAAACGGACCAGGGGTGACTGGACCGCTACGGAAACGGCGAACGCACGGATGTACGCCTACTCAGTTGGGTGTTCGCCAAACAACCACGCTCACCAAGCGGGTCCGGGACGAGGGTGTTTCAGCCATTCGCGCGGAGCCGGTGGGGATCAAGCGTCCGCAGGGCGTTCGGCAGTCGTGCCGAGCCGGAGGGAGAGTCCGTCGCGGCACTCGGCCGGGGCGCGACCGCTTGGTCATCTCCCGCGAACCTGTGCGCGGGTTTGCTGGTTGGGCCTCCGGACCCCCGCTCGGAAGCTACCCGGCAGACCGGGACGGCGAAGCCGGCTCCGGCCCGCGGACGCCGGCGGGCGGTGTCGTGCGGGGTGTCGGCTCGGTCGGGGCGCGGGCGGGAGACTTCCAGGCACGGACGTGGAATCGCCGGCGGTCGAACGGTACGGGCTCGGGCCCTCTGAGTTCACCGCGGCCGGCGACGGGTAGGGGCCAAGGCCCGCAAGGCCGGGGACAGGCAGTGCGCCGCCGCGATCACGGCGCCGCGGGAGCCGACAGTCGCGGCGCGGACGGCCGGCCGGCCACTCAGGCGGGCCGCGACGGACCCGCGAACTGACCGGAGCGCTCGCCGACTTCCTGACCGGGCCACGAGCCCCCTCACCACACGGACCACCCGCCTCTGTCCGCGTACGCCGCTTCGCACGCGCGGCGCCCTGCTCCCTGATGGCCTCAGCGCGGCGACGTCCCGCCCGCCGACGCCTTGAGGGGCCGGTTCAAGTGCGTGGTGAAGTGGTCGATCATCGTCTCCAGGATGTCGGGGAAGGTGGGTTCGTTCATCCTCGAGAGGTGGTCGCGGACGGCGTTCAGGTGCGGGTACGCGTCGGCCGGGAGGTCGGCGTGGTACTCGCTCCAGGCCATGTCCTGTTGCTCGCGCCGCTGCGCGTCGAGGTCGAGTACCGCCGCATCGACAGCGGCCTGGGCCAGGACCGTGTCGACGAACATGCGGTAGTGGCGTACAGCCTGGCCGGGCTCGAACCCCGCGCGGAGGAGGATACCGATTCCGGTATCGACTGCACGGGCCTCGGCCGGTCCGGCGGTGACACGGCAGGCCCGTACGGCCGCGAGCCTGGGGTGGGTCAGCATCGACCGGTGCAGCCGCAGCGCGAAGTCCCGAAGGTCATCCTGCCAGCTGCTCCCCGGTACGAAGCCTTGCAGTGAATCGTCGATCAAGCGGTCCGCCGCTGCCAGGAGCACCGCGTCGGTGTCCGCGAAGTAGCGGTAGACCGCACTGGGGTCACAACCCAGAGCGACGCCCAGGCTGCGCACGGTGAGGGCGTTGCCGCCCGGTGCTTCGATGAGGGCCAGTGCGGCCGTGGTGATCCCTTCCGCGCTCAGCACGGTTCCGTTCCGGGTGGGCCGCCGCCGACGGCGTTCGGCAGGGATGCGTGCGGATGCAGTCATCGGGGCCTCCGGAATCCGGCTCAGTCTACGACAACCTGTTGACGTAATTATGGCAGGCAAGTTTCCTCGAAGTACACCGTTCGCTCATCGCCCGCTGCGTTCCGCGGCCCTCGCCGGGTCCGGCCGGCTTATGACAACTTATTGACGTAACCATGGCGGGCCGGTTTCATCTCCGCACACCGAACGTTCATCGCCCGCCGTGTTTCACGGCCCCCACCCCTCCTAGGAGCGGCATGGACCTCCCTGCTGAGCACAGACCCCCGTCGACCGGGATGCGACGCACCCTCGGCGTGCGGGACGGGATCGCGATCGCGGCCTCCAGTACGGCGGCGACCACCAGTATCGGCATCGGGATGGGCGCGATGGCCCTCTATGCGGGCCGGCAGACGCCCGCACTGCTCCTGGTGGCCTTCCTGCCGATCCTGGGCATCGCACTGTCGTACTCCCGGCTGAACAGGACAGAGCCCAACTGCGGCAACGGCTACACCTGGGTCGGCAGGTCCCTCAGTCCGTGGCTGGGATTCCTGACCGGCTGGGTGGTCCTCATCGCCAACGTGGTCTTCATGGCCTACACCAGCGCGATCACCGGCATGGTGATGCTCCAGTTCGCCAACAAGGCGGGGCTCCACAAACTCTTCGGAATCACGCTGGATCCGACCTCCACCGGTGTGAGCACCGTGGTGGGACTGGTGGTGCTGGCCGCGGTGACGCTGACCGCGGTGACGGGCGTGCGGTCGGCGACCCGCTTCCAGTGGGTCCTGCTGGCCTTCGAGTACACGGTCCTGCTGGGGTTCTGCGGCTGGGCCCTGGTCTCGGGCCACCAGGAGTTCTCGTTCGAATGGCTCAACCCGTTCGCCATCGGCTCCTTCCAGTCGCTGGCGCAGGGGCTGGTCCTGGCGGTGTTCGTCTTCTGGGGCTGGGATGCCGCTTTCACCGTCAACGAGGAGACACGCAACGCCTCGGACGCGGCACGCGGCGGGCTGATCGCCCTCTTCGCCATGCTCGGTCTGCTCGTGTTCGCCGCGATCGCCTTCCAGCGGGCGATGGACGCAGAAACGCTGGTGACGCAGGGACCCCAGGCGCTGACCTTCCTCGGGTCGGAACTCACGGGCGAGCCCTGGGCCTCGCTGCCACTGGCCGCGCTGATGTGTTCGGCCTTCGCCTCGCTGCAGTCCAGCGTCATCCCCACCGCGCGCGGCGCTCTGGCCATGGGCCGTGACCGCACGCTCGGGCGGGTCTGGACCCGGGTCAACCCCCGTTTCGGCTCGCCCGCCGCCGCCACGGTGATCATCATGGCGATGGCGACGGCCGTCGCGGTGCTGGCCATCGGTATTCCGAAGATCAACCTGATGATCCTCACCGCCGTCAACTCGATCGGCCTGGTCGTGGCCTTCTACTACGGGTTCACGGCCGTGGCCTGCGCCGTGCGGTTCAAGAGCGCGCTGCGCGAAGGGCCGCTGGAGGCCCTGCGGTCCGTCGTGATCCCGGCCGCGAGCGCGCTGGTCCTCTTCGGCCTGGGCGGATACCTCGCGTACCAGTACGCGACCATGAGCGACCACTTCGAGGCGCGCCCCGACAACGGCTGGTTCATGCTGCTGATCCCCTCCCTGTTCCTCGCCAGCGGGCTGATCGCCGCGGCGGTGGCCAAGTGGTACCGCCGGTCCTCGTACTTCTCGACCGGCCGCGGCACCGACGCGGACGCCATCGCCCTGCCGATGGACAGCCCCGACTCACCTGCCTCACCCGCCTCGCCCGGCTCACCCGCCTGACCAGCCGGCCCGCCCCTCTGCGCCGGTGGGCCCAGCGTCCACCGGCCGCCTTTTCCGAGATTCTCTGGAGTACCCATGTCTGAGCATCACGCCGATCTCGTCTTCACCGGGGGGCCGGTCCATACGGTGGACCCCACGCGGCCGTTCGCGACCTCGGTCGCCGTGCGGGGGGAGAAGATCGTCGCGGTCGGGCACGACGAGGTCCACGACCTGATCGGGCCGGCGACCGAGGTGGTGGACCTGCGCGGGCGGCTGCTGGTTCCCGGCTTCCAGGACGCCCACGTCCACCCGGTGGGTGCCGGAGTGGAACTGGGCCAGTGCGACCTGAGCGGTGCCACCGAGGCGTCCGAGTGCCTGGCCCGGATCCGAACCTGGGCCGACGCCCACCCCGACCGCCCGTGGATCACCGGCGGCGGCTGGTCGATGGAGACCTTCCCCGGAGGCATCCCTAGCCGTGACCTGCTCGACGCGGCCGTGCCTGACCGGCCGGTCTACCTCGTCAACCGCGATCACCACGGCGCGTGGGTCAACACCCCGGCCCTGGAACTGGCCGGTGTGACCCGCCTGACGCCCGACCCCGCCGACGGCCGCATCGAGCGCGGCAGCGACGGGGAGCCCAGCGGAGTCCTGCAGGAGGGCGCCATGGCACTGGTGGCACGCCACGTCCCGCAGGTCACCCTCGACGAGCAGCTGACAGGGCTGCTGCGTGCACAGGAAGTCCTGCACTCCCACGGCATCACTGCCTGGCAGGACGCCCTCTTGGGCGAGCACGCCTCGACCGCGGACCCCGCTCCTGCTTACCGGCGCGCCGCTCTGGAGGGATTGCTGACCGCCCGGGTCCGCGGCGCCCTCTGGTGGGACCGGGAAAAGGGCCTGGAACAGGTCGGAAAGCTGCTCGCGCGCCGCGACACCTTCACTGTCGGCCGGATCAAGGCACACACAGTCAAGATCATGCAGGACGGCATCGCCGAGAACGGGACCGCCGCCCTGCTCGGGCCGTACTTCACGGCCTGCGGCTGCGCCTCCGCCAATGCGGGCCTGTCCTTCATCGAACCGGCCGAGCTAGCACGGATCGTGACCCGGCTGGACCACGAGGGCTTCCAAGTCCACTTCCACGCACTCGGCGACCGCGCCGTACGGGAGGCACTGGACGCCGTCGAGGCCGCGCTCACCGCCAACGGGCAGCGCGGCAACCGGCACCACCTGGCACATCTCCAGGTCGTGGACGAGGCCGACGTCCCGCGGTTCCGCACGCTGGGGGCGACCGCCAACATCCAGGCTCTGTGGGCTGCACACGAACCGCAGATGGACGAGCTGACCATTCCCTTCCTGGGAGCCGAACGAGCCGCCCGCCAGTACCCGTTCGCAGACCTCGTACGCAGTGGCGCCGTCCTCGCCGCGGGCAGCGACTGGCCGGTGACCAGCCCCGACCCGCTCGCGGCGCTCCACAACGCCGTCAACCGGAAGGACCCGGGCTCCGACCGGCCGGTGTTCCTCCCCGAGCAGCGCATCACCCTGAACGCAGCCCTGACGGCATACACCGCAGGCAGCGCGTATGTGAACCACCTGGACGACACCGGCACGATCACTCCGGGCCGGCTGGCCGACCTCGCCGTCCTCGACCGAGACATCTTCTCCCGCCCTGAGGAGGAAATCGCGCACGCAGGGGTACTGCAGACCTTCGTCGGCGGGCAGCGGGTTCACGCTGCGGCCGACGCCTGAGCCTCTCCCGCGGTCCGGTGCCCCGGGCCCCACCCTGCGGAACCCGTCTGACCTTCTGAACCCCCGATGACGCTCTGGAACACAGGGCTCCGGTCACCTCCGCACCACCGGGTGCCGCGCGCACATCCCGCGCTCGCGACACCCGGTGCCCGGCCGGCCCGTGACACACGCACGCGCCCGAACGGCGAAGCCGCCCGCCCCGGATGCCGGCGTCCATCACGGCGGGTCACCGAACACCGAGCGACCCCGGGGCCCCGCCAGCCGGGTGTGCCTCTCGTGCAGGACGACACAGTCCGGCCCCACGACGAAGACGGAAGCGCCACCCCGCTGGTCCAGTTCGCGCTCCGAAAGCACTGTGGCGATCATCGCGCCACCCCACCACAGGCGGCCCGCCTCCGACGACGGTGGGCCCCAGGGCCGGGACGGCCGCCTGGTGACCTGAGCGCACGCTCCCTACAGGACTCCGCCGTACTGGGCCTCCGCGACCGAGGCGGCGCGCTGCTCGCGGAAGTTCGCCACGTAGGCGTCGTGCACGGTCGGGCTGTTGTACTTCAGGAGCGCCTCGTCGTTGCTGGTCAGGGCCATCCCGGTGTAGGTGTGGCTACCGGTGAAGACGAGCTTCTGGTCCTTCGCGCCCTTGTACGAGCCCTCGATGAGCAGGTACTTGGTGTGGCTGAAGCTTCCGGAGACCTGGGGGTCGGCCGGGTTCTTCAGATCGTCGTTGGCCAGACGGTGGAGGGAGATCTTGCCCTTCTCGGTCGACCGCGTGAGCCAGTAGGCCGTCTCGCGGTGCACACCCTGCGCTCCGTAGTCGGAGAGCTTGCCGTAGACGACGTCGACGAAGCAGCCGGCGTTGGCCAGCTTCCAGAGCTTCTCGGCGACGACAGGCCGGGAGATGTGACCGTTGGCGATGCGGATCACGGTACGCCCGTCGGCCGTGCCGTGGCCGGCGGTGTTCCCGTGGCAGACCGGGGCGGTGGACCCGTCCGGATTCGTCACCGGAGTCTCGATCATGCTCAGGATGTTCTCGACGACGTCGGTCGAGTCGCGCGGGAAGAAGTAGCCCTTGGCCGGCCCCGCCTCCACGTCGATCGCCAGGTCGTCGACCCGCCCGGAACCGTCCGGCAGCGCCTGCGAGGCGGCCATCAGGTCGAAGTAACGGGTGTAGCCGGCGTGCAGCTCCGCGTTGTCGGCGACGGTCATGGCGTCGTTCCAGGCGGACTCGCGGTCCCACGCGGTGAGGTTGCCCGAGGACTGCACGACGACGTTGTCGACCGGCTTGCCCTTGTCGGGCAGGCCGCTTCCGGTGGTCCGGGAGAAGAGGAAGAACTTGTTGTGGTTGACGCCGCCCGTGCCCTTGGCCAGGCACGGCTGGTTCGCGGCACATACCTTGAACCAGGACTTGCCGTACGTCTCGCCCGCGGGCGGGGTCGCCGCGAAGGCCGTGGTCAGCTTGTCCCGCACCGCCGCACCGGAGCCGGACATCCAGGGGTCCGTGATGCTGTCGTCATCGACGAGGACGGTCACGTTCACGTTCCTGTGGTGCGCCGCCACGAGCTGGTCCGCGAGCCAGCTCGATCCGAACAGATACAGCGATATCCGGATGTCCGACCCGCTCGGGGCGCCGTTGACGAGGCGGCCGAGGTGGCTGAGGATCGCGCCCCGCTCGGCGGTCGTGCCCTTGGGCTTGTTGAAGACGGGGCCGGTGGTCACGTACGTCGTCGTGTCCTCGGCGGAGGCTGCCGGAGCGCCCACGGCCAGGAGGCCCCCGATGAGCAGGGCCGCGAGGATTCTCTTCTTGATCACGCGGGCGACTCTATAGAGTGCCGCTGCACGACGGACCTGGTCACCAGCTGTGCTTCGGGGACAGACCGGGGATCCTCAAGGCGCGGGCGCGGCCATGGCCCGGCTGACTCGGCGCACTGAACCGGTGGTGGGCCGGGACCACCCCGAAGCGGCGTCCGTTCCAGCCTTGCCCGCTGGCAAGCGGAGGCGGAAGACCGACTGATGACTCGATGGAACACAGGAGAGACGATGTGGCAGGGGCGCTCAGTGCCACTTCGGAGCGGTCCGGCGACCTGATCCGTACGCCGGGTCCGGCACCGAAAGCGGGACAAGGAAGCCCGGGGCGAGCACTGCCGGGAGCGCAGCTCAGTCTGCCGCCGGGCCAGGTACCGGCTGACGTTCAGCCTTCTCAAGCCACGTCAGGTACCAGCGCGTGAAGGTCATCGGCGCGCCGTCGTCGTTGAGGAGCGGCTTCAGGTCCTCGTCGTCCACCCTGTTGCCGGACCGGATGCGCCCACGCTCCGGGCCGCTGATGATCAGCCACTCGCGGACGGCCGGGGCGAGTCGGCCGGGCTGATCAGCGTCGTCGATGCCGAGTGGCCGCTCTGCCTGCCGTACCCGGCCACCTGGACGCCGGAGTTCGCTGACGTGGCAGGATGAGGTCCGCAACCCGAACCCCACCCATCACGCCTACCTCACTGCGTCACGGCGTCACGATGGCGAAGTCCGGATCGGCGGGGCCGAGCAGGTCCACGAGTCGGCCGAGGTCCGAGGGGTCGCCCTCGACGCTCACCGTGCCCTCCGCGAGGGCGGTCGGCAGGTCCTGGCCGCCGACGACGAGGGAGATGAGCGCCGGGCGGGTGAGGGTGAACGTCGTCGAGCCGGGCGCGGGGCCGGAGGCCACGCGCTGGTTCAGCGCGCCGTTGCGCACCTCGACCACGTGGGTGGTCCCCTCGTCCGTGATGACCCAGGACAGCACGATGTGCTCGTCCCAGGCGCGCGGGCCGTCGATACGGACACCGATGCCGGCGAAGACCTGTTCGACCGTCAGCGCCGCCATGATGTCGGGCGTGGCCGCGGTGGTGGGCGTACCGAACTTCCCGTGCCGCAGTTCGTGGGCGCCGGAGAGGAACGCGTTGCGCCAGGTGCCGTTCTCGGCCCCGTAGCCGAGCTGCTCGAAAGCGTCGGCCTGCAGCGTGCGCGCACGGGCGTGGTGCTCGTCGGTGAACAGGACGTGGTTGAGGACCTCGACCGCCCAGCGGTAGTCGCCCTCGTCGAAGGCCCGCTGGGCGACGCCGACGGCCGCGTCCGGACCGCCCATCGCCGCGACGTACCGCTGCGCCGCCGCGACCGGCGGGTGCTCCCACAGGTGGGCGGGGTTCCCGTCGTACCAGCCCATGTACCGCTGGTAGACGGCCTTCACGTTGTGGCTGACCGAGCCGTAGTACCCGCGGGTGGACCAGGCGGCCTCCAGGGCCGGCGGCATCCGGAGCATCTCGGCGATCTCGCGCCCGACGTAACCCTGGTTCAGCAGCCGCAGGGTCTGGTCGTGGACGTAGGCGTACAGGTCGCGCTGCAGGCTGAGGAACTCCACCCCGTTCGACCGCCCCCACGTCGGCCAGTGGTGCGAGGCGAACACGACGTCGAGCTCGTCGCCCCACAGGCCGATGGTCTCCGTCAGGTAGTCGGCCCAGGCACGGGCGTCGCGTACCTGCGCACCGCGGATGGTGAGGATGTTGTGGAGCGTGTGGGAGGTGTTCTCCGCGGTGCACAGGGCTCGGTGTTCGGGAAGGTAGAAGTTCATCTCTGCTGGCGCTTCCGTGCCCGGCGTGACCTGGAAGACGATCCGGACTCCGTCGACGGTGAGCGTCTGACCGGTCTTCGTGATGTGGACGGTGGGAGGAATGAGCGTCGCTTCGCCGTCCGAGACGGTCAGCCCCAGGCCCGCACCGATCTGTCCGGACGGTCCTTTGTCCAGGGCGGCTCCGTACATGTAGCCGGCCCGCCGGGCCATGGCCGTACCGGCGAACACGTTCTCCGACACCGCGTGTTCCATGAAACCGTCCGGGGCGATGATCTGCGTGCGCCCCGAGGTGACGTCGTCGTCACCGACCACCCCCTTCACGCCCCCGAAGTGGTCGATGTGCGAATGGGTGTAGATGACCGCGGAGACCGGACGCGGGCCCCGGTGCTCGGTGTAGAGGGCGAAGGCCGCGGCCGCGGTCTCCTTGGTGACCAGCGGATCGACGACGATGACGCCGCTGTCGCCCTCGATGACGCTCATGACCGACAGGTCGAAGCCCCTGAGCTGGTAGATCCCGGGAACGACCTCGAACAGGCCGTCCTGGATCAGCAGTCGCCCCTGGCGCCACAG
Organism: Streptomyces sp. NPDC002467; assembly: GCF_042889825.1. Taxonomy (NCBI): domain Bacteria; kingdom Bacillati; phylum Actinomycetota; class Actinomycetes; order Kitasatosporales; family Streptomycetaceae; genus Streptomyces; species Streptomyces sp. NPDC002467. The sequence continues at coordinate 121,340 of NZ_JBIARJ010000007.1, read as the reverse complement.
GCTCGGATTGACCGTCTCCGGCGCGTCCCCGCCCCCGCCCTCGCCCCCGTCCATGAACCGGTAGGCGTCCAGGTCCCAGACGATCCGCCCGTCCACCGCGGTGATCTGCCGGACGATGCTGCGCCCGACGAACCCCCGGGCGACGTCCTCGAAATCCTGCTCATCGGCCATCGGCAACGCCTCGACCGCGCCCGCCAGGGAACGGCGCGTCGCCTCGGTTGCTCGGCTCTGACTCATGGGGCAGCTCCATTCGAGCGGCGCGGATTCCTGGCGTCCTCGCCACGGAGGATGCGGGCGCATGGCGCGAACGGAGCACCGGCTCGGACGGGGCGGTCCACACCACCACCAGGCGGGCTGGTCACACGTTACCGACATATTTCGGGCTTATGCGGTCAACTGGCTCCGGGCCATCCGTGTCGCCCAGGTGCCGGGAGCGTCCTCTCGTCCGAGATCGCGAGAGTGCCGCCGGTGACGCGCGCGGGCGGTGAAGCAGAGTCTTCGGGGATCCTCCCGACCGGACCCCGGCCGGGAGGCCGGCACGCGTGGGGGCCTACGGCGCCTCGGGAGCCACGCCGGGGCGTTCGCGCCAGAAGGCTCCGGACGCGGCGCGGCGCACCAGCATCAGCACCACCCCGGCGCCGGCCAGGAAGAGCGCGATGACCAGCGGGGCGCCCAGCCCGAACCAGGCCGTCGAACTGGAGGCGTTGGCCGGATCGGCCATGTCGACGACGGACTCGACCAGCAGCCAGATCAGCATGGCCGAGCCGAGCAGCGGGCCCGCGCCGAGCAGGAGGAAGGGGCCCGGCCCCCGCATCAGCCGACGCCGGTACCAGACGGCGCACGCGATGCCGGTGAGGGCGTAGTAGAAGGCGATGAGCAGCGACAGGGCGGTCAGGGAGTCCGCGAGGGCGTTCTCGCTGATCCGGTGGATGACGACGTACCAGACGATCGCCGTGCCTGTGACCCACCAGGTGCTGGTGCTCGGTGTGCCCCGGCGGGCGTCTATGTGACCGAATCCGGCGGGCAGTGCCTTGCGGCGGGCCATCGAGAGCGCGGTGCGGGAGGCCGGGATGATGGTCGTCTGCGTCGAGGCGAGGGCGGAGGTGGCGACGGCGAGGAGCAGGATCCAGTCCCAGCCGCCGAGCACCTCACGGGCGAGCGCGGCGAACACGTCCTCCTCCGTGTCCGCCCGTCCGGCGAGGTACGCGGTGCCGGCGTAGGCCACGACCGCGAAGGCCACGGCCAGGTAGGTCGCCAGGAGGACCACCGTCGACCAGATGCCGGCCCGGCCGGGGGCGTTGGCGGGGTCCTTGGTCTCCTCGGTCAGGTTGACGGCGGATTCCCAGCCCCAGTACGCGAAGACGCCGAGCAGCAGGCCGCCGGTGAGCGCGGAGCCGCCGGCCCCGAAGGGGTCGAGCCAGCCGGCGGCGGGGCGAACGGCGTCCAGGGACCCCGTCCCGGCGTATACGCGGAACACGGCGACGCCCGCGAACACGACGAGGCACAGGACCTGGAGCAGCACGAGCACGTTCTGGAAGCGGGCCGACACCTCGGTGCCGCGTACGCACAGCCAGGACATGAGGAGGATCAGCAGGACGGTGAGGGCCTCGCGGACCAGGGTGTTGTCGGCCAGTCCGTCGGCCCCGACGGCGAGCAGGCCGAAGCCGACGGCGACGTCGGCGAGCGAGCCGACGACGAGCACTCCGGTCATCGCTATGGCCCAGCCGCCCATCCATCCGGTGGTGGGGCCCAGAGCGCGGGTGACCCAGGAGAAGGTCGTGCCGCAGTCGGGATCGGCCCGGTTGAGGAAGTGGAAGGCGGAGGCGATCAGCAGCATGGGGACGAAGGACGCGAGCATCACTCCGGGGGCGTGGACGCCTACCAGGGCGACGAGGGGGCCGATGACGGCGGCCAGCGAGTAGGCGGGCGACGTGGCGTTGAGGCCGATGGCGAGGGCGTCGAGGAAGCCGATCGCGTCCGGTGTGAGGGCGCCGGCCGGGGCGTGTGCCGTCGGCGTGCCGTTCCCGCTCGGGGCCGAGGTGCCGACAGTGCCGACCACGACGCCCGTGCCGACGGTGAGGGTCGAGCCGCCCGCGGCGGCGGGCGTGGCGGTGGCCGTGGCGGCCCGGGGGGTGGTTACCGGCGGGGTGTCTGCGGCCATCGTCCCTCGCTGTACTGAGTGCGGTGTGCGGGCCACGCCGTTGCGGGCGCGGTGTGAACAGGGTGTGAACTGCGAAGAGGAAACCCGTGCGGGCGGGGAAGGGTCAATGGTGTTGGCGTAAGGGATCCGCGCAGGTCCTGGGGGAGTGGCCGGGTCAGCCGTCCCGCAGTGCCTGGAGGCGTGTCTCCGCGCTCGCGAGCAGCATGTCCAGGGCGACCGGGTAGGCGCTGTGGTTCATCCGGGCGGCGAGCAGCCGCCTGGTGGCGTTGATGTGCGGGTACTCGTCGACCGGCAGCCGGGCGTAGGTGGACTCCCACTGCCCCTCGTCGGAGGTCCGGGAAGACTCGGACAGGGCGAGGGCGCCGGCGTCGAGGGCCGCGAAGGCCAGGCTCTGGTCGATGAAGGCGTGGTAGATCAGGACCGCCTCCGGGTCGGGGAAGCCCGCGGTGCGCAGGATGCCGAGTACGGCTTCGTCGGCGGCGATCTCGCGGGGCCGGCCGGTCACCCGGCCGGCGGTCAGTACGGCTGCCTGTGGGTGCGAGAGGTAGGCGCCGTGAATGCGGAGCCCCAGTTCGCGCAGGTCGTGACGCCACTGGCCGGTGACCGCCCAGCCGTCGAGGGCCCGGCCGATGAGCTCCTCACCGATGGCCAGGGTGAGGGAGTCCATGCCGTCGAAGTACCGGTACAGGGTGCTGGGGTCAGCGCCGAGGGCGGCGCCGAGCCGGCGGGCGGTCAGGCCGGCACTGCCGTGTTCGCGCAGCATGCGCAGGGCGGTTTCGACGATCAGCCGCTCGGACAGGACGACGCCCTGCCGGGTGGGGCGCCGGCGCCTGCGGGCTTCCTCGGGGACCACGGGCTTCGCCATCAGACACCTCCTTCTCCTTATGCCAACGCCATTGACCTTATCTTGCGGCCCCGGCTTTCATCCCTCCCATGAGGCGCGGAACTCCGCGAACCTCACCGAGAGAGGGTTTCGTCATGCGTGTTCTGCTTGTGGGCGCCGGCGGCGTCGGTACCGCGATCACCCGGATCGCGGCCCGCCGGGACTTCTTCGACCGTTTCGTGGTCGCCGACTACGACCTGGCCCGCGCGGAGGCGGCCGTCGCCGCGCTCGGCGAGGCCGGCGGCCGGTTCCACGCGCGCCGCATCGATGCCTCGGACCAGGCGGCGGTGGCGGCGCTCCTGACCGAGGAGCAGTGCGACGTGCTGCTGAACGCCACGGACCCGCGGTTCGTCATGCCGCTGTTCGAGGCGGCCCTCGCCGCGGACAGCCACTACGTGGACATGGCCATGTCCCTGTCCCGGCCGCACCCCGGCAAGCCCTACGAGGAGTGCGGGGTCAAGCTCGGCGACGAGCAGTTCGAGCGGGCCGAGGCCTGGGAGAAGTCGGGGCGGCTGGCTCTCGTCGGCATGGGCGTGGAGCCCGGCCTGTCGGACGTCTTCGCCCGGTACGCGGCCGACGAGCTCTTCGACGAGATCGAGGAGATCGGCATCCGCGACGGGGCGAACCTGACGGTCGAGGGCCACGAGTTCGCCCCGTCCTTCAACATCTGGACGACGATCGAGGAGTGCCTGAACCCGCCGGTGGTCTACGAGCGGGACCGCGGATGGTTCACCACCGAGCCGTTCAGCGAGCCGGAGGTGTTCGACTTCCCGGAGGGCATCGGCCCGGTCGAGTGCGTCAACGTCGAGCACGAGGAGGTGCTGCTGGTACCGCGCTGGGTGGACGCCCGACGGGTCACCTTCAAGTACGGCCTGGGCGAGGACTTCATCGGCAAGCTGAAGACCCTGCACGCGCTGGGCCTGGACTCGACCGAACCGGTCACGGTGCGCGGAGCGGACGGCACCCCGGTACGGGTTTCGCCGCGCGACGTGGTGGCGGCGTGTTTGCCCGACCCGGCCACGCTGGGCGAACGGATGTCGGGCAAGACCTGCGCGGGGACCTGGGTGAAGGGCAGCAAGGACGGCCGGCCGCGCGAGGTGTACCTGTACCACGTGGTGGACAACGAGTGGTCGATGGGCGAGTACGGTTCACAGGCCGTGGTCTGGCAGACCGCGGTCAACCCGGTCGTGGCGCTCGAACTCATGGCCGGCGGGGTCTGGGCGGAGTCGGGCGTACTCGGCCCGGAGGCCCTGCCCGCGCGCCCGTTCCTGGACCTGCTGACCGCGTACGGCTCCCCGTGGGGCATCCGCGAACAGGGCTGATCGGAGCGGAGCGGGGGCGTTGACAGGACTTCCCGTCGACGCCCCCGCTCGCCGTTGCACGCTTCAACGGAACGCGGCCGGCTCCAGGGCCATGGCGTATCGCGGCGACGCGACGGGCAGGAAGACGACCCCGGGGTTCAGACGGCCGGAACTCGCAGGGGCTGGACGGACGAGGTGTGGGCCAAGGCGGCCTGTGCGGTGTCGACGTTGACGGTGTAGGCGTTCAGGGTCAGGCGGTCCGCGGCAATCTTGGCGATCATGAAGCCGTGTCGGGAGAAGTCCTGCCAGCGGGCCGGGGTCGACCCGTGTGCCCGGCCGTCGCCCGTCTTGCCGGCCGCTCCGCAGACGATCTGCCGGGTGCCCCGGCCGGCCGCCGTGGGCTCCAGCACCTGGAGGGTGTGGTCGTGCCCGGACAGGATCAGGTCGGCTCGTCCGCAGACGACTTCCTCGTACAGCTCTTTGAGGTGGATCCCGCGTGTGTAGTGGCCGACGAGGAATCCGTCATAGCGGCCGGCGTTGCCGTGCTTGCCGTTGTTCAGATGGGGGTGGTGGCCGAGCACGACCTTCCACCTGGCCTGTGAGCGGGACAGCGACTCGTCGAGCCAGCGGCGCTGCTCGCGCATGTACGGGCCGTCCCATTGGTAGTACGGGTCGGTCTGCGTGACGGTGGAGGCCACGGGGTTCGTGTCGAGGGCGAAGAACTCCACGAGCGGCGTGGTGCCCCCGGGGGTGGCGGGAACGGTCACCGAGTAGTACCGGGACGGCATGTACCACCGGGGGGAGACCGCCGCGTAGGCCACCTCTCGGTCGCCCCGGGACGGGTCGCCGCCGCTGCCGGGGATGATGCCGGAGCAGTCGTGGTTGCCGAGCACCATGAGCCAGGGGACGTCGATGCCGGTGTTGGGATTCTCGAACTTCGAGGCGAATTCGGAGTCGTGGTCGGAATCGGGGCCGTTCTCGTAGATGTTGTCGCCGAGCCCCACGGCCAGCAGCACGCCCTCGGCCGCGCAGACCTGGCGGGCGGCCGCGGCCACCGCGTACTGAGCGGTTCCCCCGGTTCCCGCGTCGCCGGTGATCAGCACGGACAGGGTGCCGTCGCGGCCCACTCCGGTGGGCAGCGGGAACTTTTCCGGGCCGTCCGTGTGCGCCGGCTCGGCCGCGGCCCGCCCGGCAGGGTGGCGAGCGTGGCGCCCACCACCATCGAGGCCAGCAGTGTCCGCCGGCGCAGCGTGGGTTCGCCGGCACGTCGGCTTGCCAGCCCCAGGCTCTCGGCCCACTGGCTCTCCGTCAGGTCCGCTCTCTCGGGTATCGCGTCGTCTCCGCACATGCAGCCTGTTCTCCCATACGGGCACGGCACGGTGGTGGCCAAAAGCTGAATGTTGTTCAGCTGTGACCGGGGCGGCTCGTGAGAACGCCGGACGCTTCGCCGTTGGCCCCACGACCCTCGCTCGCGCCGGCGGCGCCGAGTGCCTGCGGCACGGCCACCCTCCGACCGGGCTCGACCACTTGACCGACACCGGGGGTCCGGGACACGCGCGTTCGACCAGCCGTTCACCTCGTCTTCGCAAGCCCCTGATGGTCTGCTCCACGCCGGTCGACGCACCGGCCATCCAGTTGCATCGAGGAGTGGAACCCATGCCCAAGCCCACGCGCCGCCACCTCGCGGTGGCCACCGCCGTCGCCGCAGCCTCAGCCGTCGCAGCCGTGGCGGTCACCTCCACCGCAGGCGCGACCGACACAGCCCAGCGGGCAAGGGCAGCGGTTCAGGGCGGCAACGCGAAGAACGTCATCCTGCTCATCGGCGACGGCATGGGCGACTCGGAGATCACCCTCGCCCGCGACTACACCGCCGGCGCCAACGGCCGCCTGAACATGGACAAGTTCCCGCTCACCGGCTCCTACACCACCTACGCGGTCCACGCGGACGGCACGCCCGACTACGTCACCGACTCCGCGGCCAGCGGCACCGGCTGGGCCACCGGGATCAAGACGGTCAACGGCCGCATCTCCAAGACCCCCGGCACCGACAAGGCCGCCCCCACCCTCCTGGAACTCGCCCAGAGGAAGGGCTACGCCACCGGCAGCGTCACCACCGCCGAGCTCACCGACGCCACCCCGGCCGTCCTCGCCTCCCACACCACCGACCGCTCCTGCCAGGGCCCGGCCGACATGGCCAAGTGCCCCACCGACACCATCGCGGCGGGCGGCCCCGGCTCCATCGCAGAGCAGTCGGTCAACCACCAGGTCGACGTCCTCCTCGGAGGCGGCAAGCAGCGCTTCGACCAGAAGGTCACCGACGGCCGGTACAAGGGCCTCACCGTCACCGAGCAGGCCCAGAAGCTCGGCTACAACGTCGTCACCGACAGCGCGGGCCTGAACGGCGCGAAGCCCGGCGAGCCGGTACTCGGCCTGTTCGCCACCGGCAACGTGCCCGTCGAGTGGACCGGCAAGCCGGCCGCGGTCGGCGGCACGGAACCGCAGCGCTGCGTCACCTCCAACCCCAAGCGCCCGTCCACGACCCCGAGCCTGGAGGCGTCCGCGACCAAGGCGATCCAGCTCCTGGAGGCCAAGCAGAAGCAGAAGCACTCCAAGCAGGGCTTCTTCCTGCAGATCGAGGGAGCCTCGATCGACAAGCAGGACCACGCCGCCGACCCCTGTGGCCAGATCGGCGAGACCGCGGCCTTCGACCGCGCGGTCAAGGTCGCCCGGGATTACGCGGCCGGCCACCCCGACACCCTCGTGGTCACCACCGCCGACCACGGGCACACCAGCCAGATCGTCCCGCTGGAAGCCACCCCGCCCGGCCTGTCCTCCACCCTGGTGACCGACGAGGGCCAGCAGCTGAAGGTCAACTACTCCACCAACACCCCGGGCCAGTCCCAGGAACACACCGGCACCGAGGTCCGCATCGCGGCCCAGGGCCCCCAGGCCTACCGCGTCCTGGGCATCACCAACCAGACCGACCTGTTCACCACCATCAGCGAGGCGCTCCGCCTGCGCTGACACGCGCCCCATACGGAAGCAGGACGCCGGTCGCGCCGAGGTCCGCCGCAGCGGCCGGCGGCCGGCTGTCCGCCCAGCCCGCCGGTCGCTGTGGAGGGGCGGTCCGGCACCCCGGCCTTCTCCTCGCCCACGGGCCCTCGTCGACGAGGCCAACCCCGTTGATCGGCTTCACGGAATCTGTGCCAGAACCCTTAAAGAGCTTTTGGCCCGGCGAAGGTATTTCCTTGCGACTTGGACGGGTGGCTGCCACGGGGTGACTGTTGAGTCTGGTGCCTGTGTGTCAGATGTGGATGCCGGCGTCGGTCGTCGGTCCGTTTCGGCCCCTTCACTCCTGTCTGATCCCAAGGCACCCCTACTCACCCCCGTTTGCGCCCTGTCTGGCGGTGCCGGCCGGCGGTAGTGCCGAAACATGCGCCAACGACCGTATCCGAGTGACTTGTCCGATGCCCGGTGGGAACTCCTGGAACCGATCCTGTCGGCCTGGCGGGCCGAGCGGAGAGGGAAGGGCATGGACATCGGCCGGCCACCCGAGCATGACCTGCGCCGGATCATGGACGCGGTCCTCTACGTCGACCGCACCGGCATTGCCTGGAGGTACCTTCCGCACGACTTCGCGCCATGGGAAACCGTCTACGGCTACTTCGCAGCCTGGCAGAAGGACGGTGTTGTGTCGCTTCTTTCAATCCCTGGGCGTGAGGAGCCGTGTCAGGTCCGCGATGGAATCGCCCCAGAGGGTGGGGTCTGCGTCGACCAGGGCGGGCAGCTCGGGAACGAGGTGTCGGGCGATGGCGAGGCCTGAATGTCCTGTGATCGCAGCGAACACCGAGCTGCTTTCTCCGACCTGCCAGCCGGCGCCCTCGACGAGCCGCCCCAGCACCCGCACCGTCCCAGGCCGCCCGGAATGGTCCCGCAGCGGGATCATTCCGAGGTCCTCGGCGATCCGCCGCCGCTCGCTCTCGGAGGCAATCCCTGCAGTGAGCACCTCAATCAGGTGTGTGAAGGCTGCTCCGGTATAGCTGGCAGCCCCAATACTGCGCGGATAGTCAGGGGAGAACGAGTAGACGTGGACCCACGGAGTATCGGGGCCCTGCCGGCCTCGCGGGAGACCGATGGTAGTGACAGGGCCACCGTCTTCAGTGGCCCCGTAGACGTCCTCAGGCCTCGGGGGCAGCGGGCTGTCGCAGTCCCACACGGGGAACCCGAGCGCTGGAAAGGCTACGTTTGGCATGTGCGCCACCATGGGAGATAGGGGAAGGAGGCTGGATCAGACGGTGAGGTATTTGTGGTCACTCTGCCCGTCGGGTCCATACGCCGCTACCTCCCAGCGGCCGGGAACCGGACAGGGCACGTAGAAGGTCGGTGACGACGCACCACCCTTGCCACTTGTAGTGGAGCGCTCCACGGTCGCGCCGTTTCTGTACAGGTAGCAAGTGATGCCGACGGAGCGCGCCCCCCAGTCGAAGGTTCGGCAGCTGCCCGTCAGTGCAGTGCTGCTGCCAGAGATGTAGGCCATGGTCGTTCCTGACGCTGCTGATGCCGGAGCACTCGCCAGGGCAGCGATGCAGACGGCGGCGACGGTGACCCCTGTAAAGCGTTGACGGCGGTTCACAAGTTTCCCTTCCGTAGTGCCACTCCACATCCGACCCGACAGAAGAAAGCCCGGAAAACGATTTGCTCCGGGACGACTTACGCAGACACTGACATAGTCCGGCGACGTCACCTCGGCACCCATCAACCCGCTCCCTTGCACCCGGCAGTCCTGGTAACCCTCACGGACCGGGCCAGTTACCCACGGGCCGCGGACCGGCTGGGAGAGTGACGTTTCTGTCGGCGTGGCACTCGCGACCGGCCCTACCGGCCCGAGACCCTCAACTCGGATGTGCGCGCCGTCGGATGTCTCAGGAGACGGGGCCGGCGTCGCGAAGACGCCGGTGCAGGATGAATGGGTGCGGGCCTGGCCGCCGGTCGTGGCGTCCGTGGCGACGAGCCGGAAGAAGGTTGGGCTGGTGAGGGGTGGGGTGGTCCGCGTCTGGGCGTTCGAGAGCTGCCGGCAGTCATTGCCCCAGAAGGCTTTGACGGGAGTGCTGGGCGGGATGATCCCCTGGGTGGTGCGGAGTTCTGCCTGCCGCTTCTGATCAGCGTCTTCGGGTTCGCCACGGGCTCGTATCGCGGATCCCGGACGGGCAGCCGTCTTTGCGCGCTGGGCTGGGAAGGTTGGCCTCGGGCCGCGTACGTCGCGCGGCCAGTACCGGGATGTGTGGAGCGGGCAGGAGGCGGCCGGGGTGGAGCGGGGAATGGTGGCGGCCGCCATCAGTTGATCGACATGACGGCCTCTTCACAGGTGTCCTGCTGCACGCGGACGGTCTCCGCCCCGACCGGCCAACCCGCCCAGCTGGAACAGCCGTACTGGGAAAAGGATTCACCGCGGGGGACTCGACAGCGGCCGGTTCACCCTGGACGAGCAGCTCGCCCAACTCCTCAACGGCGAGTGAGATGCGGACCGCCCGCCGCCGGATGCGCGGTGCGGCCACCCCGATCAGCACGCACTACGGTGACCGGGTCCGGGTCGCCTTGATGGAGGCCAGGCCGGCCGGTCTCCAGACCCGGCAATTGGTCGCGGCCACCCGCCTGACTCACTCGCAGGTCGCCTGCGGGGTCCGACAGCTGCGGGACGTCGGCGCCGCCGAACACCTCACCCCGTCATCGGGTGGTGGAGGAGGCGGCGCGGCCCGCGGGCCTGCCCGAGAGGCTGGGAGGATCGCCGGTACTGCCTGGATCCGGCTTGGCGCCCGGGCGTTGGGGTCCGGGACGGTCGGACCACGTCCACACCCGCCGAACCTGCTGACACCGCCACTGACGTTCACAGCCGCCATGCAGAGACGCCACCACGGCAACGAATGTCACCCACCGTGTTTATCGCCGCTCATTCTGGCAACAATGAGTAGCTACAGGTAGTCCGAACCCGACGGAAGGCAGGAACATGACCCTCGTCACCGCCCTCATCCTTGTCGTGGTCGCCGCCCTCATCGGCCTGCTGGCCCTCGCTCCCAGCGCCCCCGTACGCCGCAACCCCGTGCCCGGCCGGGGCAACCGGGCCACCCACCGCCGCACCGCCACGCGGCCGAACGGCATCCCCGGCCAGCGGGGAATCCACCACCACGCCCGCTGACAGCCCCACCGCGCAAGCGACCGACGCCCGCGGGCCGGGTCGGCCGCCCATCGTTGGAGGAGATCAGGTCCCTGCTGCGTCACGACACGGCCGGCGTGACCCGCGCATACCGCCAACAAGCACCAACGCCTCGGGGCGCGCACCACATGGTGGGCGCCCCCAGCCGTTCTCCCTGGTGCGCGATGTCGTGCTCCAGCCAGACCTAACGAGCTCGTGCATGGTTGGCGGTGGCACGTCGAAGGCTCCAGGTCGGCCCGGTGGCCGTTGTGACTGACGGTCTCCGCGGGTGGTGGTCTACTGGTGTGAAAGCAGTCCGGCGACAGATTGGACCGTGTCGCTCATGTGCTCGCGGCGCCCGAGGTGGCGGGTCAGAGATCTCCAGTTCTTGAGGTGTGCGATGCCGTGCCCGACCCGGATCCGGCGTGAGGAGTGCGCCTTGCGCCGGCGCTCGTAGATCTCCTCGTGCCACTCCGGCGGGTTCTTCTTGAACTTGCGATGCGGTGGCGTCACCACGCGGCCGCCGGTGCGCCGCCGTTCGGCGCACTGCGGAGGTCTACCCAGGCATCATCCACGGCTGCACCATGTCCGACGCGGCAGCCCTCAGCCCCTCAGGCCTCGACCGCCACTGGATCCGCCTGCTTCCCCGCCTCGCCCCGAAGTAGCCCTTGCCGGTCGAGCCGGATCGGTTCAGTTCGCCGGGCCTCCAGCGCCAAGGGTGCGCAGCACGCTCGTGCGGAGGGCGGCAGCGGCTTCGTCCCGGGGAATGCGGCCCGCATCGGCCTCCTCGCCGGCGGCGTGTCCCAGTGCGATCGTCGCGGCCACCAGCCAGGCCGGGGACAGGTTCGGGTCGAACTCGCCGGCCCGCTGCCCCCGTTCGATCAGGCGCAGCAGTCGGTCGGTGACCGGCTCGTGGTCGGCTCCGGCCCCGCCGCCTTCGGTGGCTGTCAGGGCGGCGGCTCGGAGAAGCGCGGAGTGGCGCTCGAAGGTCTGCCAGCCGATGTCGATCAACCTCAGTACCGCAGCCGATGCCGGACCCGCGTCGAGTTCGGCGGCGTCCATCGCCGTCGTCGCCTCCTGCGTGACCCGGTCGAGACGAGGGCGCCGAGCGATCAAGGCGCCTACGACACGGCAGGCTGCGCGCGCCAGAACACGCCCTGAAATCAAACTAGTTGGCGGATTTTCCAAGCCAAGATCGCCGAATCCTGGCATGCTGGCGCCGCGATAGTGCGGCGCTGGGCGGCCAGCCATGCCGTGACCAGCGACACACTCGAAAACCAAGGGGGAACAGGATGTCCACCAAGCTGCGCCGTACCACCGTCAAATCACTCATCGCGGCGTTCATGGCCACCATCGTCGTGGCCGGAACCGCAGGCAGCGCCTCGGCGCACTCGTACTCGGACAAACTCGTGAAGGGCGAGTACCTCGGAGCCGGCGAGTACATCCAGCGGGCGACTTACAGCGGAGACGGAAACTTCACGCTGATCATGCAGTCCGATGGCAATCTGGTCCTGTACCGCAGCAACGGCTCGGGGGCCCGGAAGGTCTGCTGGGCTTCGAACACGCAGTATGCCGGCGGGACTCACGTCGTCTACCAGCAGGACGGCAACTTCGTCATGTACCCGGACTGGAGCACCCGAGCCGTATGGTCCAGCGGCACCTATGGCGGCGCCGGAAGCACCGTAGACATCAACAAGTTCGGTGTCCTGTACGTCGGCACCACACCGATCAGCAGCAACTGCCCGGCGTTCTAGTGGTGCTTTGTCGGCTGGTGTCGTAGGGCTGCCGCTCTGCGGCGTGCTGGATGTCGACGGCCCGGGCTCCCGCTGCTGCGCGGGGGAGGCCGGGCCGTCGGCGTGTGTGGCTTCGACCGTGCGGGTTTCAGGGGTTGTCGGTCGTGCCCGGGTCGAGCAGGGCGCCGATGCCGTCGATGGTGCCGTCGAGTCCGAGCGTCACGTCGACGATGACGGGGCGGATCGCCCCCGCACGGCGCGCTGACGGCGAACTTCGCGGCGGTGGTGACCACCCTCGTCTACCTGGGGCCAGGCGCTTACTGATCGCTTCAGAATGAGGCTCGGAGGCTGCGGAGGCACATCAGGCTGCCGGCCAGTTCGAGCAGGCCCTGGCGAAGGTCAGCGCGTCGCTCGTAGCGGATGCGGAGTCGTTTGAACTGGCGCACCCAGGCGAAGGTGCGCTCGACCACCCAGCGCACCTTGCCCAGTCCGGAACCGTGGGCGACGCCGCGTCGCGCGATCAGGGGTTTGATGCCGCGCTTCCACAGGACGCGCCGGTCGACGATCAGGTGGTGTTTGGAGCCGGGGCGAGCGCGGTCGACGGGTGAGGGGCCGACATGATCCCCCCTTTGAGTGCCCGGACATGTGATCCATCCACGGAGCAGTCGTCCAGGTCCAGCAGGTCGACGCGGCGAAGCTCGGTCAATAGGGCAGCATGCGGGCGCGGCCACACGCCGGCCTCGGTCCAGTCCCGCAGCCGGCGCCAGGCCGTCACACCTGAGCAGCCAACGGTCTCGGCCGGGACGTCGCGCCAGGCAACGCCGGTCCGCAGGACGTACATGATGCCCGCGAGTGCCGCCCGATCCGGAACACGAAGCCGCCCAGGATGCCGGCGGCGCCGTTCGGGAGCAGGCGGCAACAGTGGAGCCACCCGCTCCCACACGTCACGGAACAAGATCAGCACGCACCCGGACACCCTGCCGACCAAGATCGACAAGCGTGAGACTCGCAGCTCAACTCATTCTGAAACCATCAGTCAAGGGGATGCGCACCAACGGCGACGTGCGCCTTGGGGTCCGTGTCGCCGGAGACGTCCACGCCGTCTTCGAGTACATCGAGCCCGAGGGCGACGGCCTGCCGAACCGGCTCGACCAGGACGTTCCGGACGACCGCCTGGCGCTCGTTCTCGTCGACGGCGCCGCAGCCAAATTTCGAGAGCCGCATCATCGTCGCCGCACGGGCCGGTATGAGGTCCTCCTCCCGGCCGGTCCACCGGCGCGGCGGCCCTCGCCAACGTCCCCCGGGCTCCTATGGCCCGGCCACCCGCACCGTTCTGCAGCGGGTCGCGCCCTGACGAACCTCGTGGCGCTTCGATGGAACCAAAATGTGGCCGTGTCGATCTCTACCTGCGAGGTCCGTTCGAGACCGTGTTCGAGATCCTTCAGTCTGCGCCGGAGTCCTAGTGAAACACCGTTCCGCCACGCTCTGCGTGGCCTTCGTCCTGTCCGCCGTCGCCGCGCTGTCCGGCTGCTCCAGCGACGGAGATCCCGTCTCCTTTGCCCCGAAGGAGTCGGCGAAGCCGGGGGAGACCAAGGTCGCCAGTGACGTACGGATGCCGACCAACCCGCGTACGTGGGACCCGCAGAGGACGCTGGCGGACGGGACGCGGGTGGTGCACGTCGACCTGAAGGGGGCGAAGTCCGGCTTCACCGGCCGGGTGTGGGCCTGGGTCCCGAAACAGTACGACCGGCCCGAGTACAAGAACAGCGCCTTCCCGGTCCTGATGGCGCTGCCGGGTGCCGTGGGCTACCCGACGAACTACTTCTTCTCCAAGGAGTTCCGCCTTCAGGAGCGGATAGGGGAGGCCGCCGACAAGGGCGAGAGCCTGCCCTTCATCGTGATCATGCCGGTCCTGAACGCCAACAAGGACACCTACTACGACGGCAGCGACATCCCGGGGCAGCCCAAGATGGGCACCTGGATCTCGGACGACGTCCCGGACCTGGTGCGGGAGAACTTCCGCACCTACGCCGACCCGAAGGGCTGGGGCTTCTTCGGCTCCTCCTCCGGCGGCTACGTGGGCATGAAGATGGTGCTCCAGTACCCCGAGCGGTTCAGCGTGGCGATCGCCGGCGGGCCCGATGCGGCCCCCGACTCCCCACTGTGGAACGGCCACCCGAAGGAGAAGCAGGAGAACAGCCCGGCCTGGCTGGCCGAGCAGCTGATCAAGAAGAGCGGCGGCACGGGCGGTCCCTCGAGCAGCCCGTCCAGCAGCGCCAAGGCCGGCCCCAAGCCCAAGAACAGCCCCTCGCCCTCGGCGGCGACCGGTCCCACCACCGGCTACAAGGTGTCGATCTCCTTCCTGATGGGCACGAAGGAGCCCAAGGCGGAGGTCGCGGCGCTCGACAAGCTCCGCCAGGAGATCACCAAGGGCCCGATCGAGACCAAGGTGACCTCCTTCGAGGGCGGCCACGACGGCTACAAGTACACGGACACCCTGTTCAACGGTGACCTGAAGTGGATGAGCGACCGGATGCGCGGCCCGGTCGCCGCGAAGTGAACCGTTCCGACTTCTCTGCCGCTCGAATGTGAGCCATCAGAGAGGACGGGACACGTGCCCACTGCGCGTCGGGGACCAGGTCCTGGCCGGCGGCCGCCTGGTCGCCATCACCGATCTGCGCTACCGCCACGGCGGCACCCGCACGATGATTCTGGCGGGCGGCCGCCTGGCCGTCGCCGAGCGCACGGTGCGCGTCCACCGCCCCCGCAGTGCCTGATCCCCGGCTGCGTCCGTACGTGAAGGCGCGCGGCGGCCAAGGCTTGGGGCAGCCTCCGGAGTATGAACGATGGCGACACGGCCGACGTCAGGGGCGACAGCATCGTTGCCTCCCTGAGCGGGTCGACCCCGGGGACGTCGACTCCGACGGCCTCGCATGGTCCCTGGTCTCGCGGGGCTGGCGGTGCCGGACGATATGGCGCCGTTGGACGCCGGGGCCGGGCGGTGGGTGCCGTACGTCGTGATGGATGCGGTGCACCTGCCGGCGGCGGGACGGCGTGAACTCCTGCAGCTCATCCGGGCACTGCCGCAGGAGGAGCGGAGTTCCCGTTTTGCCCCGAAGCGGTTCGGACCCCTCACCGGCGGTCCGGGCGATTGGTTCATCCGTATGCTCCGGTACCGCAATCCGGACTGGATGGGCATGGCGAAGACCCTGGCGGTCGTGACGCCCACTTACCTGTCGGCGGCCACTTACGGTGTGATCGGCGCTGGTCGCAAGGAACTGACGCCCCGCGTGGTGACGGACTTCGCGGCCCTGTTGGGCGTCGACTCCCTCAAAGCGGGCTCCACCCCCAGCACGGTCAGCCGCTCCTGCTGCCGGCAGCAGCCGCGCCCAGATGGCCGGCTGCTCCTGCTGCTGGAGCCGCGGTCCGACGCCATCGCCGTCCGTGAGGACGCTGGGGGCCGGTGTCGGGCAGCTGTCCTTCGGCGTCGACCAGGTCGGCCAGGACGCGGCAGCGACGCTGCCAGTCCAGGGGCGCGAGGCAGAGATCCCCGCTCCGCTGTGCCCCCCCGCGGCGGCCGCGGTTTTCCTGCCGAAGGCCTCACCGGGCCAGGGCGGCGAGCTCCGGGTGGGGCCGCGTCCGCCCTGGGTGGACCGCCGCAGCTTGCGGACCAATACGGCGCGCGCCCTCTGGCGGAGCACCCCGCGAACCCAGTCGCCGGCCGGGTCCGGTCAAGGCCGGCCGCACCCGCAGCGGTACTACCGACCACTCTGACGCCGATGGGTCCGTTGTGCCGTACAGACGTGCCGCGGACGGAAGTGGCCACACCAGGCAGGACACGTGGCGTAGGCAAAACCGTCTGCTGCGAGAAGACACTCATCGCTCTACGGCGATTGAAAGGCCAATGAACAAGCTGACTGGCAGGAACTTGCGTTCGGTAAAGTTCCACGTGCGCCGGCCAGGGGCCGCAGCGCGGTCCGAAACCGAGTGTGGGGAAACCGAGTTGGACACCGTCTTTCATCCGCTGGAGGTCGACGACCCGCGGTCCGTCGCCGGATACCGCATCGCGGCCAGGCTGGGCGCCGGCGGCATGGGCAAGGTGTACCTCTCGTACACGCCGGGCGGGCGGCCCGTCGCGATCAAGTTGATCCGGCCGGAGTTCGCCGAGGACGCCGAGTTCCGCCGCCGCTTCCAGCAGGAGGTGCGGGCCGCCGAGCGCGTGCAGGGGCTCTACACCGCGCCCGTGATCGACTCCGACACCGAGGGCCGCCACCCCTGGCTCGCCACGGCTTACGTCCCGGGGCCCTCCCTGGCCGACGCCGTGCAGTGCCACGGCGGGCTGCCCGTACCCACCGTGCTGCTCCTGGTGGCGGGAGTCGCCGAGGCCCTACAGGTCATCCACGGGGCCGGCATCGTCCACCGCGACCTCAAGCCGTCCAACGTCCTGCTCGCGGGCGACGGGCCCCGCGTCATCGACTTCGGCATCGCGCGGGCCGCCGACGCGACCGCCCTCACCGGCAGCGGCGTCACAATCGGTACCCCGACCTTCATGGCACCTGAACAGGCCGAGGGCGCTGCGGTCACCCCGGCCACCGACATCTTCGCGCTCGGCCAGGTCGCAGCGTACGCGGCGACAGGCCTGCCCGCGTTCGGCGAGGGCACCTCGCACGGAGTGCTCTACCGCATCGTCCACGAGCAGCCCGACCTCACCCGGCTCCCGGCTCAGCTGAATGAGTTGGTGACCCGCTGCCTCGCCAAGGACCCGGCGGCCAGGCCATCGGTCGACGAGGTCCTCGCGCTGTGCCGGGCCGCCAACGGCGACGCGCCGCTGCGCCGCCCCGAGGCTTGGCTGCCCGGCGCGGTCGCCGCCGACATCACGCTGCGCGCGGCGGCGCCCGCACCGCCCGAGGCGACCCAGGTTACGGCGGCCCCGGCACCGCCCGGCCAGGGGCCGACGGTGACCGCCGAGCCCGCCGCGCCGCACGCTGTCCGGGGCGCGTACGGACCACCGACGCCACCCCCGCACGGCCCATACGCCCAGCCGTCAACGCCACCGGGCTACCCGCCCCGGCCGTCCGCGGCCGGCCGCCCGAACCGGCGGCCGGGCGTGGCCGTGGCGGTCGGACTCGCGCTGGCGCTGCTCGCCGGCGGAGGCTTGTACCTCGTGAGCCACAGCTCCGGCACGGCAGAACGGGCCGCTGGGAAGGGGAAGGTGGCCTCGTCCGCACCGAAGGCCTCGCAGCCGCCGTCCGGTGTGGCCAAAGCAACGGCGCCGGTCACCCGCACGGGCATCAACCTGCCGGAAAACTACACCCTGAGGTTCGGCGACGGTGAGCTGCGGCCGCAGGAGGCGGGTGGCTCCGCCGGCGACCTGGAGTTCGCCGGGCACTCGCTTCCGTACCGCGTGCGCACCCAGGCGGGCAACCATCTCGTGCTGCTCGACCCCGGGCAGGCCGGATCGCTGGAGACCTGCCGCGACGAGACGCGTTTCGCCGACTACATCCCGCTGGACAAGCTGTCCCCGGGTGCCCAGTTCTGTGTCCTGACAAAGGCGGGTGACATCGGCCTGATCGCCTTCCAGGGGCAGACGTCCCATACCGACCCCGCCTTCCACGTCACTCTCGACGCCACCGTCTGGCGCCGGGCGGTCGCGCCCTCGTCGGCCGACTGAGCTTGTCCTACCTTCCAGGCGTGGGTCTGAGGCGGTCATTCGTAGGATCGTCGGGCCCGGGGGTTCCGGGTATGGCTGCGGGATCGTGTGCGGCCGGGGCGCGGTCCGGCCGGGGGCGGTGAGGACTTCCTCCGGGCGGCCGGTGTGCGGTCCGCAGTACCCGTCGTCTGGCAGGCCGCGGTGGTGTGCCGCTCGACGCTCCTGGTGCTCGTGGTCGTCGGCCTGGTGCTGCTCGACGGCCGCCGCGACGGTGGGGCGTCGGTTGGGGTCGATGACTGCCTGTTCCATATTCCCGTCGCCGCAGTGGAGGCCCCGATCCCGGGAGAGGTGCCACGAGACGCGTCCCGGGAGCGGTCACTGTGACCGCTTGCAGCTTGCCGAATCTCGCCGGTCCTTCCGAACCGGCGTCTGTGCGGGACATCACGGCCAAGATGATGGCCATGACCAATAACGATGACGGCGGCAAGGCGTCCATTTCGCCCGCTGAAGCTCTTGAGGAACTCGGAATAAAGATGCTCGAAGAGCAGGCCGGGAGGGCTGGTGTCGACGCGGAGAGGTACATAGATCAGGCTCGCCGCCAGCGGAGAGTCCGTAGCCTCGCTCCTCTCTACGAAGTTCGGCGTGAGGTCCGACGATCCGAAGCGTGGTGCGTGCTGGGGCTCGTCATGGCTGCTGCGGTGGCCTATCTGATCGCGTATCTGGCGGCTCGAGGGCTGTTCGAGAGGGTCCCAGCCCAGGGGTTCCAAGTCTCAGACGCGGCGCAGGTCATCACGTCGATCAGTGCTCTGGCGACAGCGATCGGAGCGGGGATCGCTGCGGTCCTCAAGGCGTATGCCCTGCTGGTGGAGGCCCGGGCCGACATCATCCGGGCGAGAGCGGGCCTGCCTCCCGCCAACGAGTCCAGCGTGAATCCGATGGAAGGGGAGAGGCCTCAGTCGACGTAGTAGCGGCGCCCCTCATCCCCGACCTCCCGGAGCTCGGCCGTGGGGACCATCGGTACAACCAACATCGGTGGCGGCGAACTCCACACCCGTCAGGCCAGGCTGATCGACACCCGAGGTTTCGTTTCACATGGCCGCCTACGTTCGAAGGGCGCGGTGGAGGGCGACGACGAGCCGGCCGGTGAGCCCGGTCCCGGCGTGCGGTCCCGTCCCGCCCAGGTTCTGCCCGGACGTCGGGGCATCGGCCGGAACGGGATCCCACTCCCTCAGCAGCCGGCGGTGCTCCAGCTCGGCCCGCGGTCCCGGAGCGAGTGCGAGTGCCCGGGTGGGGCGGTGCAGTCCGGCTTCCCGGTGCGCATGCTGGGCGGCCGGATGCGGGCCTGTCCGGCGCGGCGCTGTGCGCCTCGGATGAGGACCAGCCCCTCGCGCTCGCCCTCCTCGTTCAGCCACTGCTCCTCGGCGTCCTGGTGCTCGCGTACGAGGGCGTCGAGGCGTTCGAGGGCGGCGGGGTGGACGGCAAGAACCATGGTGTGCGGCACCCGCCCATCATCCCCGAGTACCTGCCATCCGGAGGTAAGTTGGCAGGTCAGCGCCCTGCGCAGAGGTTCAGGCGGAGCCGGTCTGTCTATCTAATGGATACTCACCTACCGGGAGTATGACGGGCCATTGATGTGGTGCCTGGGTCGGTCCGTTGACCAGGGCGTGTTCAGGTTGGTTGGCCGGTGTGTGGGCTGCCGGGTGTCTGTTGTGGTGGTTGGGGCTGCCGGATGGGCGGTGTGGTGACTGCCGGGCGGGGGCGGTGGCCTGGTGTTTTCTCAGGTTGGCGAGTTTTCCAAGTGTGTGCAGGTGCACTGATTTTGTGTGTGTAATGGCTCGTCTATAGGCAGCGGTGCCGGGGGCGTTGCGAGCTATTGTCAAATCCTGTGGATGACCGGACAGCCCAATGGCCGGTCGATCAAGCAAGCGGCTTGCGGTATCGGACGTACTCGTTCTGCCGCCGGAACCCGACACTCTCGTAAAGGTCGTAGGACCGGTGCGGGTTTGCCGTGCCCGTGAACAGCCGGGCGGTCGTCGCACCCTGCTCGCGAAGGCTCTGCAGCCCGTCCAGCAGCAGGACCCGGCCGATTCCGAGGCGTCGCTGGTCCGTCCGGACACTCAGCTCTTCGACCTCGCCCACGGTGTGGTCGTGACGGCGGATGGAGCAGAGGGCGACGCCGATCATGTCCTGCCCGTTCCAGGCAGCTTTCCAACATGCCGGGTCGGCGGTGTCGACGAAGTCCTGGAAATGCCATCTCTGAGCGAAGTCTGTGTCCGTGTACGAATCGACGACAGTCCTCCAGGCCGCACGGTAGTGGCTTGTCCCGATCGGCCCCGTCCGTATCCCGGCCGGCAGTTCGCTGCCCGGCTCGGGCACCTGCTGCAGATCGCCCAGCTCCAGCTCGACCAGGCTGAAGACACGTCGGTAGCCGGCTGCGCGCAAAAGTTCCGTGGCGTCCTGCTCGGAGGTCATGGCGTTCGCGCCGATCACTGCCGTCCGCGCCGTTCCATGTTGTTCGACGAGCCGGCGGATCCGCTCTTCGGCCCAGCTCAGCATGGCTGAGCCGATGCCCTGGCCGCGATGTTCGGGCAAGAGGTAGCCGCGGTGCAGGTACAGCCACGTATCGTCCCGCTCCTGCCACCACCGGATCGTCGAGTAGCCGACGACGCTCCCGTCGAGCACCACCAGGATCTGGTTCTTGGACGCCTCCTCCAACTTGGCAGAAGCTTCGGCGATCTCGGCCGCTGTCGGGAGTCCTTCCACAACCGAATGGACATCGACCCGGTCCCGTTCAACACACCCCAGTCGCACCGCCGCCATGGCGCCGTGGTCCTCGTGGCCGCGATACGGCCGGAAGCCGAAGCCGACCGGAAGGTCCTGTCCTGCCGTGACGTCCAACATGATCGGATGTTCTCGAACTTCGAGGCAGGTCCGCCACCCTATTCACGCCGCGGTGGTCTGCGGTCGTTCAACGAGCCGGCCGCGTTCGAAGCGGGCCCCGGCGCGGACGAGGGCCGGGGGTGTGGGATGGCTCGGCCGCAGCCATGGGAGGTCGACGACGAGTTGTGGGCGGTGATCGAGCAGCTGCTGCCCAAGGTCGAGCGTCGGACCCGGCACCCGGGGCGCAAGCGGCATCCGGACCGGCTGGAGTTCCAGGGCATCCTGTACGTGCTGCACACAGGCATCGCCTGGGAACACCTGCCCCAGGAACTCGGCCCAATGGGCACTGGGCTTGTCGTGCCGTGCATTTGAGTTGGCGGGCTGGGCAGTCTGCGACGGGGCTGGGCTGGGCTGCTTCGCCTCCTGACGGGCTCGTCGCTTGAAACGAAAGGCGTCGTCCGGCCGGCCGGGGACCTCGGGACGCTACGCGGGTCCCGGGGGCAGGTGGACGGTCATGATCAGGTGGCAGGTCTCGGTGCCCGCGCCGCGGTAGGTGTGAGTGGCGTCGGCGCCGAAGGCGGCGGTCTGTCCGGCGGCGACGGAGTACTCGGCGCCGTCGACGACGAGCACCATCTCGCCCCTGGTGACGCTGACGGTCTCGGTCACGCCGGCCTGGTGGGGGTGGCTGGGGTATTCCTCGCCGGGTTGCAGCGTCCAGCGCCAGACCTCGGTGGCTGCCGGGCCGCCGGTGGTCAACATGAGCCGGGCCTCGCTGCCGCGCTCGCCCTTCCACAGGGGCATGACGGTGTCGGCACCCACCACCCGCACGCGCTGTTCGGGGCTGCCTTCCATCAGTGCGGAGACGGAGACGCCGAGGGTGTCGGCGAGGCGGACCAGGGTGGCGAAGTTGGGGTTGCCCTGTGCCTTCTCCAGGGCGACGAGGGCGCCCTTGCTGACCTTGGCGCGGCGGCCGAGTTCGTCCAGGGACAGTCCGGCGCGGGTGCGGGCTGCGCGGACGTTGTGCGCGAGCGTGCGCAATGCCGCCTCGGTCTCGGCCATCGAATTCACCCTCCAGCAGAAGGTCGGTGTGTTGCACCGTGCGGTCGTTCGGTTGACAATCAGTGGTCGGTGCGTTGTACGGTGTAGTCGTTCCATTGATGGTAAGGGATGTACGTACCGTGATCGCTCTGCTGCTGGCCCTGGGCAGCTCCTTGGCCTACGGATGCGCCGACTTCCTCGGCGGCCTCGGCGCCCGCAAAGCCCACGTCCTGCGGACCGTAATGATCGCCGCCCCGGCCTCGCTGACCGTCGAGCTGCTGCTGTGGCCTGTCCTCGGCGCGTCCTTCGCCCCCGCCACTCTCGCCTGGGGCGCCGCCTCCGGCGTCGCGTCGGCCGCCGCGTTCGCCCTGCTCTACCGCGCGCTGGCGATCGGCCCGATGAACGTGCTGTCCCCGATCGCCGCGCTCATCTCGGCGATACTGCCGGTCGGTGTCGGGCTGGTGCAGGGCGAGCACCTGGGCCTGGCCGGGCTGACCGGCTTGCCCCTGGCACTGGCGGCGGTGGTCCTGGTCAGCGCCGGGCACGGCGCGAAGTCGGCCCGCCCCTCGCGCACCGCGCTGCTGCCGGCCTTCGGCGCCGGGGCCGCCATCGCCCTGCAGCTCGTCTTCCTGCACCAGGCGCCCTCCGACAGCGGGGTGGGCCCGTTGATCACCGGCCGCGCCGTCTCCACCGCAGTCACCCTGGCCGCCGCCGCCGTGATGTTCCGGCGCCTGGGCCCGGAGAAGCCCGCGTACGCGATCTCGGCCGCGGCCGGCGTGCTGGACTCGGTGGCCAACCTGCTGTTCCTGCTCGCCGCCCGCAGCGGCGACCTGGCCGTCGTCGCCGTGATCACCGCCCTCTACCCGGCCGGCACCGTCCTGCTCGCCCGCAGCGTCCTGGCCGAACGCATCCACCGCGGCCAGCTGATCGGCCTGGGCACCGCCGCCGTCGCCGTCAGCCTCCTCGCACTCACCTGAACCACCCCGTACGGAAGGAGCCCGGCATGCGCATCCAGCCCCGGGACGCCGCCCTGGACGATGCCGAATGGCGGCCCCGGATCGCGGACGGCCACGACTGGTACGACGACCACAAGCCCGTCGAACAGCGCACCGACACCGCCCGCCGGCTCGCCGAACGCGGCACCGCGCCGGACGCGCCCACCGCTGCCCGGCACCCGCGCCGTCTGGACCGCCTGGACGGCCTGGACCGCGTCGGTACCTGGAAGCCCTGACCGCCCTCACCCCAACCCACTCCCGGAACGGAACCGCTCTCACGATGACCACCCTGCGCATCAGCCCCGCCGTCGCCGCCGCCTTCCCCGACACCCTGATCGCCGTCGTCACCGCCACCGGCCTGCACGGCCGCAGGCCCTGGCCCCGCACAGCCGCCGCTGTGGAGATCCTGGAACAGGACCTCGCCTCCGGCGCCTGGACCCCCGCCGACGAGACCGACCCGCGCATCGACGCGTGGCACACCGCCTACCGCTCCTTCGGCACCAACCCCCGCCGCATACGGCCCAGCGTCGACGCCCTCGGCCGTCGCCTGGCGAAGAAGGGAACGCTGCCCCGGATCAACCCGGCCGTCGACTCCTACAACGCCGTCTCCGTCCGCCACGGCCTGCCCGCCGGCGCCTTCGACCTCGACCACGTCACCGGCGACATCGAGATCCGCTACGCCGAGGGCACCGAGACGTTCACCCCGCTCGGCGAACCCGACAACGTGGAGAACCCCAAGACCGGGGAGATCATCTACACCGACACCACCGACGTCCTCACCCGGCACTGGAACCACCGCGACGCCCACCGCACCCGCGTCACCGAGGACTCCACCCACGTCGCCTTCATCCTCGAAACCGTCCACGCCACCCGCGACGGCCACCTCCTGACCACCGCCGCCGACGAACTGCAGGACCTCCTCACCGAACACTCCGCCCAGAGCACCGTCCACTACCTCAGCCCCGCACACCTGCAGGCCACCCTCTGACACCACGCCCGGTGACGGCGAAGGCCGAACGCCACGTCCCGTACCCCTCCTGCTCACACCCGGGCAAGGCGAAGATCAACCGGGTGTGATGGGCAGGGTGTCGGGACGCGTGGGCACCACGACCCTGCGGGCCGCCTCGCGCCGGACACGCCGTTCTCGCGGCCCGGTCCCCGGGATCCCGCCGAGGGCCCGCGCCGGCTCGCCCGCCTCGGCGACGGTGAGCGGCACGTCGCCCGCCTCCAGCGCCGTGGCCAGCTCGGAACGGGAGAGCGCCCGGGTGCCCTTGTCGCCCGGCACGGCGACGAGGACGGCGTGGTCCCCCGCCAGGGCGAGCAGGGCTCCCTCGGCGGTGAGCGTGGCGTGCGGCTTACCGAGCAGGAAGCCGATCACGTCCAGGGCCCGTACTCCGATGCCGCCGAGGTCCGCCACGGCGACGCGCCGTGGGTGTACGGGCGGCCGGCTCGCGCGGCATCGAACCTGGAAGCCCGTGAGGGGGACGTCATCGGGTTGGTTGGGCCCCGACGGCGGCGGAAAGTCCACCTTGCTCCGCTCGGTCCATGTGCCTCTGAATCCGGTCGGCGGCGTGGTGACCGTGGCAGCAGCGGGACCAAACCTGGCGGCCATCGACGGCGCCCCGATCATCCGGCCGGCTCCGTTCACCGGCGGCGGCCTGGACGTCCTTGCGTGTCCGACCGGGGCGATCAAGGCGTTCGGCAGCACCCTGGCGGGTCTGGTCACCTCACACCTGCTCGACGGCCGGGGACGTCGGATCCAGCAGGAGCGCCCCGCCGAGGCCAACCGGATTTCGGCCGCCCGGACGGCTTCCCCGCCCCCCGGACCGCGTCCGCCGGCCCGACACGGATCCTGACTCGTGAAAGCGTCCCGCGCCGGGTATGCGATCGGCGAGCGGGGCGAGCTGGAGGTCCTTGCGGCCAGGAGGCAGCCGCCGGGACTCTCTGGGATCCTGGCCGTGGAGCGCAGGCCGGGCACACAGCGAGGAGCCCCGATGTCCGGAGAGTTCGAGGCCAGTGTCCAGGTCGACCGCCCGGTGGAGGAAGTTTTCGCGTATCTCGCCGACGGCCACAACGACCCCGAGTTCAGCCCCCGGGTCCTGGAGATCACGAAGACCCCCGAGGGCCCGACCACCGTCGGGACGGTCTTCCGCAGCACCGTGAAGGACGCCGGGGTGAAGACCTCCCGCGAGTTCCGCATCACCAGCCTGGAAGCGCCTCACACGATCCGGTGGAGTGAGCAGAGCAAGAACCTCATCACGGCCGAGGGCGGCTACGACCTCGAACGGCTGCCGGACGGCCGTACCCGGGTCCGGATCTTCAACGTGCTCGAAGGCCACGGACTCGGCCGGCTCCTGCTCGGCCCGGCGCTTCGCGCGGCTCGCAAGGACGCTCCTGACTTCGGCCGCCGGATCAAGGACGCCGTCGAGCGGTCCTGACCCGGCGGCGGCCCGAGACAGGGTCGCGGTCCTGCCGATGTCGAGCTGATGGCCAACTTGCCTTCTCTGGCCGGGCGATCGCACCACAGGCCAACCGTCGTTCCACCTGAGGAGTCTGCGATGGACCTGCGTCTCTCGGGCAAGGTCGCTGTCGTCACCGGTGCCAGCAAGGGAATCGGCCTCGCCGTGACGCAGGCACTCGCCGGCGAGGGCGTGAACGTGGTCGCGGTGGCACGCGGCATCACAGCACCGCTGACGGACCTTGCCCCGCAGGTGCATCCCCTGTCGGTCGATCTCACCACGGCGGAAGGCTCCTCAGCCGCGGTCGAGCAAGCGGTGTCCCGGTTCGGCGGACTGGACATCCTCGTCAACAACGTCGGCGCAGTACACCCCCGTCCGGCTGGATTCGCATCCGTCACCGACGACGACTGGATCCACGCGCTGACGATCAACTTCCTCACCGCCGTGCGCACGACCCGGGCTGCCCTGCCCCACCTGATCGCCCGCGGCAACGCCGCGATCGTCACGGTGAGTTCGGTCAATGCGTTCCTGCCCGATCCGATGGTCATCGACTACTGCGCAGCCAAGGCGGCGCTCACCAACTTCTGCAAAGCCCTTTCCAAGGAGGTCGGTCCGCGCGGGGTGCGCGTCAACACGGTCAGCCCCGGGCCGGTGTCCACGTCGCTGTGGCTGGGTGACGACGGTGTCGCTGCGACGGTCGCGAAGGCGTCCGGTGGAAGCCCTGAGGACATTGCCCGGATCGCCGCCGCGCAGTCCGCGACCGGCCGGTTCAGCCTCCCGCAGGAGATCGCCGACCTCGTTCTGCTGCTCGCCAGCGACAGGACGGACAACGTCACAGGGAGCGACTTCGTCATCGACGGCGGCCTCGTCCAGACGCTCTGAACCCCGCCGTGCCATCGAAGACCCTGACGAAACGCGGCGTCACCTTCCCGTGATCACGGTCGTGTTGGGGGAGACCGCACCTGACGACGCCGGGTTCGGCCGTCGGCTCCGCAGATCCCTCGGCCTGCGGGGAGACCGGGGCGGGACACATTCGCGGCTCCGCGGCGCCGCCACTGGGCCGACCGGCCGATCGGGACCGATTGCACGACCTGGTCTCTCGACCCGGGAAACATACCGGTCCCGAGCCCCTCGCCACGATGCCATCTCCTCCGGACGTCGGGTGAGGCCTGCAGCCGTGGCTCCCGTGGCGGGCGCAGGGGTCAGCCTCCGACGTGGATGCCGGGGCGGCGGGCCGGGTCGGGTTCGTGTTTGCGGATGATCTCTCTGGTCACGGGCGCGGTGTCCCCGCGCCCCAGGAGGAAGTAGCGGAACATGTGGGTCAGGGGGCTGCCTTCGGCCCAGGCGAAGTAGCAGTGAGGTTGCACGCCGGTGGTGTCGCGCAGGGCGAGGAGGATCGCGGCGATGGCGTTCGGGGCGGCGGGGGCTTCGGCGCGCAGGATCCGGTATCCGTCCACCTCGACCCCGTGGACGGTGAGTGTTTCGCTGAAGTCCGAGGGGTCGACGACGTCGATCTCCACGAACATCACATCGGCCCGACCCGGTACCGGGTTGTTGCGGCGCTGTTCGCGTTCTTTGTAGGCGTACTCGGCGCCGTCGCCTGCCTGGCGGCGGTTGGCGATGATGTTGATCGCGTTGTCGTGGGCGAGGGTGTCGGTGACGAACTGCCGGGCTGCCGGGTCGAACACGATGCGGTCGGCGCGCAGTTCGGTGGTGCGGGAAACCCGGGAGATCAGGGATACCGCGATGATTCCGGCGATGAAGAGGCCGGAGATGGTGATGCCGTCCGGCTTGTCGATGATGTTGGCCACCAGCGCGTAGAGCAGCACCGCGGTGAGCAGGGAGAAGCCGACGGTGGTCGCGCGTTGGCGGCGGCGCAGCGCCGAGACCGTGACGGCGAAGGCACCGGAGACCATCATGGCGAGGATTCCGGTGGCGTAGGCACCGGCCTGGGCGTTGACATCGGCGTCGAAGGCGAAGGTGATGACGACGCAGAGGGCCGTGTACACCAGCACGACCGGGCGAACGGCGCGGCCCCATTCGGGGGCCATGCCGTAGTCGGGCAGGTAGCGCGGGACGATGTTGACCAGCCCCGCCATCGCGGAAGCGCCCGCGAACCACAGGATCAGAATGGTGCTGATGTCATAGACGGTGCCGAAGGCTTCCCCCACCTGTTCGTGGGCCAGGTAGGCCAGGGCGCGGCCGTTTGCCGCGCCACCCGCTTCGAATTCCTTGTGCGGAATCAGGACCGTGGTGACGAAGCTCGCCGCAAGCAGGTAAATGCTCATGACGGCCGCCGCCGTGGTCAGCAGCTTCCGGGAGTTGCGAATGCGGGACTGCAGCCGCTGCTCGGCGTCCTCTCCCTCCGCGGCGATGAGCGGCATCATGCTCACCCCGGTCTCGAAGCCCGACAACCCCAGCACCAGGAGCGGGAAGGCCAGCAGCGCGGGCCCGGCCAGGTCGCCGATCCCGCTTCCTCCGTCCACGAGCGCGTCGGTCCACGCCGACCAGGCGCCCGGCGAGGTGGCGACCTCGACGGCGCCGGCAGCGATGGTCACCGCGTTGAGCAGCAGGAAGACGGCGACCAGAGGGATCGCGACGCTGACCGCTTCGCTGAACCCGAGCAGGAACACACCGCCGAGCAGCAGCAGGAGCGCCACCGTGATGGCGACCTCGTGGCCGTGCAGGGCCTGAGGGAAGAAGGGGTTCTCCACCACGTGCACGGAAGCGTCCGCCGCGGACAGGGTGATGGTGATGATCCACGAAGTTGCCACGAAACCGAGCAGGACCAGGACGAACAGCTTGCCCCGCCAGAACGGCAGCAGGTCCTCGAGCATCGCCACCGAACCGGCTCCGTGCGGACTCTCGCGGGCGACGCGTCGGTACATCGGCAGCATCCCCAACAGGGTCAACGTCACGATCAGCAGCGTCGCCAGCGGTGATACCGCACCGGCCGCGAGCGCGGCGATCGCGGGGACGTACGCGAGGCTGGAGAAGTAGTCCACCCCGGTCAGGCACATCACCTTCCACCAGGCGTGCGGCTCGCCGTGCCCCTCGCCGGCCGCCGGCCCGACCGGCTGCACCCGATGGCGCAGCAACCACTGCCCGAGAGTGCCGGTCGGCGTCCGCTCGAGTGCGGGACTCTCCACCACTTCCGGCACGGCCAGATCGTTCACGTCTGTCATATCCCCCATCAACCCTTCCAACCCGCCGAGCCCACCGGCTCGATGGGCCGGCAGCGATCACCGAGTATGGGGTCTGCCGCCGTCGCCGCTTCCGTCGGGGTTCCGATGAGCGGGACCACGCGCCCTGACCAGGCTGTTCGGACCGGCCGGGCCCGACGTCGAGGTGCTCCTGGACTCGGGGATCGAGGTCGTCACCACGCTCGATGTCAGGCACCTGGAGTCCCTGGGCGACGCGGTCCGACAGATCACCGGTGCCCCGCAGCGCGAGACCCTGCCTGACGAGGGGTTGGCCGCCGTCCGGCTTGCGGGCCGACTGCGCCATGGAAGCCCTGATGCTGAAATTTTTGTCAGGTTCTGGCCCTCCGTGGAAGCTCGGCGGCCTCGGTCGTGCGTCAGGTCGCAAGTGGTGGAGGCGGGGCTTCGTGTCGCATTCGTGCACTCCGGCCGTTTCCCGGTGGTGGCCGCGTTGTCCGGATGAGGCATCTCGCCTGAGGTGTTGACTGAAAATTGAGTCAGTACCTACCTTGAGCGCAACCCGATCGGCTTTGAAGGTCGGGGCGGCTGAACGGGCCCATGGGAGCCCGGATATGGGAGGTCACATGGGGGCAACTGCCTCGAAGGTGCAGGGTTCGGCACCTCCTGCGGGCATCGAACAGCACTCGATCGATTGGGTGCCCCTCGCGGAACGGCACGGCAAGCCTTCCAGCGTCGGCGCCATCTGGTTCGTCGGCAGTCTCAACCTCACCGGTCTGGCGACCGGCGTCGTGACGCTCTCCATGGGGGCCTCGCTCGTCTGGACGGTGGTCGCCACCGTTCTCGGTTCACTCTTCGGCACGTTCTTCATGGCCTTCCACTCGGCCCAGGGCCCCCAACTGGGCCTGCCCCAACTCGTCCAGTCCCGGCCGCAGTTCGGCTATCTGGGCGCCGCGCTCACCGTGTGGGTGTTCGCCATGATCAACTACGTGGCCTTCAACACCTCCGACGCCCTGCTGTCCGGCCAGGCCATGAACACGCTCACCGGGATGCCCAACGAGCTCGGCTATCTGCTGGCAGCCGCCGTCGCGACTGTGATCGCCCTGTTCGGATACGACTGGATCCACCGCCTGAACAGGTGGCTCACCTGGCCCTTCGTCGTGATCACCGCGGCCGTCACGGTGGCGGCCCTGTTCGGCGGAGGGCTCCCGGCCGGGGTTTGGGATGCCGGCCCG
The DNA here is from genome assembly GCF_042889825.1 of Streptomyces sp. NPDC002467. Taxonomy (NCBI): domain Bacteria; kingdom Bacillati; phylum Actinomycetota; class Actinomycetes; order Kitasatosporales; family Streptomycetaceae; genus Streptomyces; species Streptomyces sp. NPDC002467. The sequence continues at coordinate 91,657 of NZ_JBIARJ010000007.1, read as the reverse complement.
TTCGACCTGGCGCCGTTCATGCTCGTGTTCGTCTTCGTCGCCGGCTTCCAGCTGGGCTGGGCACCGTACGTCTCGGACTACTCGCGCTACCTCAAGCCCGACGTTCCCGTCCGCAGCACCTTCTGGTGGACCTACCTGCCCAGTGCGGTCTCCGGGATATGGGTGTTCATCCTCGGTGCCGTCGTCTCGGCCGGGGCGCCCGAGGGCACGGACCCCGTGACCGCGCTCAAGCTCGCTGCCGACGGACTGTTCGGCGGATTCGGCACCGTCGCGGTCGTCGTTCTGCTCGTGGGGCTGCTGTCGATCATGGCGATCAACCAGTACGGCGGCAGCCTCACCATGATCTCGATCATGGACTCGTTCCGGCCGGTCAAGCCGACGCGGACCGTCCGGGGCGCCACGATCGGGATCATGCTGGTGGCCGTCGGTACGATCTCCACGCTCGTCGGCATCGACCGCTTCAACTGGTTCTTCGCCAACGTGGTCGTTGTACTGACGTACCTGTTCATCCCGTGGACGGCCATCAACCTGGTCGACTACTTCTTCGTCCGGCGCGGCCAGTACGTCGTCAAGGAGATCTTCAACCCGCGCGGTATCTACGGCCGATGGGGCCGGCGCGGCAACGTCGCCTACGGGATCGGCCTGGCCTGCATGGCCCCGTTCATGGTCATCACCGGCCTCTACACCGGACCTGTCGCGCAGAGCCTCGGAGGCGTCGACTGCTCCGTCTTCATCGGCCTGCCGGTGGCGGGAGCCCTGTACTGGCGCTTCGCCCGAAGCCTCGATCTGGCCACCGAACGCCGGATGGTTCGAGAGGAGGGGCTGCTCCTACCGCCATCCCACTGAGCAACCGATCCGCGCTTCGCCTACAGAACCCCACCTGAAAGGGAGCGACGCGCGAACACTCAGTACGACGGCGACGAGCAGGGCATCAACCGCAGGGCACTCTTCGCCCGGTCCGGAGCGGCTGCGGCCGCACCGGCGACGGGGCCGGTATTCGGCGGCATCCAGCCCGCGCCGGCCGCGTCCTGGCGAGCGCCTGTCTCCGATGGGATACGCGGGGCTGCCGGATACCGCGGCCGGTTCGTCTCCCCGGTGCCGTCGTGACGGGTCGGGCAGCGGCCCCGGGTGCGCGACGCGACGGAACCGTCAGGGGACCGGAGCGGGAGGTCGGCCCAGACCGTCTCGCCTCCGTCTTCCCGACGGGTTCCCCAGTCGACGGTGAGCCGGTCGACGAGGAAGAGGCCGTGGCCTCCGATGGCTTCGGGCCGGTGCTCGCCCGGGCGGGGCGGCTCGGGGCTCGGGTCGCTGACGGTGATCCGCGGGACGTTGCCGTGGTGTTCGAGGAAGAGTCGCAGGATGCCGCCCGCGTGCTGGGCGGCGTTGGAAAGCAGCTCCGCGGCTACCAGGACGGCGTCGCCGCTCCTGGTTGCGGGCAGGTGCCAGTCGTCCAGCGTCCGACGTACCCAGGCGATCCCCGCACCGCATGCCCCCACGGCTTCGGAACCGAATTCCAGTTCGCGGTGCGGGAGTGCAGGAGGAGGGGATGGGGGTGTGCCCATGACCGGTCCCTGAGCGGCGGGCGGCTGTCGCCTTGTGGCTCGCCCCTGTCCTCGTGCCCCCTACGCACCGGCCGGTGGCCGGGGTCGGCGTGTGAGCCGGGCGGCGGCTTCCGTGACGCTCGGATGCACGTCGAACGAGTCCGTCGCGCCGGTCACCTCCAGCACGTGGCGGACCGCGTCGCTGGGGGAGACGAGAGCCAGCGGCACGCCCCGGGCCCGGGCGGCCTCGCGCAGACCGAGGAGGAGGTTCAGGCCGTCGACGGTGAAGAGGTCCACGGCGTTGAGGTCGACGGCGAGCAGGACGGGGCGCAGATCCAGTGCGGCGCGCAGCGCATGATCGCCGACGTCCCGGGTTCCCGCGTAGAGGTCCCCGGAGAGTACGCAGACCACGGCATCGCCGACCCGTACCGTGTCCGTCTTCAGCTCCGGTACCTGCATCGGCAGCGCGGCGTCCTCCTGCGGGTTGCTGCTCATGACCGCCTCCTCGACCCGCCGACCTGCGCGTTCCGGGCCGAAGGCGAAGGCCGTCCTGGGAGCGGTCGGCGTCGGCCTCGCCCGGTCCGGGACCCACGAGCGCCAAACCCGATCCCGACCGGGCTGCCTTCACCGTACCGCCTTCAATCCGGGTACGGCATGGGTGGGCAATCCGGGTGCAGCACAGGCAAGCGAATGTCGGATCGATACTCGCGGGCCGACTTGCCACGCTGGGCGGCGTGCCGGGCGGCCCCGGACCGGGCTTCTTCCGCCGTACGCTCCTGTGGCCCGCGGCGAACGGGGACCAGGGCCGCCCGCCCGGACGGGTAGCCGGGCTGCCGCGGCGTCGGCTCGTCGAGCCCGTTTCATCCGACGTGCCGTGCAGGGCCGGCCAGGACGAGGAGCACGGCGTCGGCAGTGGCCAGGGCCAGGATCACCAGGAACGGCACCCTGCCGCTTGCGAGGGCGGGTGGCGCGGCCACGGCCGACACGCTGAGAGCCAGGGTCACCGCCAGGAGCAAGGCGCCCGCAGGGTGGACGGAGCCGGTCGGGCCCACCGCCACCAGGACGCAGGACGCGAAGGCGAGCGCGGAGGCCAGTGCGACGGAGACGCGCCGCCCCAGCCGCTGCGGGAGCCCCAGCACCCCGCTCGCGACGTCCTCGTCGAGGTCGGGCAGGACGTTCGCGAAGTGTGCCGCGGCACCGAGCAGAGCTGCCGCGGCGGTCAGCCACGCAGGAGGCCAGCCACCTGGCAGGGCGGCCAAGGTCCCGAAAGCGGGAAGCAGACCGAAGGAGAGCGCGTACGGCAGCCACGAGGCGACCGTGTGTTTGAGCCAGAGGTTGTAGGACCAAGCGGCGGCGACGCAGCCGAGGTGGACGAGGCCGCCCGCGGCCCCGCAGGCCAACGACAGCGGGACGCAGGCGAGCAGGGCGGCGAACGCGGCGCCGGTCACGGCTCCCGGCCGTACTTCCCCGGTGGCGAGCGGCTTGTCCCGTCGGCCGGCGGCCCGGTCGCGCCGCATGTCCAGCCGGTCGTTGCACCAGCCGATCGACAGCTGGCCGGCGGCGACCGCTGCCACCGCCGTAATGGCTGCGGCGGGACTGAGCCCGACCGCTGCGGCCAGCAGGGCCGCGAGGAGCGTGACCGCGGCAGCCGGCACGGGGTGACTGGCCTTCAGGAGGCGCACGAGGCCCATGAGGCCCCGGAGGCCTGGGAGCCCGGCGGGAACACGCTTCGGGTCTGCCGGCGGGTACTCCGCGGAACCTGTGGGCCGGGTGGGTACGGGGTTCGGCGCGGGGCCTTCGCCGGTGGTGACGGGCATTTGCCCACCCTAGGAGTACGGCGCGCCCGCTGGTGGCCGCGTTGCAGCGTGCCGCGGCCCGCCGTCCCTATGTTGGAGCAATGACACGCGTCCTCGGGGTGAGCACGGTGTACCCGCCCCATCGTTACACGCAGCAGGAAATCACCGACGTGCTCGCTTCCTGCCTGCCGTCCGGCGCCGACAGCAGGCTCCTGCGCCGGCTGCACGCCGCGGCGCAGGTGGATGCGCGTCACCTCGCCCTGCCCCTGGAGGAGTACCGGGAGCTCGGCAGCTTCGGTCACACCAACGGCCTGTTCGTCGAACTCGCCGTCGTCCTGGGGGCCGAAGCCGTCGAGCGGGCACTCGAGGACGCCGGGGTGCGGGCCGAGGAGGTCGACCTGATCGTCTCGACGACCGTGACCGGCATCGCGGCGCCGTCGGTGGATGCCCGCCTGGCCGCCCGGGTCGGTCTGCGGCCCGATGTCAAGCGGCTCCCGCTCTTCGGCCTCGGCTGTGCCGCGGGAGCAGCCGGGTTGGCCCGTGTCCACGACTTCCTCGCCGGCCCGCCCGGCCGCACCGCGCTCCTGCTGTCCACCGAACTCTGCTCTCTCACGTTGCAGCCCACCGACACCTCGCCGGCGAACCTGGTGGCCGGAAGCCTCTTCGGCGACGGGGCCGCCGCGCTGGTGGCGGTCAGCGGCGACGAGGCCGCAGCGGGTCAGGCGGCCCGCGCCCGCGGACCGAAGGTCGTGGCCACGCGCAGCCGCCTGTACCCGGGGACCGGGCACCTGCTCGGCTGGGACGTGGGCGACTGGGGCTTTCGCATGGTGCTCGGCCGCGAGATCCCCGACCTGGTCAGACTGCACGTGGCGGAGGAGGTCGAGTCCTTCCTCGCGGCCCACGATCTCAAACCGCGCGACGTCGCGGCATGGATCTGCCATCCCGGCGGCCCGCGGATCCTGGACGCACTCACAGAGGAGCTCGGGCTGCCGGACGCCGCCCTGGCCGCCTCCCGCCGCGCCCTGGCCGCCACCGGCAACCTGTCCTCCGCCTCGGTACTGCAGATCCTGCGCGACACGTGCGCCGTGCCGCCGCCACCGGGAGCGGCCGGCCTGATGATCGCCTTCGGGCCCGGCTTCTCCTCCGAACTCGTGCTGCTGGCCTGGTGAGCGCACCATGACTCCGTACATCGTGCTGGTCCTGCTGGTGGCGGGCGAACGGTGCGCCGAACTCGCCGTGGCACGCCGCAACGGCCGCTGGAGCGGGGCCCGGGGCGGCCGCGAACACGGGGCCGGGCACTACCCGGTGATGGTCGCCCTCCACGCGGCACTGCTGCTCGGCTGCCTCGTGGAGCCCTGGGCGGCCGACCGGCCCTTCCTCCCCCTGCTTGGCTGGCCCGCCCTGGCCCTGGCCCTGGCCGCGCAGGGGCTGCGCTGGTGGTGCATCACCACGCTCGGCCCCCGCTGGCACACCCGCGTACTGGTCGTCCCCGGCCTGCCGCCGGTCGTCTCCGGCCCCTACCGCTACCTCCGCCACCCCAACTACCTGGCCGTCGCGGTCGAGGGTCTGGCCCTGCCCCTGGTGCACACCGCGTGGGTGACCGCGGTGGGCTTCACGCTGCTGAACGCGGCCCTGCTGACCGTTCGCATCCGCTGTGAGGACGCAGCGCTGGCGCCCCTGCGGGCCCTCCCCGTCATCGGCGCGACACCGTGATCGACCTGTTCGTAGTCGGGGGCGGTCCGGCGGGTCTGGCCACGGCCATCCACGCCGCGCACGCGGGCCTGGACGTCGTGGTCGCCGAACCACGTCCCACGCCCATCGACAAAGCGTGCGGCGAGGGCCTCATGCCGGGCGCGGTGCGTGCTCTGGAAGCGCTCGACATCGAAGTGCCCGGCCGGCCCCTGCACGGCATCCGCTACGTGGACGCGGCCGGCGGGCAGCGCGCCGAAGCCGCGTTCAAGGCCGGGCACGGCCTCGGCGCGCGCCGCATCCTGCTGCACGAGGCACTGGCCGCCCGGGCCGCCCGGCTCGGTGTCCGGGTCGTCCCGCACCGGGTCCGCCGGGTCGACCGGCACGACGACCACGTCACGGCGGACGGGACGGCCGCCCGCTACCTCGTGGCAGCGGACGGACTGCATTCGCCGACCCGCCGGGCGCTCGGCCTGGCCGTTCGGCCGGACCCCAGGCGTCAGCCGCCCCGGTACGGGTTGCGGCGCCACTACGCGGTCGAGCCGTGGAGCGACCTGGTGGAGGTGCACTGGTCGGTCGGCTGCGAGGCGTACGTCACGCCACTGGGCCCGCGGCAGGTCGGCATCGCCATCCTGACGTCCGAGCAACTGCCCTACGACGCCCAGCTGTCGCGTTTCCCGGTGCTGGAGTCCCGGCTCTCGAGGGCCCGCCGGACACCCGTCCGGGGCGCCGGACCCCTCCGCCAGCACGCACGCTGCCGGGTGGCCGGCCGCGTCCTCTTCGTGGGCGATGCCGCGGGATACGTCGACGCCCTGACCGGCGAGGGACTCAGCCTCGCGTTGCTCGGAGCCGCCGAACTGGTGCGCTGCTTGAGCGCCGACCGCCCGCAGGAATACGAACGGGCGTGGTGCCGACTGTCCCGCGGCTACCGGACGCTGACGAGGTCCCTGTTGTGGGCGCGGAACCAACCCCGGCTGGCGCCTCTGATCACCCCCACCGCGGCACGCTTCCCCGGCCTCTTCCAGCACGCCGTCAATCTGCTGGCCTGAGCCGCGATCCGGCTGCGGATCCGAGACGATCCCCCCGGGTGGTGGACCGCCGGGGACACGCGACGAAGGCCGCCTACGTGGAACCCGTACGGAAGATCGCGTACGCACTTCCCCGCTCACCAGCCAATCCCCTGACCTGCACGTGCTGGCTCGCCTCCCCGGCATTCCCCGCGGCTCCCCACCCAACACCGGCCGATCGGGCACGCGGGGGACACGGCTTGTCGGCATGTGCGGTTGCGGCACTGCCACCCAGGGACTGCCTGCTCGCTGATCACGCAGACTCTGCTCTCGCTGGTGGTGATCGTGGCGCCTCACGCTCGCGAACGCCCTGGGCGTCATCGCCGACATCATGGGTGCACCTGGTGATCAATGCCGCCGCCCTGGCGTAGCGGGGGTGAGGGTACTGGGGTGCCTGCCAATCTGTCAGCGGCTCTGCCCAGGGGGGAGGGGGTCTGGATCAACTTTCTTAGCTAGTGCACGCTGGGTGATGTTGCTGCGCTCCCTGTGATCGGGAGCGGATGTATCTGAACCCAGCATTGGCTGGGCCGATCTTGCGGTGATGAAGGCGTCGCCGGTAGCGGATGTGTGGGGGCATGGGCAGGGACTTAGTACCTTTCTTGATCGCCGTCGTGGGTGTTGCTGGCACGCTCGTATCTGCGTTGCTGACACAGCGGGGCGCTACACGGTCGAAGGCAATGGAACTTGCGCATGCGGAGCGGGAGAGTCGGCTGGTGCAACAAGTAGAGGAAGAACGACGCCTGGAGGAAATGCGCAGAGCTTGCTATGTCTCCCTCAATCAATTGGCGCGCCGATTTCATTCAGTGATGTTCCTCTACAGCCAGGCGCGCGAACAGGGAGCCCCTTCTGAGGCGCAGGAGTCGGCGCTGGAGGAGGCTCGGGGTGCCTACCAGGGGATCTATTCAGAGGCGCAGATGCTCGTGCCTGGCCCAGTCATGCGGGAAGCCCATGCAACGAACGCGGCTCTCATGGGGGTGTATGAGTTCCTCAAGGGAATCGAGCGCGGTACTCCTGAAAATCCGCCTGAACGCCTCGAAGATTATCTACGTAGTGCCAGTGGCAGACTCGGCCTGTTGCGAAATAGTCTGAGGTCAGACCTAGGGCTCGATGAGTTCTGAGCGATTGGTTCTTTGGCTGCTATATGAGGCTGGCAGTGCTCGTCTTCGGTGGACTTGGGGTTGGGTTCGTGGCCTGTGTCGACAGACGGCGACGACGCGGTCATCGGTTCAGCTGAGACCGCCCCAGGCCTTCCATGGCCGCCTTGTGGAAGGCGAGCTCAGCCGCTCGGCAGGGCGCGCTCATGAACATCCCCCTGAGCCTCGCCAAGACCACATCCGACCACCTGCATGGTCACCATGACCGCGTCCACGTCGTCACAGCCGATCCCCGCCAGGAACTCCTGTAGAGCCCATCGCACTTCTCCGCCCACACGGGCCGCGCCGGCACGGCGAGGTCGGCTATGGGAGGGTGCGGCACAGCCCAGGCAGGCACACCACGCCCGAGCACCCGGACCGCCCCGTCTCCGGCCACCGCGACCGCACGGCCCCCGCGACCTCGGGCGCCGCGGCGCGACCACGGCAGCACTGGAGGCGCTCGCCGCCGAGCTGCAGCGCTGCGCCGAAGGAACCGCCGCAGCCGTGGGAACAGGTCACCGCGGAGCGGGCGGGGCCGGGCGCTACGAGCACTTCCGCGATCTGGCGCTGTGGTGCGGGCTGATCGGCGTGGTCGCGCTGGTCGGGTACGGGCGGTCGCCGGCCGGGATGACCCGGGCCCAGCGGACGGTGCGGGTGGTCGGGCGGATCGAGCGGGTGGGGGAGCCCCGGCACGGAAGTTCCCCGAGCTTGGGGATACCGGTGGTCGTTTCCTTCCGCGACCCGTCCACCGGGGAGGAATTCACCGTGACCAACGGCGGTGATCGGGGCGACAGGATCACCGCGGCCTGAACGGGCCGGGAGATCGGCGTCCGGCATCCGCCCGGGAGCCCTCAGGCCTTCCGATTCTCCGGCAGCTCGGGGAAGGCGGGCGCGGGCTCGGCCGGCCGAACTTCGCGGTCTTCCTTGTCTACGCCGGTGTGGTGGTCGTCGTCGCGGTCGACCGGGGCCGGCCGTGGGCGTTGCTCGGCGTCGGCGGGCTGTGGGCCGTCTCCGGCCTCCACCACCTGCCCGGGAACATACGCGACATGAACAGCCGTCTCGGCACGGCGGACTTCATGGCCGCCGTCCCCGGCCGGGTCGTCGCCGTGATCAAGAGCGTCAGCGTCGCGGACGACGACGGCCACGTCACCACCCGCCATAACGCCGTGCCTGCAAGCAGGACATCGTCTACAACATCCTGGGCCTTCTCGCCGTGGTGGCGGCACGTCGTGGGGGGCGGTCGCACTGTGAAACGGACGGTGCCGGTTGTTGGCGTGATCGCCGGCAGGTGATGGCCGGTCAGCTCCGGACCTCGTCGTTCGCCGGCCAGAACAAGTACCGCATACGCCCGCACCCAACGCCTGCCTTGGGCATAAGCGGCGGAGAATGCTCCAGCGGCACGGTGCGAAGGGAGTGGGACGTGGACTGGTACGGGGTCCGGTGCGTGTTCGAGTGGACGACCTGGGACGGCGGGAGGAGCTACGAGGAGCGGATCACGCTCTGGCAGGCCGCATCGGCTGACGAGGCGATTGCCCTCGCCGAGGCGGAGGCCGAGACGTACGCGGCCGACAACGGCTTCGGCTACCTGGGTTTCGCCCAGTCCTACCGTCTGGGTGGCACACCGGTCTCGGGTGCCGAGGTGTTCTCGCTGTTCCGGGACAGCGCACTGGAGCCGAACGCATACCTCGACGCCTTCTTCGACACCGGCACCGAACGTCAGCAGCACCACAGGTCTGCGACCGCCCCCGAGCCGTGAATCGCCTTCGAGGCCCCCTGACGGATTTCTTCCGCACTTTCGAGCGGGCCCTCGACCCGGGGAACCATGCGCCCCTGGTCCTCACCGGTTACCGCACACCAGCCGCCATCCGTCGGCTCGGCGCCGGCCGCTTGCCGCGACTGGGGCCCGTACGAGGTGCGTTCACGCCACGCCACGGCGTCGAAGGTCGTGCAGCACCTCGCGGGCGGCCCGCGCACCGGAGGCGAGCGCACCCTGGGTGGAACCGGTGGCCCGGTGGTCACCGCACACGTAACGGCCCGGTGCCACGCGCGTGGTACGGGTCAGGGGCTGTGGCGGAGCCATGGCTGGCAGCGCCTCCTCGATGGTGCGGACGGTGAGGAGGTCCCAGCCGTCCGCGCCCGTGCCGTACGCCTCCGCGAGCGCCGTTCGCAGCTCGTGCTCACGGCCTTGCAGGTCCGGGCCGGTGACCGACGTGGCGATGAGGGCGTGGCCGGGTGGGGCGTAGCCGGGCACGACGTCGCTCAGGACACAGGTGTTGAGGAAGCGGCGGCGGGTGTCCACGAGCAGTGTCGGCTCGCCAAGGGGGGACCGCGGAGCGACGTGGTAGTACGTCGTCACCGTTCGGTAGGCGGGCAGGATCACCTCTGGGAGCAGGGTCGGGACGGCCCCGGGGCCGGTGGCGATCACGACGGCGCGCGCCGGGATCTCTCGTCCCTCGCCGGTCAGCACACCGTCGGCCGTGAGCCCGGCCACCGGGGTCTCAAGCAGCAGGGCACCTGTCGGCAGGCGGGCGGCGAGGGCTCGTGGCACCGCACCGATGCCCTCGGCAGGCAGGCAAATGGTTCCGCGCAGCATGCTCCGCCACACCATGTGGAACACCCGGGCGGAAGTCTCCAGTTCGTCCTCCAAGAAGACCCCCGCCACGAAGGGGCGGAAGAACCGCTCGACGAACGCTTCCGAGAAACCGGCGTTGGCGAACGCGGTGCGGGCGGTGGTGTCCGGCCGCCGTTTGAGCCGCGCCGGTGGTAGCAGCACGTCACGAGCAGACAGCAGGGCGAGGGCGGCCAGGTCGCGACGGTCGACGAGGCGACCTGAGAGCAACTCGGGTAGCGTGCGCGGACGGCGGACAGGATCGACGAAGCCGAGTCTGCCTGTCGGAGCGTGCACGATGAACCCGGGCGTGAAGGGCCGGAGCCGGAGTTCCCTCAGGTCGAACCTGCGCCGGACCTGAGGGTAGGCGGAGTTGAACACCTGGAACCCGCGGTCCACGACGAAGCCGCCGACCCGGTCCGAACGCATCCGTCCGCCGACCGCGTCGCCGGCCTCCAGCACCCGCACGCGCACGCCGGCCGACAGCAGGTCCCGGGCGCACGCCAACCCGGAGACTCCGGCACCGACGACCAGCACGTCCGCCGCGTCGAGGCCAGAGGACATACGACCACCTCACTCACGTGTCGCTTCGACGCAGCCCGCGCCGCTCGTTCACTCTGTGCCGCGCATGCCCCCGACACGTACACGACACCGCCGGCAGCCTCGACGGCCGCCCATCCGGGTGTGTCCAGGTGCGCGTGCAGGTACGAGATGGCCGGCCCCTCAGCGGCTGATGCGGCCTCGGTGAGCCTCTCGGTATCCGTCGCCGCACGTACGTGTTCGGTCGAGCCCGCGGTAGATCCACACCGCATCCCCGGCGACGCCCACCGTGTCGATGGCCGGCGCCTCGACGTCGGACCGCATCAGGGAGCGATCTGCCCCGCCGTGATGCCCCGGACACGCTCCACAGCGTCTACGGAGCGCCCGATGCCCCGAGCTGCGTGATCCTCGACAATCCCTCCGCCCACCTCGACTGGAGGATCCGCAGGTGGGCGGCCCGGAACCAGGTCGAGCTGCTTCACCCCGACCTACACGTCCTGGGCCAACCCCATCGAGGCGTCCTTCGGACCGCCAAGGCAATGCAGGCTCGCGGACTCGAACCACCCCGACCACCCGACCACACCGTCCGTCCAGACACGGGCGCTCCAGGCATGGCTGCGCTACGGCACCTGTCAGGACTCCAGGGCCATGACACGACGGGCCGCTTCTGCCTCCGCGGCGGGTGGAGAGAGCTCATCGAGAGTGTCGAGCTCGTCGTCCGACGCCAGCTCCCGCTCCCAAGCGGCCACGAGCCGCTCCTGATCCTCGCGGGGTCTGCTGGTGAAGGCCTCCCGGTGATGCGGATCCAAGGCCGCGAGGAATCGTCCTACCGCGTCCGTCGGCATGCGGTACTCCTTCTCGAGTGGGGAGGGGCGGCACCGACGGCGATGCCGAGCCCGGCCCCAGCATGTTCAACCCGACCGGTGCCGGCAGCCCGAGAGGGCGCGCCGCCACCCGAATGCCTGCGCAACGAGGGGCCGCGGTGGCGGCGCACCGGTGTGTGGGCCTCGGTTGGCTCGGCGCCGCCGTTCGTGGCGGTCTGCTACAACGGAGACCAAGGTCAAGCTGGTTCTCGGCAGCGGTGTGCGCGGCATGGCGGCCCGGCATGGCGGCCCGAGTGGGTCCGGTCAGGCGTAGCGGCAGACCGTCACGCCGTCCGCGGCGCCGCACCCCATCTTCGTGTAGTTCTTCTGAACCATGTTCCAGTAGTGGCCCCAGTTCCTGTAGCCGGGGTCATCCGTGTTCCAGTTCGGGCCGGCCGCGTCGTAGGCGGCCTTCTCTCCGGCCCATTGCGATACGGCCTGGGATGGCCCGGCACTCGACATGTTCTCGGCACCGCTGTTGAAGCTCGTGTCGTGCGCGAGCCCACCGGCGTGGGAAGCGGGGTTGTCGGCCCAAGCCTGCGAGCCTGAGGCGAGAGCCGCGTCCCAGGCGATGGGCGGCGCGTTTTCTGTCTGACGTATCGCATTCGTGTCATTCAGGAGGGCCGCCTGGTCGGCGGGGCTGACCTCGGCGGGAAGCCTGGCCGAGACGGTGGCGGACGCCATTGAGCCCGCCCCCAGGACCATTCCTCCGGCCATCAGCGTTGCCGCAAGGGCCATGGCCTGACGGCGTGCACGAGAAAGTCTTGTCATTGCGACTCCCCGGTCGCGCGGAAACAGCGGAGCGTGTCGGCACGGTTCGCGACCGTCGACCGTCATGGGAAGGGGCAACACGGCCGACAAACACGATGGCGACTGAGCCATCGGTGACGCGGTGTTCTGGTACGGGCGGCTCGTGGCCGCCTCCCCTGAATCCAGCGTATGTCTGCGTGAGGGGGGTGGCGACCGGGACTGAGGGACAGGTGCGGGCCGCGACCCCGGATTGTGGACACCGGAGAGACCTGGATCTTGATGGTCCAGGACAACGGAGCGTTCAAGGGCAGCCTGTTGGGAGTGACCTCGACATCGCAGGCCCCGGCGTGCTGCGCCTGAAGGAGCTCGGCCGCCTCACCCTGTCACCAGGTGGCCGGAACTCGACCAAAGCGGGCGAACAGGAGGCTACCAGGTGGTAACTTGCTGGAGTTGATCAAGGTCGGAGCCGTGGTCGACCACGCTCCCGACCCAGAGCCACCCCCCCCAGTCAAGGAACCACATTGGCACGCACCGTCCGCACGACGGCTCTCGTCTCCACCTCGGCCCTCGCACTCGGCTTCTCCCTGCTCGCCACCGCCACGGCCGCCGCCACCCCCGCGGCCGGTGCACCCACACCGCACCTCGACTCGGTCGAGCAGACCCTGCGTCAAGTCTCGCCCGGCCTCCAGGGGTCCGTCTGGGAACGGACCTCGGGCAATCGCCTCGGCTCCTCCACGCCCGAGGGCGCCGACTGGCTGCTCCAGACACCCGGTTGCTGGGGCGACGCCGCCTGCTCCGACCGGCCCGGCTCGCGCCGTCTCCTGGAGAAGATGCGCCAGGACATCGCCGACGCCAGGCAGACGGTGGACATATCGACGCTGGCGCCGTTCCCCAACGGCGGCTACCAGGAGGCGATCGTCGCGGGCCTCCGGGAATCCATTCGGAAGGGCAACCGACTGAAGGTGCGCATCATGGTGGGCGCCGCGCCCGTCTACCACTCCACGGTGATCCCCTCGTCCTACCGGGACGAGCTGCTCGCGAAGCTGGGTCCGGCCGCTGCCGACAGCATCACCCTCAACGTGGCGTCGATGACCACCTCGAAGACCGCCTTCTCCTGGAACCACTCCAAACTGCTCGTGGTGGACGGCAGTTCGGTGATCACCGGCGGCATCAACAGCTGGAAGGACGACTACCTGGAGACCACCCACCCGGTGAGCGACGTGGACCTCGCGCTCTCCGGGCCGGCGGCGGGCTCCGCGGGCCGCTACCTGGACTCCCTGTGGGACTGGACCTGCCGCAACAAGAACAACTGGAACTCCGTCTGGTTCGCCGCCTCGTCCGGCGCGGAGTGCATGCCCACCCTGCCCCGGCCCGCCGCCCCGGAGGGTGGGGGGAACGTGCCCGCACTCGCCGTCGGCGGTCTCGGCGTGGGCATCCGCCAGAACGACCCCACGTCCTCCTTCCGCCCGGTCCTCCCCACGGCCGACGACACCAAATGCGGGATCGGGCTGCACGACAACACCAACGCCGACCGCGACTACGACACCGTCAACCCGGAGGAGAGCGCCCTGCGTGCCCTGGTCTCCAGCGCGACCTCGCACATCGAGATCTCCCAGCAGGACGTCCACGCCACCTGCCCGCCGCTGCCCCGCTACGACGTGCGCTTGTACGACGCCCTCGCCGCGAAACTCGTTTCCGGCGTGAAGGTCCGCATCGTCGTGAGCGACCCGGCGAACCGCGGCACGATCGGCAGCGGCGGCTACTCGCAGATCAAATCCCTCTCCGAGGTGAGCGATGCCCTGCGCGGCCGGGTCACGTCCCTGACCGGTGACGGCACGCGGGCGCGTACGGCACTGTGCGAGAACCTCCAGCTGGCCACCTTCCGAGCCTCGGACAGGGCGACCTGGGCCGACGGCAAGCCGTACGCCCAGCACCACAAGCTGGTCTCGGTCGACGGCTCCGCCTTCTACATCGGATCGAAGAACCTCTATCCGTCCTGGCTGCAGGACTTCGGGTACGTGGTCGAAAGCCCGGACGCGGCCGAACAGCTCAAGCGCGACCTGCTGGACCCGCAATGGCGCTACTCGCAGACCACCGCGACGTACGACTACGCCCGCGGCCTCTGCCAGGCCTGACGGACCCACCTCCACAGCTCTTACCTGCGGCTTCCGGCTGGCCTGCCGAGTGGAGGGCGACGCGCGTTGTACTGGCCTAGCGGGTCCGGCGGTTCTTCTGCTCCGATACCTCGTGCCCGAAGCGGACGTTCGCCGAGCAGCTTCCGGGGGCAGTGTCGGGTACCGGGGCGTGGGGGATGCAGTCGCGGCGCCGGAACCGTACGCAGCCGGCGGGATCGGTGCGGGCCTGGTGCTCGCCCCGTGACCCCGGGCGGCCGCGGCCTGCTGTCCGCGATGGTCCGCGATGCCGTGCACGCAGGCCGCTGAGGAGGGGATCATGGGACGCTCTGAACTCCCGGTGGACCACATCGCTCCCGAACGCGGCGAACTGGCCACAGCCCTGCGGCAGTTCCGTGCACAGGCCCGCCTGAGCAGCGGGCCGCTGCGGTGGCTGCCGCCGCCCTTGCCCTGACCCCGCCCGCCACCGGCACTGCGACCGCGCACACCATTGCGCGCACCGTGCCCCAGGTCCTGCCGATGGGCGTCGCGGTGTCGTCCCTGCCGGTCCAGGTCCGAGGTGTTGATTCAGGAGGCCGTGGAAGCCCCGCAGATCGGGCCGGGGTGCACGCTGACCCCGGCGATCAGTGCGCGCTCGATGGTTGCCCGGGCAGGAGGCCGGGCGGGACCGCCGGCAAGCCCGCACTGGAGTCCACGGCAGCATCGCCGATCGTGCCTTCCGAGCACAGGCCGAAGACAGTGATGTCGATCGGGAAGCTACCCGTGTTCCTGCCCGCGACCGACCACTGGAGGGGCCGGCTGTCGTAGGGGAAGCGGGGGCTGCTGCGGCTCAGGACGAAGGTGCTGTCCGCGTTGCCCGTGCTCGAGGTAACGAAACTGCCGCCCCCGGTGATCAACTCTCCGAATGGACAGTCACGGGTGCTGGCGACCCCGGTCTGCCCGGGCGCCAAGTGTGCCGAGCCCGCGACCACATGCGTGACGGCCTTGCGAGAGCTTGCCGAGTCGGACGCCATTGGACGCGCAGCAGCACCTCCCGCGCCGGCGCAGAGGACCGCAACGACGGCCAGACAAAGGAGACGGGTGTGTTTCATGACGACCTTCCGTAGAAGCGATGGACGGTGTCCGTCATTTCCGCTGGAATGTCACAGATGCACTACTTCACGCGAACGTCGTAAGAAGAATCGATCTACTCGACTCCGACTGAGTGAAGGCCGTGGGCAGCCGTTGACCAACTCCTCTCCCGGGCAGGCCTGTGGCACGGTTGGGTGCGGTGTGGTGCGGGGCCGGAAGCCGGTCGAGGTGGAGTCGGGGCAGCGGACACGGTCGCGGTGTGTGCCGGATCCCGGCGCGCATGCCTGCGCCCCGGCGAATGTACTGAGGACACCGAGTTGCCCAGCTCGCACAGCGGCGCCATCAGCCCGCTGACCGGCTGCGGGGTCCCCCCGTACTCGGCGGCCAGGTCCTTCTGTCGCACCGGCAGTGCTCTCCCGAAGTCGCTGCGGGAGAAAGGGTATCGGTGGAGCTTGACGGCGGGTCCTGACGGTTGCAGTAGCCGAAGAGCCGGTCCGTTGAGCGCTGCTGCTACGGGAAGCGGGAGACGAAACGGCGTTGCCAGGGTGTCTCGACGGCGCGCGGAGCGTAGTTCTCCCGGACGTACGCGACGGCCTCACGGCTGGGTACCCCGTCGAGCACGGCGAGGCATGCCAGTGCGGTTCCGGTCCGTCCGTGACCACCGGCGCAGGCGACCTCGACGCGTTCGGTCTCGGCCCGTGCCCATGCCTCGCGCAGCCCGTCGGCGGTCGCGGCGCTGTCGGACGGCAGCCAGAAGTCGGGCCAGCGGAGCCAGCGGTTCTCCCAGGCGACCGGAGGGGGCCGGTGGCCCAGCAGGTAGAGCGCGAAGGTGGGTTGCGGGCCCTGCGGGAGCGGCCGCCTCAGCGCCCGGCCGCGGACGAGCCGGCCGGAGGGAAGTCGCAGCACGCCGGCCATCGCGGGTTCCCAGGGGGCAGTCACGATGCGAGCGTAGCCGCGGTCCGGTTGACGGTCAGGCAGTTCCCACCTGTCGGCCGTCTCGGCGGCGGGGCTTCCCTGTGCGGCACCCGACAGCTACCCACTTCCGCATCACCGGGGCGATGCGGAGAATGTGGTCGTACCACCCGGCTTCCGGCGCCCGGACGATGACGCCGCCGCAGCCCACACCTCGGCAGAGTCGCGCTGCGGTTGCTCCCCGACCTCCGTCCGCGGGCAGAAGCCGGGGGCCATGGTCCGCGCATGCAGATGCCGCACCAGCCGACCCCGGAGCCCTCGGACACGGGCCGAGTACCTTCTGATCCGTGCGTCGTTTATCTCCGCTTCGATCTCATGCCGGTTCAGAGCGCCCCATTGGCGACACACGGTGCCGTGCTTCCCGGCTGTCATGTGTCGGTGATCCTGAAGAGGGTGTCGGCGCCGGTGATGTCCAGCAGGCGCAGGAACTGGGGTCGCGGGGCGGGCGGGCTGAGCAACTTGCCGTGTTCCTGCGCAGTGTGCCGGGCTTGGATGAGGGCATTGAGGCCAGAGGAGTCGCAGAACGACAGGTCGGCCAGATCCACGACGATCTGTCCGGGGCCGCCAGGACGGGTGATCCCGGTGTGCAGGGCGTTGCGCAGAAACGGGGCCCGGTCGACGTCCATCTCTCCGCAGACGTGCACGACAGCCGCTTACCGTGGCCGCTCACCTCACCCTCGTACCGTCGTCTTCTTGCATCTCCCATGGCGCCCATGACGCGGCAGGCTGGCTTTGAGGGGGCAGGTGAGGGTCGGAGGCGTTGGAGTGGTGTTATGTCCCGCGGTTGAGCCGATGCCGGCGCAGGCCGTGTGGATGTTCGGTTCACGGTCGGGATGTCCTCGGGTACCCGCTGTACACCACGGCTCGGGCGTGTGGCGAGCGGAGCGATCCGCAGCCGGCGGGACACCTCCATGATCGACTGGCCTTCGGCGCACTCCAGCACGATCCGCGACCGCTGGCACAAAGCCTGAGCCGTCGTGCGGCGGCGTAACCAGCCCTCCAGCACCACCCTCTTGGCGTCAGTAACCGACAACGGCGGAATCTTCGGACCAGGACGACTCATGTCCAACCAACAGTGAATCTCCGACTCAGGTCACTGGCTCAGGTGCATGCGGACGTGGGCGGCGAGGTGCTTGGTCACCCACCTGGTTACGTAGGCCACACGCAGTAGAGGTCGTTTCCGGGTTTGGGAGCAACCGCGGACGGCTGCCGTGGAAGATGTCGGCGAGAACCAGGAACAGGGCCCTGCGCGTGTCGTGCAACGCCAGCCTGCAGCGGCTGGCTCTGGGCAACTCCCCACACGGTGGCGGAGGGTGGGGTGACGTGCCTCGACCGTCGATCGGTGCGCACGGTTACTCTGACTCACATGATCACCGAAGCGGGGGACGCGGCTATGCCCGAAAGCACTGGTAGGCCTGTGTCGATCATGATCGGGGGCGGGCCTGCGGCTCTGGCCCGCCCGGTGGGAGCCTTGCTGGTCGACGACTGCGGCGGCCTGTTCCACCGAGGTGTACTCGGCTACCTCGGTCACTCTCCCGATCAACTACGAGACCTGAACAGGTGCGGCTTCGACCCCTACGCGTACGCCGCCCCCATGGGGCGCGTGCCGACGACGGCCGTCCGGATGTGGCTGGACCAGCTGGCTACCTCCGGCCCGCTGCTCAACGGCACCGCTGAGCTGGCCGTGGACGAGGAACGCCGTCTGGTCGCGGTCATCCACCCCGCGGGGGCCCCCGACCCGGTCATGGTCGACGTCGAGGGCATACCGACGCTCGCCCCGGGCCTGCCCCCGCAGTTCGTGCCCGGCACCGGCCCCGCGCTGCACTCCTTCAATTGGGCCGCCAGTGTGCTGCTGACCGATCTGATCAGGATGCGTCCGGCGGCGAGCGAGCTGACGGCAGCAGTCGCCGATGTGCTCAACCAGAGGGGCAGCAGCCCAGCGGAAGTGCTGGCGTTGTTGGACCGCGCCGATCCGGTGCTACTGGCCCCGGTCACGGCGCCGATCGAGGCCATCCGAGCGTTCGCCGCATTCCTGCGGGCCACCAAGGACGCCGCCGGACGGCTGTGCTTCGGGGACGCGTTGGTGTACGGGCAGCTCGCGGTGACGGCCGCTGACAGCTGGATCGTGGCCGGCGGTGGAGACCACGCGCTGGCCACGGCCGAGGCCCTCCTCACCGGGAACCCGGCCGCCCGGGTCACCGTGGTCGCCGCAGCCATCGAAACGGCAGCGGTCAACACGGCGCGGTACTCCGATCTGCGGAGCCGCCATACCGCGGACGGAGGTGGTGACGGACGGCTGGAGTTCCGTACGGGTGCCGAGCCCGGTCCGATCACCCTCACCGGCACGGGCCGCTTCACCGAGGGCGGGGTAGAGGCCGACGGATACGCGGCGTCGATCGGCCGGGCCCGCGTACTGCCGCTCGCCGTGGGCAGGCTGGCGCGCTGGGCACGACAGGCCCGCGGACTGGTCACCGGCACCCTGCTCTTCGACACCGACCTGCAATACCTCGGCTACCGGCTGCACTTCGCCGCCGAGGGCCTGTTGCACCAGGTGGACGTCACCGGCGCCGCCTCGTGGTTCCTGCCCGCCGACGTGTTCCCGGCAGAGCAGGCCCGTCGGGTGGAACTGATGGGGCGGCGTGCCGTTCCACCGGAGTCGGGCGTTACTCCCACCGACCTGCTGCCGGTCGCGGAGCAGGGTGCCCGCCTGGCAGCCGCCCGACGCCAGGGGGCGGTGCGGGAGACCGACACGGTGCCGGAGCGTTGGGTGCCGACAGCCTGAGCCGTCCGCCCGCTTCCGGCCCGTGGGCCTGAGTCGGGGAGGGGGATCCTGATTACGGCGCCCGCCCCCCCGGGAGCCGCGGGGAGATGCCGATCCATAACCGGGGCGGGAGCAGTGCTTCGGCGGCGTTGCGCCCGGTGCACTCGATCACGCGATCGTGCCGGGTCGCGCGAGTGCGTCGAGGGCCTTGCATGGTGTGCAGCGGGTACGCGTGGCTGCCGGCGAGCCGGCACCCGAAGGCGTGGACGGTCGCGGCCCGGCCGCCGGGGGCCGGTCGGGGTGGGGAAGACCCGCCCACGTCCGCTTCGCGCAGACCAGCCGGATCCTGGCCGAGCCGGCCGGCGGCCATGCGGACCGGACAGGGGAGAAGCGGATGCGGGAGCCGTTCCGCCCGACGTCCTCATCCTCGACGACTTCGCCGCTCGGCAGCACCTGGGGAATCACGTGAGTTTAGTCCTGGGGGAAATGAGTGACCGTCCGCACTTGGCCTCCCACGCCTTCACGGACGGCCCGCCCGTCAGGCGGGCGGCGAACCCGCGCGAGGTGGTCGGAGGCGACCACGGGCGCTATGGCGCTGCCGGCCACGTCGGTCAGGAACTCTCGTCGCAGCGTGGGGTCCTCCAGGACGGACAGCGGTACGTCGAGCACCCGGGACAGCGCCACGAGGCAGAACCCGCGCGGCGCGCACTTCCCACGCTCCCACCGGGCCACGTACTCCCGCGTCAGGGTCGTCCCGTGGGTGCCGTTGAGTGCAGGGGGCGGGGTGTCGGGGCGTGCTCACGGCGCCGGAGAGGGCCCGGAAGGTAACGCTTGGGTCACGGTCGGAGACGGCGTGCAGCAGTCGGGGAGCGGGCTCCGTCAGGTACGTCGGGGGAGCCAAGGCGGCTTCGGGAGGGGTGAAGATGCCCAACGGGCACGGGCCGGGTGGCCATGCGAACCGCTGACGTTCCCGGCTTCACGGCCTTCGTGCAGGCACGGTCCTCGGCACTGTTCAGGACTGCCCTGCTGATCACCGGCGAACGGCACGTGGCCGACGACCTGGTGCAGTCCACGCTGGAGCAGGTGTGCCGGCACTGGCGCAAGGTCCGCTCCGCCGACGCGCCGGAGGCCTACGCGCGCCGGATCCTGGTGAACCTCGCGAACGACCGCTGGCGCAAGCTGCGATGGCGTGCGGAAGTCCCCCTGGACGATGGCATCGGGGGCGGGCACGTCGATCCGTACAAAGGGCTCGTGGTCCGCGACGAGCTGATGCGCGAACTGCAGTCGCTGCCGGTCGGCATGCGCACCGTCCTGGTGCTGCGGTACTTCGAAGACCTCGACGACGCGGAGATCAGCGGCTTGATGAACATCTCGGCCGGCTCGGTCCGGTCCCAGATCGCCCGGGGCCTGGGAAAGCTCCGGTCGACCGTCGGTACACAGGCACTGCGCGCGGGTTCGGAAGGAGTGGCATGAAGGACTTCGACCTGGAGGAGGAGCTGGCCGCTGCCATGCTCGACCGTGCGCGGCGGGAACCGCCACCCAGCTACGACGTGGACGGCCTCATCGGGTCTGTACGACAGCGCCGCATGCGGCGCTTGCAGACGGGTGCGGCGGCGGCCGTGGTGATCGTGGCCCTGGGCGCCGGCTTCGTCTCCCGCGAGGGGCCGGACCGCACAACGGGGCCCGCACCGGCGGCCACCGCCCCGAGCGCTGAACTGCCTCCTTCCCCCTCCGTGCCCGCCCAAGCGCCCCGGGCCGACCCGGCCCGGACGACGAAAGCCCTGTTCCTCTCCGCTCTGCGCCACCAGAACCCGGCCACCCGCTCCCAGGTGGATCCGGCCGAAGTGGCGGCGCTGTTCGCCGACCGGTCCACGTACGAGCGGATCTGGGGCGCCGACTCCCGGGGCGTGACCTGCGGCGCCGCGGTCGACGGCGTGCTGGTGGCGGGCGGGGTCCTGCTGTACCACGGGACCGAACCGCTCGACCGGAGCCCTTCCCTCGCCTTCGACGGCGTCACGGGGAAGGTGACCGACCTGACCTGCGCGGCGAACGCCGGGGGCGGCAAGGGCGGTGACCCCACGGTGTCCGGCTTCTACGGCGGACTGGTGGCGGCCACCAAGTCCGGTGACTCCACGGCACTGGAGACGCTCGGGAAACAGTTCGTGACCGGGCATCTGCGATCCGCCGGGGCCCAGGGGCCGACCGCCGGCACCTGCTCTTTCACCACACCCCCCTTCTGGCTCGCCGACAACCCCTCCTCCGGAACCCTCACCCACGGATGGACCGTGAACCTCGGCGGCGCCTCCTCCTTCCCGATCGACATCGACGAGAACGCGAAGATCGCCAAATCCTGCGGCGGATGAGTCGTACCGCCGGCAGCCGCTGAACCGGTCACCGGCAGCCGCCGCCCGCAGCGGACGACCCCGGACCGCGCCCGCACGGTGGCGCGTCCGGCCCCCCCCGACCAGCCCTTGCCGTACCCCGGCAGGGCCTGCCTTACCCCGGTACGCCTCGCCGCACCCCGACCGCGCCCTGACACACGCCCCGGCTCGCCCCGGCACGCCCTGACGCGCCGAGGGGCGATGTCCGCGTGCCCGGACATCCGAAAGCGAGTGCCCGTATGAAGCGCCGGACGCCCT
This sequence comes from Streptomyces sp. NPDC002467, assembly GCF_042889825.1. Lineage (NCBI taxonomy): Bacteria > Bacillati > Actinomycetota > Actinomycetes > Kitasatosporales > Streptomycetaceae > Streptomyces > Streptomyces sp. NPDC002467. The sequence continues at coordinate 70,095 of NZ_JBIARJ010000007.1, read as the reverse complement.
TCCTCCTCGTCCCCCTGCTCGTGGGCGCCACCCTGGCGGCCCACCTCCTGATCCCCACCCCGGGTCTCGCCGAGGGCACGCCTCCCCGCCCCCTGTCGACGGCGGCAGCCCCGACGGTGCCCGGCGCGCCGCCGTCCCGGCCGGGACCCGCCCCCGCGGACACGGCGACTCCGGAGCAGGCCGTGCGACGCGCGCTCGACGGGCTCGGGGCGCACCACGGCCGGTACGCGATCGCCGTCGAGGACCTCACCTCGGGCCGCGCGGCCGCCTACGGCGCGTCCACCGAGACCTTCGCCTCCGCGAGCATCATCAAGGTCGACATCCTGGCCGCCCTGCTGCTGCAGGCCCAGGACCGTGGGGTCCCCCTCACGGCGGCCCAGCGACGGCTGGCCTCCGACATGATCCGCTTCAGCGACAACGACGCGGCCCAGGAACTCTGGACCGGCATCGGCCGACGCCAGGGTCTGGACGCGGCCAACGCCCGACTCGGCCTCACTCCGGCCCGCGCCGGCCAGCGGGGCCCCTGGGGACTCACCCGGACCACGGTCGGTGACCAAATGGCCCTCCTCAAGGCCGTGTTCACCGAGGACTCCCCGTTGACCGCCGCATCGCGGTCGTACGTACGCACCCTCATGGGCGACGTCGCCGCCGACCAGAACTGGGGCGTCGGCGCAGCGGGAGCCCCCGGCGTCCGGCCCGTGCTCAAGAACGGCTGGCTCCCGGTCGGAACGCCCGCGCTGTGGGCCGTCAACAGCATGGGCCTCGTCGAGCGCGCGGGGCACACGCTCCTGGTCGTCGTCCTCACCGACGGCCAGCCCACCCGGGAGGCCGGCACCGCCCTCATCGAGCGCACCGCGTCGACCGCGGCCGGAGCCTTGACCCCGCACACCCCCTGAACCCGCCCCCGGCGGGCGCTGTCCTCAGGATGGCAGGCTACCCGCGCGCCGAAGGTGCCCGGTCGTCTGCAAGTGCGGTTGGAGGGGCGGCCGCAAGCGCCCTACGTGGGACGCTCCGCAGCGGGTCGACGACCAGCTGCGGACGCAGTGGCGCCACCATGCCGAAGCGGCCTTGGCCCAGGAGCTGCCCGAGGACGTCCGGCGCCTGATGGTGACTCTCCACGACGCCGTCACGGGCCTGATGGGGCCGGCGCAGGCCGAGGACGATGGCGTCCGCCCGCTGGCCGCCGTCTACTCGGCCACCCTGCTGCGTTCGATGGCGGACGCCCGGCAGGCCGAGGCCGTACAGGCGGCCAGGACCGACTACTCGTGGGAGGAGATCGCGGGCGCCCTCGGCGCGTCGAAGTGGTCCGCCCACGAGCGGTTCGGCCGGTGACGTAGCAGCACGGGGCCGTCGGGGCTGAGGGTTCCCGGGGAGGGGTGGGGGCCGGCGCGCTCGGGGGATGGGGCGCCGGCCCCCAGGGACGGCTACCGGATCGGGGGGATGGTCCGGTGGCCGTGGTCTGAGAGGGGTCCTGTTTCGCGCCGCTGCGGGCGGATGGGACCTGGGGGCGAATTGACTGTAGAACACGATCTGCTGCAGGCCGTGGTGCGCCCCCGAGGCGAACGGGGTGTGGCTCGTGAGGCTGACCGGTGAGGCCGATTCCTCGCGGGACTGCTCGACTGACCCCATCAACCCCGCAGCACGCTGCGGGCCCCAGTCCGGAAAGGGGAGCGCCCCGACGATCCCAGGACCTACACGCGCCAGTGCGATACCGCAGCTCAGAACCCCAGGCCCTGCACGCACCTCAGTGCGTGCAGGGCCTGGGAGCGGTGTTGCTGGCCTCGGACAGAGAAGGCCCCCCGGGCCGCTCGCGCGCCCAGGGGTCCTTTCGCCGGTCTCACCGTCGCCGCTCACCAGGTGGCAGGTGCGCTGCCTCGGCCCTCGCTGTTGCGGCCACAATGCGCTGCCTCCATGGAGGTCTCGTGCCCGTCGGGCAGGGCGTAGATCTGCCCCCCCGGCGGCCGTGCTGCCCATGCAGACCTCGGTGAGCCGGGCCGCGTCGCCTTCCGTATGGCCTGGTCGTGGCGGTCCTGGAAGGGTCGGAGACGGGCGCGCAGTTCCAGCCCGAGCTCCGTCTCCGCCGCCTGCACCCCCGGATTGCCCAGCACTCCCGGGGTCTGTCCGCGGGAATTGCTTGTCCTTCGGGTGGCTCCGGGCTGGAGGATGACCAAGTGGTGCGCGGACGCACTCAGTCTGTGGCAACCTACTTTCTGTTAGGGGGATCAACTGATTACCGAATACGCATGCACCGCATGCCCCTTTCAGTCTGACGGTCTCGAAGAACTACAGCGGCACTCACTGGAGACCGGCCACGTCGGCATCGGCAAGAGCGCGTCGCCACCAGTTGGAGGCAAGCTCACTAAGCGCCTGGTAGCAACTCAGGGCGTGACCCTTGCCGTCCTGGGAGCTGCGTGCACGTACCTGTACGCCAAGTGGCAGAGTGCAGAGGCGGAGAACGCTTACCTGAAGTCACCCAGCGGCGCAGGCCGCAACCTCAAGAGCCATGACAAGAGTCGTGACAAGGAATGAGATGGGCGCGGGCAATGCCTGCGCCGTCGGTCGGCGATCCGCTGACGCGGGGCAGCGCTGACCGGCTGCTGCCCCGCGTCCTGGCCGCGTGCGGTCATCACGCCGCGCCTTCCTCGGCTGCCCACTCCAGTCCGAGGCGGGCCAGCACGGCGAGCCTGTCGGCGGTTGGCTTGGCCCGGCGGCCTTTGCCGTTGCTGAGGAACACCCCGAGCTTCACCTCGGACCCGTCCTCCAAGCGCTCTACGTGAGCCCTTGGGACCTTCACACAGCCTTTCCCGAGCCCCCTTGTACTGCTCCAGGGGCCGCCACGCCCTTCTCGAAGGCGCTCAGCGGCGTCGTGGACGGCTTCACGGCCTCCTCGGGAGCCGGGTGCGATCTCTCGGTTCCGTGACGGTGGAGTGAGGGACAGTGAGGTCTGTGGGTTGGGGCAGGTCAGCGCTGGTTTCCTGGGTGGGGCTCGTTGTCATGGGTGTGGGAGATCGGGGCGATTCCACTGTCGTGGGGTGGTATTCGTGCAGGTGGTGCACTGCCACGAAACTGTGAGATCTCAGCCTCCATCACTCCGTCGAGGCCGTCGCCATCGTGTACAGCATCATCTCCGCCGGGTGAAACAGAACGTCAAGCACTACGCCGACCTGCCCGATACGCACGCTCTGCGACACCCTCCAGCCGCGCCTGCAGGTTCGGTATGTGCACGCAGAGCGCAGGAACTGGGCACTCGACGCACACACTTGCCGACTGCTTGGGCCCTGGATTTCAGTTCCATCGGAGGCAGCGCCTCAACACCAGCGCAACCACTGTGGCGTGTGCTGTCCCTTTGGGTGTCGTGTCGTTTGGGGAGATTGTGCGCGGGGTTGGGTTGGTGGCCGCGGCTGCCGGTGTTGTGCTGCTTGTGACGGGGTGCGCCGGTGGGGGCGGTGTGAAGGTGGAAGCGGCCACGGTTGCGAAGGAGATCGACGCGGCCGCGATCGCGGCCGGGTTTACCAAGGACTCGTCGATCGACGCGGTGGGGCCCAAGCTCAAGGAGTGCAAGGTCGACTGGGTGGTGGACGACCCCGGTAGGTCCGCCGATCCGAAGAAGTCGTTCGCGGACACGTTCGCCGGCTTGGTCGAGGCCGGCTGGACCGAGGGGAAGAGTGACCGGAAGGGCGACGTGGACGTGAGAGTCGTGACCAAGGGTGACTGGGAGGTGCGGGGGGCAGCCGACCTGGGCAAGGGAATCAAGGCCGTGGTGTTCGCCGGCACCAATACGTCCTCGGAATGCGTCGAGCTCCTCATCGCCGACCTGGGGAACGGCAAGAAGCATTGACGGTCCAGGTCACCAGCCTCGTGTCATGCCCTTCCGGAGGGTGGAACGGGAGTGCGACCCCGACGTCTGCGATGACGTCAACTCCGTACCCGACAGGTTCACGGTCTACGACGTTGCGGCAGCAGTCTCATGGCCGCTGAAGGTGACCGGAGGAAGGTAGCCTCCCCGGGGCCGGGGCCGGCCGCGGCGCCGGCCCTGCGCGCCTAGCCAATGAGGCTTTTCCATCATCGGTCTGAGCTGGTCAGATGAAGGGTGAGGATGGCCTGGACGAGGCTGGTGACCCGGGTGGTCGAGCACCGGAGCTTACGGAGGAGCCGCCAGGACTTGAGGGTGGCCATGGCTTGCTCGACGAGGGCGCGGATCTTCGCATGGGACCGGTTCACCGCCTGCTGACCGGTGGACAGGGTCTCCCACCGCCCCCAGCACGGGGTGCGGACCGTGCCGCTGGCACCTCGGTACCCCTTGTCGGCCCAGCACGTGATGTTGGCCTCGGCGAGAGCATCGACGATGCCGTGTTCGCGAGCCGCGCGGACGTCGTGGACAGCGCCGGGCTAGGCCGGTGAGGCCCACAGCAGCTGGCCGAAGGGATCGGCGAGGACCTGCACGTTCATCCCGTGTCTCTTATGCTTCCCCGAGTAGTAGGGCCGGTCCGCGGCGATCCGGTCGATCGGCAGCAGGGTCCCGTCCAGCAGCACGAACGCCTTCGACGATGCTGTCCGGACCGCTTCCGTAAGGGTCGGCGCGAGAGCGGCCAGGACCTCGACGGCCTCGGTGATGTACCGGTACGCGGTCGTGGTCCCGATGCCGAACCCGGCCGCGAGCTGGGCATACGGGTGGCCGTTGCGGAGATGGGCAAGAGTGAGCAGGCCCTGACGGCCGACACTCAGGCGCCGCCAGCGGGTACCGAGCTCTTGGCGGCGCTGACGGAGCTTGGCGGACAAGAAGCGCAGGGCAGAACTGGACACGTCGACGCCCGACGGGTAGACAAGCACACGAGCCTCTGGTGGAGACGGATTTCTTGGTCGGAAACCCATCTACCAGGGGCTTCACCTGTCTGTCGCCCCAACTACCCCTCCAACCTGACAGGTTGGAAAGAGCTCACTGAGCCTTTTTCAACCTGGCGGCGAGGCCGGGTGGTTGGGGCATCGTGAGCGAGGGGAACGACGAAGCTTCCGGTAGACGGGTCCACGACCAGGTTCTGCCAGCTGCCGGGAGTTCGCGTGTTTGTCTCCCCGTCGGCGATCGATCTGTTCAGAGCGGGCCTGCGTCGCCCTGTCAGGTGCCGTGTCCGCTCATCGCTGCAGGTTCCGTGTCTCGCTGTCCTCCGGTTGGCAGGCCGATTGGAGGAGTTCCTCGTAGAAGGCGGGCTTTCCCTGCTCGGCCTCCAGGATGTCCAAGAGGTCACGCGCCTCCAGCCGGCCCCATGGATTGTTGAGGAACTCCCGGTAGATCAGGGTGAGCCCGCCCCGCAGCACCCGGAAGGTGCGGGCATACAGGCTGGAGGAGTCAGGGGCTTCGTCCCCGCCCTCTCCGGCCGCAGTTGCACCATCAGCCACAGAACGTGCTCGGCCTGCCGGGGCGTCAATCCGTCGGCGAGCATGCCCAGCGTCACCGCGGCCACGGCCGGCGCCGGGTCTCTCAGGTGGTGGACCGGGGCCAGCGGCTTGGCCCGCGTCGCGGCCGTGGACGCCGGGCGTCCGCCGACACCGTCGGCCAGGAGCGCTGACTGGGAGCGATGTCTCTCAGGTGGTCGGGGCGGGGGTACCGGTGACGTGGACGTCCACGTTGATCACGGCGTCGGCGATGGCCTGCCGGACCGCAGACACCACGGTTTCGGTGTCGACGCCGTGCTGCTGGCCGAGTTGTGCGGCAAGCGCGGTCACTGCTGCCTGTGTCGCGGCGAGCTTTTGTGCGACGGCGTCGGTCTGGTCGTTGTGCATCTTGTCCATCCACGCCATGACGGCGCCCATGCCGACGGGGCGTCCGGTGGCGGCGTTGGTCTCCGTGTGACGCCAGACTGCGGTCGCGACGGCGTCGAGGTCTTCCTGGGACAGGGGCATGTCGTCCTCCGGGGATCGGAGAGGTCCGTGAGCCCAGGCGCGAAGCTCCTCGCGGCCGGGCAGGGGACAGTAGTCCTGGTCGACGGGATTGTCGTCGTACTGGTGGAACAGCCAACTCGCCTTGATCCCGGGGTCACCCGCGTTGCGGCCCGCGGTGGCGATCCACAGGAAGTCGCCGCAGTAGCCGGTCGTGTCGATGTTCTTCCAGTAGTCGGCGTTGCAGTACATGCCGACCCGGTGACCCGGCATTCGGGCTTTGACGTAGCGGAGCCAGTCTTCCTTGTATGCCCGCTGGCGAGCCTTGGAGACGCCGGCGTTGGCGTCGTCGTAGCCCTCCCAGTCGAGGACCAGGATGTCGCCGGGCTGCCAGGCCACCTGGTCGAGGAAGAAGTCGGCTTCGTTTTCGTGGTCGTTGCCCATGTGGGGGTAGTGGTAGGCGCCCCAGACCAGACCGTGACGCTTGGCGTGGTCGCGCTGGCGGACCCACTTCGGATTCGTGTATCCGAGGCCTTCCGTGATCTTCGTGAAGACGAAGTCGAGTCCGGCGACACTCGGTTCGTCGCTCTGGTAGGACGCCCAGTCCTGTCCGTAGATGCCCATCAGGCGTTGCCCTTCTTGCCACGGATGGCACCTCGGCCCTGGCCCGGCAGGCGGCTCCATGCCGCAGGCCGGGCATTCCACGTGGAGATGGTGACGTCACCAGCCCGGAGGAGGTGCCGGGACGGATCGGCGTCGGTGAGGTATCCGGAGCCGTCGATGCCCCAAGATGATCCCCGGCTGCTCGTCGGTCGATACGTGCCTGAGCTGCCGAATCGATTCAGCTCGATGAACCGACCCGCACGTCACATGAACGCCGACGTGCACGGGCCGGGGCGCCGGTGGCCGCCCACTCGGCTCCCTGTCGGTAGGCGGATGGTCCGCTGATCGTTCTTAACTCCGTCGCGCGTTCGTGCGAGCCTGAGAGCGCCCGGTAGTAGGCGTGCTGGGCATGCCCGGCACGCCCCTGACCGAGGAACAGCTCCGGCAATGAATCAACGACGCGATGGATCAAATGGAGCGGGCACAGCGGAGCGGCGAGAGCGTTCCGCAGGTCAGGAACCGGAAGTGACGCGCGGCCAATGGGGCTGCGCGGTCGCCTCCGTGGCCGGGCCGGCCACGGGTGTTCTCGGATCGGTGCTTCTGGCGGCTGCGTGGCGGGCGTGCGACGTGGGGGTGAACGGCGCGGCCAATGGACTTGCGCTGATCTTCTACGGAGCCGTGCTCGTCGGCGTTGCGGCAGTGTGGTGGGGTCTGCGCGTCGGGTACGTAGGACGTTGGAACCTCGCCGTCGCCCTCGCCTGCGGCGCGGTCGGCACCACGGTCATGATCTGGATCTTCGTGGCGCTTCTCCAGGTTCCCCATGGCTACCGCTGTTAAGAGTGGGGGCGCCCGGATGCCCGGCAATGTCGAGGCCGGGCGCTGGCTGTACGCCGTGCGGATGACGGCGCCTTGTCGGGTACTCGGTCGCGCTGCCCGGCGACCGGCGCCGACGGCGGCACCCGACCCGTCTGGTTCTATCCGGCTGAGTTCCGTCGCAAGGTTCCCAGACCTCGTTGCCAAGGGACGCACGCTTGGCACGTTGTCCATCCCGCGACCGACTACTGCCGGAGGAGACCGTCAGTTGGTGGCGAGAAGGTGCTCGAGCCAGTTGCGGCGTGCCGCGACAGCGGCCTTGCTGATCCGCGCCTCGGGGGCTTTCCGGTCGAAACCGTGGATTCCGCCGGGCCACACGTGCAGTTCGGCTTCGCCGCCGGCCTGCCAGATCCGATCGGCGTAGGCGAGGACCTCATCGCGCAGGCACTCGGCGGAGCCGACGTCGAGGAATGTGGGCGGCAGACCGGCCAGGTCGGTGGCGCGGGCGGGCGCAGCGTACTGCGGCACGTCAGCTCCGCCCTGGGCGTCGCCGAGCAGCGAGCTCCAGGCGAACCTGTTGCGGTCGCGGTCGAAGAGTTCGACGTCGTCCATCTGCAGGGCCGAGGCGCTGTCGTTGCGGTCGTCGAGCAGCGGGGCAATCAGCAGCTGGCCGAGCAGGCGGGGACCGCCCTTGTCGCGCACGGTCAAAGCGAGCGCGGCGCTGAGGGTGCCGCCGGCGCTGAAGCCCGTGACGACGATGTGTTCCGAGTCGATGCCGAGCTCGGCCGCGTGGTCGGCGACCCACAGCAGGCCGGCGTATGCGTCGTTGATTTGGGCGGGGTAGGGGTGCTCGGGCGCGAGCCGGTAGCCGACCGAGATCAGCGTGGCCCCGAACTGCTCGGCCGTCTCGAGTATCTGGTCGAGCCCGGTGCGGTGATCGCTACCGTAGAAGCCGCCGCCGTGTATGAAGTAGAGCGCCGGCCGCGACGCGGGCGCGCCGGAGGGTGTGCACACCAGCAGCGGGATCTCGGGGGCACCGTCCAGGCCGGGCGCCGAAGGCTGGAAGACGGTGAAGCGCCCGCCATGGCTGAGGTCCTCGAGCGCCGCCACTGCGGCGTCGACCTCCGCGCGGATCACCGACAGCTTCTCGAGGCTCATCGGCGCCAAGTCCGGTTGTTCCGCCAGGTAGGCGTCATAAGCGACCTGAAGTTCGGCATCGAGAGGAACGGGAACGGCGGGCACGGTCATTCCAGGTTCAAGATCCATGCGCGCACGCTAGCGCCCCTGCTTCTTTCGCATCATCCGGTTTTCAGCACCTTGCCGATCGCGCAGCAGGGCCGGGCGGATCAGCGGCGCGGGTCAGGCGTGGGCCTGCTCGATCTCGACCAGTCTCACCGAGTAAGTCCGGATCTTGATACCGGAACGCAGTAGTGCGCCCTGAGCACACCTGCTGTTCGGCTGGCACCTGACCCGGATCACCGCCCTGACCACCCAAGCGGTGACCGCCGCCGGCGAGGATACCTTCCTGACCCTAGACCGCACCGCGATCCCTCTGCCCTCGTCCCTGGCCGGTTCCTCCGGGGGCTCCTTCGTATGAGCTAGCGGCTGTTGCGGCGCCGACGACGAGTGCTGGCGTCGTGGAAGCGGATCACGCCGAGTCCTGACATACCCCTGAGCGCGGCCATCTCTTTGGTCCCGTGCACGAGTCGGCATGCCCCGGTGTCCGGGTCGACGATGATGGGCCAGTTTCCCCCGCCCCGGATCTGGCGCCCCTGCTCGTCCTTCGCTGTGGGATACCAAGTAAAGCCATAGACGCCCCTGCTGGTCGGGGTCGCCACCAGGCCAAGCTCGAAGGCCCACTCATCCCAACGGTCGGTCAGGGTCCGGCCGAACCCTTCCGCACGTCTCCGTGCTTCGCTCTCCTCCAAAAGATCGCCCTCCTCTCAGATACCTGAGAGAGCACACGCTACGGGACTGCACCCGGTCACAGAACGGGAGCTACCTTGGTGCACACCTCTCTGTACTTGGCGATCACACAGAGAGGTACGCCGACACCTGGCTGGCGCGGCATCGATTGTGGGGCGGAGGTGCGTGGTTCTCCCCGTCGCCAAGAACAGCTCTTTCGGTGGGCGCGCTCCGTGCGGCGGGCGGTCTGAGCCATCACAGTGCTGCGTGGACTCGTCTGTCAGCTGCCGCCCGGGAGGCAGACCAGTAGTTCTTTGCGGCCGATCAGTCCGGCTCCCGTGCCCACCAGGGTCACCTTGGCGAGGGGGCCGTGGCGCTTGGTCTCCGGCCGGGGTGGGTACCAGCGCAATGCGGTCAGCCGCACCTTGACACCGGGCACGCCGACGGCCTGGAACACCATGCCCACCTGCGGCTCACCGGTGAAGCCCTGTGCTACGCACACCAGCTCGTCCGTGGAGCTCTTCGCGATCTGGAACACCGAGATCCGCGCGGCTGTCGGCAATGCGGGCTGGGCGGCAATAGCATCAATGATCCGTTCGACGTCTTTCGACGCGGCAGCACAGAACTCCTGATCATTCTGTTCGATGTCGCTTCGGAGATCCCTCCAATCTCCGTCCGGCCCGCCTTCGGTGATCAGCCGCGATGGAAAGATCAGCGAGTTCCTCCTTTCCGTAAAGGACCACTCGGTGTTCCGTGGTGCCTCCCGCACCACGGAGTGGAACATCTCCTGCAGCTCAGGGTGCGGTTCGCTGAAACGCCAGCCCAGCAAGGGAAGTTGGACGAGTCCAGTGGTGGTTTTTGTTTCGCTGATGGACATGATCCAAGCCATGGGAGCGAACCGCTCGAAGGCGGTCCTGGCCCGCCGGAAGCGTGATGGCTGCTCTTGCTCACTTCTCATTGCCACTCCGTCTGTCGTGTGGTCTGTCCGGATCGTGCGGGCCGACCCCAGCGGTCGCCGGTGCGATCGACGTAGAGGACCGCGTTCATGATCCGGCGCAGGTCATGCTCGGGTGGAGCCCGGTTGAGTCGGAGCCTGCCACCGATATGCCAGCCCCAGACGCTCCATTGCCGAACCAGCCAAGGATCGCCTTGAGCCTGTCGGGCCTGACAGGCTGTCCGCCATGAGCTCTGAGCCCACACGCCCCGCACCGGTCCGTCACCAGGATCACGGCACGTGGCTTGTTCAGTTCACCGGCCGAATACTCGTGGTCTGCCCGAGGTGCGGTGGCCGTGCGCTCGTCGCCCCTCTGCCCGGCCTCGCGGCGCCGAAGTACTTCAGTTCCATGCTCTTCCAGCCCCGCCGCCTCAGCTGCACCAACTGCGGGAAAGCCGCCGACTGGACGGCCGCGCGAAGGGGCAACGGTCTGGTCGGCGCGGTGCCCGGCGGAACCGAGGACCCTTTCTTCCGGCAGCCGCTGTGGCTTCAGACCCGCTGCGCTGGACGGATTCTGTGGGCCTGCGACGAGGAACACATCGACCGCCCGCAGCCGCACCCGCGCCGTCCGGGTCGATGCCCCCGGCTCCTCCTCGTGGACGACGTGGAGGTCGTGGACTGCCTGTCCGGAATCCTGGCAGACCCGCGGCACGGTGAACGCGGCGGTGTAGCACGGCTGCGAGCAGTACCGGCCGCGGTTGCTGTCAGCCGGGAGGCCTTGACTTCGGACTCGGTCCGGCAGTGGAAGCACGTCCATGTAACCCGGTTGCGGCGCGCGAGGCCGGAGCAGGCCTTCGAGCAGAACCGACCGCTCCCGGAGCCCTCACCCGCCGTAGCGGGACTCTTGGGAGGGAACTCCGCGCCGCACTGGTCGCAGGTGCGCTGTGGGCGTTCCCTGGAGGGCGCGCGGGTCCAGGAGCAGCACCGTGCGGGTCGCATGGCGGCCTCCTTGCCTCTGAGGTCGAACGTCCCGTGACACTGCTCGCAGATGCGGCTGCGGGGGTGCCGGCCTTGGAACGGGCGGCTGCCTGGGAATACGCTCCCCCTGCTGTGTGAAGTGGTTGGTGCCTGGTATCCGTTCGCCTTCATGCAGGCGTCATCCATGCCCATCAGACGGATCGACGCGCCGCTCGCGCCCTTCACGCCGTCCCGGTATTCGGCGACCAGTCGCCAGCCGCGCTGCTCGAAGCCGTCTTTGGCGTCGAACACCTCACCATCCTTGTCCTTGCGCTGCACGATGCCGGCGCCGGGCGGACTCCCCTGGCCTCCGCCGCAACGTTGTCCAACGCCGCGATGGGACCGAGGAGCGGGCCTACGCCGACAATCGCGGCGGCCCAGGCTCGGGCGAGGAAGGCTTCGACGGCGCCGAGTTCAAGGCCCTGGTCGACGTGGACGGTGGTGTCGTTGCGGCCGCCGTGCAGAAGTGGCTCGTCGACGCCGACAGATCGAGCCCGGCACCCCGATCGTAGGCCTGGAGATCCGGGGGCCTGGATGGCCCAGGATTGAGCGGGCGGGCGGCCTGTGCGACAAGGCTGGGTGTTCCTGTCGCACAGGCCGCACACCTCGTGTGGCGATCTCAAGCGAGTAGGCCAGATCGGCAATCGTGGGCGTACCTGCGTGAGGAGGACCAGGATCCGATTTCGTAAAGCGGTGCCCAGCGGGCACCCTGATCCACAGAACTGGAGGCCGCCGCGCGGCCGGGGAGGAGACGGCGATGCAGGGGAGCGTCCTGGCCGGCCGGTACCGGCTGGAGGAGCTGCTGGGTGCCGGGGGCATGGGCCAGGTGTGGCGAGGAACAGACCAGCGCCTTCACCGGCAGGTGGCCGTCAAAGTGCTCGCGCGCCCAGGGGATCGGGTGCTGACAACCCGGCTCCTCGCCGAAGCACGCGCTGCCGCAGCCCTTTCCGACCCGCACGTCGTAGCGGTTCACGACGTCGGAGAAGGCCAACTTGGCGGTCTTCCTTCGGTGTTCTTGGTGATGGAGCTGGTCGACGGACGTCCCCTGAGCGAGGTGCTGCACGAAGGGCCGCTCCCGGTCGATGATGTGGTGCGGTGGGGCGAGCAGATCTGCCAAGCCCTGGAAGCGGCGCACCGCGCCGGCGTGGTCCACCGCGACGTCAAGCCCTCCAACGTCCTCATCACGGGTACCGGCCGGATGAAGCTCTGCGACTTCGGGATCGCCCGCCGCGCCGTCGCCACGCAAGGGCTGACCGCGACGGGCGCGGCCATCGGCACTCCTGGTTACATGGCACCGGAGCAGATCCGTGGCGACACGGTAGGCCCGGCGACCGACCTCTATGCGTTGGGCTGCCTGCTGTATGAGCTGCTCACCGGCTTGCCACCGTTCACCGGAGAGGCGTTGTCGGTCCTGTCCAGACATCTGGAGCGGACCCCGATTTCGGTGCGCGAGCGCCGTCCCGAAGTTCCGGTCGCGTTGGACCGGCTGGTAGGGCAACTCCTCGCGAAAGACCCGGGGCAGCGTCCGGTCAGTGCGGCCGTCGTGGGCGACGCCCTGCTTGATGCCGGACGCGGCAGGGTGGCTACCAGGATCCCTCCACCCGCCACGCGCGACGAAGCAGCCGACCCTCTCGCCGACACTCGGACCGCGATCCGAGTTCGCCCCGAGGTCGACAAACGTGCACTGAAGTGGGGCCGCGGCCGTGCCTCGCTCCTACTGGGTGCGCTATTCGCCACGGACCTCCTCGTCCTCGCCGGCATGGCGCCGCTCTGGGCGGCCTTACTTGGGCTGGTCGCCACAGGGCTGGTCAGTCTGCTCTACGACGATGGAGCGTCCCTGGCGAGCAGGAGCCCGGAGCAGATGCGGGAATCGGGCGGGACCATCCTGCTGTCGCTGGCCGCTACCGTCATCCTGACGGCGGTACTGCTCTTCTGGAGCCCGGCGCCCTGGTGGGTTGCCCTGCTGACCGCGATGGGAGGCTGTCCCCTTCTGATGGCTTGCGCATCCGGCGTCGCCCGGCTGCTGACGCGGCTGGCCAGCACCGCCCAGCAGGCGGACATGGCAACCGGGGTGGGCTTGGCGAACGGGACGCTGGCCGCCCTGCTTGTTTCCCAAGAGAGGGTTCTCGTAGCCTCGGCTATGGGAGTGGGAACCTGGCTCGCGACCGCCGCGCTGACCGCCGTACTCATGCCCACCGTCAGACGTGCCTGACCCGAACTCCCCTCGAGACGACCAACAGAGCGGGAGCGACCTGGGCGTCTGACACCCCGCCGCAGGCCCCGAGCCGGCGCCGGGGAGCTCTCGACGGCAGCCCGGGCTACGAGGCCGGCGCAGCCGTGGCCGAAGACCTCGCCGACATGGACTAGGCGGCCGGACCATTCCGCCCTCGTAGTGCCACCAGGGGCCGTTGCGGGAGCAGATGGTGACGGCGTCGGACCACGCTAGAGCGGGCGATAGGTCTGGTACTTGCCTTCCAGCGACGTGGCCGCCGCATCAGCCACGTCTGTCCGCGGACCTGCCACACACTCCTCCAAGAATGCTCGGACCCGCTCACCTGGCCATCCGGCTGCTGCCGCGGCCGCCCAGAAGCGCAGTCCATCGTGAGAGTGCAGCGGTGCCAGAAAGTCGAGGACGTAGTCGACGGTCTCCGGATCCGGCACCGCGCGGAGCATGGCGACAGCGCAGAGGGCTCCGTCGGCAAGCGTGGGCGTTCCGCTGTCCAGGCACCATCGCAAAGGGGCTGAGACTCCCTCGTCCGCACCGCGCAGCCGCACGATCGAGTCGCCAAGAGCGCCATACACACTCGTGGCTTCCAGGGGCCGATGCGCCAGCTCACTCAGGAACGGGACCGCCGGCCGGTGATCGCACGCTCCGAGGGCCATGACCATCTGGTACTGGGTCTCCCACGTCCGCAGGTCGAGAACCTCGCGCTGAAGAGCTCGCAACAGCGCCGGTCCGGCGGCCGCGACAGCGAGTTTGCGCAGTCGTTTCGCAGCCGCACGACGCTTCGCCGAGGACCTGTCGTCAAGCTGAACGACCGCCTCGTCCAACGTCAACACCGCGTACCCCTCCCCATGAGATCTACTCGAGCGCAACGCTACGTGCTTCGACTGACACTGACCGGCGGGCAATGACCGCGGGCCCCAGACAGCCATGAGGGCTGTCGTGTGTTGGTCGGCTCGGAGCCCGTGGTCATGTCGTGGGCCAGGTGCCGAGTGCTCGGGCCAGCCGGTCGCTCTGCTCCTGGGTGATCCCTTGAGCCAGGCGGGCTCCGCACCGCGGGCTGCCCGGTTCGTCGCAGTGCAGGATGCCGGGAAAGTGCTGCTGGGTACCGGAAAGAGGGGAGAAGGAGGCCAGGGCCCACTCAGCCGGCTCCCAGAGAGGGTGGTCACGCAGGAGCGCATCTGCCAGTACGGGCGCGCTGTCTTCGGCGATGCCCACCTGGATGAGGGCGTCGCCGATCAGTGCGGCTGCGTCGCTGGGCAGGTTCCTGTCGCCGAGGGCCGGGAGCAGGAGCAGCAGGCGGACGTGTGGCGCCTGGACCCCGGAGGCGTGGGGGTCGGGTGTGCCGGCGATGTGCGTGAGCTCCCGCCAGGCCAGTCCGGGGCCGGCCTGGTGCCCGTCGACGGTGGCCAGGTAGCCGTGCCGGTCCCACTCGGGGTGGGAGACGAAGTACTCGGTCCCCGGGTCATCCGGGAAGTTGCGGCCCACGATGACCACGCTCTGGCCGTCGGCGAAGGGGATACGGAAGACCGGCCAGCGCTCCTCGTCGGTCAGGGCTTCGTACGCCGCATCCGTGTCCGCCTCGTCGGCGCCGAACCACAGCGGATCCGGTTCGTTCTCCTCGGTCTCGCACGTCCACAGCAGGTAGGCGGCCCAGAACCCAGGCAGGGCCGGCAGCGCCTCTCCGGCGACGAGGGGGTCGTTCTCGTATCCATCGATCAGCACGCGTCAGAGTGCCACCCGGCTCTGACAGGCTCTGCACCACCCGCGCCTTCCTGCCTTCCCGACCGCCCACCGTGCGCGAGCTCGTCAGCACCCGTCCCCGAGGTTGATCCCGAGGCCGCGGCGGAGTACACGACGCACAGCTGGATGAGCTCCATCGGGATCGCCAGGACGTGGAGCCAGACCGTGGTACCGGCGACGAGGCCCGGCCAGGTCTCCCCGAGCCGGCGGCCGTACCGTCCGCGGAGCCGCCGTGCGAGCAGCACGCACACCGCCACCGCCGCCAGGCCGAGGCACAGTCCGGCCCACCCCGCGACGTACTCCGTCATCGGGAAGGGCAGGTGGCGGCAGGCTTCGCGCTGTCGGTCGGCCCACGCGTGCTCGATCTCCTGCGTATGCAGGGAGGTGGCCACGCCGGCCACGGTCAGGAGCGGCACCAGAAGCGCCGCCGTCACGGTGCCGGGTGTGATGGCACCCGGGCTCGCTGTGGGCGCCTGGGGCACCGCCCGATGCAGGCGGCTAGCCGCAGTCACCGAGGATCGGCATCGATACGTCAGGGCTGTAGGTGGTCCACAGCATGAACAGTTCCAGCAGAATCGCCAGAACGTTGAACATGGCGCAGACGAAAGCCAAGAGCCCTGGCCAGGTGTCCCAAAGTCGCAGTCCGCGGCGTCGGCGGATCCACCGTCCAAGGAGTACGCAGACGGTCATGGCCGCCAGGCCGAGGAGCGGTCCCGACCACGCGAGGACGTATTCCATCTTCGGGAAGGGCATGTGCCGGCAGGCCGCCTGTTGCCGGTGCACCCAGTCCATGTCGATGTCTTCGACGCGCAAGGAGGTGACCACACCGAGGACGGCCATGACCGGGACGAGCAACGCCGTGAGCACCATGCCCGGCGTGACCGTCCGGTCCTGCGCGGCGCCCGAGACGGCGGCGGAGGATGAGGTTTCCATCAGTACCAATTCGGGTGGGGTCGGACGATGCGGATGCGCTGCTCGCCGTGGTTCCGGGTGGCGACGTGTTCGCGGCTCTCCAGACTCACGTTCTGGAACGAGCTGGTGTGCTGGGTCAGTTTGATGTCGCCGTCAGGAGTTACCGACGTCACGACGGCAGCGTGGTAGATCTCCCCCTGCGGCTCGTCCGGATCGGGGGCGACCTGCTCGTAGAAGATCATATCGCCGGGGCGTGCTTCTGATCTCGCGACTTCCTCGCCGCCGTTGTGAAGGAGGAAGCCGTGCAGGTCCTTGGCCAGCCCCCACGAGCGGGAGTGGTACATCCGCCGGTCGAGCCTGTCTATCCCCAGGCCGCTTTCCCGGCCCCAGGTGTTGTCCCCGCGGGGCCCCAGCCAGAAGTGGAACTTCTTCTGCATGCCTCCGGCCTCGAGGGCCGACGACGTGAAGTTGGCGCAGTTGTTCTTGAAGTTGAGATCATCCAGCTTGTCCCAGTGGTCGAGTGCGTACCGCACCATCTCGACCCGGTCGATCTTCCCGTCGGGTCCGCGGAGTTCGCGTCCGACCTCGGGCGGGAGGCCTTTGAGGTCGGCGAGGGTCACGGGGTCGGCCCGCATGAGGTCCTTCTGCTGCTGGGGCGTCAGGCCGTCCACCAGGCGCGGACGAGCTGCGGGTCCTTACCGACGGGGATGTCCGCCCTGAGGATGTCGAATTCGAGGTGGGATGCCTCGACGAGGAGCTCGTTGTGCGCCTGCGAGGTGTCGGAGACGTTGATGGTCTGCGCGAGCTTGTCCAGTTCGGCGGCGGCTTTCGCGTCCGCCTGGGAGGCCTCGCGCAGGGCTTCCGCTATCAGCCCGTCGACCCCGGATATGTGGCCGAGTTCCTTGGTGTAGGCGTCGCGTACGTTCTGCGGGACGTTCGGGCCGACGGGTGTGGCGCCCGTGTACGCGCCCACGGCGCGGCCGTCCTCGATGCTCAGCCCGTGCTCGCGCGCCGGCTCGGCCGTGTGGAAGAAGGTGCGTTGGGCGTAGCCCATGGTGTGGGCCAGGGCGTCGAGGACCATGGCCACGCCCTTCATGATGTCGCCGCCGGATTCGAGCCGGTCGGCGAGGTCTTCCAGGCGCGCCGGCCGGCCTGCTTGCCGGTGGCGTCCGCCCAGTGCTCGTCGAGCGGCTTCTTGCCCTGTGTGCGGATGTCCTCGCAGGCGGAGGAGGAGCGTCGGGCGAGGTCGACCCAGTCGTCCGCCGCCTTCTGCCACTGGTCCACGCGGCAGTCGTACAGGTCGTGATAGGCGACCACGGGTCAGTTCCTCCCGAAGTCGGCGAGACCGTGCTGGAGCCTGGCGAAGGCGTCCCTCGCCTGTGCGTCCGTGGTGTCGTAGGCGTTGGCTGTGGTGTGGAGGTTGTCGGCCATGGTGTTCATCTGGTTCCCCAGATCGACCATGTGGTCCTCCCAGGCAGTCGCACACCGCTTCAACGCCGAGGCCGAGGCCCAACCATGGTGGCCGCCGGCTGCCGTGTCACTCGAACCGAGGGACTTGCGGAGGTTCTCCAACGCCTTCTCGGCGGCCGCGCTCGCACCTCCCGCGCTTTGTCGTACGTAGTACGTCTTGATGTCTATGTCCACGGATTCCCCCCATGATCAATTCGTCCACATCCTAAGACGCCGCTTCTTCGACCCGATCGCCAATTGAGCCGACCATGACAGATGAGGGGTGAAAGGCCGAAGCCTCGGGCGCCGCGCGTCCGGAGTTCGATGCCGGGAGGTCCGCCCGCCGGTCGTACCAGCCGGCCCACCAGTCTCAGTCCCACCAGAACTCCCAGACAAAAGCGTCGATGAGTCGTTCCGCGTATGCAGCCAGCGTGCACGGGCGGCTGCCCTGCCAGACGTTGTCCGGGCAGAAGGCGAAGTGCTCTGCCGCGACCAGGAGAGCCTCATGCCTGTCCGCTGGTGGCGCGGCGATGGAGAGGTGCAGCGTGGAGAATCCGACCGCGACGACACGGGCTCCGAACCGGTGTTCCCAATCACGGACGACCGCGGAGAACTTCGCGGTGTCGCTGCCGTAATTGCAAGGCCCTGACCAGCCCGTGACCGCCAGCGCCTCGGCACCGGACGCTGCGGCGACCAGCCCCAGACGTGAGTCGGCAGTCGCGGAGAATCTTCCAGGTCTTCATACGGGCGAAGACGTGCTCAACACGTGCTCGGACCTGCTTGTGGGACCGGTTGTGTTCCTCCTTCCAGTCCGGGAGTTCGGCCTTCCCTTTCGCTGCGATCTCTCCGTTCCGTGACAGTGGAGTGAGAGACAGTGAGGTTCTGTGCGTTGGCGCGGGTCAGCGCCGATTTCCGGGGTGTGGCTCACTGTCATGGGTGTGAGAGATCGGGGCGATTCCACGGTCATGGAGCGGTATTCGTGCAGGTGGTGCACTGACACGAAACCGAGAGATCTCAACCACAGCAGGGGCGGCATCGGTTCATCCACTCGTGTGGGGCCTCGATGCCGGCCGGGGCACAGGCAAGGCCCTCGCGTTGCTGCGGGGGCCTTGACCGGTGTGGGGGTGGTTGGTTAGTCGGGGAACTCGTCGAAGTGTGCGCTGTCTCCGTGGAAGGTGAGGGGGGTACCGACGTGGGTGCCGTCCTGGCGGGTGACTTGGATGGTGTGGTCGCCGACCCACATGGCTGCCGCCTTGTTCGGGGGCGCCGTCAGGGTGTGGGTGACGGCCTTGTGTTCGAGGTTCTTGGTGGCGGTGCTGCGGGAGTAGCCCAGTGCCAGGCTGTAGGTGGTGGTGACCGAGGCGCTCGCGATTCCTGAGCTGACGCCTGCCTGTGCGCTGACGGAGATGCCGACTTCAGCGCTGAAGGTGTCGCTCCTTTCCCTCTCCACGCCGACCGTCACGGTTTCCGAGACGGACTGTGCGGTGCTGGTCGTGTTGTTGATGAAGCGGTGCATGAACCACGACGCGCGGCGTTCGATCCGGTAGAACGGGGAGTTCGTCAGCTTCCATGACGCCGGCTTGTCGTCGTCCTTCACGGCCATGAACGGCACCCACACCGCGTTGACCGTCGTCTCCGGTGTGCGGTCGGCCGGCCGGGTCGTGCCCGTCAGCTTCGGGAACCCGTCGGGATGCGGCTTCTCCTCCACCGGCATTTCGACGCACAGGATCCGCCGCTCCGGCGCCCCCTTCGAGGGCTCGTCCCAGCTCGATGCCGCGGTGAAGGTGTTCGGCGCGACCAGCGCCCGGTGGCCGCCGTCTCGTCCGTCCTGGTAGGCGGGCGGCACCTGGTTCGCCCACACGCTGAAGTAGTCCTTCGCCCCGGTGCCCTTGTCCTCGTAGATCCACTTCAGGTCCGCCATGTGCGTGAGGTCCTCCCGCACGCACATCACGTCCGTCAGCGCGGGCTTGTCGTAGGTGTTCTCCGACATGACGCAGCCCAGTGCGACGTAGCCGCCGGGCGCGACCGGACGCCAGCACGCGCCGTAGTGCTTGCCGCCGCTGCCCACGTCCTTCCACACGACGGTGTAGTCCTCGGGATGCGCCAGCGGCGGCTTCTTGCCCTCACTAGCCTTGGCCGGCCCGTTCTTCACGCAGAGCGAGACGACGTGTTCCTTGACCTTGGTGTTGGGAGTCTTGGGGTTCAGGTTCTCCGATCCCCACGCCGGCAGCGCGACCGTCCCGAGTGCGTGGAAGCCCTGTGGGGGCTTGGGGTGCCAGAAGCTCACCCAGTACTTGCCGCCCGTGTCCTCGTCATCCCATCGCCAGCTGTACTGGTCGGTGAAGGCAAGCTCCAGCTCACCGAAAACCATTGAATTGGTCAAGGTTGCTCCTTTGTGGCGGATTCATCCGTGTGTGACGGAATTCCTTGATCCAATTCGGCCATGCGCCCTCCCTGCACAGGAACCGCCTTCACTCCACCGGCGGAGCGCACCATCAAGCTCTCGGGAGCACGTCCACGGCGCATGCCCGGATACGGCTCCGGCGAGCCGGCCGCCGCCGGGGTATCGAGACGGACGCCGAACGAATCCAGCAGCTCTTCCGCGAGGAAGCCCTGCGTCAGCTGCCCCTCGTCGAGGACGCCATGGGCAATCAGGCACTGGCTCTGCTGCTGCAGCTGGACGCGGCCTGTCAGGCGGTCGATGACCTGGCGCGGGCCACCGAGGAGGCCTTTCGGTCGCACCCGGACGCGGCGATCATGCTGAGCTTCCCTGGGATCGGTCCCCAGGTCGGTGTCCGCATCCTGGGCGAGATCGGCGATGACAGGAGCCGGTTCGCCACGGCTGGAGGGCTGAAGGCGTACGCCGGCTCGGCCCCGATCACGCGGGCCTCGGGCAAACGCCGCTGTGCCGGACGCCGGTTCGTGAACAACGACCGGCTCAACCACGTCGGCCACCTGTGGGCCTTCGCCTCCCTCAGCGGTTCAAGCGGCGCGGACTCCCACTACAGGCGCCGCAGGGCAGGAGGAGACTGGCACATGCAAGCCCTGCGGCACCTGTTCAACCGGATGCTCGGCCAGCTCCACCACTGCCTCCTGGCACGGACCCCGTTCGATGAAGCAATCGCCTTCCCTCCAGAGCCCCAGGCAGCAGCGACAGCTACGGCGGGAACAGTACGGCTCTGTCTCACCGCTCCCACCCGACGGGCAGGATGTGTGGATGGCGAAGAGCGAGATGGAACTGCTGGCCCTGTTGCGTGAACTCGATGACCCGGAGCGGCTGGAACAGCCGCTGTACTACGACCGCGCGGCGACCGGCCTCAAGTTCGGCGGGCTGGTGCGCCGGCTCGAAGCGGACTTCGGCGCCTCGTGCGAGTCCGATCGGGACACCCAGGACTCCAGCGAGTACGGCCGCGTCCACGTGCCCGCGGACGCGACGGTCTGCGGGACGCGGATCGTGGTCTGCGTGAGCAAGTTCGGATCCCTCGCCGAGGTCTGCGCCGACAATCCGGGGGCCTTCCTCGGCACGGACGAGGCCCACGAGGAGGGGGCGCTGGACCTCGGAGACCTCGCCACCGTGGAGCGGGCGTTGGCCGACCTCGGCTACGTGAGTGTCCCCGAGGAGCTGCTGGAGAGCGACTACGACGGCCCCAGCAAACTGGAGTACTTCTCGGCCCGGCCCAGCTGGTGGACACGGTTCTTCGGCACGGTCTGGTGATCCACAGCCCCATGGCCCTCAGTCGACCCCCGCGTGCCGACTCGGACCCAGGGGCGAACCCGCGACAAGATGCGGAAGAGACGGCCCACCCCCACGGCTTGACGGTTTAACTGCATGAGGTGTCTTACCTCGCGATAGCCGAGGGGAGAGGTATATCCGTATCCAGGGGGCCGGCGAGACCGCGGAGGAGTACATGTACCGGTATGGCTCGTGAACGGATCCGGTGGCCTCTCGTCGTGGACCGCGCTCGGGAGATCGTGGACGGGTACGCGCCGCTCAAGGTCACGCTGCGACAGGTCATGTACCGCCTCGCAGCCGGGCCACCGCAGGCTGGCTTTGTTCACGGGTTGTGAAGCCCGTTCGTCATGACTTCGGGAGGCACCAGCCGCGGCCGAAGGTCGATGTTCACGAGAACCGGAGGCAGTACTCCACGGCCGGCCGCGAGACGGCGTCAGTGCCGAGCCACCGGTCGCCTGACTCCGTAGCCAGCGCTTTTGTCCCTGGCTACCCGACTCCCGCGGACGCCCGGATTGCCAGCGCTACGTCCCGGCACTGGCGATGCCGTCGGACGTCATGAACAACGGCTCGGCGCCCACGGCTGGGATGACTCCCGAACTGCTGTCAAAACGCTGCTCTTCGACGCGTACAAAGCCAGCGGGCCGCTGAGCGCGCCACCGCGGTGAAGCCCGCCCGCCCGGTCCGCGGCAGAGTGGAGGCATGGCCCGATGCCGCACCGCCGCACTCGGCTCATGCTTCCGGGTGCGTCGGCGAGCCGTCCGGCTCCAGCCCGTGGGGCCACTGCCGGTCGAAGGTAGAAAGAGACTGACCGGCGTCAGCCGCCTGACGATAGATCGTTTCGGCCCCTTCCCGGTCTCCGGCCTTCAGACGCTTCTCCGCCAGGCCGGCGAGGGAGTGGGTGTCTCCCGCATCGGCTGCCCGGTGGGCGAAGATCTGGGCACCCTCCCCGTCGCCGGCCTCCTCCCTCATCAGTACGAGCTCTCTGAGTGCTTGCGCTCCCGGGTCGAAGGCAGCGGTGACCCACGCGAAGACGCCGTTGTCCTGGAGGGCACTGGTGGAGGCGGTGTCGGCAACCGGCCGGAGGAGGGCCTCGGCACCCTCGCGATCACCCAAGTGCCAGCGCAGCCGGGCCAGGGTACACAGTGCGTGGACATGGCCAAGGTCCGCCACCCCGCGGGCGAGGGCCTGTGCACCGTCCCAGTCCCCTTCCTGACACAGCACTTCCACCAAGCGCTTCAGGGAAACGAGCTCACCAGCATGGGCAGCCCGCTGGTAGAGTGCCGCCGCCTCATCCCAGTCCCCTGCTTCGTCCCGCATCCGTGCCAGGTGGACGATGGCCCTGGTATCGCCGGCGTCAGCGGCCCGCTTGAGGGAGGCTTCGGCGCCATCCCGGTCCCCGACCATCTCTCGCATCAACGCCAAGCGGCACAGCGCGTCGGTGTGGCCGGCGTCCGCAGCCTGGAGGTAGAGGGCCTCGGCGCCCTCCACGTCGCCAGCGTGCCACCGCCCCTGCGCGATGTTGTGCAACGCCTCGATGTCACCGGCGTCGACGGCCCGCCGAAGGAGGGCCTCGGCGCCCTCTCGATCGCCGGCTCGTTCCCGCAGCAGTGCCGCACACTCCAGGCTGTGCTTGTCGCCGGCATCGGCAGCCCGGAGGTAGAGGGCTTCAGCCCCCTCCTGGTTCCCTGCCTCCTCCTCCATGTGCGCCAGTTTGTACATGGCGAAGCTGCTGCCGGCTTCGACGGCCCTTCGGTAGAGGACGGCGGCGTCTTCCTGGTCCTTGTACTCCAGCGTCTGAGCCAGAGAGTTCAGGACGCTGCTGTCGCCGGCCGCGAGGGCCGCTCGGTACAGGACGGCGGCACCGTCGTCGTCCCCCAGCTGCTCGCGCATCCGCGCCAGGCCGGCCAAGGCGCCGGTGGCGCCGGCATCGAGGGCTCTTTGGTACAAGGCAGCGGCACCGTCGTGGTCCCCCGCCCGCTCTCGCTCCCGCGCCAGGACGTACATGGCGCCGATGTCCCCGGCATCGGCGGCACGGCACCGAAGACGGTGAGCCCATTGCAGGCGGTGCCGGACCTCTGCGGCTCCGGCGAGGTTATTGAGACTGCTCCCGTCGGTGAGGTGAGCTTCAGCGGCAGCCCAGAACGAGTCGGGCGGGCACGCCCACTTACGGATGGTGCGGCCGTGCTGTTCGAGGAAATCCGCGAGGCGGAAAACGGGTCCGGCCGACGCCGCACATGCAGGGTCCGGTTCCGCTCGGTCGGCCGATGGGCGATAGGCCGGACGAGGATGGACACGGAGCAGAGGAGCCTGCTTGCCGTACAACGAGCGGGCGAGATCGGCGTAGGCGGCCTCTACCCAGTCGTCGGCGAGCCGGTCCCAGTCGTGATCGGTGATGTAGTCGGCAGCCGCCCGGGTGAGGAACGCCTGGGGGAGGTGGAGCCCGACGCCGAGGCGGCGGGCGTCCATCGCCGCCTCCAGCAACGCCCTTGCGGGCGGGCTGGCGTGCTCGTGGCGACGCAGCAGCTCGGGGGCGCCGGCGAGGTCCTGGGTGACCCGGCCGTTGGCACGGGTGCGGACGAGGGCATCGGCGAGCAGCCGATCGCCGTCCTCGGCGATGCTTTCGGCGGTGCGGAGCGCGTGCGCGTCGAACGTGTCGGGGACGGTGAGGGTGCGTCCGGCGAGGATCTCGCGGGTCCGGCTGTGGGGATCGGGTTCGCCGGGGCCGGGGACGTACGCGTACAGGTCGGCGCACTCGGGCCACAAGGTGCCCAGGACCAGGACCGGGCCGCGCCCGGGCTCGGTGAGGAGGGTGTGCAGTGCGGCGGCGATGCGCTCGCCGGTCTGCGGGTCGTCGAGGTAGTGCTGGGCGTCGTTGAGCCACACCACCGTGAGGGGCGCGACGCGTTCGAGGTCGGCGAGAGCCGCTTCGGTCCGGGTCGGATCGTAGGGGTGCCACAGCCGCCATCCGTCGGCGGCGAGCGGTTGTACGGCTTCCCAGCATGCCCGGGTCTTCCCGGTCGAGGACGGGCCTACCAGGACCACCATCCGGCTCCGGCCCTTCCTCGCCTCCTGCACGACATCGGCCAGCACCACGTCGTGGCCGCGCCGCACGTAGCCGGGTAACACCCGTCCCGGTCCGGGGGAGCCAGAGCGGGGGCCGGCGGCGGTCGCTGCGGGGATTCCTGCGACGACCCCCGCAGGGTGGACTTCCAGATCGTGCGGATCCCACTCGGTGATCAGCCTGCCCGGCCCCGGCGCGGGCGCCGGGCCGGGCACACCGACTGCCATCCGCCTTAGTTCCAGCAGTTCACCGCGCGGCAGGCCCAGCGCGGCTGCCAGCGCGCCGAGCGTAGCCGCGCTCGGTACGGTCCCGCCGTTCTGGAAGGCCGCCTGGATGGTGCTGCGGCTCAGGCGCGTGCGGGCGACGAGCTGAAGTTTGGTCAGCCGCGCTTCCTCGAGCCCGTACCCCAGCCGCTCGCGCAGCCGGATGAGCGCTTCATCAGGTGTCATAGGCTCCGCGCCCACACGCCCCCCTGCCCTTGCATGTCCAACAGTGTCCAGCTTCATCCGGCCGGACCTTGGGCACCACCGTTTCGGCGAACTTGGTCACGTCACTCACCTCACCGTTCCTGTCACGTCAGGGGAGATCGCCGTGAAGAACCACATCGCCACCGTCCTGCTCACCGCCGCCCTGGTCGTCGTCGTCGCGTTCCTGGCGGCCGCCGCCGCGGGCGTGCTGGCCCGCCTCGACGGCGCCACCTACCCCGCCGCGCTTGTACGCGCCAGCGCCGCCTTCGCCGCCGCTCTCAGCCTCGCGGCCGTTTTCGCCGGCGTGCTCGCACAGTTCCTGTCCTGAGCGCCTGCCAGCAGCGCCTTGCCGCCCCACTCACCCCTGTCCGGTCCCGGATGGCGCCTCACAGGTCAGGCCGTGCGCCGGGAGCTCGGCCATTGCTCGCGCATGCCCCAAGCGCCGGCGTAGAGGGTGCGGGGTCGTCGTCGCGGAGACGAGCAGGGCCGGGACGTCAGTTGTCGAGCACGCTCGGTGCCTCGACCGGCCGCTCCGTGGCGTCCGTGTAGGGGGCTGGATGGTGGGCCGGGGTCGGCGGTTCCCATCGGCCGACCCGCCGCCCGGCTCGCCCCCGCCCCCGACCAGTCCGCGGCGCCCGCTGCACCGTCCGCCGCCGCACCGTCCGCCGCGCCGGCGGCTGCCCCCGCTGCTCCTGCTCCGCCTCCTGCTCCTGCTCCTGCCGCGGAGCCGGTGGCGGTGAGCGCGGATGCCCGCGCGATGTGGAGGCCGCTGACCGAAGGCCTGTCCGTGCCGAACGACTTGGACCTGTCGGACCGGCCCGCGGTCCTTGGACAGCTTGGCGTTGGAACGGCGGCGAACAGCCGGCTGGTGTCCCTTGTGCGGGACTGCATCGGCTCCGAGTGGGAGACCGCCCTCTTGGTCAGTACCGAGGCCTGGCCGCTGCTCGCGGCCCGCATGGCCGGTGTCGCTCGCGGTCCGGAGGGAGAGCAGGGACTGCGCGACCGCCTGCAGGCCGGGCTTGGGGAGAGCACTGCCTGGCAGCAGGGTGGTTCGCCCGGTGGACTCGCGGGGCGCATGGTCGGTGCCACGTTGCGCGCCTGACCGCCCCGCCCGGCGCTCCGGTTCCCGACGGTCCCCGCGTCTCCGCCTCCGCTGCCCGCTCCCGTTCCACCACCACCCCCACCGGCGCGGCCCCCGGCCGGGCCGCGCCTGCGGTGCCCGCGCACCGGCAGGCGGCCGCTCAGACCTCGGGCCGGGGACGGGGCCGGTGACGGCCACGGCCCCCGGGCGGCGGGGTATCGGTGCGTGGGCGGGCGGCCTGGCGCTCGGGAGTTTTACGGCTGTAAAGCTCCCGAGCGCCAGGCCCGGCCGGGACCTGATCGCCGTCGAGGGCCTGCTGCTGGCCGGCGCGCTGCTCGCGGCGGGCTGGCGGGCGGGCCATCTCGGTCTGGTGGAGTTGGACTTCGTGTTGACGTTCCTGGGCGGCATGGCCGGCGTGGTCACCCTGTACCGGGGCGCGGTGTACCGGCCGCGGCCGCTCCGCCGCCGGCCGGACCGCTGCTCGGCCCACTCCACGCCCAGCTCGGCGAGCACGCCGAGCTGCGCCCGGTCGAGACGGTCGCGGCGCTGCTTCTGGTTGGCGGTTCATGGGCGTAGGGCTGCTGCCGGTCCACGGTCCAGCCCTGTGTCGTGGGTTCTGGATGTCGAGGATTGCGGTGTCGTATGGGCTCGGTGCGCAGTGGCTCGAGCCGGTGGCATCCGCGTGCCTTCACTTTGATCAGAAGGGTTATCAGTGACTGAGATTGTGCTTCTCACGGGTTCCGAGGCCGACGAGACCCCGGCGTCGATCGCGGGGCGCAATGGTTATGACGCCGTGGATGCGGACAACACCAACATCAGCCTGCTGATTGCGATGCTCAAGGAGCAGGTCGTGGAGAGTGCCTATGTCCGGTCGTGGAACGGCCAGAGTGGGGACTTCGTGCTGCGCAGCACCGGAGCGCTGGGGCCGTATGACGCGTTCACGAACAATGCTTACTACGCGTTCGGCGTGGAGAAGTCGGCTGGCTGAGGGGTCGCAGGCGTCCCTGCACGGGGTCTCTCGGAAGAGGCCCAGGGTCATGCCGCCCCGGAAGCGGGCGGCGGTCATGGAGCCTGCCCGTGACCGGGACCGTACAAAGCATCCGGCGGCTCGTCCCCGGCTCGTCTGATTCTTGCTGGTTTGCCGTGGATCGTTAGTCGGTGGGGGCGAGCAGCTGGTCCAGGAGGTTGGCTTCCGGCTCGTTTCCGCTGAAGTTGTGGTTGCCGCTGCCCCAGGCGCCGCCATTGCCATTGTCGACCACGCGCCTGGCCTGGTCGATGCCGGTGGTGTCCGAGCCGATCCCTTCTGCTGCGGCCGGGACGGTGGCGATGAGGAGCGCGGCGCAGGCAAGGGCGGTGGAAGTGATCGTCTTCATACCGGCACAACGACGGATCGCGCCCGAGGATGCTCTGGGATGTCCAGCCGTGTGAGGGACCGCGTACGGGCGGGTATCAGCCTGACCTCTACCGGGCCCAGTCCACGCCCAGCTCGGCGAGGGCTTGGAGCTGGGCGTGGTCGAGTCGGTCGCGGCGGGCTTTCTGGTTGGCGAGCCACACCCCCGTGCGGTGCTCGCTTCCGTCGGGGTGGTGCTCGATGTGAGACCGTCCCGGTACACCGCCGCCTTCCCGTTCCAGGTACTGCGTCAGGGCTTGAAGGCCGGTCTGGAAGGCTTCCGCGCCTCGCACGGACGTGAAGGTCGCGCTCGTCTTGATGGGCGTCTGGCGGGCCCGTACGACCCGTGCCGGGGTGATGCCGAGGGCACCGAGCCGGGCTTGCTGCTCGGCGTTCAGCCGGGCCCAGTCCCGCTGTTGGGTGGCGAGCCAACGGCCGATGTCTTCGCCGTGCCGGGTCACTCCGGCGGTGATGGCTTTCAGGCGGGTGCCTTCGGCCAGGAGCTGGGTGAGGTAGGTGTAGTGGCGCTGCCAGTCGACCGTCCACCCGCGCGCCGCGGGGTTCCAGTCCTCGTCGATTGCGGCCAGCGCTGCCGCTCGCCGTGCGGCGCGTACCGCGTCTTTCCCGAGTCCGCCGGGTCTGCGGACGTTGGTGAGCCACTGCCCGACTTGGATGTCGAGGATGGCGGCGCCTCGTGCGGCGGCGAGGGTGCCGTGGAGCCGGTGGTAGGCGCGGGCGGCGGCGAGGTTGGTCTCGAAGGCGGCGTCGGCGGTGTCCCACACGATCCCGAGCTCCTCGAGCTCGGCGGCCCGTTCGCCGGTCATCTGTCCGGCGCGGAAGGTGCGGCGCTGGTCGGAGAGCCACCGCCCGAGCGGGTACGGGCCTTCGGTGTGGTCGTAGGGGACCTGGAGGTCGCCCTCGCGTTCCCGGTACCGGAGGGCCGCCTCGACGCCCCTCCGCCAGTCCTGACGTTCGGTGTTGAAGACATCATGCGCCCTGAGCCCATTTATCTAGGGGTGGTTGGAGTACGAGGGATGTTTGTTCTGGTTGTCACCTGCGGGAATGGTCGCGTGACGATCCCTGGGTGAGGGCGGGGGAGTGGTGGTTACATTCGGCAGGTGGAGCGCATCTATGCGGGAGAACGGGCCGTCTCCCCGGCAACAGGAACCGTCCGGTGGGTCGTGGTCGACTCCCGGTCCTATGAGCTCGTAACACGATCATGAGTCGGTCTTGTTGAGGCGTCTCCAGCGGATGAGGCTGCAGGCCAGGGTGACGAAGGCGTCGTGGAGTTCGGTGCGGCGTTCCCAGCGGACGGCGAGTCGTCTGAACTGGTGGAGCAGGGCGAAGGTCTGCTCGACGACGTAGCGGAGCTTGCCCATGCCCTTGATGTTCGGGGCGCCTTTGCGGGAGATGACCGGCAGGATCCGGCGTTTACGCAGCTCATCGCGGTTGGGGTTTGAGTCGTATCCCTTGTCGCCGAGCAGGGCCTCGGGGCGTCTGCGGGGCCGGCCGGGACGGCCTGCCACCGGTGGGATGCCGTCGACCAGGGCGAGGGTCTGGGTGACGTCGTTGACGTTCGCCGCGGTCGTGATGACTCTCAGCGGGGTGCCGCGTCCGTCACAGATCAAACGGTGTTTGCTGCCCGTTTTCCGCCGGTCGACCGGCGACGGACCGGTGTCGGCGCCCCCTTTTTCGCGCGGATGTGGGAGCCGTCCACGCAGGCCCTGGACCAGTCGAGGCGGCCGGCTGCGTTCAGCTCGGCGAGCAGGATCCGGTGCAGCTGGCAGAAGACTCCGGCCTGCTGCCACCGCTCCAGCCTTCGCCAGCAGGTCTGCCCCGAGCCGAACCCCAGCTCAGGGGGCAGGAGTTGCCAGGCTATGTCGTTGCAGAGGACGTACAGGATGCCCTGCAGACACAATCGGTCGGCCACCGGCCGCGGCCCTGGCGACCTCGTCGGCCAAGGCGGCAGCAGCGGCTCGATCAACGCCCACAAGTCGTCGTCCACGATCCACGGCCGAGTACTCACACGATCACGAACGGCCGAATCGTCACACCGGTCACGGCTGACCAGAACATCTCATCAAGATCTTGTTACGAGCTCAAAGTGGGCACCCCGGCTGCTCGGCGTTCATGTTCACCGGTCAGTGTCTGGGCCGGCAGAGGTGGCGCAACTGGTCGGCACGGTTGCGGACGCCGCCGAGGTCACCGTGCTGCCTGGCGACGGCGCGACCGCGCGGACCGAGCTGCACACGGCGGCCGCCAGGGCCCTGGCGGCCGCCGGTGAGCGGCCGGGGGCGGATGTGAGGGCAGAGCTGGCTGCCGTTCGCGCGGGGTGCCGACGCGCGGCTGTCGCCCTCGGCCTGCGCGTACCCGTCGCTTTCCGGTCCGGGTCTGCGTCGGATGAGGTGTGAGCGACGCCGGGCGGGCCGGGGTCAGGAGTGGCGGTAGTCGTTGAGGTAGCTGCGGGCCGCGGCCTCGCTCGTACCGAGCGCGGACGCCACCTCCTTGAGCGGCACCTCCAGGGCGGCGAGTTCGTACACGGCGTACTGGCCAGTCTGGGCGATGACGTACCGCAGGTCAGCGAGGGCTTTCAGTGCGACCAGCGGCTCCTCGACGGCCAAGCCATCAAGGACGCGGACGAGGTTGTTGAGAAGACCGGTGAGCTCCGCGGGGGAGCGGTACTGCCGCATCCCGGATCAATGACACGTGTGCCTCGTAGTCCACAACCGGCCCCGACAGGTCGACATCCGCCTCATACAGCGGCTGGTCGCCAGGGAGGGTGCTCCAGTCGAGCGGGTACTCGGCCGCGCCCCGCCAGCCGCAGGAGCAGCCGCCCCGCAGGAGCGCCGCCCGGGGTGGGCCGTGCCGGCCGTCGTAGCAGTGGCACTCGGTCGACGACGGCATGCGCGAACCGCTGCCCACGTCGAAGTACACCGGCCCCGGCTCGCTGCCGTCGTCCAGCAGCACCCCCACCGATCCCTCGTGCGCGGCACCCAACGCCTCCAGCACCCTGTCGACCACAATCCACCCCTCCCCGACGCCCGATCGGGCCGGTCCACTGGCCGGTCCGCGACCTCCAGACTGCCCGGGCTCAGGCGTTGGCACCCCGGGATCCACCGAAAGCGGTACAGGCGACCGCCCATCGGCCAGCTCTCGGTGGATCGGCCGCCTGGTTGCCGCCGCGGCCCCCTTCTCAGGACATGGCCTTCACGAGATCCTCTCGGGACATGGTTGACCGGCCGGGGAGGTTGGCAGCGGCGGCCTTCTTGTAGAGGTCGGCCTTCGACAGCCCGCTCAGGCCTTCCTTGGGTGTCGAGCGGATCCGCTTCTCGGCTGGCGGCTTCTTCGCGGCCGCCTTTGAGGAAGCGGAAGCCTTGCCGCCCGTGGCCTTCGGGCTGCCGGCGCGTCGACGCTGCCCCGCAGGGCCTCCATGAGATCGACGACGCCGGTCGGCTCGGCGGCGGGTTCGGCCTTTTCCACGGTTTCGCCGGCCTTCTTGGCCTCGATGAGGGCGGCCACCTTCTCCTGGAATGTGTCGTGGAACTCGTCCGGGTCCCAGCTCATGCTCATGGCGCCGATGAGCTGCTCGGCCATCTTCAGCTCCTTGGCCGTGGCCTTCGCCCTGCCGGGAAGGGTGTCGATCTCGGCGTTGGGGGGTCTCTGATCTCGTCCGCCCAGTGCAGCGTGTGCAGGGTCAGGAGGCCGTTCTCGGCTTTGAGGGCGACGAGGTACTCGTGCTGGCGCATCACGAAGGTGGCGATGCCCGCCTTCCCGGCCTTGGCCAGGGCCTGTTCCAGGAGGCTGTAGACCTTGCTTCTCTGGGGGAGCAGGTGTGGCGCGAGGTGGTGGACGGAAAGTCTGTGCAGCTCAGCCCGCGAAGCACTCACGGTAGGCGTTGCAACAGGTGTGGCGCTATCGCCGGTTCGGGTGAGTCGCTCCTCAGGCCGGTTGCGGGCGTGCGCCGAGGGCTATGACGGCGGCTGCCGCTGACAGGACGGCGAGCAGTGCGAACAGTGCGGGGTAGCCGCCGAGGGGTCCGGCCAGGACTGCGCCAGCGAAGGGGGCGAGGGCGGCGGCCGCGTGGGCTGGTGCGCCGAGGAGGCCGGAGAGTCGGCCGTAGTGGGTGGTGCCCCAGCGGTCGGTGACGGCGGTGGCCTGGAGGAGGGTGAGGTTGCCGCGGATCACCCCGGCGAGGACGGACACGGCGACGAGCAGGGCGTAGGGGCCGGCCACGGCGGCGAGGGCTGCGGTGGTCAGGGCGCCGAGTGTGATCAGGGTCACGGTGCGGGCGGTCACGCCCAGGCGGCGGGCGAGAGTCGCGTACAAGGTGCGGCCGAGGGTCTGCCCCGCCCCGCCGAGGCCAAGGGCCCATGCGGCCTGGGTGGTGGTGTAGCCGCGTTCGATCAGGAGGGGGACGAGGCCGATGACGACGGCGTACATCGCGAACGCGGACAGGGTGAAGGTGACGGCCAGCATCCGGAACGCCCGGCTGCGCACCACACCCTCGTGGCCACTGGTGACGTGCGGCGGGCTCGGCGGAGCCGGCGGCCAGGGAGCCTTCAGCGCGATCGCGTGCGCCGGGATGGTCAGGGCCGCGAGGATGCCTGCGAGGACTACGTAGGTGGCGCGCCAGGACATGTGGTCGGCGAGGATCGCGGTCAGGGGTGCGAAGACGGTGGAGGCGAGTCCGCCGGCGAGGGTGACGATGGTGAGGGCGCGGACGTGGTCGGGGGCCCACCAGCGGGTGAGGGCGGCGAAGGCGGGCTGGTAGAGGATGGCGGCCATCGCCGCTCCGGCGAGCAGCCATCCGGCGAAGAAGACGGCCGGGTTGGGGGCTGCGGCGATCACCAGCAGGCTCAGCGAACCCAGGACGGAGCCGGCCGTCATGACGGTGCGGGGCCCGCGGTGGTCCAGGACGCGGCCGACGTAGATCCCCGCTATGGCGGAGACGACGAGGGCGGCGGAGAACGCCGCGGTGGTCGCGCCCGTGCTCCAGCCGGTGTCGGCGGTGATGGCCGGGTTGAGGACGATGAAGGCGTAGTAGACGATGCCCCAGCCGGTGATCTGCGTGGCGCAGAGGGCGGGCAGGACGGCGCGTGGCCGCGACCGGACCCCCGTCCCGGTCGCGGCCACGCTGGCCTTGGTGTTGGGCACGTTCAGCAGCCGCCGGAGGAGAGGGGGGCGCCGATGGTGAGGGTGGCCGGGGCCGCGCAGCACCCGCCGCCGGTCTCCTCCGCGGCTGCGGGCTCGTCGAAGAGACCGGCGCCGCCGCACACCCCGGTCTCGGGGAGGGTGAGTTCGACGCGCTCGGCAGCTTCGTGGTCGCCGGCGAGGTGGGCGGCGATGGATCGGACCTGCTCGTAGCCGGTCATGGCGAGGAAGGTGGGGGCGCGGCCGTAGGACTTCATGCCGACGAGGTAGACGTCCTTCTCCGGGTGGGAGAGCTCGTTCACGCCGTGGGGGTAGACGGTGCCGCAGGAGTGCTGGTTCGGGTCGATCAGCGGAGCCAGCTCGACCGGCGCCTGGAGGCGCTCGTCGAGACCGAGACGGAGCTCGTTCAGGAAGGTGAGGTCGGGACGGAAACCGGTGAGGACGATGACCTCGTCGACCGGGTCCAGGCGGCGGCCGTCCTCCCCGACGAGGACCAGCCGGCCGTCACCGTCGCGCTCGACCGCGTCCGTGCGGAAGCCGGTGACCGCGTCCGCGTAGCCGCCGTCGACGGCCGCCTTCGCGGCGAGACCGAGGGCTCCGCGGGCGGGCAGTTGGTCGGCCTCGCCGCCGCCGAAGGTCGAGCCGGAGATCCCGCGGCGCAGGATCCATGTGGCGTGCGTGCCCTGGCCGTCGTCGGCCTTGGCGAGATCGGCGAGGTAGGCGAGGGCGGTGAAGGCGGAGGCTCCGGAGCCGATGACCGCGGTGCGCTTCCCGGCGTAGCGGGTGCGGATCGCCGGGTCCTTGAGGTCCGGGACGCGGTAGGTGATCCGGTCGGCGGCGGCCTTCTCGCCGAGGGCGGCGAGTCCGCTGCCGCCGGCGGGGCTCGGGGTTGACCAGGTACCGGAGGCGTCGATGACCGCGCGGGCGAAGACCCGCTGCTCGCGGCCGTCGGCGTTCTCGTAGTGGACGACGAAGGGCTGGGCCTCGCGGTCGGCGTCGACGATGCGGTCGCGCCCCGTGCGGGAGACGCCGGTGACGCGCGCTCCGTAGCGCACCTGCTCCCCGAGGACGTCGGCCAGGGGCTGGAGGTACCGCTCGGCCCAGTCCCCGCCGGAGGGGTAGGTGTCCTCGGCGGGCTTGACCCAGCCGGTCGGGGCCAGGAGCTTCTCGGCGGCCGGGTCTACGACCTCGCCCCAACGGGAGAACAGCCGTACGTGGGCCCACTCGCGGACGGTGGATCCGGCGACGGGTCCGGCTTCGAGGACGAGGGGTTCCAGGCCGCGGTCGACGAGGTGGGCGGCGGCCGCGAGTCCGGCGGGGCCGGCCCCGATGACGACGACGGGCAGCTCGGTGGTGGTCTCGCTCATGACGGGTCTCCGGGTCTTGAAGCAGGCAGCGGGGTGGGTGGGGACGTCAGGTGGTCAGCAGCAGCCGGTGCCGGCGGTGACGGCTTCGCGCTTGGCCTGGGGGTCGCAGCAGGCTCGGGCGGCTTCCGCGCTTTCGCTGGTGCCGCAGCACGGTGCGGACTGGGTGGGAGCCGCCTCGGCGGCGGGCTGTGCGGGGGCGGGGCCGCAACAGGTGCCCGCCGTCTCGGCGCGGTTGGGGCTGGTGGGGGTGACCGGCTCGTTCATGACGACTCCCTCGTGTTTCGAAGTTTGTCTATGGCTTGTGTGATCAGCATGGCACCTGTATCGATAGACGTCAACATAGACATTCATCTATTTCTCGGGAGTTGCCGTGGAGCACGTGGAAGCCGTCGTCATCGGAGGCGGGCAGTCGGGGCTGGCGTCCGCGCATGAGCTGGTCAGGGCGGGGCTGAAGCCGGTGGTGCTGGAGGCGTCGGACCGGGCGGCCGGGTCATGGCCGCGCTACTACGACAGCCTGACCCTGTTTTCCCCGGCCCGGTTCAGTGCACTGCCCGGTATGCCGTTCGGTGGGGATCCGGACCGCTACCCGCACCGGGACGAGGTCGTCGCCTACCTGTCGGCCTACGCCGCCCGCCTGCAGGCCGACATCCGCACCGGACAGCGAGTGACCGCGGTCCGGCCCGACGGCAGCGGGTTCACCGTCGAGCTGGAAAGCGGCGGGCACCTGTCGGCGCGGGCGGTGGTCGCCGCCTCGGGCAGATTCGGCCGCCCCCACATCCCGCACCTTCCGGGCCGTGAGACCTTCGCCGGGCGGGTCCTGCACGCGGCCGACTACCGCAGCCCGGCCCCGTTCGCCGGGCAGCGCGTCGTGGTGGTCGGGGCAGGGAGCTCTGCGGTGCAGATCGCCGCCGAGCTCGCCCGCGATAGCCGGACCACGCTGGCCACGCGCGCGCCGGTGAAGTTCGCCCGGCAGCACCTGCTGGGCAAGGACCTGCACTTCTGGCTCACCCGTACCGGCCTGGACGCCGCCCCGCTCCGCCGGCTGCTGAAGAGGTCGCCCGCCCAGCCGGTCCTGGACGACGGCCGGTACCGCGCCGCCTTCACCGCAGGCGCCCCCGACCGGCGCCCCATGTTCACCTGCCTCGACGGAGACCGGATCACCTGGGCCGACGGCGAAACCGAGCGGCTGGACGCGCTGATCCTGGCCACCGGCTACCGCCCCCACCTGCCCTACCTGGCCGGACTCGACGGCGCCCTCGACCCGACCGGACACCCCCGCCACTGCGACGGAGCCTCCTCCGTTCATCCGGGCCTGGCCTTCGTCGGGCTGGAGTGGCGGCGCAGCCTGTCCTCGAACACGCTGCGTGGAGTCGGCCGGGATGCCGCCCGGGCGGCCCGCCGTATGGCCGCCCACCTGGCCCGCAACTGACCCCCTGCCGCCTTGGTTCGATGTGTGTCAACATAGACGCATGTCGAATGTGAAGGTTCTGCCGTTGCTGGAGCCCGACGTCGTCGCGGCCTGCTGCCCACCGCTGAACGAGCGCCCCATGTCGGCCGAGGAGGCCGAGGTCGCGGCGAAGATGTTCAAGGCTCTCGGTGATCCCGTGCGCCTGCGGCTGTTCTCCGCGGTCGCCTCCCACGAGGGCGGGGAGGCGTGCGTGTGTGACATCTCCGATGTCGGCGTCTCCCAGCCGACCGTCTCCCACCACCTGAAGAAGCTGAAGGAGGCCGGGCTGCTGTCCTCCGAGCGCCGGGGGACCTGGGTGTACTACCGGGTCGAGCCGTCCGTACTCGCCGCCATGGGCGCGCTGCTGGCCGGCGCCGCGAAGGCGGCGTGACCGGCGTGCGGATCGAGGAACTCCTTCCGGAGCACGCCGAGCAGGTGCTGGGCATTTACCAGGCGGGGATCGACGAGGGCAATGCGACCTTCGAGACGCAGGCCCCGGAATGGGCCGTGTTCGACAAGGCCAAGCTGCCCGGCCACCGCTTCGCCGCCCTCGATGACGACGGCCGGGTGCTGGGCTGGGTCGCGGCGAGCGCGGCTTCGGACCGGTGTGCGTACGCGGGCGTGGTCGAGCACTCCGTCTACGTGCACCCCGCCGCCCGCGGACAAGGCGTCGCCAAGGCGCTTCTGGGTGCGCTGACCGCCTCCACCGAGGCGGCCGGCATCTGGACGATCCAGTCCGGCATCTTTCCCGAGAATGCTGCCAGCCTTGCCGTCCACGAACGGGCCGGCTTCCGAGTCATCGGCACCCGCGAGCGCATCGGCCGCCACGACGGCGTGTGGCGCGACGTCGTCCTGCTCGAGCGTCGCAGCCCGCTGATCAGCTGAGCCCGCCGTCCAGGGTGAGCTGGCGGCGGTGGAAGTCGAAGTGCTGTGTCGGGTAGCGGTAGATGTCGGCAAGGGTCATGACGTCCTGGAAGAACGGGTCCCAGCGGACGGGGAAGTGCATGCCGCGGGCCAGGGCGGCATCCGATTCCGCTGCGAGCTGGCGGTGCAGG
This sequence comes from Streptomyces sp. NPDC002467, assembly GCF_042889825.1. Taxonomy (NCBI): domain Bacteria; kingdom Bacillati; phylum Actinomycetota; class Actinomycetes; order Kitasatosporales; family Streptomycetaceae; genus Streptomyces; species Streptomyces sp. NPDC002467. The sequence continues at coordinate 33,869 of NZ_JBIARJ010000007.1, read as the reverse complement.
GAGTCGATGACCAGGTCGAACGCGGCGGCCGTGCGGCGTGGCCCGAAGACCTTCACGGCCCCGCACGGGCCGACGTAGTTGACCCAGTCGAACGGCCCGGTCGCGGCGTTCAGCGCACTGGCGAAGGCCTTGCCGGCGCTGCGGGGGAGCCGCGAGAAGACCCGGGCGACGACCAGCAGCACGCGGGCGATCATGTAACCGAAGAGCATGTGCCACAGGAGCTGCTCGTTGGTCCACTTGGTGCCGCGGGTGGGGCGGGCGAGGTCGGCTTTCGTGGCGTTGTCGAGCAGGTCGTGGAAGGTCTGCCGTTCGCGCTCGTAGTCCGCGTACGCGGCCTGCCGGTCCATCGTCATCTCTCTCGTTCATCGTCCTCGCCCGTCCACCGCGATGATTCCCGCCCCTGCGCGGTTTCAGGCGCCGAGGAGTTCCGCGATCTCGCGAGCGGCTCCGCGTGCGGTTCGGCCGACGCCGATGAGGGTGGCGGACGCGGGGCCGGTCCAGTCGCCGTAGCCGAGGAGGTGGATGCGTGGGTCGGCGACGGCACGGGTCCCCTCGGTGGGGATGCGGCCGCCCTCGGTGCGCAGGCCCAGCGGTGACAGGTGCGAGAGCGTGGGGCGGAAGCCCGTGCACCAGATGATTGCGTCGCAGGGCCAGGTGCTGCCGTCGGCCCAGTGGGCTCCGTCGGCCGTCAGGCTGTCGAACATCCGGTGGTCCGGGATGAGGCCGGCGTTGCGGGCGGCCCGTACGGGCGGGACGGCGACGATGTCGCCGAGGTCCGAGATGCGCGGGCCGCCGGACTGGACGCGCTGGGTGGCGAGTTCGAAGAGGGCGCTGCCGTCGATCTCGTCCGGGAGGTAGAGGGCGGGCCGCTGGGTGACCCAGCGGACGGTCGCGTGCGGGGCGAGGTCGGCGGCGACCTGGGCGCCGGAATTGCCGCCGCCTACGACGATGACGCGCTGTCCCGCGTAGTCCCAGGGGCTGCGGTATTCCACCGTGTGGTGCTGGCGGCCCTGGAATTGCTCACGGCCTGGGATGGCCGGGAGGAAGGGGCGCCACCAGGTGCCGGTCGCGCTGATCACGACGCGGGCCGTGTAGGCGCCGGAGTCCGTTTCGACGCGCAGGAGAGGAGCCTCGTCACGGACGGCCTCGACGCGGACGCCACGCTGGACGGGGAGTTCGTACCGCTTCTCGTAATCGGCGAGGTACTCCAGCACATGCGCGACGTCCGGGAACGGCTTGCCCTCCTGCTGCGGCATGAGTCGGCCGGGCAGGGAGGAGTAGGCAGCAGGGGAGAACAGGTGCAGCGAGTCCCAGGCGTGCTGCCAGGCCCCGCCCGGGGTGGCCTGGGCATCGAGGATGGTGAAGTCGATGCCCGCCCGGCGCAGGTAGTAGCCGGCGGCAAGCCCGGCCTGGCCGCCGCCGACCACCACCACATCCGCGTGCCGCGTCATGCGGCCGACTGCTCGCTCTTGCCGCGCATGAAGATGACCGCCACCAGGGCCAGGCCCACCACCGCACCCGCCAGCTGCGCGCCGACGAAACCGGGGACCGAGGCGGGGGCGATGCCCGCGAAGGTGTCCGTGAAGGCGCGGCCGATGGTGACGGCCGGGTTGGCGAAGGAGGTGGAGGAGGTGAACCAGTACGCGGCGCCGATGTACGAGGCGACGGCCACGGGGGCGAAGCGGATGCGGTCGGTGCGGGCCAGGCCGAAGATCAGCATGACCAGACCCGCGGTGGCCACCACTTCACCGAGGAGCAGGTTGCCGGCGGAGCGGTCGTGGGTGGACCACTTGACCAGTGCCTCGCCGAACATCGCGTCCGCCAGGATCGCGCCCGCGATCGCGCCGGCGATCTGGGAGGGCACGTAGACGGCCAGCTCACGCGCGTTGACTCCTGCGCCGCCGCGGCGGGCGGTCCACCACTCGGCCAGCGTGACGGCCGGGTTGAAGTGGGCCCCGGAGACCGGTCCGAGGAGCGCGATCAGCACACCGAGCCCGAACACAGTGGCGGTGGAGTTGGCCAGGAGCTGCAGCGCCACGTCCTGGGTCAGCTCGGTGGCCTGTATGCCGGAGCCGACCACGATCGCCACGAGCGCGGCGGTGCCGACCAGTTCGGCGGCGGCCCGGGCGACGAGCGGGGTACGGGGCGGGGTCGCGCCGGGTGCGGGCTGGGGCGCGTCGGCGGCTATGGCGGTCTCCGCCGCAGGGGCGGTGCCGACGGGCTCGGTGGCGGTCAAGGCGGGTTCTCCTCGGGCAGGTGAGGCAAAGAATGCGATACGGGCTACGGACAGGACCGCTTGAGGTTGGCTTCGGCGGTGGCGCGCGCGGTCTGAGCGAGGTCGGCGAACTGACTGGCGATGGCTTCGATGACCTCCGGGCGCAGGCGGTAGTACGTGAACCTTCCGCACGGCTCCGTCTCCACGACCCCCGCCTCGCGCAGCACCTTCAGGTGGTTGGAGAGGTTCGTCTGCTTGGCGCCCGTCTCCTCCACGAGGTGGGTGGTGCAGAGCGTCTCCTTGGCCAGGAGGGTCACGATCTGGAGCCTGAGCGGGTCGGCCAGAACCCGGATCAGATCAGTGTCGACTGACGTCATCATGTACTGATACTCTCACATCACTCGGGGCTGATACCAGTCCGGGCTGAGTCATTGGATTGAAGGAAGAGACGATGTCCTCCACCCCGCTCGCATCGGTGCTGTTCGTCTGCATCCACAACGCGGGCCGTTCCCAGATGGCGGCCGGGTTCCTGCGCCACCTCGCCGGTGACCGTGTCGAGGTCCGCTCCGCCGGCTCCGTGCCCGGCGACCGGATCAACCCCTCGGCCGTGGCCGCGATGGCCGAGCTGGGCATCGACATCTCCGACCAGACGCCGAAGGTCCTCACCCCCGAGGCCGCCCAGGCGTCCGACTACATCATCACGATGGGCTGCGGGGATGCCTGCCCGTACTTCCCCGGCAAGACCTACCTCGACTGGCAGCTCGAGGACCCCGCCGGCCAGGGCGTCGAGGCCGTCCGCCCCATCCGCGACGAGATCAAGGGCCTCATCGAGGGCCTGATCACCGAGATCGACGCCAAGAAGCAGGGCTGATTCCGTGACCGACGTGACCAATGATGACGGCATACGCGATGTCGTCATCATCGGCTCCGGCCCCGCCGGATACACCGCTGCCCTCTACACGGCCCGCGCGCAGCTGAAGCCCCTGCTGTTCGGCAGCTCCATCTTCGTCGGCGGCTCCCTCACCACGACCACCGAGGTGGAGAACTTCCCCGGCTTCCCCGACGGGATCGACGGCCCGGAGCTCATGGTCAACATGCGGGCCCAGGCTGAGAAGTTCGGCGCCGAGATGATCGACGACGACATCGTCTCCGTGAACCTCACCGGCGACATCAAGGAAGTCACCGACTCCGAGGGCACCGTCCACCGCGCGAAGTCCGTGATCATCGCGACCGGCTCCGGCTACCGCAAGCTCGGCCTCCCCAAGGAAGAAGAACTGTCCGGCCGCGGGGTGTCCTGGTGCGCCACCTGCGACGGGTTCTTCTTCCGCGACCGCGACATCGTCGTGGTCGGCGGCGGCGACACCGCCATGGAAGAGGCCACCTTCCTCACCCGCTTCGCCCGCTCGGTCACCATCGTCCACCGCCGCTCCACCCTGCGCGCCTCCAAGGTCATGCAGAACCGGGCGTTCACCGACGACAAGATCTCCTTCGCCTTCGACAGCGAAATCGCCGAGATCAAGGAGACGAACGGCATGCTCTCCGGCGTCGTGCTGCGCGACACCTTCACCGGAAAGCTCCGCGACCTCGACGTCACCGGCCTGTTCATCGCGATCGGACACGACCCCCGCACCGAACTCTTCACCGGCCAGGTCGACTTCGACGACGAGGGCTACATCCAGGTCGCCTCGCCTTCGACCCGCACGAACATCCCAGGCGTCTTCGCCGCAGGCGACGTCGTCGACCACACCTACCGCCAGGCCATCACCGCAGCTGGCTCCGGCTGCGCAGCGGCCCTCGACACCGAGCGCTACCTCGCCGCCCTCAGCGACCAGGTGCAGGAGGCAGCCGAAGTTCTGGCCTGAACCGCCAGGCCGGCTTGGGAACCCGGACACGGTCCGCCAGCCGACAGGATCCGGCGGACCATGCCCAGGTTCGCCCGTGTCGGACGCGGGCGGGCTATCCGCGCTGATTCAGGGCGCGGGTCAAGTCCCGGTTTGTGGCCCGCGCGGCGTCGAGTTCTGCCTCCCGCTCTTCCAGCGCCCTGGTCAGATCGACGTTGAGCTGTTCGAGCCGGGTGATGCGGTTGTTGAGCTCGGCGATATCGCAAGGCGGCCCGAGACCGGCAGTCCGTCAGATTTCTTCGCCAAGCGCTCGTTCCTCGGGGAGTTGCACGCCCGCGGCCACGACCTGATCCTGGTCGGCTACAACGACAAGGTCACCAACCTTTCCGACCAGGCGGACGCCGTTCTGCAGGCGATCAGCTGGGCGGTCAGGGATAAGAGGGGCAGCGCGCGCCTGGTCGTGGGCGGTGTCGGCAGGGGTGCCCTGGCGGCTCGCTACGTTCTCGCGAAGGCGGAGCAGGACAGTATCGATCACGACACCACGGTCTACGTCTCCTACAACGGCACCGCTCCCTCCAGCGGAGAGGTGCGGAACTGAAGCGTCTGGGGGTTGGCCGGTCAGGCCCCTCAAGCTCAAGCTGGTCAGCGCCGACTTCGCCAGCGAGCTGAACGACGAAGACTTCGATGAGCCCAGGCCGGCGCCGCGAACCCGGGAGAGCCACTGATCACCAAGGAGCTCGGTTCCTGGCTCCTGGATCAGCTTCGCCAGCCGGGAAACGCTCCCTCTGAGCGCGGTACCTGGCCAAGCCAGCCGGGTGCCGCGCGCTGTCACCGGGTCGACGCGCGGTGTCGTGCGGGGTGCCGGCCGGGCTGCGGCGGGGGCGGGAGACTCCGAGGCATGGATGTGGAGTCGCTGTCGGTGGAGTTGTTCGGGCTGAGGCCGGAGGAGTTCACCGTGGCCCGAGACGAGTACGCGGCCAAGGCCCGCAAGGCCGGGGACAGGCAGCTTGCCGCCGCGATCGCGGCGCTGCGGAAGCCGACGCTCGCGGCGTGGACGGCCGGGCTGCTGGCTCGCCGCCGGCCGGACGAGGCGCACAGTTTCGTCCAGCTCGGCGAGGCGCTGCGTACCGCGCACCGGACCTTGGATGCCGAGCAGTTGCGGAAGCTGTCGCATGACCAGCACGTGGTGATCGGGCGCCTCGCCCGTACGGCGCGCTCCCTTGCTGCCGAGGCCGGGCAGGCGGTGAGTGAGCCGGCGCTGCACGAGGTCGAGCAGATCCTCCACGCGGTCCTCGCCGATGCCGACACGGCCGCTCTGTGGGAGGCGGGCCGGCTGGTGAAAGCCCCGGACGCCGCGTTGGGCTTCACCGGCCTGGAACCGGCGCCCGGCGCCGCTCCTCCGCGACGGGCGGCCCCGCCCGCCGAGCCTGCGAAAGACCAGGTACCGCCGTCGGAACCGGATGCCGAAGGGCGTGCGGTGCAGGCGCGCCGAGAACGCGTGAGGGCGGCGCAGGCGGAGGCTGCCGAGACGCGGGCGGAGGCGGAGCGCCTGAAAGCCGCGCAGGCCGCCGCGCAGGAGCTGGCGGACCGCGCTGGTACAGACGTGGCGGCGGCCGAGGACGGCGTACGGGCCGCGGGGGAGCGGCTGGAAGCGGCGCGTGTGGCGAGCGCGGATGCGCCCGCCCGCTTGAAGGAGGCGGGGGGAGCGGCCGCGAAGGCGCGGGCGCGGGCGGAGGCGGCGGCCCGGAAGGCCGAGAAGCTCACCACCCCGGAGGACGGTAGGTTGTGAGGGCCAACCTGCACGCGCGTGAGTATCCGCAGGGTCGGCTGTGATTTGCCAGGTGGTGGCGGTCGGATGGATTGCACGTGACGTAGTGCGGACCTGGTGTGATCCTCCACTGTCTGTGGGGTGTCGGCGTTGTGCAGACTGCCGAGCATGTCTGCTCTTCCCTTGTCCTCGATGGCTGCTGTGTCAGCGGTCGTCGGCCACGATGTCCCCACCACTCTGAGAGGCCGCTCGGCCGCCGGCTGGTGGCACAGGTGAGGGGCGTGGTCGATGTGGAGCCGGACAAGGATCTGGCCGCCGTTGCACGGCTGCGGTCGGCGCCGCTGGTGTTCGGGGCCGGCGCGACGGTGGGCATCCTAGGCGGCCTCATCGGACTGGGCGGCGCGGAGTTCCGCCTGCCCCTGCTGATCAGCATGTTCGGGTTCGCGGCCCTGTCGGCGGTGATCCTGAACAAGGCGATGAGCCTGGTCGTCGTGGTCACCGCACTGCCCGCCCGCCTCGCGGCGGTCTCCTTCGGTGACCTGGGCGCGCACTGGACGATCGCGGTGAACCTGCTGGCCGGCAGCCTGCTCGGCGCGTGGGCCGGGGCTTCGTGGGCGGTGCGGATGCGCTCCGCCACCCTCTACAAGGTCCTCGCGGCCCTCATGGTCGCCGCTGCCGCCGCTCTGGTGGTCACCCACACCACCGCCATCGGATCCGCGGATCTGCCGGGCCCGGTGCAGGTGGTGGCCGGAGTGGTGGCCGGCTTCGGGATCGGCGTAGTCGCGGCCATCATGGGCGTCGCGGGCGGCGAACTCCTCATCCCCACGATCGTGCTGCTCTTCGGCGCGGACATCAAACTCGCCGGGAGCCTGTCCCTGCTGGTGTCCCTGCCCACCATGCTCGTCGCGTTCACCCGCTACAGCCGCGACGGCAGCTTCGCCGTCCTCGGCGCCAACCGCCGCTTCGCCGCCCTCATGGCCACCGGTTCGATCACCGGCGCGCTCCTGGGAGGGCTTCTCCTCGGGGTGATCCCGGACCTGGTCCTGATCCCCGCGCTCGCGGTGATCCTGCTCGTCTCGGCGGTCAAGGTCGCCCGGCACACCTGACCCGACCGAAGTTCACGACCCTCGGTGCGGGCCGTCCCACACACCCGGTGGCGGCCCGCGCTCCGGCGCCCGGTACGAAGAAGGTGGCCGCTATCAGCGCGATATCCCACTTGTGGCGCTCGGTCCACGTCCAGACATCACCCCAGGACTTGCCGTCGAGGTCGAACTCGTTGACCGGGTCACCCGGGTAGCCGTACGCGTTGTCACCGCCGCCGTAGACCGGGTCGAGCGACAGGGCGTTTTCAGTGGACGTTGAGTCCTGTGACCTGGTGGTTTGCTGCATGGCGATGGTCTTGCTGAAGACGTGACGCCGATCTCTGGTGAAGGGCTCCGCCGAAGCGAGGGTGGGGTTGGCGCCGACTCTGTAGGCACGGGGGTTTTTAGTTTTGTGTGGGGATGTCCAGGGCGGTTCCGTACAGGCGGGCGACCCGGATCAGGATGGTCACGCGTCGATCAGGCAGCGGGTGCTCGCCGGGGGCCGCCCCGTCGGCCGGGTCTGCTATCTCTGCTTCACCTTCCGCTACGGCGAACGACCAGATGTCCGGGCCGTTCACGTGCAGTGAGGTATGGGGGTCGCGGCGCAACTGGCGGACCTTGAGGCGGTCGGCGGTGGAGGAGACTCGCAGTACGCGCTCCTCGGCGTTCCAGTCGTAGAGGACGGTTGACAGGTGTGGGTGGCCGGTGCTCCTGACGCTCGCGAGTACACCGAACTGCTGCTGGCTCAACAGCTGGGAGAGCTCCTGGTCGGTGAGTGCTCGGGGGGCCGGGCCGTCGTTCTGGGTGGTGCCGGCGGTGGTCTCGGTGGTGGTGCGGTCGCTCACGGGATCGGCCTTTCGTCGGTTGGGGTGAGGTGAGTGGTGTGGGAGGGCGGGTCAGCAGGCCGAGGGGGCGGGGGCCAGGGCGTCGGGCTCCCGGGCGGCCCGCCGCGCGGGAGTGGTGGTGCCCTTCGACGGGGAGCGTGCAGCCGCGGACCTGGCCGGTGGACGCGCCCGCCACTCCGGTGAGTCGAAGGCGGCGGTGCCGTCTGGGAGTGTGTGCCTGTGGCTGATCGGGGCACGTGGCCGGCCGGCCACGGCAGGAGCCGGCTGCCGAGCGTGATGAGGTAGAGGTTGATGACCCGGCCGGGGGCGGCGGCGGTGAAGTCCAGACCGCTCTGGATGGCCGGGGCGGAAGAGGCGCGATGGAGCCGTCGAGGCGATCAACCGCAGCTCTGTGGCGATGGCTCCGAGAACGAGCCGGTGTGCGCGTGGGCAGTGGGCGAAGCGGGCGATGGCGCAGGGTCGGATGCGGCAAACATGCGGTTTCTCCTGCCAGTTGACGGAACAAGAGAGACGTTAGCAGATGGTTTTGTTGCAGACGATCTGCCGGTTGCGCTTATGCTTGGGGTCCGGGTGCGACACCGCGGGTGATTGTCTCTGAGTCGCTGCTGTCCGTTCTGGCTTGTTCGATGGTCGGTCGAACTGCGATGAGCTGTGCTCATCAGTTCCACTGAGACGCGATGAGGTGATCGTTCTCAGTGGTTCTGATGATTGTTGGAGCTCGTTAGGCTGTGTGCACCAGCCGGAAGCGCTGGGCTAGCACCTGGGTGTCGTCGTTGACGGTGAAATCGGGGTCGCCCAGTTCCTCGCGCACCTCCGCGCTGTGCCAGAACCTTTCGTGCCCAGCCCGCCACTCGTCCACCGACTTGTCGCCTTCGCCCTCGTCGAGGGCATGCTGTAGGTCGACGTCGGCAAGTCGGATCACCCGGACCTCGGTCAGTTCGATCACCGCGATCCGCCGCCCGTCGGAGTCGACCACGGCCGACTGCCGGCCGGCTTTGGGCAATGGCTCGTTCTCTCGCTCGTATTCCAACACCAGCCCGGAGGTAGTGGTCTTGGCGCCGGACAGGATCGCGGCGACCGGCTGGTCCCGCAGTGGCCCGGGGAACGCGAACTCCACCGTAGGAAGATCATCGAGGTCCATGTGACGCAGGCTACCGAGCCTGTGGCCTGAAGGCTCACGCCTTTTCGCCATGCCCGAGAGCGGACGCGGGTGTCCGCTCTGACTTGTTCGGCAGTTGATCAAACGGTGTTGAGCTGGGCTGATCACTTCTGTTGGGGGGAGATCCCGGCGCCGGAGCTGGTGGCGCGCTTTGGGTGACGGATGCGGCCTGCTGCGCCGGAGCACACGTGCCCGGTGTGCGGGGCGGGGTGGTCCTGGTGAATCGACGGTCACGATCCGGGTTTCCGGGCTACTTCGTACCGAGGGCGCCGCGGCACCCCTCTCCGCTGGGCCCCTTCGTCAAATGTTCTGTCGATCCTGCCTCGTTCGGGTGGCGGGCTGATGCTTTCCGTGAGCCTTCGGGATCTCGTACGTAGGCTCCTTGGCACCCCCTTGAAAACACCGGACAGTCGGCCTGTCGACCGGACATCACCCGGGAAGCGCCGACGTCGAAGGGGCGGCACACGCCGCCCCTTCGTCCTCATGGGACTTTCTCCGTCGTGTCGGCGTCTGTGCCGATCCGCTGGTTGGGCCGTCCCTTCCGGGTCTTCGGCTCACCGCCGCGGCGAAGGAGGTCGCAGGAGGATTTCCCCCTGAAGGAGAACCCGTCGTCACCACGACGCACGAGGCCGAACGGTACGGAGACAAGCTCTTCGCGGCCTCCCACAGCAACGAGTCCGATCGGCTGAGCGGTCTGGCCGACGCGTTCGATCCGGCGAGTCGGCGGAACCTGCTCGCGCTGGGGCTCGACGCCCGGTGGTCCTGCCTGGACGTCGGTGCGGGCACGGGCACCCTGAGCGGCTGGCTCACGTCCCTCGCAGCATCCCCGGGGCAGGTGACGCCGTCGACCGCGACGCCCGGTTCCTCGGCCACCTTGCGGACAGGGGCGCGACGGTCATCGAGGCGGACATCACCGACCCGGCCTTCCAGCCGGGCCGGTTCGACCTCGTCCACGCCCGGTTCGTGCTGATGCACCTGCGGGACCGGGAAGAGGTGCTGCGCCGCATGGTCTCCTGGCTCAGGCCCGGTGGGCTGCTGGTCGTCTCCGACGCCCTCGCCGTCGGCGGCGAAACATCCCCGCACGAGGCCTACCGACGCACGATCACCGGCTACTGGCACATGATCGCCGAGACGATCGGCAGCGACAGGCACTGCGCCGCGCAGTATCCCCAGGCGTTCACCGCGCTCGGGTTGCGGGACGTCGGCATGGACACGCACCTGCCGGTCGTGGGCCTTGATGCCGGCTTCGACCGGTTCCTGGCGTTGACGCTGGAACAGGCCAGGGACAGGATGCTGGCCGCCGGGCTGCCCGAGGCCGTTCTCGACGAGGCCGTCGAGTATCTGGCGCACCCCCTGACCAGGGAGTCGTTCTTCGCCATGGCCACCTGCTGGGGCCGGGCCCCGACCGTCTCCTGACGGCTGCGCAGGCGTACCGGCGCCACCACCAGGAGGCCCGGCCGGCCCCACGGGTGCCCGGCGGCTTCGCTCATCACACGATTCCACCCGCCCGTGTGAAGAGGCGCCGGCTCAACGGTCGGCCGGTCGGAGATCGCCAAGAATTGCGTTCCCGGCCCGCGGTGTTCCGACACGGCGGGCCGCGGTCGGGTCGGGGATGTCCTGGCCCCGATGGTCTATGAGGAGAAGAACAACCGTGCGAAACGAAGCCGTTCAGCGCGTCGCGCTCATCTTCAAGCTGCTCGACGCCAACGGGAACGGAGTGCTCGAAGCCAAGGACTTCGAGCTGAACGCCGACCGGGTGCTGGCCGTCGCCACGGACTCGCGGCTCGAAGCCAGGCAGGCGCTGGTCGACAGCATGCGCGGCTGGTGGAACGTGCTGGAGGGGGCACTGGACGCCGACGGTGACGGTGTGATCAGCCCGCAGGAGTTCGAGGCCTCCGTACTCGACCCCGAGCGGTTCGCCCCGGCCGCCGACACGTTCGCGAACGCGCTGGCCGAGCTCGGCGACCCGGACGAGGACGGCCTGATCGAACGGCCCCGCTTCCTCGCCCTGATGACCGCATGGGGCTTCGACGTGCCGAACATCAACCAATTGTTCGACGCCTTCGGACCGGACGACGACGACCGGGTCACCGTGACCGCCTGGGCCGACGCCATCCGTGACTACTACACCCCCGGCCTGTCCGGGATCCCCGGTGACCACCTGGTCCCGCAGCCCGCCTGAGCCGCCCACGCAACATCCGTGCGATCCCGGACGGTGCCGGCGACTCGGCCCGCCGTCCGGGATCGGCACGACGTTCAACCGACGTCACGACTCGGGCTCTGGCACAACTGCTTCCGTGGTGCATCCCAACTCCTCGGCACATCGAAGCTGACAAGCGAGGGAACCGGCAGGTCAGCGGCTTGCGCGGAGCCGCCCGCTGGCCCACAGAGCCTTACACCACAGAAGCTGCGCCAGAGCCAAATCTGGTTCTGGCACAACTTCCGTGCTGAGTGACGCTCAGTTACGGCTGGACATCGAAGAGAGCGATGGAGGGGGGTGGCGGGGCAAGCACGGCGCGAAGGCGTGTGAGTATGGCTCGCCACTGCTTCCAGTCCTCCGGGTCGACCCAGTTTGAGGCCAGCCCATCCTCGTCGCCGGCGATGCGGGCCAGGGCTTCGTCGGCGAGTGCCCGAAGGTCGGAAGGGAAGACGGGCATGGGTGTTTCCGGACCGTAGGACATGTCGACGGGTTCGCCGCCCGGGCATTGCGCCGCGATGAGTGCAGCGGCGGCCACCGCCTCTTCCGCTTCCGTGAGATAGCCGGTTGCGTCGATCGTTCGGACGAGGACGCCTCGGATCAGGGCTTCGCGTGCCTCGGGCTCGGCGTCGTCGAGTGCGTTGGCGAAGTCTGCGGCTGTGTCATTGTCGAAAGGGCCGGTATCCCAGGTGCCCATGCTGCTCTCCTTGCGTATGGTCGCCCGGATCCTCGCAGCAGGCACTGACAAGACGATTACGGGGCGAGCAGGACCCGTTTGCGAAGAAGGTGGAAGCCTGCGCGGCCGAACATCTGGCGCTTGAGCATCTTGATCCGGTTGACGTGTCCTTCGACGACTCCGGAGTTCCAGGGCAGGGTGAGGCCGGCGATGACGGCATCGCGGTCTCGGTCGATGCCGGCGGCGAGGGTGTGGAGGCTGGGGAGGTCGTCCTGCCGGACGGCGTCGAGCCAGTCCGGAAGTCGTTGGCCTTGGCGCTCGGTGAGCATGGTCGCGAAGGATCGAACGTGGCGGGTCAGAGCGTCGAGTTCGGGGCAGTGTGTCCGGACGGACTTGAGTTGGATCTGCTCGGACTCGGTGAGGGTGTCCGGGCGGCGAAGGATCCATCCGGCGACCGTTCGGGGCGAGGGCGGCCGTGCGGTGACCGGCCTGGGTGAGGTGCGTTTGTCGTGCAGGTAGGCGCGGACCCGCTGGTAGCTGCCTTTGTAGCCGAGCGGCAGGATCTCCTCCCAGAGTTTCCAGGCGTTGGTGCAGCCCTCGTTCCAGCGGTCGTCCAGGTAGGGCTTGTAATCGTCGAGAAGGGAGGGCCGGTTCTGCCATTGGCCGGTGAACAGGTCCTCCGGCTTCGCGGCGTCGGCGAACTGTTTGACGGTCCGCCAGGTCATCCCGAGTTGTCGCTGGATCGAGCGTTGGCTGTGCCCTGCCTTCAGCAGGGCGTGCACGGCTGCGTGCCGGGAGCGGGGCAGGTCGGCGAACCGGTGTCCGCGTGGCCATGGCGACGCGGTCTGGCCCGTGGCCGGGACTGTCACCGGCTGGGGTTCAGGTGACGCGGGTGTCAGAACGTGCAGGCAGCGGCGATGCTGGGCAACACTCCGCTCGGCGGCTTCGCTCAGGTTGTGCCAGAGGTGGCACCTGTCCGCGACCTGGACCGCTTGCGGCGCTCCGGCGGCGGCGCCCTCGGCGAAAAACGGTGCCCGGTCCCGGTAGACCACCTCGATGCCCGGCCGCTGGGCGAGCCACGCCGCCAGACTGGATGCCTCCCGGTCTGGGGGAAGATCGATTGGGCGGCGGGTTTCGACGTCCACGAGGACGGTGCCGTAGTGGCGCCCCTTGCGGGTGGCGTCGACGCCGACCACCCGCGGCGCCGGTACTTCCGGCTCGGGCAGTGCGTTGACCAGGCGCAAGACAGTGCTCCGGCTCACGGACACGCCGAGGACGTGGGCCAGCCGGGCGCCGGCCCGGCCGGCCAGGGCGAGGCCGAGTGCCGCGAGGGTCGAGCGCAGTCGTTCCGTACGCTGACCGTGCCTGCGGGTCAGGCCGGATATCTGCTCCACGAACGTCCGACGCCGACACAAGGTCGTCCCGCACCGGAACCGCCGGACGCGAAGCTGCAGCACGATCCTTCGCCCGGCGCTGGGCACGTCGGCAGGAAACCGCAGGTAGGAACTGTGAACGCGAGTCGACCAGGCCCCGCATTCCGGGCAGGCGGCACCACTCGTGGTGCACTTCGCGTCAACACGCACTATCGCGATGTTCACGTCCACCGACAGCACCGCGACGTCCGCGATCGATGGGAACAACAGCTCCTTCAGTCGGAGCACGACCTCTTCCACGGCCCCGTACTGTCAGCCCAACTGCCATGACCACGGCTCATTTTCGGGCGACTTCGAGCACTGCCCGTCGACGCTCAGCCGTCACTCAGAGTTGCTGCTGCACGGAAGCTGAGCCAGAACCCGAAGTGGTGAACATCTGCTGCCGGTGATGGCGTCCTGGCCGCGGGCGTCGGTGCGCCCGGCTCGGGCTGGCCGGGCCGTCCCGGTGGCCCTCGCCCGGCCGGACGTCGGGCAGTCGGCGACTGCGGACCGGGCGCAGGCGGACCTGGCGGCCAGGCTCGGGTTCCAGCCCGGGCAGGTTGTGGTGGAGGTCGGGTATGACGATGACGTGGACCGGGAACTGCGTGAGGCGATCGAGGTGTCGGCGGGTGCGGAGCTGGTCGGCGAGGACCACGAGGACGTCGCCGACGCGGTGGTCCTGTGGTTCCGAGAGGGGGACAGCGACCTCACCGCGGCGCTGGTCGGTGCGAACGCCCTGATGGAAGAGGGAGGCCCGGGTCCTCCTGCTGACTCCGAAGCTCGGACGGGAGGGCTACGTGGAGCCCAGCGAGGTGGGGCGTGTACCAGCGCGCGCAGCGCTCTCACCTCTCGGTCGCAGGGATCGTGCCGGGCGAGAGGAGGAAGGAGACCTTCTCCATGACCGGCCGGCGCTGGGTGTTCTGGAAGGCGGCGATCCGCCACTGCCCGTCGCCCTCGAGGACGAGCGTGTACGTCTGGACTTTGCCGAGCTTCTCCGGGCGCTTGCCCTTGTAGGTGTCACCGCGGCCGTTGACCACGGCCAGGCCTGTTCCGTAGAAGCGGATGCCGAGGATCTCGTCGGCCAGCCGGGTGCCCTTGAGGAAGCCCGCGAACAACGTGTGGTGGCTCTCCACGATGTCGCGTCGCCCCTGGTAGAAGGTGCCGACGTAGGTGATGTAGGTGGCGTCCTCGGTGAAGAGCGCGCCGTACGCCTCCGCGTCGTGACGCTCCCAGGCGCCGGCGAGCTGGGCCAGGACGGCCTGGACCGCGGCAACGTCCTCGTTGACGGCGGTGGTGGCGTTGATGTTGCTCGTGTTGGCGTTGGACTCCATGACGGACCGCTCCCTATTGGCTAGACTGACGCAGATACTGACTGAATGCAATATCTGCATGCGTGCAGATATGAATGTAGGAGGAGATCCCGGACATGGCAACAGCCGGCGGCGGCAACGCGCACATGGTCTTCCGGCGCTACTTGGACGCCGTGGGCCTCCAGGGCCTGGCCAGCGCGGAGGCGGCAGGCCTGCACACCTCGGAGTGGTACGCCCTCAGCCTCATCACCCTGGAGGGGAGCCTGTCCTCCGGTGAGCTCGCCTCACGCACCGGACTCACCACCGGGGCGACGACACGGCTCATCGACCGCCTCGAACGGGCCGGCTACGCCCGTCGCGCCGCCGACCCCCACGACCGCCGCCGGGTCATCGTGGAGCCCGTACCGGACGCGCTGGACCGCATCGAGGACGTCGTCGGGCCGGCCCGGCGCCATATCGCGGGTGTGATCGGCAGCTACACCCCCGAGCAGCAGGCCCTGCTCTTCGACTACTTTGCCCGTGCCGCGCCCGCGTTCCGGGCCGCAACCGAGGAAATCCGGCAGAACACCACACCCCGGCGGGGCAAGACAGCCGCCCGGCCGGAGCCATCGAGCCAGGCAATTCCTTGGACACCTCACGATGTCAACGAGTCAAGCTGATCTTGGGTTGGCGCGGGGGTGGTCGAACGGACGGGATCACCCAGCCCGTCATGTAGCTCGACTCGTCGGAGGCGAGGAAGAGCACCGCCGCCGCCACCTCACCCGGACTGCCCAGCCGTCCGAGGGGGGTACGGGCCACGATGTCGTCCTCGGTGTAGTCGCCGCCCGCGCTGTCGGCCTCGACCATGGGGCCCGTGATGAAGGCTGGAGCGACGGCGTTCACCCGGATGCGGTGGCAGGCCAGCTCACCCGGGCTGATGCCCAGCTCCTCCGCGATCCGCGGCCTGGCCTCCTGCAAGTACATCTTCACACGCTGGTAGTTGCCGGTGAATCCGTACTCCGCCACCAGACGCTCGTGGATCACCGCCCCCTTTAGAGCTCGTAACACGATCATGAGTCGGGTTTGGTGAGGCGTCGCCAGCAGATGAGGCTGCAGGCAAGGGAGACGAACGCGTCGTGGAGTTCGGTGCGGCGTTCCCAGCGGACGGCGAGTCGTTTTGAACTGGTGGAGCAGGGCGAAGGTCTGCTCCACGACGTAGCGGAGCTTGCCCATGCCTTGATGTTCGGGGCTCCTTTGCGTGAGATGACGGGCAGGATCCGGCGTTTGCGCAGTTCATCGCGGTTGGGGTTGGAGTCGTAGCCCTTGTCTCCGAACAGAGCCTCGGGACGCCGGCGGGGCCGGCCGGGACGGCCTGACACCGGTGGGATGCCGTCGACCAGGGCGAGGGTCTGGGTGACGTCGTTGACGTTCGCCGCGGTCGTGATGACCTTGAGTGGCTTTAACGGTCTGATTCGGCTCCACTTTTCGGCTTGAGTTGGCCCCAGGCGTGGGGGCGTACGGGAGCGTTCGGGGGTTGTTCCGGTCTCATTTGGCCCCACCGGTTAGCGGGTGGTGGGACGGTCGTGGTGGACCGTGTGGGGGCGATGCCGGATGGAGCTGTCGAGGGAAGAGCTGTTCCTGCGGATCCGCCGTGACTCGTGGCAGGAGGGGCTGTCGATGCGGGCGTTGGCCCGTAAGTACAGCGTTCACCGTCGGCTGGTACGCGAGGCTCTGGCATCGCCGGTGCCCAAGCCGCGGAAGACCCCGGTGCGGTCGTCACCTCGCCTGGAGCCGTTGAAGAAGACGATCGACGAGTGGCTGCTCGGGGATCTGGAGGCGCCGCCGAAGCAGCGGCACACCGTTCAGCGGATCCTGACGCGACTGCATCAGGAGTGCGGGGCCGACCTCGCCTACTCAACCGTGTGGGACTACGTCTCCCGCCGGCGCCGGGAGATCGCCGAGGCGGCCGGCGCGGCGCCGACGGCGGGGTTCGTGATCCGCCACAACCGCCCGGGCATGGACGCCGAGGTCGACTTCGGCGAGGCATGGGTGGACCTGGCCGGTGAACGCACGAAGTGCTTCGTGTTCGCGCTGCGTCTCGCCTACTCGGGGAAAGCGATCCACCGCATCACGACGTCATGCGGGCAGGAAGCGTTCTTGGACGGCCACGTTCACGCCTTCCGGGCCCTGGGCGGCATTCCGGGTGGTCAGATCCGCTACGACAACCTCTCTCCGGCGGTCTCACGGGTGATCCACAAGAGCCGGTCGCGGGAGGAACATCCCAGGTGGGAGGAGTTCCGGCGGCATTACCCGTTGACTGAACTACTGGCGGAGTTCCCGCAGGTCAGTGACCCTTTGATGGAAACATCGTTGGTCTTGCCGTGGAACCATCAAGAGACCTGTCGATCCTGTCCGTTCCCTTGGTCGGCGAGCTGGTCACCACGGGTGATCCGTGGGAGCCCTACCGGATCGTCGATGCGCCCGGGGCACCTGTTGAAGGGGCTTCTGCTTTCCTGCGGGACCTGCAGGCGGCGGGACGGCCGACGACGACGGCTCGTTCCTATGGGATGGATCTACTGCGCTGGTTCCGCTTCCTCTGGGCTGTCGAGGTGCCGTGGGACCGGGCCAGCCGCATCGAGGCAAGGGACTTCTCCCGCTGGCTGCAGGTCGCAGGGCAGCCGTCGCGCCCTCACTGGCGGCGTCCCGACGCGGTCGGCCAGTGGGCTCCGGGCGGAAAGCCGTACGCACCGTCGGTTCGTACCCACAGCGAGACGGTCCTGCGAACCTTCTACGATTTCCACCGTGATGCTGGCACCGGCCCGGTCCTCAACCCGTTCCCGCTGGATCGCTCACGGCGGGGACGACGAGCGCACGCTCACCGGAACCCGATGGAACCGCACCGCAACGAGCGCGTCGGCCTCTACCGGCCGAGGTTGCCGCAGCGGGTTCCTCGCAGTGTCCCGGACGATGAGTTCAACGAGATCTTCGCGCGGCTGCCCTCGCACCGGGACCGGGCCCTGGTGGCCTTCTATGTCTCCACCGGGGCCCGCGCCAGCGAACTTCTGACCGCGTGGCAGGGCGGGGCCGACCCGGGCCGCCAGCTGATCAGCGTGGTCCGCAAGGGCACCGGAGAGGTCCAGGAACTCCCCGCCTCGACCGATGCTTTCGTCTGGCTGCGGCTCTACCAGCTGGAAATGGAAGACCTCATCCCGAAGGGGCGGCGGATGCCGTTGTGGTGGACGCTGCGCAATCCGTCCCGGCCACTGACCTATCACGCGGCCCACCGGATGTTCGAGCGGGTCAACGCCAAGGCCGGCACCTCGGCGACGCTGCACGCGTTGCGGCACACCGCTGCCTACCAGATGGCCGAGGACCCGAATCTCCCCCTCACTGATGTCCAATTCGTCCTTGGACATTCCCAGTTGACCACCACCCAGATCTACCTCACTCCCCGCAAGGAAGAGGTGATCCGGCGGCTACTGATCCATCACGCCGAACAAACGCGGCAGGCCGCAGCTCGCACAGCGCCCGCCCCCGCGCCCGGTTACCGGTCCGAATCGCTGGACGTGCTGTTCGGGACGGCCCGCTGATGGCCACCGCGCTGGACGCCGCGCCACGCGCGGTCACGCCGCTGCCTTCGGAGAGAACGTACGCGCGGGGAAGACCGCGTGAAGAGTCCTGGCCCGTCACGGTGCAGGACCGAGACGCGGTCTGGGCGAGAATGACCACCCCGCCGTTCCTCGTGGGCTGCGACAACAGCGGTCATAAGGCGGGCCTCGGGCTGCTGTTGAACTGGCTCGAAGAACAGCCCGGCGTCACCTGGCAGAACCGGTGGCTGGCCAGCGGAGCCGACGCCGACCACGCGAACGGCAGCTGGTGTGAAATTCAGCTGCAGTGGCTCTCCAATCGAGGCCACGCCAGCGTCTCCCATCAGGACGCATTCTTCCGGGCGGTCAATGTCGCCCTCGCCGCCGACCTTTTCCGCCCCTCACTGACGTGGCTGGTCACCTCCTCGCTTCGCCGCGGGGCACTGCCCCGCGCGATGGAGAAGTACCGGGACACCGTCGGCTTCACCCGGCTGCGGCAGCGATGCGGCGAGGATCCGAGCGTCTCCACGGCCTCCGCGACCCGCGTCGCCTACCGCACCGCCCAGATCCTCGCCGCCAAGGGCGGCGGCATCTCCGATATCACCCCCGGCGACGTCCTCGAGCTGCTGGAGGTCGAGGCCGAACTGCGGGGCACCTCGGTCGGCGCCACCCACTTGTTCTATCGGGTCCTACACGACCTGGGCGTGTTCGGAGACCAGGCTCCGGCGACGCTGCGTGAGCTGAGGAGTGCCGGCCAGCGCACGCCGGAGGAATTGATCGACCGCTACGGCGTCGCTTGCCGTCCCATCCGTGACCTGTTCGTCGACTACCTGCGCGAGCGCCAGCCTGCGCTGGACTACAACAGCCTGGAAGCGCTGTCCTATTACCTCGCGAAGCTGTTCTGGTCCGACCTGGAACGGCACCACCCGGGCATCGACAGCCTCCACCTGCCGACCGAGGTCGCCGACGCTTGGAAGCAGCGACTTCGCACCGTGGACAAGACGGTCCGCACCCCCGACGGCCGACGAATCACTGCCCAGGCACCTCGCATCAACTACCGCGAGTGCCTCACCCCGGTACGGGCCTTCTACCTTGACCTGGCCCACTGGGCCGTCGAGGAGCCCTCGCGCTGGGCCCGGTGGGTCACGCCATGCCCGGTGGGCAGCGAAGAGATCAACCGCAAGAAGGACAAGCGGCGCCGCAAGTCCCGGATGGATGCCCGCACCCGGGAACGGCTTCCCGTGCTGCCGGTCCTGGTCCGCAGCGTCGACCGGCGCCGCAAGGACGCCGCGACCCTGCTGATGGCCGCCCGCGACTCGGCACCGGGAGAGACGTTCACTGCGGCCGGGCAGACACTGGTACGCGTCACCCCACGCCGCTCGGCCGCTGCCAAGATCCTGGCCGAGGACCCCGCGACCGGACAGCGGCGCGATCTCGGCCGCGAGGAGGACCACGCCTTCTGGGCCTTCGCCGTCGTCGAGGTCCTGCGAGCCACCGGCATCCGCGTCGAGGAACTCACCGAGCTCTCCCACCACAGCCTGATCCAATACCGGCTGCCGACCACCGGCGAGCTCATCCCACTGCTGCAGATCATCCCGTCGAAGACGGACATTGAGAGGCTGCTGGTCGTCAGTCCCGAGCTCGCCGACGTGCTCTCCACGATCATCTGCCGAATCCGTGACACGAATGGGAAAGTCCCTCGGGTTCCCGCCTACGACCACTACGAACGCACCTGGCTGCCGCCCTCGCCCCTGCTGTTCCAGCGGCAGCGAGGCGGCGAGAACCGAGCGATCAGCTCCGGCGCCATCCGGAAGTTGCTGACAACCGCGCTCGCGCACACCGGGCTGACCGACTCGGTCACCAGCGGCCCTCTGCACTTCACTCCGCACGATTTCCGCAGGCTGTTCATCACCGACGCCGTCCTGAGCGGCCTGCCTCCGCACATTGCCCAGGTCATCGCCGGGCATCAGGACATCAACGTCACTCTCGGCTACAAGGCGGTCTATCCGGACGAAGCAGTCCAGGCCCACCTGGCCTTCCTCGCCCGCAGACGAGCCATGCGACCCAGCGACGAGTACCGCGTCCCCACCGACGAGGAGTGGATTGAGTTTCTCGGCCACTTCGAACGCCGCAAGGTCTCCACCGGAACCTGCGGACGCTCGTTCGGCACTCCGTGCATCCACGAACACGCCTGCGTGCGCTGCCCAATGCTCTGGCCCGACCCTGCCCAGCGTGACCGGCTGGTCGAGATCCGCGACAATCTCATCGCCCGAATCGCCGAGGCTGAGCGCGAGGGGTGGCTCGGCGAAGTTGAAGGCCTGCGTGTCAGCCTTGCGGGAGCCGAGGACAAGCTCGCCCAGGTCGACCGGCGTCCCCGCCAGGGAGCCGACGTCGACCTCGGCATGCCCACCATCAGGAACGAGGACTTTTGAACGCCGACGCCGATCACGAAAGCCCAAGCCGGGACCTCAGCACCTGGACGATCGAACGTCTTCAGTCGTTCGCCGAGGACGCCCAAGGCCAGGAGCTGGAGGCGGTACGTGTCGTCGCGCAGAGCCATGCCTATCGCGCCGACGAACCCCGCGAAGCCCGCCAGCAGTGGGCCAAGCTGTCGCTGCAGGCCAACCATCGTCTGCACGGCGACGGTCTGTGGGATCGAGCGCGAGGGGCTCAGCAGAACTTCATGCTCCGGATGTGGATGATCGACCAGTTCGGCCCTGACGACGAGGATCACGACTGGAGCCCCGAGGCGCTGGCGGCCGACACTGTTGGCGCACTCGCCCTCGCCCCTGCTGAGGCCCGGGCTCTCGCCGATCACTGGCGCGACCTCGAGGTTGAGCGGATCGGCGAGCTACGGCGGCACAAGAGCCTGACCGCCCATCTGGACCGGCTCGTCGGCCACCTGCAACCCAGCCCAGTACGGGATCAACTTCTCGCCTGGACAGAGACTCGCCAACACCTGCCCTGACCGAAGCCGAAACCGCGAGTTCACACCACTCTCGAGGCCCGATCTCAAAGTTCAGAGAATTCGGCTTCACCCCTTTCTACTGTGAGCCTGGACTTCGCGGGGCCCATGAGAAGGGCGGGGTCGAGGGCCAGGTCGGCTACTTCCGCCGCAACTACCTGACTCCCGTTCCACGGGTCGACTCACTCGACGAGCTGAACGCGTCCTTCGCGGAGTTCGAGCGGGCGGAGGAAGGACGGCGCATCGGGATGCGGATCCGCACCATCGGGCAGGACTTCCTCCATGAGTCGGTGCTCCTCTTACCTCAGCCGACGGACGGGTTCGAAACCGGTGCCGTATTCACTCCGAGGGTCGACCGCTACGGGATGATCGCGGTCAGGGTCTGCCGGTATTCCGTTCCGGCGCGGTTTATCGGCCGCTCCGTCCGGGTCGTGCTCCGCTCCAGCGACCTGGTCGTCTTCCACGGACGCACCGAGATCGCCCGGCACCCCCGGCTCACCGCCAAAGGCGCCGAGCGAGTCGTCCTCGACCACTTCCTGGAAGTACTGCTGGCCAAGCCCGGCGCGATGGCCGGCTCTGAAGCCCTCGACCAGGCCCGCCGCGAAGGCAGGTTCACCGCCGCTCACGAGGCGTTCTGGGCCGCGGCGAAGAGCGCCGAAGGCGACACCGAAGGCACCAAACAACTGGTCCACGTCCTCCTCCTGCACCGGCACCTCGAACACCGAGACGTGGTCGCTGGCATCCGGTCGGCCCTGGCGGTCGGCGCCTGCACCGCTGACGTCGTGGCCCTGGAGGCCCGAAAAGCAGCCCAAGCCGACGGCCGCTCTCCCACCGTGGCCGTGACCGGGCCCGCACCAGCCCTCCCGGGACCCGAGCCCAGCGAGGTGGTCAGCCTGAGTGCTCACCGAGCCACACGTCTCCCCGCAGACCAGCGGCCCCTGCCCGCTCTCGAACGCTGGGACCAGCTTCTGAACCAGTCCAGGAAGGACGCGCCATGACCGGTCCGAACCACTACCTGACCGAGCCCGCCGCCGACGCGGCGATCGACACCGCCTGCCGGGTCCTGCGGCTGCCCACGATGCGGGCCCAGTTCCCCGACCTCGTCGCTCGGGCCGAACGCGAACAGCTCTCCTACCGTGGGTTCCTCGCGGAGCTGTTGATGTCCGAGTGCGAGGACCGCGACCGGCGGCGCTCGGAACGCCGGATCCGCGCGGCCGGCTTCCCACGGCAGAAGTGGCTCTCCGATTTCGACTACTCCGCCAACCCCAACGTCGTCCCGGCCGTGATCAACAACCTCGCCACCTGCGAATGGGTCAAGAAGGGCGAGCCCCTCTGCCTGATCGGGGACTCCGGCACCGGCAAGTCCCACCTGCTGATCGGCCTGGGAACTGCCGCCGCTATGGAGGGCCACCGTGTTCGGTATGCCCTGGCCGCGAAGCTCGTCAACGAGCTAGTCGAGGCCGCCGATGAAAAGCAGCTGTCGAAAAAGATCGCCCGCTACGGCCGAGTGGACCTTCTCTGCATCGACGAACTGGGCTATCTCGAACTGGACCGGCGAGGAGCCGAGATGCTGTTCCAGGTTCTGACCGAGAGGGAGGAAAAGAACAGTGTCGCCATCGCCTCCAACGAATCCTTTGGAGGCTGGACGAAGACGTTCACCGACCCTCGCCTTTGCGCGGCCATCGTCGACAGGCTCACCTTCAACGGCGCGATCATCGAGACCGGCACCGAGTCCTACCGCCTCGCCCAGACCAAGGCCAAGCTGGAGAGGACACACACCCGCTCAGCCTGAACGTCCACCCGCGGCATCCCCGGAACACGGCCGTCTCTACCATCACCGCATGACCGACGCATCAGCCCTGGCCCCGTTCCACCTTGACGACGACAGCGAAGCCGACGGCTCCCACTGCCTCTATCTGTTCGACGGCGACATGGAGCAGGTCGCCGCAGCCTTCGAGGAACACAACGCCGAAAGCCACGGTCACGGCTGGGAAGGCCTGGCCGAGTCACTCGTTCGTTCCCACATGCCCAAAAACGTCGACAAGCTCCACTTCGGATCAGAGGCTGGCACCTTCGTAGTCACAAGCCCCGACCTCACGGCCCTCACGGACCTGGCCGTCCTCCTGCACTCCGCCTTCCACAACCGCGAACTCCTCAGCCACTACATCCAGACGGCCGACCCACGCTTCCTCGACCGATAGAACCCACGAGCGGGGCCAGAACAGACCGGAACCCGGAGCCACCGCAAGCCGTTCCGACAGCACCCGATCCCTGCCAATGGCGCCACCTCAGACCGGAAAAGTGGGGCCGAAACAAGGCGTTAAAGCCACTTGAGCGGGGTGCCGCGTCCGTCGCAGACAAGATGGTGTTTGCTGCCTGCCTGCCTGCCTGCCTGCCTGCCTGCCTGCCTGCCTGCCTGCCTGCCGCCGGTCGACCGGCGACGGACCGGTGTCGGCTCCCCCTTTTTCGCCCGGATGTGGGAGCCGTCGACGCAGGCCCTGGACCAGTCGAGGCGGCCGGCCGCGTTCAGCTCGGCGAGCAGGATGCGGTGCAGTTGGTCGAAGACTCCGGCCTGCTGCCACCGCTCCAGCCTTCGCCAGCAGGTCTGCCCGGACCCGAAACCCAGCTCAGGCGGTAGGAGTTGCCAGGCGATGCCGTTGCAGAGCACGTACAGGATGCCTTGCAGGCACAGCCGGTCAGCTACTGGCCTCTGGCCCTGGTGACCTCGTCGGCCAGGGCGGAAGCAGCGGCTCGATCAGTGCCCACAAGTCGTCGTCCACGATCCACGGCCGAGTACTCACACCACCACGAACGCCGAATCATCACACCGGTCACGGCTGACCAGAGCATCTCATCAAGATCGTGTTACGAGCTCTAAGCCGCGGCGCGGACACCGCGCTCTCCCCGGTCGGCGGCTCAAATACCAGCCAGACCCATGAGGGCGGCGCCCAGACCGAGGGCCACGCAGATACCGAGCGTGCGCAGCACGCTCCACCGGAGTTTGAAGATCAGCGCGGCGATCAGGGCGATCGCGAGGGCGGCGGGGCGCAACTTGGCGAGCAGGGGCGAGGGTGATCGGCCCGAAAGTCTTCTCGTCGACGTCTGCGAAGAGGGCGTGCTCGGCGAAGTAGAGGGCGAGGTTGGCGATGCCGCCGACGACGATCGCGGTGATGCCTGTCAGGGCGGCGGAGATGCGGCGGTTGCCGCGCAGGCGCTCGATGTAGGGGGCGCCGAGGTCCGGACCTCGGCCGTCTCGCCCGACTCCGAACTGTCGCCGTGGGCGAGGGTGAGCTCCGGCCAACGGCGATTACCAGGAGCTGGTCCAGTGCCGGCGGTACGGGCAGGTGGCGTGACGGGACTACGCCGCCTCGGTTACGTCATCGGGTTCCGCCAAGCGGGTCTGCTTCTTGAGCTGCATCCGGGCGTTCACCGGGTCTTCACGCGGAACGGTCGCCCAGTGGGGGTGGTCGACGACCGCGGTCGCCAGCTCCCGGAGCTCCGCCCGCATCCGGTCGACCAGCTTGGCGAGCGCCCCGGGGCGACTGAGCCGAACATGCATCAGCACTGGCGTCCTCACACCGTGCTCCCTTCCCTCAATGTGCTGGAACCCCAGGGCCGGCCGTCGAACCCCCTGTACGAAGCAGGCTCGCAACTGCCCCGCTGCCGAGGTGCCGGTCACGATATGTGCCCGCGACCGGCTCGGTCGGTCGCGGTGCTGCCGGGTTGGCACGGTCCGTGCACACCGAGCCACTCCTGAAGCTCCCGGTGGCGGAACTGGTAGGCCGATCCTGACACCCGGAGCAGGCCCGCTCCGTAGGCCCAGCGCAGGAACCGGCCAAGCCGCCACGGGAGCTGTCCGCGCGCGCAGAGAAGGAACACCAGGTAGCGCCTGCCCGCCCCGGTCAGGAAGTACAAGCCGAGCAGGAGACCGAGGACCAGGCCCACAGCGACCTGCCCCAACGTCGGCGACCAGGAGTCGAGGCTGATGTGGACCACCTGGGTGAGCACCAGTCCACCGACCAGGACCATCATGGGGATGAGGCCGAACCCGACCAGCAGGTCGTTACGGATCGCATGGTGCGGGTCGGCACGGGGCTCAACGATCGCACCTACCGAACGGCCGTAGGTCAGCTTGCGCCACTTCTCAGCCCGGACCCACCGGCCGAAGCGGGTCGGCGTCGCGGACGTGCGCTCCCAGGTGACCGGACCTGTCAGGGCACTCAGTACACCGAAGAGGATTCCCGCCGGAACACCCACGCCCGCGAAGATCGCGGTGCCGCCTATCAAGAGCCCCAGCTGTTTGAACGGGTCGAGGGAGAGCATCACCAGGTCGACGACGCCCGTGACGATGGTCTCGGCGACCGCGACGAAGAAGCCGATCAGGAAGCCCGCCGTGCCCGCTCCGACCATGCGCCGTCCCATAAGCCGCAGTCCTGCGACGCTGCCCAGCCGCCCGAGCTGTGCGGCGCGCGGCACGACCCGGCGCTTACAGGCGCGCAGCCCGAGCAGCCCAGCGAGCAGCACGGTGTAGACCGTCCATACGTCGCTCTCCTCGGGCTCCGCCAGCCGCACCCACCCGCACAGGACCGCGACCCACAGCAGGACCAGCAGCAGCTCGGCGATCCGCACCCGCCGAGGAATGAGCTGCCAGAGCTCGTGCAGGTACAGATCCGTACCGGCCCTCGGCGCCCCAGCGGCCGGTCCGGCAGCCAGGACACCCAGCCAGCGGCGGGTGGCCTCGACCGGGTAGCGGTCGGGAGCGGTGGGATGCAGGGCCGACGCTGCGGAGAGGTACAGCCCGAGCAAGTGATCACCCGCCTCCTCAGCGGAGGTGAAGGCGAGCAGGTCGGCCGGGTCGCGCCGGTAGGCGAGTTCAGCATCGCGCTGCTCGTAGACGGTGGCTGCCAGATTCAGCCGCCATGGGGTGTTCAACACGGCGCCCAAGACGCCCGGTTCAGATTCCCCCAGGTGGCTGAGCACCGGTTGCCAGCGCCGGGGGGAGGCGGTGCGGTCGGTGAGGTAGCCCACCGCCTCGATGGCGGACACGGCCTCGATGCGGACGCGGGCCGCGTCCCGCACCCGCACCTGATGTCGGGTCAGCCGTTCGTAAAGCTCGGTGCGACAGGTCAGCACGACCGGTGCGCTGCCCCGTGCGTCCTGGTAGGAGTTGAGTTCCTCCAGCACCTGGTAGGCGCGGCTGCGGGCAAGCGGGGTGTCGGCCGCGTCCATCTCGTCCAGACCATCGAGCACCGGAAGGATCCGGCGGCGCTTTACCAGGGCAACGGCCCGGCGTCGGCTGATGCCCTCGGCGGCGAAGCGGTCGGCCACCTGTTCGGCCAGCCACCGCTGGAGCGGGAGCCCCGGGCTCCAGCCCGCCAAGGAGAAGCGCACCGGGACGGGATCGGCCGGGGACCGGGTCCGGTCCGAGAGCAGCGCCAGAACCAGGTGGATGGCCAGCAGGGTCTTTCCGGCGCCCGGCTCGCCGGTGATCACCAGACGGGCTGGCCGGAGCGCCAGGTAGAACGTCTGGGCATCACGCAGGTTTCCCCGCTCCTGGGCGCCGGCCGCGTTGTTGGCCAGCTCGGGGACGCACCGGAACTCCAGGTCGATCCGGTGTCCGCCGGGTCCCAGCAATCGGGAGGCATGTTCCGTCTCCTCGGCGAGGACCTGGCCGGCAATCCGGGCCGCTGCCTCGTCGGTCCCACTGTCTCCGATGCCTACACCGCCGCCTACCGGTGAGGTGTTGTCAGGGTGGGGCGCTCCGGCTGGTTCGGTGCCGTCGGCGACCGCGGCCACCGGAGGCTGCGACGTCACGGTGATGTTCGCGTGCAGTTCGAGGAGCCGGTCTCGGTCCAGCTTGAGACAGTCGGCCAGCTTCGCGACCGTGATCGCGCTGGGAGCCGGGGCGCTCATGCTGAACGCCTGGATCACGGTGGTCTTGCCCAGTCCGGTCCGGGCCACCAATTGGGTCTTCGTCAGCTTGTGGGTCGCCCGCCCCCGCTCCAGCAACTGGCGCAGCAGGACGAGTGCGTCACGTCCGGTCACCGTGGCAGTGTCGTCGGCGGTCTCGGAGCCGTCCTGCTGAGCCACGTCGCCCCCCGGCACACGGTCCGCTTCGGTTCAGAAGGGTTCAGCCGAACCGCGGCGAACCCTTTCGAGAGCAGTGTCCCCCCTGTCAGCACCCAGCACCAGGAAATGGGACTACTCATGAATAATTCGACCAAGGTGGCCATCACCCTGCTCGCCGCGGCCAACGTCGTAGTCATCGCGCTGCTCGTGGGCTGGGCGGCGGGCCACCTGGCCCACCGGGACGGGGCTCGCCACTCGCAGGCGATCGGCCGGGCGGTGATCGCCTTCGGCGGCACCCTCACCCTCGCCGCGACCCTCACGCTGACGATCCTCCAAGTGCTCCAGTGACCCGGGCCCTGCACGGTTACGTTCTTGGACGGGGACACCGTGCCGACGATCCCTCTTTCGGCGTGATGCACTGCAGTGCGCAGGTCGGTTAGATCCGGGTGTCGGCGTACACGTGAACGTGGCCCTGGCAAGATTTCCGTGAAGCTGGGTGTGCCACCGTGCGCCGGTGACGCTCCGTCATGGCTGGCGGGACTGTCGTCAGGTGTGATGACC
Organism: Streptomyces sp. NPDC002467; assembly: GCF_042889825.1. Lineage (NCBI taxonomy): Bacteria > Bacillati > Actinomycetota > Actinomycetes > Kitasatosporales > Streptomycetaceae > Streptomyces > Streptomyces sp. NPDC002467. The sequence goes on along the minus strand of NZ_JBIARJ010000007.1, from coordinate 6,203 downwards.
TCGTAGGGATTGTGTCTCCGCACCTTGATGTGGTGCGGGTGGAGCGGGTGTGGGTGGCGGACGGCGTGGTCCGCGTTGCGGCCTGCACGCGCGAATCGACGGTGGCGTGTCCGGACTGCGGTCGCGGTTCTGCGCGGGTGCACAGTCGTTACTGCCGCACGCTGGCCGATATCGCTGTCGGTGGACGTCCGGTGTTGATCGGATTGTCGGTGCGGCGGTTGTTCTGTGACGGCCCGGGCCGTGGCCGGCGGACGTTCGCCGAGCAGGTCGAGGGGCTGACCGGGCCATCCCGGCGCCGCAGTCCGCTGCTGCAGCACCTGGTGGAGATGGCCGGGGTGCTGCTCGCTGGTCGCGGCGGCGCCCGGCTCCTGCAGATCTTGAAGGTGCCGCTGTCGCGGACCAGCGTGCTGTTCCACCTGATGCACTTGCCGCTGCCGGCGGCCGCGACCCCGCGGGTCCTTGGCGTGGATGACTTCGCGTTGTATGCGGACGTCTACGGCACCTTGCTAGTGGACGGCGAGACCCGGTTGCCAATCGAGCTGTGGGCCGGGCGCGACGCAGAGCAGCTGGCCGCCTGGCTGCGGAGGCATCCCGGTGTCGAGGTGGTCTGCCGGGACGGATCGCTGGTCTACCGCCAGGGCATTTCGGCGGGTGCCCCGGAAACGGTGCAGGTCAGCGACCGCTTCCATCTGTGGCAGGGGCTGTCGAAGCGGGTCGGGGACATCGCCGCCGCCCACCGCGGCTGCCTGCCCGCCGCGGTGCCCGAGCCCGAAGCGGCACCGTCACCGGCCGAGCATGTGGGACCGTCCGGCCGGGCCGATACCCCCGCCCGACGCCACGCGAAGCAGCTGTTCGAAGCGGTGCACGCCGTGACCGACACCGGCCGATCGCTCAACGCCACAGCCCGCGAGCTGGGCTTGAACCGGCGCACCGTGAGCAAGTACGCCCGAGCAGCCACCTGGCAGGAATGCGCACGAACCACCCGGCCCCGCCGACCCACCAGTCTCGACCCCTACCTGGAGTACCTGCGGCAACGCTGGGAGGAAGGCGAACACAACGCAACGGTGCTTCACCAAGAACTCCTCGCCAAGGGCTACCGTGGCCACTACCAGCGGATCAAGATGGCCGTCGCGCCGCTGCGTCGCGGCCTCCCGATCGACACGCCGCGCGAGCGGCCGCCCTCGCCCCGGGAAGTCGCCCGCTGGATCACCACCACGTCGCCCCGACGTGGCCTGCACGCCTCCGAGGGCCTGCGTCGGCTGTTCGAGCACTGCCCGGAACTGGACCGCACCCACGATCTGGTGCGGCAGTTCGCCGCCATGCTCGACGCCCGCGACGCAACCCTTCTGCCAGCCTGGCTCGACGAACTCACCACCGCCCGCCTCCCGGCCCTGGCCAGTCTGGGCAAAGCCATCCGCGAAGACCAATTCGCCGTCGTGCAGGGCATCACCACCCCGTTCAACTCCGGCGTCAACGAAGGCCGCATCACCGACCTGAAGCTCCAGAAACGGATCACGGCCGGCCGCGCGGGAGTCCCACTGCTCCGCCACCGCGTCATCCTCATGGCCCTGCTCCGACGGCACTACCCGTGACGGAGCGTCACGGGCGCACGGTGACACACCCAGCTTCACGGAAATCTTGCCAGGGCCACGTCCATGCGTACGCCGACACACGGGCCTTCCGCAAGGCCTACGGCTTCCCCCTGAGCGAGGCATGGCTGCGTGCACGGGATGCCAAGTAGACGTGCGCTCCGTGCTGAAGACCGGGCGGACCGTGCGAGGCAGCGTGAATGCGCACCACCCGAAGGGCTCCACCAACTCCAGGAGGGAACATGCGCAAGAGCGGCTTAGAGCTCGTAACACGATCTTGATGAGATGCTCTGGTCAGCCGTGACCGGTGTGACGATTCGGCGTTCGTGATCGTGTGAGTACTCGGCCGTGGATCGTGGACGACGACTTGTGGGCACTGATCGAGCCGCTGCTTCCGCCCTGGCCGACGAGGTCACCAGGGCCGAGGCCAGTAGCTGACCGGCTGTGCCTGCAAGGCATCCTGTACGTGCTCTGCAACGACATCGCCTGGCAACTCCTACCGCCTGAGCTGGGTTTCGGGTCCGGGCAGACCTGCTGGCGAAAGCTGGAGCGGTGGCAGCAGGCCGGAGTCTTCGACCAACTGCACCGCATCCTGCTCGCCGAGCTGAACGCGGTCGGCCGCCTCGACTGGTCCAGGGCCTGCGTCGACGGCTCCCACATCCGGGCGAAAAAGGGGGAGCCGACACCGGTCCGTCGCCGGTCGACCGGCGGCAGGCAGGCAGGCAGCAAACACCATCTTATCTGCGACGGACGCGGCACCCCGCTCAAGGTCATCACGACCGCGGCGAACGTCAACGACGTCACCCAGACCCTCGCCCTGGTCGACGGCATCCCACCGGTGTCAGGCCGTCCCGGCCGGCCCCGCCGGCGTCCCGAGGCTCTGCTCGGAGACAAGGGCTACGACTCCAACCCCAACCGCGATGAACTGCGCAAACGCCGGATCCTGCCCGTCATCTCACGCAAAGGAGCCCCGAACATCAAGGGCATGGGCAAGCTCCGCTACGTCGTGGAGCAGACCTTCGCCCTGCTCCACCAGTTCAAAACGACTCGCCGTCCGCTGGGAACGCCGCACCGAACTCCACGACGCGTTCGTCTCCCTTGCCTGCAGCCTCATCTGCTGGCGACGCCTCACCAAACCCGACTCATGATCGTGTTACGAGCTCTTAGACGGTGAGGGTGGTGAGGGCTTGACGGAGTTCGCGGACCACGGGGCGTCGCGCGCGGGTTTGACCTGGGCGGCGGTGCGGCGTAGTTCGCCCAGGGCGTGGCCGTAGCCGGGGGCGGCCGTGAGGCGGAGCGCGGTGAGGCCGGTGATGGCCGCTTGGTCGGGTTCGCCCGCGGCGACGATGGTGCCGGAGAGGTGCGCGGTGAAGAAGGCCCTGTCCCGGGCGGCGAACTCGCCGTGGGCGAGGTGCTGCTGGAGCATTTCGACAGCGCGGGCCGGCTGGCTGGCCGCACGGTGGCTGATGGCCGACTGGGCCATCAGCCGGTCGAGGGTGCAGCTGGCGCACAGCGGTCCGGAGCAGCTGGCAGGTTCGGTGGGCTGTGCTTGGTCAAGGGCGTGGTGGGCTTGGTCGAGGTGCGGGTGATGGTGTCGGCGGGTGCGCCCGTCAGGGCGAGCGCGCGGGCTTCCTGCTGGAGTGCTTCGGCCTGTGCGCGCGGCGGGAGGCTCCAGGGGTCGTGTGCGGCGGTGGACGCAAGGTCGAGCATGCAGGCGGCGTCGTGGTGTTTGGTGGCCTGGGCTTTGCGAAGCAGGACGTAGGCGTGCATGGCCGTCGCTGGTCACGGTGGCCCATTCGACGGCTCGGTTGTGGAACTACGTGACTTGGTGGGCGGGGAGCCAGCGTGCGAGGTATGTGATGACGGTCGACAGTTCCATGGCGGTGGGCAGGGCCCGAGGTGGCCCGATGCTGCCGTCGGTACACATACCGTTTAGGGTCGTGCGCAGATGCACGACCAGGGAGTGGTGGCAAGGACGCGGCGTGCCTGGATGTTGGTTGGACCAGCCCGGGTTCTTGGGGCTCCGGGACATTGTTGTCCCCAGGTGGTCCGTGGCTCAGTACCTGCCGCCTCGGCGGTCGATCACCTTGCCCACGCCAGCCTGCCGGTCTGCCTCGGTGGCGTCGAGTTTACCGATGTCCACCCGGACCAGCTGTCCGCACTCGCGCGCCGCTCGGACCAGCGCTCGGCCTGCCTCTAGTGATCTGAGTCGGAGATTTACTGTTGGTTGGGCATGAGTCGTCCTGGTCCGAAGATTCCGCCGTTGTCGGTTACTGATGCCCAGAGGGTGGTGCTGGAGGGCTGGTTACGCCGCCGCACGACGGCTCAGGCTTTGGCCCAGCGGTCGCGGATCGTGCTGGAGTGCGCCGATGGCCACTCGATCATGGAGGTGTCCCGCAGGCTGCGGATCGCTCCGGAAACGGTCCGCACCTGGCGGCGGCGCTTCATCGAGCGGGGCCTGGACGGTTTGTGTGACGACCCGCGGCCCGGGGTCCCCCGGAAGATCACCGATGCTGACGTCGAGCGGGTCATCGTCAAGACGCTCGAGGAGACACCGAAGAACGCGACTCACTGGTCGACCAGGTCGATGGCCGCGGCGACAGGAATGTCGCAGTCGAGCATCTCGCGAATCTGGCGGGCGTTCGCGCTGGCGCCGCACCAGTCGCAGACATTCAAGCTGCCGACGGACCCGCTGTTCATCGACAAGGTCCGCGACGTCGTCGGTCTCTACCTCGACCCACCGGAGAAGGCCCTGGTCCTCTGCGTGGACGAGAAGTCGCAGATCCAGGCCCTGGACCGGTCCCAGCCCGTCCTGCCGATGATGCCCGGCGTCCCTGAACGCCGAAGCCACGACTATGTCCGGGCCGGCACGACCACTCTCTTCGCCGCCCTCGAGGTCGCCACCGGCAAGGTCATCGGGTCCCTCCACCGCCGCCACCGTGCCGCCGAGTTCAAAAAGTTCCTGACCAAGGTGGACAAGGCAGTCCCCGCAGGCCTCGAGGTGCACCTGATCCTCGACAACTACGCGACCCACAAGACACCGGACATCAAGAAGTGGCTGCTGGCCCACCCGCGCTTCCACCTGCACTTCACCCCGACCAGCGCGTCCTGGCTGAACCTGGTGGAGCGGTGGTTCGCCGAGCTCACACAGAAGAAGCTCAAGCGGGGAGTCCACCGCTCCGTCCAGGCCCTCGAACGCGACATCCGGACCTGGCTCGCCGACTGGAACGAGCACCCACGGCCCTTTGTCTGGACGAAAACAGCCGACGAGATTCTCGACAAGGTCGCCGCCTACTGCCACCGAATCTCTGACTCAGGTCATTAGGTCTTCGGTTCGGGTTGTTCGTGGGCGGGCATGTTGGATGTGTGGATGCACGTGAAGTGGACCGCGTACGAGCTGAGTTGGCGCTGTATGTGGCTGACGTGTTCGGTTCTCTGCGGCGGAAGGACCAACGGGCCAAGTGTGACTGCTACCTGCGGGGATTGATGCTGGACGGCCGCCGAAAGTCGATCCAGGCGATGGCCGGCCGACTGCCGGACGGTAACGAGCAGAACCTGCAGCAGTCCGTGAACCAGTCCACCTGGGATCCGGTGCCGGTGCAGCGTCGGATCTGCGAACGCATGCTGCCGCTCATCGCCCCGACGGCCTGGGTGATCGACGACGTGTCGCTGCCCAAGGACGGAAGAATGTCGGTCGGGGTGGCCCCGCAGTACTGCGGGGCCCTGGGCAAACGTGCCAATTGCCAGGTCGCCGTCAGCGTCCACGCCGCGACCGACACCGCTTCCTGTCCGCTGCAGTGGCGGCTGTTCCTGCCCCGGTCGTGGGACACCGACGCCGACCGCCGGACGTCCACCCGCGTCCCGCCCGAGGTCACACACCGCGAGAAATGGCGGCTGGCCCTGGACATGCTCGACACACTCGCGGAGTGGGACATGAGGCCCCCGGTCGTCGTGGCGGACGCCGCCTACGGCACCAACGCACACCTGCGGGCCGGCCTCGACGACCGGGGAATCCACTACGTCCTGGCCGTCCGAGCGGACGTGAGTGCCCACCCGCTCGACGCCGAACCCGAAGCACCGCCCCGCAAGGGGCCGGTCGGCTGCTGGCCCCAGCCCCGCTACCGGCACCCCGCACCGTCAGTAGCGACCCTGGCCGCCGGCCTTGAGACGAGCACGTTCACCACGGTCACATGGCGGCAGGTGTCGGCGTACACGTGAACGTCCCCAGTCTCGTACGGATGAATAGGGACAGTTGTTGATGCAGTGAGACCTGCTGCCCGCCACTCTGCTGCTTGGTCTATTCGGGCGGCGGAGGGGGCTGGCAGTGGTCTTGGATCCGCAGCGTTGGTTGGAGCTTCGGCGCTTTCGTGGCTTGCTGGAGTCCGGAGCGATGAGCTTGTCGGAGATCTCCAGGGAGACGGGGCTGGATCGCAAGACGGTCCGCAAGTACCTCTCGGCATCGGGGCCGGCGACCCCTCCGCGGCGGTCGCCGAGCGGACGGTCGCGGGCAAGGGTGATTGACGAGTTCGGGCCGCTGATCGACTCAATGCTCCGGGCCGAGGTCCTGATGAAGGCCGCGGTCATTCACGAGCGGCTGGCCCAGGAGTACGGCTT